>NZ_JBWKOA010000007.1:0-475643 GCF_059415845.1 Roseateles sp. GW821-FHT09H11 | reverse complement strand
GTCTTGCCATGGTCAACGTGACCAATCGTGCCCACGTTCACGTGCGGCTTGGTACGTTCAAACTTGCCTTTTGCCATCATGCGCTCCTGGCGATCAGATCAATCAAGAAACGGGATAGAAGAGAGGTGGTGCCCATGGCGCGGATCGAACGCGCGACCTCTCCCTTACCAAGGGAGTGCTCTACCACTGAGCCACATGGGCATCGACACAGGATTGATGACCTTATCAGCAAACCTGTGTCGATATCTCGACACAACACCTTTAACTTCCGATGGAGCGGGAAACGGGAATCGAACCCGTGTCATTAGCTTGGAAGGCTAAGGTTCTACCATTGAACTACTCCCGCCCGGGAGTTTTCCAATTCCAGCTGCCTGAACCGCGAAGCGGGTGTCGATCACCCGCTTCGTTGCTCGTGCATCTGTTCGCCTTGGTGGAGGAGGCTGGATTCGAACCAGCGTACGCGTTAGCGGGCAGATTTACAGTCTGCTGCCTTTAACCACTCGGCCACCCCTCCGAGGCGAGCCCACGACTATAGCACCGTTATTTTTTGGCGCAAACAAAAAATCCGCCAGGAACTGCACGCGTGCGATTGGCGCTCTCTGGCAGCACCCCAACGACCGACGCCAGAGCGATGCCCCGCTCTTCGGCAAATGTGCCCCAGCGCACACACCTGCACGCGACGAAACGGACCACTTTTAATACCAATTTGCGACCAAGTGGTCTCATCGACACCCCTCCACGTCCAGGGGTCGAGGTCCGACGAGTGGACGCCCAGACACCGCTGTCCATGCGGGTCGCGGCGATGCCACAGCAGGGAAAACACCGGCGTTAAATTGGTAGCAAAGTGGCTTTACCGCTCGTTATAGTGGCATGGCATTGGTTGCATTGAGGTGTATCGGGGGCGCCAGCTGCATGCCACTCCGCCGAAGGGTGTCGTGATTTCAGGTGCCGAGTCTTCATCACGGCCACAACTCCCTGGCCATACGAGGAGCAGTTCATCATGAAGGTCAACAAGACCCCAATCGCGGCGGCGGTGACGCTGACGTTGCTGAGCGCGGCGTTCGCCGTGCAGGCGCAGGAACAGAAGAAAGAAGAAAACACGCAGCTGGACCAGGTGGTGATCACCGGCATCCGCGCATCGCTGCAGACGGCCGCCAACATCAAGAAGAACGCCAACGCGGTGGTCGACGCCGTGTCGGCCGAAGACGTGGGCAAGCTGCCCGACTCCGACGTGGGCCAGGCGCTGGGTCGCATTCCCGGCATCTCGGTCGGGCGCGATTTCGGCGTGGGCGCCTCGGTGTCGATCCGCGGCACCGACCCGCAGATGACCCTGACCACCCTGAACGGCCACAGCGTGGCATCGACCGGCTGGTACGACCAGAAGGCGATCGACCGCTCGTTCAACTATTCGCTGCTGCCGCCCGAACTGATCGGCGGCATGGAGGTCTACAAGTCCTCCCAGGCCGACCTGACCGAAGGCGGCATCGGCGGCACCGTGATCGTCAAGACCCGCAAGCCGCTGGACCTGGATCCGAACGCGGTCTTCGTCAGCGTCAAGGGCGGGAAGGGCACGGTCAGCAAGGACTGGACGAAGGAAGTGTCCGGCCTGTACAGCTGGCGTGACAGCGGCAAGATGTTCGGCGTGCTGGTGTCGGGCGCCTTCGAGCGCGGCGACTACATGCGCCGCGGCATCGAGGCCGACGGCCGCTGGGCCGGGGACGTGACGCCCGGCACCTTCGTGCAGGAGCGCGAGCGCAAGGCGTTCAACGTCAGCCTGCAGGCGCGCCCCACCAAGAGCATCGACCTGGGCCTGAACTACACCCGCCTGGAATACGACGCCGACGCGTCCAACACCACGCACTACCTGTACACGCTGCAGGATCCGGGCAAGGGCTACGCCGACACCGGCGCCTGCGTGCAGCCGAGCCCCGATCCGGCGCTGCTGTGCCAGAAGACCAACATCACGCAGGCCAACGCGACCAGCACCTTCCTGCAGACCTGGGCGCGCGCCGCCAAGATGACCTCGGACACCGTGGTCGCGGAAGGCTCGTTCAAGGGCGACGGCTTCAAGGTCGAAGGTTCGGCCGGCACGACCAAGGCGGACGGCGGCACCTCGCTGACGACCAACTACAGCTATGTCGGCTGGGGCAACGCGCCCGGCCTGCCGAAGTGGTGGGGTTCGACCGACGCGACCGGCAAGAAGATCTCGATCTCCCCGGGCCAGGACATGAGCGTGCCGCTGAGCGCCCTGGGCGCGACCTCGACGCCTGAATCCTGGGCGACCGCGCGCGGTCCCAACAAGGACAAGGAAGACTTCGCCCAGGCCGACGTGACGATCGATCTGGACTACAGCATCCTGACCGCGTTCAAGGCCGGCGTCCGCGCGACCAAGCACACCTTCACGAAGGACGAATACCGTCCGACGATGGTGACCACGCCGGTCACCGCCAGCACCGACTCGCTGTTCAGCGGCACCATCCCGATGGGCACGCCGGGCTGGAGCGTGCCCAAGCCCAACCTGGGCGCGATGTTCGCGCTGGCCAACGCCAACGTGGCGAGCTGGACCCAGTCGCGCGGCGGCTACGGTGAGATCGAGGAAAAGAACACCGCCCTGTACGGCATGTTCAACTTCGAGAAGGACGCGCTGCACGGCAACTTCGGCCTGCGCTACATCCGCACGAAGGCGAGCAACGACGCCTACGTGTTCGACGGCACGCCGCTGGCGGCCGGCGACGTCCCGCAGAACATCGGCTGGAGCACCACCAAGGCGCAGCAGAGCTCGACGTACCACGACTGGCTGCCCAGCCTGAACGTCGTGTACGACCTGAACCGCAACACGCTGCTGCGCTTTGCCGCATCGAAGGCGATCACGCGTCCGAACTACGACAACATGTTCGCCGGCGCCACGCTGGGCTGGAACGACCAGGTCCAGAACAACGAGGCAGTGAACTACGGCACCCCGGCGCTGAAGCCGCAGTCGTCCAAGCAGGTCGACCTCGGCATCGAGTACTACTACGGCCGTGGCAACCTGGTGTCGGCGGCGATCTTCCACAAGAAGATCGACAACTTCATCACCACGACGACGCAGATCAACCAGAAGATCGGTCTGATCAGCCCGGACACCGGCCTGGACAACTGGACGATCAACCGCTACATCAACGCGGGCGGCGGCAAGATCAACGGCATCGAGACGCAGATCAACCACTCGTTCGACAACGGCTTCGGCGTGGTCGCGAACTACACGTTCACGGATGCGAAGGCGCCCAAGACGAGCTACCAGGACGAGCTGAACATGTTCACGCTGTCCTCGCGTCACAACGTGAACCTGGTGGGCTTCTACGAAACCGACGTGTACAGCGCGCGCCTGGCCTACAACTGGCGCTCGAAGTACATGGTTCGCGAGACCGGCTACTACGGCAACCGCATGCACGACGACTACGGCACACTGGACCTGAGCCTGGGCTGGAACATCACGAAGAACCTGCGTCTGAGCTTCGAGGCGATCAACCTGACCAAGGAAGACGACGTGCAGTACGGCGCCGCCGGCTCGAGCACCACGCTGCGCCAGTCGCTCAAGGGCGGCTACCCGGCCTGGTCCTTCATGGGCGAGACGACCTACCGCATCGGCCTGAACGCCAAGTTCTGATTCGAGGACATCTCCGAGGGTCCCCGGACCCTCTTCAAGCCCGGCTCATGCCGGGCTTTTTTGTTTCCGGGTCAGAAGTCCACGAAGGTGTTGACCGTGAGCCGCCCACGGCGCGGGTCGTCGCTGATGCTGAGCGCGGGATTCACGCAGGCCGTGTGGACGAGTCCACCCGAGTAGACGACCAGCCGGTTGAACTTCGCCGGCAGCATGCCAAGGAACTCGAAGTGCGCGTCACCGGCGTCGAAGTAGCGCTGTGGTGGTGGCTGACGATCGAGCTCCGCGCGGACTGAAGCGCCGTAACGCTCGGTGTCCGCCGCCGTGATCTGCTGGAGGCCGGTGGCCTTGTGCCGATAGAAGCCGGTGCCGCCGTGGCGGCCGTCGCAGAGGTACAGCAGCGCCGCCATGTAGTGCGGCGCGCTCGAGTCGAAATGAGGGACTCGTTGCAGAGGCCCGAGCTGACCGGGCGGCAAGGTCGTCAGCGAGAACATGCACGGCGTCTTGCGCAGCGGCAGGCTTTCGTCGATGCCGAAGTTGATCCTGATGAGCGGATCCAGCAGCGACACCAGCTCCTGCGAATAGGCGCCCGGCGCGTGGGCCCGCATGCCGGGATAGCCCTTGCCCTCGAGCGCGCCGGGGCATAGCTCGAACGCGCTGTTGCAGGCGGCCTGCACCAGCGCCTGCGGATCCTCGAGGAAGTCGTCGATCAGCAGCACCTGATGGCCGCCGAGGGTCAGCGACTGCACGTCGGGTGGCATGCGGATGGAAAAGCTCATCCCCGGATTCTCCGTCCGCGCGCCGGACGGCGCGTCGGGGTTCACACCTTGATGTAGATGCGTCGGGCGTCGAGCACGCGCACGATCGCCCACCAGACGGCGACGAACACCAGCGCGAAGGCGAGTGAGCGCCCATGCGGCCCGACGAGCGGCTCCAGCCAGCCGAAGCCGTGCGCATAGACCGGGTCCATCCAGCCGAAGCCCACGAGCGCGACGGTGCAGCACCACGCGCCGGCGTAGGCGGCGATCGCGTTGACGCCGAAGCTGCGGAACAGTGGTGGCCAACCGAGGCGATCGATCAGCCCGTGCGCGCCGAGCAGCGCCAGCGCGGCGAGACCGCCGGTGAAGAGGACGAACGAGGGCGTCCACAGGTTCTTGTTGATCGGCATCAGCCCGATGGCGTCGAGCGCGAAGCCCGCCGCGGCAGCCGTGAGGCCGATGGTCGCGAGCTGCTTCAACGCGCCGGTGCGCAGCGCCTCGCCGCAACGCCAGCCGAGCAGCGTGGTCGCGAGCGCGCCCAGCGTGGCGACGATGCCCTCGGGATCGTGGCCGAGGCCGGTGGCCGCGTCCCATTCATAGCCATGAGGCCCCAGCAACCACGCGTCGATGCGGCTGGCGATGTTGCCGGCCTTGTCGAGCGGACCGCCACACAGCAGCAACGCGCCATAGCCGAAGAGCAGCGCCGCGATCCAGACGCGCTGCCCGGTCGCGCGCCACTGGATCGCGATCAATCCGGTGAACGCGAAGCACAGGCCGATGCGCTGCAGCACGCCGGGAATGCGCAAGGCCGGCTTGCCCATCACGAGCCAGGCCAGCACGTGCAAGGCCAGACCGAGCACCAGGATGCGCAGCGCGCGCTTGACCACGGTGCCCCGCAGCGCATCGCCGCCGCCGGCCTCGATCCGCGCGCCCATCGCGAGCGACAGCGACACGCCCACGATGAACAGGAAGAACGGGAACACGAGGTCGGTGGGAGTCCAGCCGTTCCAGGCCGCGTGCTCCAGCGGCGCGTAGACGTAGCCCCAGTCGCCGGGGTTGTTGACCAGCAGCATCGCGGCAACGGCCAGACCGCGCAGCGCGTCGACGGACGCGATGCGTTTCGAGGGAGCGTTCATGGGAATGAGGTCGGAAGGATCAGAAGTCGCAGCGGCTCTCGAGCGCCGGCTCGGCGGCAGGCACCTGATCGAGGCGCGCAACGCCGCCGGCACGCCAGTGCTTCACCTGCGCCTCCACCTGGGCGGGGCTCAGCACGGTGTCCTTCGCGTGGAAGACCCAGTCGACGTCCTCTTCGTACACGCGCGGTGGTCCGCCCGCTGGCCCCTGCGGAAGAGGCCCCTCCGGCGAGAACCACAGGTTGAAGTTGATCGACATCGGCACCACCGGGTAGTTCCGCCCGCCGTGCTGGTCGATCTTGCGGCCGTCGATGAACCAGTGCGTGCGACCGTCGGCGACCTGCATGACCAGCGTGTGCCAGTCCTTGCCAGGCGCCCCCAGCGCGCCAAACTCTTCATGCTGCTGGTTGAAGGCGAGCCAAGGGTCCAGCCGCACCGTCTGCCAGGTGATGCCGTAGATCCGCGTCTTCTCGCTGCCCCAGCCGCCGTTGGGCAGATACTCCCAGTCGAGCTCGCTGAACTCGGGATCGAAGTCGTGCTTCAGCGGGCTCACCACGTAGAAGGTCTGGATCACCGGATCGCCGTCGGCACCACTCACCGGCTGATCGCTGAAGCGCACTCGTGCAGCATAGGTGCCGGCCAGGTACTTGCGCTGGTGGCAGACCTGCACCTGCGTCGTGCCCGCGCCGGTGCCGTCCGTCGTGCCGCGCAAACGCAGCTTGCCGTCGAAGACGCTCAACGCCTCCGGCGACCAGCGCGCGCCTGGCAACCCCGGATGACCGGCCGCGTGGCGCGCCGTCCATCCCTGCCTGAACATCGCCGCCGTATCGGCGTAGCTGAAGTCGTCGAAGAAGAACTGCGGGGGGGCAGCTTGAGCGCCCGTTGTCGCAATGAGCGTCGCGGCGACCGCCCACCTGAGAAGGCCTGAGCGTTGGCCGCCAGTGCATGGGGCCTTGGCGGCAAGCGCCAAAACCCCAAGCACAGCCGTCCCCGACGACCGCCGTCCTGCAACGGATTTGCTACCGAGGACTTCGTGGGCGTTCATGTCGCGCTTTCGATCGGGGTCGGCGCATTGCCGTTGCTCTTGTCCTTGTCCTTCTCCTTCTTGCCGGGCATGTGGACGAAGAGCAGCAGGATCAGCGCCGGCACTCCGCAACCAATCGTCCACAGGAAGAAGTGCTCGTAACCCATTGCGATCTGGATGTCGCCGCTGATCGTCTTCGACAGGATGAAACCCAGCTGCATCACGCCGGAACCCAGCGCGTAATGCGCCGTCTGGTACTTGCCCGGCGCCACGGCTTGCATGATGAACAGGATCATCCCGACGAAACCGAAGCCGTAACCCAGCATCTCGATCGCCACGGCGGCACCGACATGCCACAGGTCCGCCGGCATCGTGACCGCCAGGTAGTAGAAGGTCGCGTTCGGCACCGCCATCGCCACGATCAGGAACGGCATCGCGCGACGCAGGCTCAGCCAGCTCGTGAAGTAACCGCCGACGATGCTCCCGACCAGGAACGCCGCCGTGCCCACGGTGCCGTAGATGCCGCCGACCTGCTCCGTCGTCAGACCCAGGCCACCCTTCTCGCGCGGTTCGATCAGGAACAAGGGGCCGATCGTCTGCACCTGACCCTCGGCGAAACGGAACATCACGATGAACAGGATCATCAGCCAGATGCCCGGCTTCTTCAGGAAATCGGCGATCACCTCGCGCAGGGTCTGCCACACGCCCTCGACGGTGAGATCGCCGTGATCGGTGTTGAGCATGCCGGGCAAGGCATAGGCGTTGTAGCTGGCCAGCACGAACAGCAGCACCGCCAGCATCGCGAAGATCACCGACCAGGCGTTCATCACGCCGATGCCGCGCTCCAGATGCCCCGCCAGCACGAGCAGTCCGCCAAGCGTCAGGAACTTCGAGGCATTGAAGAACGCCCCCTGCCACCCGGCATAGGCCGCCTGCTGCCGGTCGTCGAGCGAGGCCATGTAGAGCCCGTCGCAGGCGATGTCATGCGTCGCCGACGCATAGGCCAGCAGGAACAGCACCGCGATGCTGGCCGCGAACCACATCGGCAGCTGCAGCGCCACCGCCATCAGGCCCAGTCCCACCGCGCCGGTGTACTGCCCGGCAACGACGATCAGCTTCTTGCTGCGCGCCAACTCCAGGAAGGGGCTCCACAACGGCTTGAACGCCCAGGCCAGGCCGAGCAGCCCGGTCCACCGCGCGATCTGGTCGTTGGCGACGCCCATGTTCTTGAACATCAGGCCGGCGATCAGCATGACGACGAAGAACTGCATGCCCTGCACGAAGTACAGGCTGGACACCCAGCGGATGGGGCTGCGGTCGCTGCGCGTTGCGGCGGGGGGAATCTTCGAAGAGCTCATGGGGGAGGACCTCGGTGCGATGCGGTGCTGTGCGGGGCGGCGGGGACCGGCGTCAATCCAGCGTGACCGGCGACCGGCCGCCGGCGTCGCCGCGACCTTGCAGCCAGGCACCGAGCGCGCCCAGCGCGCCGTCGGCATAGCCCCAGCTGATCACCGTGGGGGCCGAGACATCCAGCGCCTGGAACGGATTCCACAGCACCAGGTGCAGGTCCGGCCGCCATGCGGCGGCGTTGGCGCCGTAGCGCGCGCGGTGCGTGGAGGCCACGATCGTGAAGCGGCCGTCGTCCGGCACGATGGACCAGTCGAGCGTCGCGATGTCGCCGAGCGAGACGAACTCAACATCGCCGTAGCCTTCGAACAGCGCGCGCACCTGCGCGCCGGTGGGGCCAGCCTCGGACACGCCGTCGGTCGGCACCTCGTCCTGCACCAGCACGCGGATCGGCCGTTCGATCGCCGGCGGCTTCGCGCCGCGCAGCGCACTCAGACCCGCGGCCCAGGCGCGGCGCATCAGCACGTCGTCGGCCTCGCGCTGCGCGCCTCGGTAGTCATCGACGCGGATGGGGTAATCACGCGCCAGCTTGTCCAGTCGCGCCTCGGCCTGACGGCCGCGCTCGACGCTCAGGGTCCCGCGCGTCAGCGCGTCCTGCAACGCGTGGATCGCCTGCGCCTGCTCGTCCAGCGAGCCCTGCGCCAGGATCATGTCGGCGCCGGCGTTGATCGCCAGCACCGCAGCCTTCGCAAAGCCGTAGCGCTCGGCGATGGCTTTCATCATCAGCGCATCGGTGATGACGACGCCGTCGTAGCCATACTCGTCGCGCAGGATGCCGCCCAGGATCGTCTTCGACAAGGTGGCGGGGTATTGCGGGTCGATCTTCGGATAGACGATGTGCGCCGTCATGATCGACGGCGCCACGTCGCGCAGCGCCTGGAAGGGCTTGAGTTCGAGCGCGTCCAGCTCGGCGCGGGACTTCTCGACCGTCGGCAGGTCCAGGTGCGAGTCGACGTGCGTGTCGCCGTGCCCCGGGAAGTGCTTGATGCAGCAGGCGACGCCCGCCGCCATCGAGCCCTTCATCCACGCACCGGCCAGGCGCGTGACGGTGTCCGCGGTCTCGCCGAAGCTGCGCTCGGCGATCACCGGATTGGCCGGGTTGTTGTTGATGTCGGTGACCGGCGCGAAGTTCCAGTTGATGCCGATGCCGCGCAGCCCGCGCGCCACCGCCGCGCCGACCTGCTCGGCCAGGCCTTCGTCACCCGCCGCGCCCAGTGCCATCGCCGACGGCGGCTGCGGCAGGAAGGTCGCCCGCACGACGGAGCCGCCCTCCTGGTCGAGCCCGATCAGCGCATCCGCGCCCATCGCGTCGCGCAGGTCCTGCGTGAGCTGGCGGACCTCCGCCTCGGTGCCCAGGTTCTTGCGGAACAGGCACACCGCGCGGATCCGGTTGTCCCGCAGGAAGGCCGCGGTCGCCGCATCCAGCGTCTTGCCCTGGATGTCCACCATCACCAGCCGGCCCGGATGGAATGCTGTCTCGCTCATGTCGCTCTCTTCTGCCTGGCCCGCGGGTCGACGGCTGGGTAATTCGGATGGATCGCGGAAGTCCGCGGAGGCCCGGCGGCGCCGGGCCCGTCCCTCAATGCGTCTTGGTGACCTTGGCCAGATGCCGCGGCTGGTCGGGGTTCAGGCCCCGCGCCTGCGCCAGCGCCTCGACCATCGGATAGAAGCTCTGCACCGCCGCGATCGGATCGAGGTCCTCGTTGCCGGTGCAGGTCAGCGGCAACTCGGCGCCCGGCGTGCCCTCCGGCGCCGCCAGCAGCACGCGCGCGCCTCGGCCGCGCATCTCCTCGGCCAGCGCCAGCAGACCGGCCTGCGCGGGACCGCGCGGCGCGAACACCAGAAGCGGATAGCCCTCGTCCACCAGCGCCATCGGACCATGCTTCACTTCCGCGCCGGAGAAGGCCTCGGCCTGGATGCCGCAGGTCTCCTTGAACTTCAGCGCCGCTTCCAGCGCGATCGGCAGCGAGGTGCCGCGACCGATGACGAACAGCTTGTCCGCGCCCTTGAGCACGTCGACCGCCACGTCCCAGCGCTGCTTCGCGGCCTGCTCCATCGCCTGCGGCAGGGTCTGCAGCGCGGCCGACAGGTCCTCGTCGCCCTGCCAGGCGGCCACGACGCGCGCGCCCGCCACCAGCTGCGCGATGTAGCTCTTGGTCGCGGCGACGCTCTGCTCGACGCCGGCATGCAGGCGGAACACGTACTCGGCGGCGGCCTCCAGCGGCGAGCCGTCGGCGTTCACGAACGCCACCGTGCGCGCGCCGTTGGCGCGGAAGTACTGCGTCGGCGAGACCAGGTCCGGGCTCTGGCCCGATTGCGAGAACGCGAACGACACCAGCCCCTGGCTCTCGATCTTGCTCTGGTAGAGCGTGATCAGCGACATCGGCAGCGAGGTCACCAGCCGGCCCAGCCGCGCCATCACGAGGTAGGCGAGGTAATGGGACGCGTGGTCCGAACTGCCGCGTGCGATCGTCAGCAGCGAGGTCGGCGGCTGCTCGCGCAGCGCGTTGCCCAGCAAGGCATAAGCGTTCTGATCAGCGGCCAGTTGACGGGCCACCACCTGCGGCGCGCTCAGCGCCTCATCCAGCATTCGCGAGGTCAATTGCTTCTCCTTCAACGACCACGCACTGCAACTGCAAGCCACGGTCCATCACCACGAAATCCGCCCAGGCGCCCGGCGCCAGACGGCCCCGATCGTCCAGACCCAAATAATCCGCCGCGTTCGTCGAGACGCGCTTCGACGCGTCCTCGATCGGCAGGCCCAGTTTCAGCACCAGGTTGCGCAGCGCCTGGTCCATCGTCAGCGTCGATCCCGCCAACGTGCCGTCGGGCAGGCGCACGCCGCCGAGGCACTTGGTGACGCGGTGGCGGCCCAGGCGGTATTCGCCATCGGGCATGCCGGCGGCCGCCGTCGAATCGGTGACGCAGAACAGGTGCGGGATGCTGCGCAGCGCGACGCGGATCGCGCCGGGATGCACATGCAGCAGGTCCGGGATGATCTCGGCGTACTGCGCGTGCGCCAGCGCGGCGCCGACCATGCCGGGCTCGCGGTGGTGCAGGCCCGTCATCGCATTGAACAGGTGGGTGAAGCCGCCGGCGCCGCGCCCGAGCGCGGCCACGCCGTCCTCGTAGGTGCCCAGCGAATGGCCGATCTGGACCTGGAAGCCGGCCTCGCGCAACTGCGTGACGAGGTCGAGGTGCGCCGGCAGTTCCGGCGCCAGCGTGATCAGGCGGATCGGCGCGATCGCGTGCAGCTCGCGGATCTCGGCGATCGACGCGACCTTGGCGAAGTCCGGCTGCGCGCCGAGCTTGCCGGGATTGATGTACGGCCCTTCGAGGTGCACGCCCAGCACGCGCGCGCCGCCCTGGGGGCGCACGACGCAGAGCTCGGCCAGCCCGCGCATCGCCTGCCGGATCTCGTCCAGCGGCGCGGTCATCGTCGTCGCGAGCAGCGAGGTGGTGCCGTGTGTCGCATGCAGCTTCGCGAGCTGCGCGGCGGCGTCGCCGCCTTCCATCGTGTCGCGGCCGGCGCCGCCGTGGACGTGGGTGTCGATGAAGCCGGGCAGGACGATCGGAAGGTCCTGCGCGCCGTGTCGAACCTCGTGCTCGGACACGGCGGTGCCGTCGATGCGGACGATGCGACCGGCCCGGGGAAGCGCCGGGCCGCCCCAGGCGCCCGGGACCCCCTCGGGGGACGGGCTGGCCGCAGACCCGCCCTGGGGGCCGTTGTCAAATTCCAGCACACCGCGGATGAACCCGTCAGGTGTCAGTATGAATCCGTCGATGTGCTGGGTCGTCATCCGTCTCGCCTCATCTCCGCGACGAAGTCGTAGTAGTCGCTGCGGCAGTAGGAATGGGTGAGCTCCACGGCCTGACCCTGGTCGAGGTAGCCCACGCGGGTGATGAACAGCACCGCCTGTCCCACCGGCACCTGCAGCAGGCCGGCCAGACGCGAGTCCGCATTGATGGCGCGGATGTGCTGCAGCGCGCGCACCGGCGCGCCGCCGTGCTGGGCGAGGTGCTCGTACAGCGAGGACTCGACCTGCTGCGGATCGGGCAGCACGGCCTCGGGCAGGACCGAGAGCTCATAGGCCATGACCACGGCATCCGCCAGGCGCAGGCGCTCCAGGCGCGCGACGCGTTGGCCGGTCGTCAGGCCGAGCGAGAGCTGCTCATCCGGCGCCGCCATGGCGAAGCCGCGCGTCAGCCAGCGGCTGCTGGGCTTGAAGCCGCGCTGGTGGAGTTCCTCGGAGAAGCTGGTCAGGCGCGACAGCGGCTGCTCCAGCTTGGGCGCGATGTAGTTGCCCGAGCCACGCTTGCGCACGATCAGGCCCTGTTCGACGAGGCGGTCGATCGCCTTGCGGGCGGTGACGCGCGAGAGGTCGAGCGACTCCGAGAGCACGCGCTCCGACGGCAGGGCCTCGTCGGCCTGGTACTGGCCTTCGCGGATCGCTTGCGCCAGCTTGTGGGCCAGCTGCATGTACAGCGGCGACGCGGCGGCGGGGTCAGGCTTGAACTGGAAGGGCAGCTTGGTGCTCATCGGGCTTCTCGTCTTCAACGGGGGTCGGAGAGAGCGCCGCGGACCAGCCGCAGCGCGCCGTCGGCCGAGTCGCCCTGGGGCGACACGCAACGGGCCCGAATGTTGCCTGAGAAAAGCGCGGCGAGCCGCTGCGCCACGCTGCCCGCGAGCGACAGCGGCAGTTGCCGCGCCGGGTCGAGCGCGAGCGCGAGCTGCTCCAGTTCCGCGACCGCCTGCGCGACGAGCGCCGCAGCGGCCGGATCGGCTTCCGCCTGCTCGAACACGATCGGCGCCAGCTGCGCGTACGCGTGCTGGCCGGCCTGGGCGACCCAGGCGTTGATCGCATCGCGGTCCTGGTCGTTGCCGCATCCGGCGGCGGCCCACACGGCGCGGGCCAGCGGGCCGGCGTCGACGCGGCCGTCCATCGCCTTCTGCGCCAGCCGCATCGCCTGGATGCCGAGCCACGCGCCGCTGCCTTCGTCACCGCCGATCCAGCCCCAGCCGCTGACGCAGACCAGCGAGCCGTCGGCGCGCAGCGCCTCGCCCACCGTGCCGGTGCCCGCCGCGATCACGCCGCCGGGCCGGCCCGCATGGGCGCCGATGACGGACGTGGTGCCGTCGTTCACGAGTTCGATGTGGGCGTAGCCGGGCTGCTGCGCGATGAAGGCCTGCGCCTGCGCGGCGACGCCGGCGCCCGAGAGACCGAGGCCGATCGCCGTTTCGCCGAGCGGCAAACGCTCGATCCCTGCCTTGGCGGCCGCTTCCTGGACGGCCGTCTGGATGTGGCGCCAGGCCTGGGCGATGCCCTGCCCCAGGGCCGACGGCCCCGCCCATCCCTGTCCGAGCAGCTGTCCGTGGACATCGCTCAGCCGGACCCGCGTGCCGGTGCCCCCGCCATCCACTCCCACCAGGAAGCGGACGCCCGCGAAGCGCGGCTGCAGAGGTGCGGACCAGGCGTCCGCCAGGGGGTGGCTTGTCATGATTAATACCAGTTTAGTACCAAAAAACGCGCAGCGTCAATTGGTAGCGCACTGGACTTAACCCTGATGTCCGAGCCCCGTTCGGAGGGGCGTCGTGGTTATAACCACCAACGTACCAGTTATGGCTCTGCGGGAAATCGGGAGGACCACGTAGCAGACGATCTTGGCAGAACCCTCAATCCAGGGACCAGCCGAGCTCGATGCCCTGGCCTCGGAGCCAGTCGCTTGCGGTGGAGAAGTGGCCGCAGCCGATGAAAGGTGCGGGACCACGCGTGGCGGAGAGCGGCGAGGGATGGTTGGCCTGCAGCACCAGGTGCCGATGGCTCGCGGCCTCGATCAGCGGTGCCTTCGCCTGCGCATGAGCTCCCCAGAGGAGGTAGACCTTGGGGGCCGGGTCTTGCGCGGTCGCGGCGATGAGCGCGTCGGTCAGCGACTCCCAGCCCTTCTTCGCATGCGAGGCGGCGGCGCCGTCCTCGACCGTCAGGCTGGTGTTGAGCAGCAGCACGCCGCGCCGCGCCCACTCGCCGAGATGGCCCGACATCGCCGGCTGCTGCCCGAGGTCGCGCTGCAGTTCCTTGAAGATGTTGCGCAGCGAGGGCGGCAGCTTCTCGCCCACCGGCACGGAGAACGAGAGCCCCTCCGCCTGCCCCGGCCCGTGGTACGGGTCCTGGCCGACGATGACGACCTTGACGTTCGTCAGCGGTGTGAGGCGCAGCGCGCGTAGCGGATCGGGCGGATAGATCAGCGCGCCCTCGGCGAGGCGGGCCTTCAGCAAGGCCTCGATGCGCTGGCCGTCGGCGCTGTTGCGCCAGGCGTCGATGAGGGGCTGCCAGCCGTCACCGGCCGACCAGTCGAGGGTCTTGAGCGTCGCAGTCATCGGCAATGGGCGTTCTTCAGCAGGACCGGGCAGCGATCCATCAGCGGAACAGCGCCGACAGCGCCGCGCCCGGATCGGGCGCGCGCATGAAGGCCTCGCCGACGAGGAAGGCATGGACCTGCGCGTCGCGCATGCGCTGCACGTCGGCGGGGCCGAGGATGCCGGATTCCGTCACCAGCAGACGATCCGCCGGCACGTGCTTCAGCAGTCCGAGCGTCGTGTCCAGCGTGACCTCGAAGGTCTTCAGGTTGCGGTTGTTGATGCCGACCATCGGGGTCTTCAGGCGCAACGCACGCTCGAGTTCCGCGCCGTCATGGACCTCGACCAGCACGTCCAGGCCGAGGCCCAGCGCGCAGTCCTCGAGCTCGGCCATCAGGCCGTCGTCCAGGCTCGCCGCGATCAGCAGGATGCAGTCGGCGCCCATCGCGCGGGCTTCGTAGACCTGGTACGGATCGATCATGAAGTCCTTGCGCAGCACCGGCAGCGCGCACGCCGCGCGGGCCTGCTTCAGGAATTCGATCGAGCCCTGGAAGTGCGGCGCATCGGTCAGCACGCTCAGGCAGGCCGCACCGTGCTGCTCGTAGCTGCGGGCGATGTCGGCGGGACGGAAGTCCTCGCGCAGCACGCCCTTGCTCGGACTGGCCTTCTTGACCTCGGCGATGACGCCGCTGCGGCCGTCGGCGATCTTGGCGCGCAGCGCCTTCACGAAGCCGCGCGTCGGCTCGGCGCGGGATTCGGCTTCAGCGCGCAGCGCGGCCAACGGCACGCGCGCCTGCGCCGCGGCGACTTCCTCGCGCTTGACGGCGTTGATGCGATCCAGGATGTCAGACATACGACTCTCACTTCATGCCGGCGCGAGGGCCGGGCGCTACCGCGGCGAGGCCCGATCGGCCCTGCCGCGTCTCGGACGTCTCAGGCTTGCGCGGCGGCCTGCCGCTGCGTCTCGGCCACGAACTGATCCAGCTTCGCGCGTGCGGCGCCGGACTCGATCGCGACTCGCGCCTTGGCGATGCCGTCGGCGATCGACTCGACCACGTTGGCCGCATACAGCGTCGCGCCCGCGTTCAGCAGCACGATGTCGCGCGCCGCGCCGGGCTCGTTGCCGAGCACGCCCAGCAGCACCTGGCGGCTCTCTTCCGGCCCGCTGACGCGCAGGTTGCGGCTCGCGACCATCGGCATGCCGAAGTCCTCGGGATGGATCTCGTACTCGCGGATCTCGCCGTTCCTCAGCTCGCCGACCAGCGTCGCCGCGCCCAGCGAGATCTCATCCATGTTGTCCTTGCCGTAGACGACCACCGCGTGCTGCGCGCCCAGGCGCTGCATCACGCGGACCTGGATGCCGACGAGATCCGGGTGGAACACGCCCATCAGGATGTTGGGCGCGTCGGCCGGGTTGGTCAGCGGTCCCAGGATGTTGAAGATCGTGCGCACGCCGAGTTCCTTGCGGACGGGCGCGATGTTCTTCATCGCCGGATGGTGGTTGGGCGCGAACATGAAACCGATGCCGGTCTTGCGCACGCACTCGGCGACCGCCTGCGGCGGCAGCGACAGCGTCACGCCGAGGGCCTCCAGCACGTCCGCGCTGCCGGTCTTGGACGACACGCTGCGGTTGCCGTGCTTGGCGACCTGCGCGCCGGCCGCGGCCGCGACGAACATCGAGCAGGTCGAGATGTTGAACGTGTGCGCACCGTCGCCGCCGGTGCCGACGACGTCGACCAGATGCGGCCCGGGCTCGATCGGCACCTTGACGGAGAACTCGCGCATCACCTGCGCGGCGGCGGTGATCTCGCCGATGGTTTCCTTCTTGACCCGCAGGCCGATCAGGATCGCCGCGGCGGTGACCGGCGAGATGTCGCCGCTCATGATGCGGCGCATCAGCGCCAGCATCTCGTCGTGGAAGATCTCGCGGTGCTCGATGACGCGGGTCAGCGCCTCGTTGTCGGTGATGGGCATGGCGATCTCCCGCTCAGGCGTTGAAGAACCGGCGCGTCGCCGCGACCGCGCGATCGACGCCCGTGGCGTCCACGTCGAGATGGGTGACGAAGCGCAGCTTGTACAGGCCGGTCGTGAGCACGCCTTCCGACTTCAGATGCTCGACCAGCTTCGCCGCGATGCCCTTGTCGACGTCGCAGAACACGATGTTGGTCTGCGGCGCTTCGACCGTCAGACCCGGCAGGCCTTGCAGGCCTTCGGCAAGGCGTTTGGCCAGCGCATGGTCCTCGACCAGGCGCTTCACCTGGTGGTCGAGCGCGTGGTGCGCCGCCGCCGCGAGCAGCCCGGCCTGGCGCATGCCGCCGCCGAGCATCTTGCGCCAGCGGTGCGCGCTCTTGATGAGCTCGCGCGAGCCGCACAGCACCGAACCGACCGGCGCGCCCAGGCCCTTGGAGAAGCAGACCGACACGCTGTCGAAGTGCGAGCAGATGCGCCTGGCCGCGTCGTACGGATCGCTCCCGTCGCGCGAGGCGACGGCGACCGCCGCGTTGAACAGGCGCGCGCCGTCGAGGTGGCGCGACAGGCCATGGCGCTTCGCCAGCTCGGACGCCGCGGCGAGGTAGTCCATCGGCAGCACCTTGCCGCCGATCGTGTTCTCGAGCGCCAGCAGCCGGGTGCGCGCGAAGTGCGCGTCGTCGGGCTTGATGTTGGCCTCGATGTCGGCCAGCGGCAGCGAACCGTCCGGCGCGTGGTTCAGCGGCTGCGGCTGGATCGAGCCCAGCACCGCGGCGCCGCCGCCTTCCCAGCGGTAGGTGTGGGCGAACTGGCCGACGATGTACTCGTCGCCGCGCTGGCAGTGCGCCATCAACGCGCAGAGGTTGCTCTGCGTGCCGGTGGGCATGAACAGCGCCGCCTCGAAGCCGAGCCGCTCCGCCAGCGCCGCCTGCAGCGCGTTGACGCTCGGGTCGTCGCCGAAGACGTCGTCGCCCAGCGCCGCGGCCGCCATCGCCGCGCGCATCCCGGCGGTCGGCTGCGTGACGGTGTCGCTGCGCAGATCGACGAGGTCTGCGCGGGGGTGCGAGGCCGTGTTCGTGCTCGTGTTCATCGTGCCAACTCCAGGAAGTTCTTGAGCATCGCGTGGCCGTGCTCCGAGAGGATGGATTCGGGATGGAACTGGACGCCTTCCAGCGGCGTCGCGGTGCCGGCCAGCGCGCGGTGACGCACGCCCATGATCTCGCCGTCCTCGCTGCGGGCGCTGATCTCCAGCGCCGCGGGCATCGTCGATTCCTCGATCGCCAGCGAGTGGTAGCGGATCACGTCGAAGCGCTCGGGCAGTCCGCTGAAGACGCCCTGCGTGTCGGTCGTGATCGTCGAGGACTTGCCGTGCATCTGCACCTTGGCGCGGATGATGTTGCCGCCCAGCGCGGCGCCGATGCTCTGGTGGCCCAGGCAGACACCCAGGATCGGCAGCTGGCCGATGAAGCGCTGGATCGCCGGCACGCAGACGCCCGCTTCCTTGGGCGTGCACGGGCCGGGCGAGAGCACCAGATGCGTCGGGTTCAGCGCCGCGATCCCGTCGAGCGTGATCTGGTCGTTGCGGACCGTCTTCACCTCGGCGCCGAGCTCGGCGAAGTACTGCACCAGGTTGAAGGTGAAGCTGTCGTAGTTGTCGATCATCAGCAGCATGTCGTTGCTCCTTCGTTCACTTCAGCTTCAGAAGCCTTCTTCGACCAGTTCCGCGGCGCGCAGCAGCGCGCGCGCCTTGGCCTCGGTCTCCTTCCATTCGAGCTCGGGCACCGAGTCCGCCACGATGCCCGCCGCCGCCTGCACGTACAGCACCTGGTCCATGACGATGCCGGTGCGGATCGCGATGGCCAGGTCCATGTCGCCGCCGAAGCTCAGGTAGCCGCAGGCGCCGCCGTAGATGCCGCGCTTGACGGGTTCGAGCTCGTCGATGATCTCCATCGCGCGGATCTTGGGCGCGCCCGACAAGGTGCCGGCGGGGAAGCTGGCGCGGAACACGTCCATGTTGCCGATGCCAGGTTTCAGGATGCCCTCGACGTTGCTGACGATGTGCATCACGTGCGAGTAGCGTTCGACCGCGAAGGCGTCCGTCACCTTCACGCTGCCGGTCTGCGCGATGCGGCCGATGTCGTTGCGGGCCAGGTCGATCAACATCAGGTGCTCGGCACGTTCCTTCGGATCGGCCTTGAGCTCGACCTCGAGCGCCTGGTCCTGCTCCGGCGTGCCGCCGCGCGGACGCGTGCCGGCCAGCGGACGGATCGTGACCTTGCGGCCGTCGGGCGTCTGCTCCTGGCGCACCAGGATCTCGGGCGAGGCGCCGACGATCTGGAAGTCCCCCATGTCGTAGAAGTACATGTAGGGGCTGGGATTCAGCGAGCGCAACGCGCGGTAGAGGCTCAGCGGCGACTCGGTGTAGCGCTTCTTCAGCCGCTGGCCGAAGACGATCTGCATGCAGTCGCCGGCGGCGATGTAGGCCTTGGCCTTGTCGACGGAGGCGAGGAAGTCGGCCTTGGCGAACTCGCGCTCGACCGGATGCGCCTGCGCCCGCGCGACGCGCGGCGCGGCGACCGAATAGCCCAGCTTGTCCCTCAGCTCGGTGAGGCGCTTCTTCGCCTTGAAGTAGGCCTCGGACTGACCAGGGTCGGCGTAGACGATCAGGTAGAGCTTGCCCGACAGGTTGTCGATGACGGCCAGCTCCTCGCACTGCAGCAGCATCACGTCGGGCGTCGGCAGGCCGCCGGGCGGGGTGGACCCGGCCAGGCGCGGTTCGATGTAGCGGACGGCGTCGTAGCCGAAGTAGCCGGCCAGTCCGCCGCAGAAGCGCGGCATGCCGGGCCGGAGCGCGACCTTGAAGCGCTGCTGGTAGGCCTCGATGAAGGCGAGCGGGTCGCCCTCGTGGGTCTCGATCACGGCGCCGTCGCGGATCACGCGGGTGACCGGCCCTTCGCTCTTCAGCACGGTGCGCGCGGGCAGGCCGATGAAGGAGTAGCGGCCGAAGCGCTCGCCCCCGACCACCGATTCCAGCAGGAAGCTGTGGCGGCCCGGGCCGTTGCCGGCGCAGAGCTTCAGGTAGAGCGAGAGCGGGGTCTCGAGATCCGCGAAGGCCTCGCTGATCAGCGGGATGCGGTTGTAGCCGTCGGCGGCCAGGCTCTGGAATTCCAGTTCGGTGATCACGTCGTCAAACCTCTCGTCGGTTGCGGCGTGTCGTCAGTGACGCAGGGCATCACGACGCGCGCGCAAGCGGTAACTCAGGTCGCCTGTTGGACCTGCCCCGTACGGTAGGGTGCAGAGGATGTGTGACGGTTCCCGCGTCCGGGGGATAGGGGTGGACGGCGGGTGGCAAGCATCAGGCGGCTTCAGGTGAAGTCGTGCCAGGATCGCCAGGGCCAGGCTCCCCGGTCGTTCGACCCCTTGATGTGCTTGCGCGTGATAAACATGGTGCGGACCAGTGTAGCAGGCGGCGTAGCAGGAGGATTCCCGGAGGCCCCGCTTCGGGTGCCTGGCGGATACTTCGCATCCAGAGCCGACCGTGGAGCCGGCCGACCCCTGGAGGGAAAGAGACAACATGTCCAAGCGCAAAGTCCTGAAGGCCGCGGGCGTGCTCGCGATCGCGATGCTGGCGCCGTTCGCGGCGTCGGCCCAGTCGACGCCCCCGGCCGCCTCCGCGGCCGCTGCGGCCACCGCGCCGATCGAGGTGGCCGGCGTCAAGTACGACGGCACCGTGGAGGTGGCCGGCCAGAAGCTGCTGCTCAACGGCGCGGGGATCCGCTACAAGGCGATCTTCAAGGTCTACACGGCCGGCCTCTACATGAACGCGAAGGCGACCACGCCGGAGGCCGTGCTGGCCAACAACGGGCCCAAGCGCATCCACATCCAGATGCTGCGCGACATCGACGGCGAGGAGCTGGGCAAGCTCTTCACCAAGGGCATGGAGCAGAACGCGTCGCGCGAGGAATTCGGACGGTCGATCTCCGGCGTGCTGCGCATGTCGGAGATCTTCGTGCAGAAGAAGAAGCTCAAGACGGGCGAGAGCTTCGGCGTGGACTACATCCCCGGGACGGGCACGGTGGTCTTCGTCAACGGCCAGTTGATCCCCGGCGACCCGATCAAGGGCGAGGACTTCTTCAACGTGCTGCTGAAGATCTGGCTGGGTAAGTCGCCGGCGGACAGCGACCTGAAGGTCGCGCTGCTCGGCGGCGCGAAGGCGGTGGCGAGCAACCGCAACGCGGCGGGCAGCGGGCGCTGAAGCGCCCCTCCTCCGAGCCCTTCCCGGCGGCGCTTCCCGGACGCTCAGTCGAGCAGTTCGTCGAGCCGATCGATGTAGCGCTCCGCGGGCACCTCGCGGATCGGCTGCCCGTGGTTGTAGCCGTAGCTGACGAGCGCGATCGGGCAACCGGCGGCATGCGCGGCGCGGGCGTCGTTGCTGGAATCGCCGATCATCCAGGTCGTCGCGGGCGCTGACCCGAGCGCTTCGCAGGTCTTGAGCAGCGGCATCGGATCGGGCTTCTTGCGCTCGAAGTCGTCGCCGCCGAAGACACGGTCGAAGTAGCCGTCCAAGCCCTTGCGCTTGAGCAGTTCCCGCGCGAACGCGGCCGGCTTGTTGGTCAGGCAGGCCATCGGCAGGCCGAGCGCCTTCAGCGCGTCCAGCCCTTCGATCACGCCGGGGAACACGTCGGCGTGCTCGCCGTTGAGCACCTCGTAGTGGCGCTGGTAGAGCGCCCAGGCCTGCTCGTAGTGTTCCTGAGGCGCGCCGGCTTCGGCGAGCACGCTGCGGATCAGATGCTCGCTGCCCTGCCCGATCGTGTGTTCGATGAAGTCGCGCTGGACGGCGGGCAAGGCCATGTCGGCCATCACGCGGTTCAGCACCGCGACGAAATCGCCCAGCGTGTCGACGAGCGTGCCGTCGAGGTCGAGCATGAAGGCGGTGGGAGTCGGATCGAGAGCAGGCATGCCGTCATCCTAGCCGCGCCTTACGCCTTCTTCGACGAAGCCACCTCGCCTTGCGCCGCCACCTCGGCCGCGACCTCCGCCACCAGCGCCCTCAACCACCGGTGCGCCGGATCGTCCCGGTATCTGACGTGCCACGCGATCTCCACCGGGAAGGTGCCGAGGTCCACCGGCGACGGCAGCACCTTCAGCCGCTTGTCGGAGGCCAGCTTGCGGCAGATCTGCGCCGGCAGCGTCGCACAGTAGTCCGTCACCGCGACGACCTCCGGCACCGCCAGGAAGTGCGTCACCGACACGGCGACCTCGCGCTTCAGGCCCTGCTTCTCCAGCGCCTGGAACAGCCCCACGCGCAACCGGCCCGGCGGCAGCACGTTCACGTGCTTGAGCTGCTCGTACTGCTTGCGCGTCAGCTTGCGGTCCACGGCAGGATGTCCGCGCCGCACGATGCACGCCAGCCCGTCCTCCATCACCTTCTGCACCACGAGGTTGTCCGGCGGCTCGACCACCCGGCCCAACACCATCGCCGTCGAGCCCGAGATCACGCCGGTCTCCGCCAGGTCGGTGCCGAACGGCGTCAGCCGCACCGCCATGTTCGGCGCCCGCTGCCGCAGCCGCGCGACGATCGCCGGTACCAGCACCAGTTCGACATAGCTGTTCGGCGCGAGCGTCACCAGCTGCGTCGACTTCCCCGGATCGAAGTCCTGCTGGCCGAGGATCGCCGCATCCAGGCTGGCCAGCGCGGCGGCAATGATCGGCGCGAGTTCCTCCGCCTTCTGCGTCGGCTGCATGCCGTAGCGCTCCCGGATGAAGAGCGGATCCATCAGCATCGCCCGCAACCGCGTCAGCGCGTTGGACAGCGCCGGCTGCGTGATGCCCAACCGCTGCGCCGCGCGGGTCACGCTGCGCTCCTCCATCACCGCCAGGAAGACCGGCAGCAGGTTCAGGTCGTATCGCATCCAGCCATGTTGCCCGACGCATATCTGTTGTTCAACGGATAAATTGGATGAATGTGGCGCCGATGCCCAGACTTCGTCCTGTCATCGAGCCGCCGACACGAATCCTCTGACATCAGACGGCTCACCACGCTCCGACTCAACGTGAAAGGAACCGTCATGTCCACCCCCATCGCCGCCTCCGACCAGAAGCTCTTCACCCCCGGCCGCATCGGCGCGATCGACGTCCGCAACCGCGTCGCGATGGCGCCGCTGACCCGCTCCCGCGCCAGCGCGGACGGCGTGCCGTCGCCGCTGGCCGTCGAGTACTACCGTCAACGCGCCTCCGCCGGGCTGATCGTGGCGGAGGCGACCAACATCTCCCGCCAGGGCCGCGGTTATGCGTGGACGCCGGGCATCTACACGCCCGAGCAGGTCGAGGCGTGGAAGCGCGTCACCGATGCCGTGCATGCCGACGGCGGCAAGATCGTGCTGCAGCTCTGGCACGTGGGCCGCATGTCGCATGTGAGCCTGCAGAAGGACGGCGCCGCGCCGGTCGCGCCGTCCGCCCTCCAGGCGGGCACGGTCGTCTTCACCGAGGCCGGCTTCGAGCCGCCGTCGGCGCCGCGCGCGCTGGCGCTGTCCGAGCTCCCCGGCCTGGTCGAGGACTACCGCCGCGCCGCGGTCAACGCGAAGCTCGCGGGCTTCGACGGCGTGGAGATCCACGCGGCCAACGGCTATCTGCTGGAGCAGTTCCTGCGCGATAGCACCAACCGTCGCACCGACCCGTACGGGGGATCGATCGAGAACCGTGCGCGCTTCGTGCTCGAAGTCGTGGATGCCGTGACCGAAGTGTGGGGCGCGGACCGCGTGGGCCTGCGCCTGTCGCCGCTGTCGACGGCGATCGGCGACACGCCGATCGACAGCACGCCGGCCGAGGCCCACGGCTACCTAGCCCGCAAGCTCGGCGAGCGTGGACTGGCGTATCTGCATGTGGTGGAAGGTCAGCTGCATGCCGGCAACGGCGCCGATGCCTTCGACGTGGAAGCGCTGCGCTACGCCTTCGGCGGCGCCTACATCGCCAACAACGGCTACGACCGCCAGCGCGCGTTGAATGCCACGTCCTCAGGTCACGCGGACATGGTCGCCTTCGGCAAGCCCTTCATCGGGAACCCGGATCTGGTCGAGCGTCTGAAGGGCAATCTGCCGCTGTTCGACGCGCCGCAGTCGGCGTACTTCGGCGGCGGCGCGGAGGGCTACACGCAGTTCAGCGAGCAAGCTGCCGCGTAGTCCGTCAGTTCATGCGTGAGGCTGCGGGCCCTCACCCCTTCCCTCTCCCGCAAGCGGGAGAGGAAGTCCGGCCGGTTCGACTCGTGGCGCTGGCTCCTCTTGCTCCCTCTCCCGCTTGCGGGAGAGGGTGGGGGTGAGGGCCAGCGGCCGCGGCCGTCAGCAATCAAGAAAAGACGCCGACGGCGGTGACCAGCACCTGCGACTGCTGCTCCAGCGATTCCGCCGCTGCGGACGCCTGTTCCACCAGCGCCGCGTTCTGCTGCGTCGCCTGGTCCATCTGCGCGATGGCCTGGTTGATCTGCTCGATGCCCGCGGTCTGCTCCTGGCTGGCGCTGGAGATCTCGCCGACGATGTCGGTGACCCGCTTCACGCTGCCGACGATCTGCGACATCGTCGCGCCCGCCTGGCCGACCAGCACGCCGCCGGCCTCGACCTTCTGCACCGAGTCGCCGATCAGCGTCTTGATCTCCTTGGCCGCCGTCGCGCTGCGCTGCGCCAGCGTGCGCACCTCCGAGGCCACGACCGCAAAGCCGCGCCCCTGCTCACCGGCCCGTGCCGCCTCCACCGCCGCATTCAGCGCCAGGATGTTGGTCTGGAACGCGATCCCGTCGATCGTGCCGATGATGTCGACGATCTTGTTGGACGAGCTGCTGATCGACGCCATCGTCGCCACCACCTCGTCGACCACCTTGCCGCCCTGCACCGCGATCTCGGACGCGGACATCGCCAGCTGGTTGGCCTGGCGCGCGTTGTCGGCGCTCTGCTTGACCGTGGCGGTCAGCTCTTCCATCGAGGCCGCCGTCTCTTCCAGCGCGCTCGCCTGCGATTCGGTGCGCGAGGACAGGTCGCGGTTGCCGGCGGCGATCTCGCCGGCGGCCGTCGCGATCGTGTCGGTGGAACCGCGGATCTGGCCGACGGTCGTCGACAGGCTGCGCTGCATGCGGTCCATCGCGGACAGCAGGCTGTCGGCGTGCGCGCCGCGCAGGTCGACCGCCACGTTCAGGTCGCCCGCGCCGATGCGGTGGACGATGTCCGCGGCATACGCCGGTTCGCCGCCCAGCTGCCGATAGATGCTGCCGGCCAGGCGCCAACCCAGCACGCCGACCACCGCCATCAGCGCCAGGCCGATGGACAGCAGCACCACGGCGCTGCGCCAGAAGGCGTTGTCGATGTCATCGATGTAATCGCCGAAACCGATGATCCAGTCCCAAGGCTCGAAGCGGACCACCGCGTAGAGCTTCTCGACCTCGTCCTTCGTGTTGGGCCGCGTGCCCAGCGCGATCACGGTGCCGACCTTCTTGCCTTCCAGCGCGGTGCGGTAGCGCACGCCGGCTTCCTTGCCGCCCTTGGCGTCGACGATGCCGACGCGCTTCGGGTTCGGGTGGACGAGGTTGACGTCGTCGCTGTACCCGCGGACGAAGAAGTAGAGCTCGTCCTTGCGGAAGCTGCCGATGATCAGCTTGCCCTGCTTCTGCGCCTCCTCGCGGGTGATCTTGCCCGCGGTCTCCTGCTCATGCAGCTTTTCCAGCGCCGACTGCGCCAGCACCACCAGCGTGGACAGCTGCGCGGTGCGCTCTTTCATCATCGTCTGGCGCAGCGTCGTCAGGGACACCGCGGCCAGGACCACCATGCCGATCAGCGCGGCAAGACACAGGAAGAGGATTCGGGTTCGGAGTTTCATGAGGACGTGTGGAAGGCTGGCGGCCGCACGCGGCGGACGGGATGGCCCGAACGGGCCATCCGGGTTTATCGGCCAGTTCCCGCGCCTGCCGAGCCCAGGCCCCGGCTAACGCACGGTGTTATCCGTCACAACCGCACGGATCGGGGTCCGGAGCGTGAAACCGATTTCGGTCTTCCCGTCGGCCGACGCCGCGAAGGTCTCGCCGCCATGCATGCGGGCGACCGCGCGCACGATGGCCAGCCCGAGGCCGAAGCGGTCCCCCGCCTTCGAGCGCGAGGACTCGCCGCGCCAGAAGCGGTCGAACATGCGCCGACGAATGTCCTCGGGAATCGGATCGCCCGGGTTGATCACGACGATCTTCGCGCCGCCGGCGTCACCCGTCATGCCCTCACCGCTGCTCACATCGCGCAAGCCCTGACCCTCCCCGGCGCGCTCGATCCGCACCGTCAGCGTCGCGCCTTCCGGTGCGTGCCGCGACGCATTGGTCAGAAGATTGACGAGCGCCCGTCGCAGCAGCGCGCGGTTGACCGGCATCCGATGGTCGCCTTCGACCGCCAGCCGCTGGTGCTTCTCGTCGAGCAGGATCTCGACGAACTCGCCCACGCCCAGTGCCTCGTCGCGCAGCGACAGCTCGACGAGGTCGGCCGCCGCGTCGCCCTGGTCGGCGCGCGCGAGGAACAGCATGTCGTTGATCATCGACGCCATGCCACGCAGCTCCTCGAGGTGGGACTCCAGCACGTCGCGCATCTCGGCCTCCGGCCGGTCCCGCGACAACACCACCTCGGCGCCGTTGATCATGATCGCCAGTGGCGTGCGCAGCTCGTGGGCGACGTTCGCGTTGAAGCCCTCGAGCTGGTGCCACGCCTCCTCCATCCGCGACAGCACCTCGTTGAAGCGCTGCGCCAGCGGCATCAGCTCGGCGCTGTCCTCGGGCAGCGTGAGCCGGCGCGACAGCGCGCCGGGCTGGATCACCGCGGCCTCGCGCGACAGCGCCGACAACGCGCGCAGTCCGCGCCGCGTCGCCAGCCAGGCCAGCGCGATCGTGCACAGCACGCCGGCCACGCCGACCATCAGGCCCGCGTCGTCGTAGGTCGACAGCATCTGCTGGCGCGGCCTCGGGTCCATCCCGATCAGCACCTGCGCATCGGGGAACACCGCGTGATCGGGCAGACGGAAATGCGCGCCGCGCAGCTCGACGCCATCCTGCCGACGCAGCCAGACCTTGTCGCCGTCGCGCTGCACCGACGGCGGCATGGGTTCCGCGCCGTACAGCAGCGCGCCGTCGCGCCCGATCAGCCACACGTTCCAGCGGAAGCGCCCGCCGACGCTCGTCGCCGCCAGATGGCGGCGCAGCATCGGCAGATCGTCCATCGATCGCGCCTCGCCGATGAAGTGCTTCACGACCTCCGTCTTGCCGAGCAGGTCGGCGCGCTCGTCGGCGATCAGCACCTGCTCCAACGCCTTGTGCAGCAGGAAGCCGGCGGCGGAGAACACCACCACCGCCACCAGCGCCAGCATCAGCACCAGCCGCGCGGAGATCGAGCCCAGCCGGCCCGCGCTCATCGGGACGCCTTCGTGAGCACGATCGGCCGGGTCGATCGCATCGGCAGGAACGGCGGCACCGGGCGCCTCATGTCGAGGGCACCTCCAGCACATACCCCATGCCGCGCACGGTGCGCAGCATCTTGGTCTCGAACGGGTCGTCGACCTTCGCGCGCAGACGCCGCACCGCGACATCGACGACGTTGGTGTCGCTGTCGAAGTTCATGTCCCAGACCTGCTCGGCGAGCACGGTGCGCGACAGCACCTCGCCGCGACGCCGCATCAGCAGCGCGAGCAGCTGGAACTCCTTGTTGGTGAGTGCGATGGACTGACCGCCGCGGAGGGCCTTGCGTCGCGCGAGATCCAGCTGGAGATCGCCGAGCGTGAGCATCGTTTCCGACATGCCGCCCGCACCGGCGCCCGACCCCGAGCGCACGCCGCGGCGGCGCAGCGCGGTCAGCCGCGCGAGCAGCTCCGAGAACGCGAAGGGCTTGACGAGGTAATCGTCGGCGCCCTCCTGCAGGCCGTGCACGCGGTCCTCGACGCCGTCCCGCGCGGTCAGCATCAGCACGGCGACGTCCTTCTCCGCCTTGATCGCCTTCAGCACGCTGAAGCCGTCGATGCCCGGCAGCATCACGTCGAGCACGATCAGGTCGTACTCGCCATTCAGCGCCAGGTGGCGGCCGTCGATGCCGTCAGCCGCCACGTCGACGACGTAGCCGTTCTCCGTCAGTCCTTTGCGGAGGTAACCGGCGAGCTTCGGTTCATCTTCGACGACGAGGACACGCATGTCTGCTCCTTGATCGCCGCCCCCGCCGGGCTCCCTGCCCGGCGGCGGCGCGTGGCGGATTATCGGCAGCAAGTCAGCGCTGGCCCTGCGCGGCCTTGACGATCAGGTCGGCCACCGCCTGCGGCTGCGACAGCAGCGAGACGTGGCTGGCGTTCAGCTCGATCGTCGCGGCGCCCATGCGCTGCGCCATGAAGCGCTGAAGCTCGGGGTTGATGGTCCGGTCCTGCGTCGACACGGCGTACCAGCTCGGCTTCACGCGCCACGCGGCGACCGTCGTCTTGCCACTCGCCACGGCGCGGGCGAAGGGCTGCTGCACGGCGAAGTAGCTGAGCGCCTCGGCGGACGGCAGGTCCCCCGCGAAGTCCTTCAAGAAGGCGTCCTGCGACAGGCTGCCCCAGTCGCCGCTCCACTTCAGGCCGGCGGCCGCGGGGGCCGTCGGGAACTTGCGGGTCAGCGCGGGGTAGTCCTCGCCGGCGTCCGGCGCGCGCGCCGCGATGTAGACCAGGCCGCTGACCTTGGGATCGGCGCCGGCCTCGGTGATCACCATGCCGGCATACGAATGGCCGACCAGCAGCGTCGGGCCGTCCTGCTGCGCCAGCGCGCGCTTCACGGCGTCCGCGTCGTCCTGCAGGCTGGTCAGCGGGTTCTGCACCGAGGTCACGTGCAGACCCTTGGCCTGCAGCAGCGGGATCACCTTGCCCCAGCTGGAGCCGTCGGCGTACAGGCCGTGCACCAGCACGACGTTGTGGACGGCGATCGGCGCGGACTTGGCCGTGACGGGCGCGGACTGCGGGGAAGGCGCGGCATCGGTCTCGGCATGCGCGGCGCCGAGGGACACGGTCGCGACGAAGGCGGTGGCCATCAGCTGGCCGAGGAAGGTCTTGCGGTTCATGAGGCTCTTTCGCGTGGATCGGACGCCGTCATCGGCGTCCTGGCTATAGGGAAGATTCGGGTGAGAGTCGCAGCGGCCCGGTGCCGACTGCTTGGAATGAACTGTAGAAACCGGGCTCCCACGCCAGACGCACAGCCACATGACAAGTTTGAAATCTTCGCGGGCAGGTGCCGGCCGCCACCCCTGCGCCGTCGCGCGTCCCGTCTCCCTGCGGCATCCGGGCCGGCACCCCCAACTTGACAGATTGCGGACCGCCCATGCGAGGCCTAGGCTCAACGATCCACACTGCGGGAGACCGCCATGCCCTTCGACCATGACGCGCGCACCAGCGGCATCGCGCTGGCACTCTCGGGCGGGGGCTTCCGCGCCGTGCTGTTCCACGTCGGCGTGCTGTGGCGGCTCAATGAGCTCGGCGTGCTGGGCAGGCTGGCGCGGATCTCCAGCGTGTCCGGCGGCTCCATCGCCTCGGGGTTGCTGGCCGTGCGCTGGCCTCGGCTCGCGTTCGGCGAGGACGGCCGCTCCGCGCTCTTCGAGGCCGAGGTCGCCGCGCCGCTGCGCGAGTTCTGCGCGCGCAACATCGATGTCGCCTCGGTGCTGTCCGGCGCGTTCAATCCGTTCCGCTCGGCCGGAGAAGCCGTCGCCGACGAGTACCGCAAGCGCCTGGGCCTCGACGTCTCGCTGCAGTCGCTGCCGGACGAACCGCGCTTCGTCTTCAACGCCACCAACTACGCGACCGGGGTGAGCTTCCGCTTCTCCAAGCCCTATGCGGGGGACTACCGCATCGGCCTGATCCCGAAGCCGCGCTTCGACGTGGCGACGGCGGTCGCCTGCTCCAGCGCGTTCCCCCCGGTGCTGGCGCCCATCGAGCTGGACGTCCACCCCGAGGACTTCACGAAGGTCGACGGCGCCGATCTCTACGACCAGATCGACTACCGCCGCCGGCTGATGCTGGCCGACGGCGGCGTCTACGACAACCTGGGGCTGGAGACGGTCTGGGGCCGCTACGAGACGGTGCTGGTCAGCGACGCCGGCAAGCCCTTCGACATCGACGCGGGCATCGGCACGATGGCGCCGCGCCAGATCATGCGCACGATGGACATCGGCCTGAACCAGGCGCTGGCGCTGCGCAAGCGCATGCTGATCGCGGCCTACGCCCGCGGCGACGCGAAGGGCGCGTTCTGGGCCATCGACACCGACATCGCCGACTACCCGGCCACCGAAGAGGCCCAGTTGCCCGTTGCTCCCGCGCGTGTCGCCGACCTGGCCGCGATCCGGACCCGGCTCGACCGCTTCAAGGAGCAGGAACAGTGCGAGCTGATCAACTGGGGCTATGCGGTCAGCGACGCCGCGGTGAGATCGCGCGCACCGCACGTGGCGCTGCGGCACCAGTCGCCGGCGTGGCCGTATCCGAAGCACGCGCTGGACTGAGGAAGCCCGGCTGACGCCGCGCCATGGCCGACATCTTCCGCATCGAGCTGCTGCCGGCGCGCCATGGCGACTGCCTGCTGCTCGAGTACGGAGACGCCGCGCGACCGCATCGCGTGCTGATCGACGGCGGTCCGATCGGCGCGTACGGCGCGCTGTCGCAACGTCTGGCCGCGCTGCCCGACGACGAGCGCGAGCTGGAACTGCTCGTGATCACGCACGTCGACGGCGATCACATCGAGGGTTGCCTCAAGCTGCTGAACCACCGCGAGCTGGCCACCTTCCGCGACATCTGGTTCAACGGCTGGCCGCACATCGCGCAGCCGCTGAAGGAGCCGCCGCCGCCCCGGCCCGGCGCGACGGGCGGCCACGGTGCCGCGGACGTGAACGCCCAGCGCAGCGCGCTGCAGGGCTCGATGATCAGCGTCCGCATCGAGGACCGGCAGTGGAACGCGGCCTTCCAGGGCGCGCCGATCTTCGTGCCGGCGATCGGCCCGCTGCCCGTGCGCGAGTTGCCCGGCGGCCTGCGCCTGACACTGCTGTCGCCGACGCTGGAGAAGCTCGAGAAGCTGCGCGCCGCGTGGGACCGCGCGCTGGAGCGCGCCGAGCTGGACGCCACCGATGAAGCGGCACTCGGCGCTCGCCTCGAAGGCCGCGCCGCGTTCCGTTCCGGCGGACTGCGCCGGCGTCCGAAGCCCGAGGAGATGCTGTCCTCGACGGCGCTGGCGCTCGGGCCCATCGACAACGCCGTGGCCAACGGTTCCAGCATCGCCGTGGTCGCCGAGTACCAGGGCCGTCGCATCGCGCTGCTCGGCGATGCGCACGCGCCGACGCTGACCGCCGCGTTGCGACGCCTCGCCGGCGCGGCGGGCGAACCGCGCCTGCGACTCGACGCGGTGAAGATGGCCCATCACGGCTCCGCCGCCAACCTGAGCGAGGATTTCCTCAGCCGGATCGAGTGCACCACCTGGCTGGTCTCGACCGACGGCAGCATCTTCAACCACCCCGACGACGAGGCGATCCACACCATCGTGAGGAACGTGCCGGGCGCGCGGCTGCTCTTCAACTACCGCTCCGCGCGCACGGCGCCGTGGGACGAGCCGGCCATGCGCGCCGCGCACGGCCACGAGGCCTTCTACCCGGCGGACGCCGCGGCGGGCCTCTCGCTCGACCTCATGACGGGACACCCGACGTGACGAGCATCGCCGAGGCCCAGGCGTTGTCCTGGCCTTCGTAGCGGCGGTAGAGCCGCCGCCGCGCGTGCCCGAAGGCCGCGTCCAGCGAGCGGCTGCGCTGCAGCATCCGGTAGAAGAGCAGCGCCTGCACGGCCGCCGTGCGGTCGTTGACCCGGCAGCGATAACCGAGCACGGCGTGGATGCCGGCCTCGGCGGCCAGCGTCGCGAAGCCCGAGTTGCCGCTCTCGCAGCTGCTCAGGTAGACGAAGCGCGTGTCGCGCAGGTAGCTGAGGATGTCGCCGAAGTCGACGCATTGCGGCTCTTCCTTCGGTCCGACGAACAGGAAGCCGGTCCCGCCCAACTGCCGCGCACCGGCCGGCTGGAAGCAGGTGTGGCCGGCGAAGTGGATCAGGTCCCAGCCGCCGTCGCCCAGCGCCGCCACGAGGCTCTCGCGGCTGAGCGGGCCGTCGAGGCCGATCACGCTGACGTTGCGCTCGTGGAAGAGCGGCTGGCCGCTGCGCGGGTCGGGCCGCGTCAGCAGCTTCTTCACGCGCGCGCACTCGCGCCGGACCGCCGTCAGCGGCGCAAGCTGCAGCGCGCCGCCCTTGAGCTGGTCGTCGTAGGCCGTGCCGTGCGTGTCCGCGCAGATCAGCAGCGCGCGGCGGGCCGCCACGGGGCCGGCGAACAGGCTGCTCTGGCTCTCCTTCGAGGCCGCGAGCCGCCGCGACATCGACGCCGCCTTGGCCAGCCAGGGCACCTCCTGCGAGGGCTCGAACATCGCCTCGAGCAGCAGCGGATAGCAGTCCTCCGACACCTCGAAGGTGATGCGGTCCGTCACGTCCTTGCCGGCCTCGCCGAGCTGCTGGAAGGCCTTGAGCCGCGCGTTCTCGCGCTGCAGGCGGAAGCTCTCCTGGTCCTCGCACAGGGCGATGCGGATGCTCTTGCCGATGCGGGAGAACTCCTTGTACCAGTCCGGCTCGTGCATGTACTGGGCCTGCCAGTCGAGCCGTGCCGACTTGCTGACCGTCAGCGGCCCCGCGCCCTGGAACTGGAAGTCGATGCCATGCATCTCGAAGCGCCAGTTGTCCGCGATCGCGGAGACCCGGATGTCGAGGCAGGGATTCAGCGCGGCGACGCGTGCCCGGCCCCCGCGGCCCGCGAGCGCGCCGGTCCCGGCGCCGCCCCCTGCATCGCCACCCGCGCCGGAGCCCTCCGCTTCGGACGACTCCAGACCCAGCAGCTCCAGCGCGAAGCTCCCGGCCGACGCCGGATCCGCATGCAGCGTCACCCGCAGCCGGATGCAGGCCATGTTCAGCTCGGTGGTCATCGCCGGCGCGAGCAGCATCATCGGCGTGTTGCCGAGCACGCGAACCTCGCGGCAGAAGGCCAGGCCGCCGTCCTCCGCGACGACCGCGCCCGCGTCGTCGGCCAGCTGGCTGCCGACGATGATGTAGTCGAAGGGCTGGCCGGTCAGCAGCTCCAGTCCGGTCTCGCGGTTGGTCTCTTCCTGGATCGTGTGACGGCCGAGCTGCCGCAGCTGCTTCTTGATCTGCGGGCCGAGGCTGCCCTGCTGCTGCGGGCTGAGCACGAGGAGGATGTCAGCCATGGACCCTCCTGCGCAGGAAGCTCAGCACGAACTCGGTGTCGCCGTCCGGCAGCACGCTGGCCTTGAGCGCGCCGCCCTGATTCTTCATCAGCTTGCCGAGCAGCGGATTGGCCAGCCGCAGGTCCGCCTGCGCCGCCTCGGGCGCGGAGAAGCGCTCCCCATGGCGCCGCGCCGGCGGCAAGCGGCCGCGCAGCCGCAGGAAGACCAGGTCGTCGTCCGGCACCAGCGTCAGCCGCACCATCGCCGTCTCCGGCGCCGCGCGCAGCAGCACCGACAGCAGGCTCTCCACGACGATGTGCAGCTGCATGTGGTCGGCCTCCACCTCCACCTTGCGCGCCGCGGTCTCGAACACGACCTTGCGTCGCTCCGATGCAGCCAGGCTGGACAGCAGCGCGTCGATCTCGCAGTCCAGCCGGATGGTGCTCGCGACGCGCGAGGCGACCCGCGCCTCGCGGTTGTACATGGCCAGCCGCGTGAACGCGTGCTTCACGCGCCCCAGCTGCCGGAGCACGGTCTGCAGCTCCCGGCCGCGCGCCTGCTCGCGGGCCGCGTCCGAGCCGAACGCCGCCTCGAGCTGATCCTCCAAGCACGACATCGCCATGCCCAGCGGCGCCTGCGTCTCGACGGCCAGTTCGTAGGCGGTCTCCTCGAGGAACTCCAGCTGCACCGAACGCCGGATCGGCCGCAGGTCGCGCGCGATGAAGACATGCCCGCCGAGCTTGCCGGGGAAGTCGCGCCGCGTGATGAAGACCGGCAGGCCGCCCGCCTCCGACGAGGTGTCGGGCACGGCAGCGATCGCGGCCTCGGGCGCCTCGTCGACGGCGACGCCCCTGCGGCACACGCGCAGTTCGCCGATGCGGTCCCCCGCCTCGGTGCCGTCGAGCAGCGCCGCCAGCGGCTCCGGGTTCTGGAACAGTTCCAGCAGGCTGCGCCCTTCCAGCGTCTTCGGCGCCGCGCCGAACAGCGCCTCCGCCGCCGGATTGACGCGGCGGATGCGCAGCTTGGCGTCGGTCGCGATGATCGGATCGGAGACGTTGTTGACGCACTCCGTCATCAGCGTCAGGTCGCTGATGCGCTCCATCGCGCCGGCCACCTCGTGCGCGATGTCGGTCAGTTGCCGCACGTGTTCCCGGGAGAACGCGTTCACCCGCGGATCGTCGACGTTGACGATGAAGCGCACCCGCTCGCCTTCCGAGAACATGATCGGCACGGCCAGTTCCGAACGGATCGGTTCGCCGTCGGGGGTCCGGAGGTACTCGGCATCGCGCGTGACGTCGGGGATCTTCTGCGGCTGCATCGTCCGCACGACCCGGCCGAGGATGCCCTGGCCGATGCCCTGCGAGTAGTCGCCCCAGGACACGCCGGTGTCCACGGCGAATCCGTCGTCGCCGAGCCGGGCCGAGGCCACGCGCACGATCGCCTCGCGCGCGCTGTCGATCCGGAACAGCGACACGTGCCGCCAGTCGAAGATCTCGACCAGCGCATCGGACAGGCACCGGCACGCGCCCTGGATGTCGACGCAGCGGTTGAGCGCGCGGAACATCTGCAGCTGGCGGCGGTCGCGCTCGCGATCCGCGTGGTCCAGGCTGCACAGCACCGCCTCGATCAGCGGGAGCTGGTTGAACAGCGCGAGGTGCTGCTCGTCGTAGGCGCCGCGCTCGCGGCTGAGCAGCGTCATGATCGCGACGGTCCGCTCGTCCTCGCCTTCGCCGCGCGTGATGCGGCGCCACATGCTGGACTTCAGGTCCATGGCGTGCATCTGCCGGCACATCGGCTCGTCGGCCATGTCGGCCCACGGGGGTTCGCTCATCACCGTCTCGAAGTCGTGGACGCCGCCGTCGTTGTCTTCCATGAATGCGCGTTGCGCGGCGTTCAGCTCATACCAGGCCGTCGGCACGTCCTGCCGGAACGGCGGATGGTTGAAGACGATCTCCGATTCCCAGGCACTGTCGTCCTCCACCACGCGCGACACCAGCATCAGGTCGAAGGGCAGTTCCCGGCGCAGCGCCTCGGCCACCAGCGGCAGCAGGTCCGGGCGACCGGCATGGCTCAGCGTCAGCGCGCGCACCTGGTCGGTCAGCACCTGGTGCTGCAGGCTGCGGAAGAAGCCCAGCGAGCCCACGACCGTGCCGCGCTCATCCATCAGCGGCAGGCCCGTCACCTCGACGGCCACCTGCCGCTCCGGATCGTCCTGGCAGGTCAGCGTGACGCGGTAGGCGCCGAGCTCCCGGTTGCGACGCCCGCGCGTCTCCTCGTCGAGCACGCGACCCGCTTCGCCGGCGAAGAGCCGGTCCAGGCGCAACTGCCCGACATGCTCGACCCCGCTCATCGCCAGCGCGGCCGCGTTGGCATAGAGCACGTTGTTGTCGAGGTCGCGCTGGATCACCGCGATCCGCGAGCCGTCGAAGACCGCCCGCTTCATCTGTCCCAGCATCGCGGCGGCTGCCGCCGAGGTGGGTCGCTGTGCGGAGTCTTGTGCGGAGTCATCCATGAGGCCGCCTCCTGGCCATCCCTGGCCCTCGTTCCCTTGCCGACATCCCTGGCCGGCATCCCTGCCGACCGCCTGAAGGCTACGCCGATTGATCGGCCGACGCGCCTGACAACATAGGGGTCCGAGGCCCGGGAGGCCCCATTTCATCGGTATTCCCCCGATGTCCGCCGACATCCGGCCGGCATTCCGTGGCCGCGGCGCCACGCGATGCTCGCGAACTGTGCTCCTTTGCGGCGGTCCGAACTGCATGCCCCACGGGGCGGCGCCGCTCTCCACCATGGAGTCCGGAGTGCGCCACCCCCTGGAAGCCCTGGAGTCCCCGATGAGCAAGATGCCCCCCCGCCCCCGCCGCGAAGTCCCCGGCATCCGTCGCTACGACGGCCCCGCCGGCGGCTGGGGCGCGCTGCGCGCCACCGCGCAGGCGGTGCGCCAGCAGATGGAGATCGTCGAGGCGCCCATCGTCCTGATGCGCACCAACCAGCCCGCCGGCTTCGACTGCCCCGGCTGCGCCTGGCCGGACAAGGAGCACAAGTCCACCTTCCAGTTCTGCGAGAACGGCGCCAAGGCCGTCACCTGGGAAGCGACCAGCAAGCGCGTGACGCCGGACTTCTTCGCGCGGCACACGGTGTCGTCGCTGCTGGCGCTGTCCGATCACGAGCTCGAGAACTTCGGCCGCCTGACGCATCCGATGGCCTACGACGCGGCCACCGACACCTTCCGCGCCGTCGAGTGGGACGCGGCCTTCGCCCGCATCGGCGAGGTGCTGCGCGGCATGGCGTCGCCGGACCGCGTCGAGTTCTACACCTCGGGCCGCGCGTCCAACGAGGCCGCCTACCTGTTCCAGCTCTTCGCCCGCGAGTACGGCACCAACAACTTCCCCGACTGCTCCAACCTGTGCCACGAGGCCACCAGCGTCGGCCTGCCCCGGTCCATCGGCATCGGCAAGGGCACGGTGTCGCTGGCGGACTTCGAGTCGACGGAGCTGATCCTGTCCATCGGCCACAACCCCGGCACCAACCACCCGCGGATGATGGGCACGCTGCACGAGTGCGCCCGCCGCGGCGTGCCCATCATCGTGCTGAACCCGCTGCAGGAGCGCGCGCTGGAGCGCTTCGCGGATCCGCAGGACGTCGTCGAGATGGCGACCAACCGCTCGACCGACATCGCGTCGACCTACCTGCAGGTGAAGGCCGGTGGCGACGCGGCCGCGCTGAAGGGCATCATGAAGGCGCTGCTGGCGCTGGACGCCTGGGCCGGCAAGGGTGCCGGCATCCTGGACCGCGACTTCATCGCCGAGCACACCAGCGGCTTCGACGCGCTGGTGGAGGACCTGTACGCCACCTCCTGGGCCGAGATCGAGGACGAGTCCGGCCTGCGCCGCGCCGACCTGGAGACCGTGGCCCAGGCCTACGCCAGGTCCGGGGCGACGATCGTCACCTACGGCATGGGGGTGACGCAGCACAACACCGGCACCGCCAACGTGCGGCTGATCGCGGACCTGCTGCTGATGCGCGGCAACATCGGCAAGCCCGGCGCCGGCATCTGCCCGTTGCGCGGGCATTCCAACGTGCAGGGCAACCGCACCGTCGGCATCACCGAGAAGCCGTCCGGGGACTTCCTCGACCGGCTCGAGGACGTCTTCGGCTTCACGCCGCCGCGGGCGCACGGCCACGACGCGGTGAAGGCGATGCGGGCCATGGAGACCGGCGAGGCGAAGGCGCTGATCTGCCTGGGCGGCAACTTCGCCGTCGCGTTGCCCGATCCCGAACGCTGCTTCCCGGCGATGAAGTCGCTGGCGCTGAGCGTGCACCTGGGCACCAAGCTGAACCGCTCGCACCTGCTGGTCGGCAAGGAAACCTTCCTGCTGCCGGTGATCGGCCGCACCGAGCTCGACCTGCAGGCGAGCGGGCCGCAGTCGATCACGGTGGAGGACTCGATGTCGATGGTGCACGCCTCGGCGGGGCGGCTGCGGCCGGCGTCGGCGCAGCTGCGCTCGGAGCCGGCGATCGTCGCGGGCATGGCGCGCGCGACGCTGCCGCACAGCAAGGTCGCCTGGCACGCGCTGGTGGAAGACTACGACCGCATCCGCGACCTGATCGAACGGACCATCCCCGGCTTCGACGACTACAACGTCCGCATCCGCACGCCCGGCGGCTTCCGGATGCCGCTGCCGCCGACGGAGCGCCGCTGGCCGACGCCGACCGGCAAGGCGATGTTCTCGGTCTTCCGCGGCGTGCGCGAGCGCTACGAGCCCTGGTCCGCCGACGCGCTGCGCCTGGTCACGATCCGCAGCCACGACCAGTACAACACGACGGTCTACGGCCTGGACGACCGCTACCGCGGCGTCTTCGGCCGGCGCGACGTGCTGTTCATGCATCCGGACGATCTCGCCGCGCAGGGCCTGGAGCACGGCGACGTCGTCGACATCGAGACCGTCGCCGAAGGCCGGTCGCTGCGACTGCCCGGCATCACGGTGATCGAGTACGACATCGCGCGCGGCTCCGTCGCCGCCTACTACCCCGAGGCCAACGTGCTGGCGCCGCTGGACTACATCGACCAGGACAGCGGCACGCCGTCGTACAAGTCGATCCCGGTGCGGCTGGTGCGGACGGCCACGGCCTTGGCCGCCGCCACGCCCGCGATGGCCGCGGCGCCGACGACATCGGCGGCATCGGCGGCATCGGCGATCTCGGTCGCATCCTCCGCATCGCCCGCCTGATCGGAGATTCGCGATGATCATCCGACCAAGACAGAGCTGGTTCCGGCTGCTGTTCGTGTGGCACGGCTCGGTGCTGCCGTCCATCCTCCCGCAGCTGGGTTTCATGGCGGCGGTCAGCGTGCTGGCGGTGGCGACGCACGGCCAGGTCTTCGGCGAAAAGATCCCGCTGAACGCGACGCTGATGACGCCGTTCGGTCTGACGCTGGCCATCTTCCTGGGCTTCCGCAACAACGCGAGCTACGAGCGCTTCAACGAGGCCCGGCATCTGTGGGGCAATCTGCTGATCGCCTCGCGCGCGCTGGTGTCCGGGCTGCTCTGCTACCTGCCCGACAAGGCGATGGCGCAGCCGGCGACGGATCGGCTGCTGGCGGCGGTCTACGCGCTGAAGCACGAGCTGCGCGGCACGGATCCCGAGGAGGACCTGGTGCGCCTGGTCGGCCAGCGCGAGGCGTTCCGGCTGCGGCGCGATCCGCAGACCTCGAGCGCGGCGCTGCACGCGGTGCGCGAGCGGCTCTGCGCGCTGCAGGACGACGGCCACCTCGGCGATGCCCGCTTCTGGACGCTGGACACGCAGCTGACGGAGATCGGCAAGGCGATCGGCGGCAGCGAGCGCATTGCGTCGACGCCGATCCCCTTCGCCTACGGGGTGCTGCTGCATCGCACGGTCTACACCTACTGCGTCCTGCTGCCCTTCGGGCTGGTGGACGCGACGGAGTTCTTCACGCCGCTGCTGTGCGTGTTCCTCTCCTACACGCTGATCGCGCTGGAAGCGGTGGCCAACGAGGTCGCCGAGCCCTTCGGCCTGGCGCCCAACGCGCTGGCGCTGGATGCGATGGCGCGGGGGATCGAGCGCTCGGTACTGGCCCTGAGCGGGCGCGCGATGCCGGAGCGCGTCACGCCGACGGAGGCCTTCCAGTTGACCTGATCGACGCTTCCGCTGGATCCGCTCGATCTGCCTGGTCTGCCCGACTTGCGCAGGAAGCCAGGCCTGCCTGCTACCGAGTCGATCGTCTCAACAGTTCTGTCGCGCGCACGTGGCGGCCAGCTTGCCGACGGTGATCACCGCCTGCTCGATGTCCTTGGACCACGGCGTGCTGTAGTTCAACCGGATGAAGTGCCGATAGCTGTTGCTCACCGAGAACATGTAGCCGGGCCCGATGGTGATGCCGCGCTCCAGCGCGAGCTCGTAGAGCCGCAATCCATCGATGGCCGGCGGCATTTCCACCCAGAGCACGTAGCCGCCGACGGGCGTCGAGACGCGGGTGCCTTCGGGGAAGAAGCGCAGCACGATCGCGCGCATCAGGTTGGCCTGCTGCGCGAAGGTCTTGCGCAGTCGACGCAGGTGGGCCTCGTAGCCGTCGCGTTCGAGGAAGCGCGCGATGGCGACCTGCGGCAGCGGCGGCGTGGTCAGCGTGTTGAGGAACTTCAGCTTCTCGACCTCGTCGCGATAGCGGCCCGGCAGCGCCCAGCCGATGCGGAAGGTCGACGCCAGCGTCTTCGAAAAGGTGCCGCAGTGCAGGACCAGGCCGCGCGTGTCATAGGCCTTGAGGGTGCTGGGCGCGACGGCGCCGTAGTAGAGCTCGTTGTAGACGCCGTTCTCGATCAGCGGCATGTCGAGCCGCGTCGCGAGCGCGACGAGCGCGCGCTTGCGCTCGTCCGGCATCTGGAAGCCGAGCGGGTTCTGGAAGTTCGGCATCACCATGCAGGCGGCGATCGGCTGCGTCGCGGCGATGGCGGCCAGCGCGTCGACGTCGAGTCCCCGCACCGGATCGGTCGGGATCTCCAGCGCGCGCATGCCCAGGCGCTCGATGGCGTGGAGCATCGCGTAGAAGGTCGGCGTCTCGACGGCGATCACGTCGCCGGGTTTGGCCACGGCCTGCAGGCAGAGGTTGAGCGCCTCGGTCGCACCCATCGTGACGAGGATCTCGGCCGGATCGACGGCCTGGCCCTTGTCGAGGTAGCGACGCGCGATCTGGCGGATCAGCAGCGGATGACCGGGCGGCAGCGCGTCCTTGAGCGTGCGCAGCGCCGGATCCTGGCCGGCGGCGAAGGCGTAGCGGTTGAGCTTCTCGAAGGGGAAGCTGCCGGTATCCGGATACGGCGAGCCCAGCGGCACCGCGTCATGCGCGGCGATCGAGCGCAGCGTGGACAGCACGAGCCGGCTGACGTCGACCGAGGACGAGACGGCGATCGGCCGCGGCGTGGCGGGCGCCTCGAGCTCGGCGGCGCCGGGCTTGATCTGGACGTAGTACCCGGACTGCGGTTTGCTGACGATGAGTCCCCGGCTCTCGAGCAGCACATAAGCGCGCAGCACGGTCGTGACGCTGAGCTGACGCTGCTTGCTGGTCTCTCGCACGGACTGCAGCCGGTCGCCGTGGCGGAAGACGCCACTGCGGATCTGGCGTTCGATGTCGTCGGCGAGCGTCTCGTAGAGCTTCATGGAGCGCGGTTGAGAGTATCCACCGCAGGTATCGGTGGGTGCGCTAGTTTATGAGCGGTATCGAGGCTTGAAAGTCCACCAATTCGAGAGCGCTCCAACGCTGGCATCGCGAATTCCACCCCCGTAGAGTGACTGCCCTCCCCGCGAATTTTCGCAGTGGAGCAGGCGCCGGCAGCCAGGGCTCGGCGATGTGGAACAGACTCTGCCAAGGACATGCTTCGGCCCATGACTCCCGATCCCATTCCGCCCGAGACGGGCCTGCGCATCGCATGGTGGAACACCAAACTCTCGCCGGCGCACGTGGCCGCCACGATCAGCGACGCCGTCGCCCTGGCCGCGGCCGATGTACTGATGCGGCTGATGAACGTGGTTCTGGCCGACATCATCATCCTGGGCGAGATGTCCGACAGCGCCATCGCCGCCCTGCGGGACACGTGCCCGGATGCGGTCGCCCGCTATACATGGCTGCCGGCCTGCCACCCTGCGGGGAAAAGCCGCTTCTCCGTGTGCGTCTTGAGTCGCAAGGACTACGTGCACGTCCAGTTCCAGGATCCGATCCTGCTCGAAGACGGGAAGTCGGTGACCAAGGTAGGCCTGCGTTTCGCGGTCCGCCTGTGGGACGACAGCCAGTGGATCCATCTCATCGTCTCGCACTGGCCCAGCCGTCTGCACCTGGATCGCCATGACAGTGGACGAACCCACATCGCGGCGTTCCTCCGCCACTGGATCGAGAACAAGATCTTCCGCGGCAGTTCCCATCCGAACATCGTGCTCGTGGGCGACTTCAATGACGAACCCTTCGATGAAGGATTGGAGCGCTATCTGCGTGCCACCAGGGACCACGACAAGATCAAGCGCAATCCGAAGCTCTTCTACAACCCGTTCTGGCGACACCTGAGCTCGTTCGAGCATCGACTCGTCAAACACCATGCCGCTGATCCGGGCACCTACTTCCATCGTGGTGGCAGGGACACCTGGTGGCGGACCTTTGATCAGTTGATCGTCTCTTCCGCAGTGCTCTTCGGCACGTCCGGCTGGCGCCTGGACGAGGCGTCCACGCGTGTCGTCCCTGAAGCCCAGGCCGGCATCGAGATCCGCTCGACGCGACGGATCTTCGATCACCTTCCCATCGTCGGACACATTGAAAGGCAATACCCATGATCGACTTCGACAGCCACATCCGCGCCGGCATCGACAACGCCACCACAGCCGATGGAGAGCTCGCCGAGATCGAGCGCATCCTCGGCAAGCTGGACGAAGCCATCCGCCGCAGCACGTCCGGCAAGGGCAAGCTGTTCGTCGGCAAGTTCCACAACGCCGAAGAAGATGAGGCGATGCGACTCGCAAGCGTGCCCCTCCGGCTCGTCATCCAGAGCACGGAGGACGACCGTGACGGACGAGTCATCGCGGGTTGGGAGACCGGCTCGAACGGTGGATACGCCACGCACCTGGTCTACGAGTTCCAAAGCCTTTACTGCGGCGATGGCGACGAGTTGCTGGAAGAGCTGGGCAACCTTCTCGAAACGGCCCGCGTCGGTCGCGCGATCCAGTACTTCGCCAACCGGTGAGCCCAAAAGACGAAGGCGGACATCCTTTCGAATGTCCGCCTTACCCATTGACGTCCGGCTTGCGCCTCTGCAGATCCACCACCAGAAACCCGGACCGCATGAACGAAAGAATACGCAGCGGCCGTCGATCCCGGAAGGCGGGTTCACCCCATCGCGGCTTCGGCGGATGGCTGATGCGCGCGTGAGGCGATGCCCTACGCCGCCCCTACGCGTCAGGCTCCTTGAGCAGCCGGTACAGCGTGTTGCGCCCGATGCCCAGCCGCCGCGCGGCTTCCGAATGGTTGCCGTCGCAGTCGTCCAGGACACGGCGGGCGTGGGCCCGGGACTGGGCTCGCAGCATCGCCGGCGCGGTGTCCGTTGTGGCGTCTGTTGCGGCGTCTGTTGCGGAGACTCTCCGCGACGACGCGCCCGATCGCCCCGCCGCCGAGGTCGACGTCCGCGCCGCGACCGGGACCAGCACCGGGATGACCAGACGCTCGTCCTGGTCGAGGTCCTCGACGAGATCATCCGGCAGATGCCCGCGCCGGATCACCGACTCGCCAGATTCCATCAGCGCGCAGGCGATGCGCAGCGCCTGCTCCAGCTGGCGCACGTTGCCCGGCCAGCGGTAGGCCGCCAGCTCGTGCGCCAACGGTGGATCGAGCACCACCCGCCGCGTCGGCTCCAACGCGGACAGCAGGCGCTCCACCAGCACCGGCAGGTCCTGCCGCTCCCGCAGCGGCGGCAGGCACAGCGTGAGCCCGTTGAGCCGGTAGTAGAGGTCCTCGCGGAACAGCCCCTGCGCGACCAGCGGTCGCAGCGGGCGGTGGCTCGCGCCGATCAGCTGGAAGTCCACCTGCACCGACGGCCCGCCGCCCAGCGGCTGCACCTGCCGATCCTGCAGCACGCGTAGCAGCCGCGCCTGCAGCGGCAAGGGCATGTCGCCGATCTCATCGAGGAACAAGGTGCCGCCGTGCGCCTCGCGCAAACGCCCTGGCGCGCCCTCGCGCGACGCCCCGGTGAACGCGCCGGGCCGGTAGCCGAAGAGCTCCGCCTCGATCAAGGACTCCGGCAGCGCGGCGCAGTTCACCGCCACGTACGGTCGACCGCGGCGCGGACCGCTGTCGTGCACCGCGCGGGCGAACAGGTCCTTGCCAACGCCCGACTCGCCCTGCAGCAGCAGCGGGATCGGCTTGTCGAGCACCCGCCGCGCCCGGACGACCGCTTGGTGCATCGCCGCGTCGCCGAGGTCCAGCGCCTGCAAGGCGTCTTCCACCGACAAGGCTCGAAACGCGGACTCGACGCCCGGATGCGTCGCGACGATCGTGCCCCGCGACACGTCCGTCGAGGAACGGGCGAGGACGTCGGCATCGACCACCGCCGGGGGCGCGCTGGCAGCATTCGATGCCGGCGGCGCGGGATGTCGCCATCCGCGCGGCGCCAACAGCCGCATCCACAGCGGCGGAGCGTCCTCGCGATGCAGCAGCCGCGCGCCCTCCCCATCCTGTCGCGCCCAATCCATCAACTCGGCCCATCGCAGCGGCAGCACCGACTCCAGCGGACTCGGTCGCGCCGCGTCCGTCCCGAGCCACGCCTGCGCCGCCGCGTTGCAGCCCAGGATCCAGCCGTCCTCGCTCAGCGCGAGCAGCCCTTCCGTCGGCGTGCCCAGTCCCTCGGGCTGGATGTGGATCTGCAGACGCAGTCCATCCGCGTGCCGCGTCTGGAACAGACGGTGTTCCACCATCCGCGCCGCCGAGCGCACCAGCGCCAGCGTGTGCCGCTGGAAGCCGTGCTGCTCGCCGGAGAGGTCCAGCACGCCGAGCACGCGCCCTTGCGGATCGCGGATCGGCGCCGCCGTGCAGCTGAGGAAGGCGTTGCGCTCCAGGAAGTGCTCGCCGCCGAGCACCGACACCGGCCGCTGCTCCACCAGCGCGGTCCCGATCGCGTTCGTGCCCCGCCAGCGCTCGTCCCAGATCGCACCGGGCCGCAGCGCGACCCGCTGCGCGCGATCGACGAAGCGGCCGTCCCCCAGCGCCCCGAGCAGCAGCCCCTGCGCGTCGGCCAGGATCACGAGGCCGTCGCCGTCGCGGGTCTGCTCGAAGAGGTCCTCCATCACCGGCCTCGCGTGGACGACCAGCTCATGCTGGCGCTCCAAAGCCCGTCGCAACTGCGCGCCCGACGCGTGCGGCGCGCCCGGCGGCCGTCCGACCGGGCTCAGGCCGAAATCGCGGCTGCGAAGCCAGCTGCGGCTCAGCCCTTCGTCGAGCGTCGCGACGCTGAGCCGGCCCGTGTCCAGCAGCTCGCGCCGCGCCGCGCGCAGCAGTCGCGGCGCCATGGCGGCGTCGCTCGGGGTTTTCACCATGCCGTTGTCTCCTTGGGCGCTGGGTGCGCGCTCATCGGGTCTTGCCCGCCGGTTTGAACCGGTCTCGACACCCCGGGTGTTCCATTCCGGAACACCTGTGCCGCCGATGACGTGCCTGCGCCATGCCGGACCGATCCTGACCAAAGCCAGCCGGATTGGGAAGAGGCATTCCGCCCATCAGGCAGGGTCTTCGGCGCGAAGGCGGCGTTGGCACGGCCCCTGCAATACGCCCCTGGGCGTCCCTCGCCTCAACAACCACGGAGACAACACCATGATCTACGCCAAGCCCAACGCGGCCGGCGCGCCGCTGCAGTTCAAGAAGCGCTACGACAACTTCATCGGCGGCCAATGGACCGCGCCGCGCGACGGCCAGTACTTCGACGTGATCACGCCCATCACCGGGCAGGTCTACACGCAGGCGGCGCGATCGACCGCCGCCGACATCGAGCTCGCGCTGGACGCCGCGCATGCCGCCGCCGAGAAGTGGGGCGCCACGCCCGCGGCCGAGCGCGCCAACGTGCTGCTGCGCATCGCCGACCGCATCGAGCAGAACCTCGAGCTGCTCGCCTACGCGGAGACCGTCGACAACGGCAAGCCGATGCGCGAGACGCTGAACGCCGACCTGCCGCTGGCGGTCGACCACTTCCGCTACTTCGCCGGCTGCCTGCGGGCGCAGGAGGGTGCGCTCAGCGAGATCGACGCCAACACCATCGCGTACCACTTCCATGAGCCGCTGGGCGTTGTCGGCCAGATCATCCCGTGGAACTTCCCCCTCCTGATGGCGGCCTGGAAGCTGGCGCCGGCGCTGGGCGCGGGCAACGCGGTCGTGCTCAAGCCGGCCGAGTCGACGCCGATCAGCATCCTGCTGCTGGCCGAACTCGTCGCCGACCTGCTGCCGCCGGGCGTGCTCAACATCGTCAACGGCTACGGCAAGGAAGCCGGCATGCCGCTGGCGCAGAGCAAGCGTATCGCCAAGATCGCGTTCACGGGCTCGACCGCGACGGGCCGCGTCATCGCGCAGGCGGCGGCGACCAACCTGATCCCGGCCACGCTGGAGCTGGGCGGCAAGAGCCCGAACGTCTTCTTCCCCGACATCGCCGCGCAGGACGACGACCTGTTCGACAAGGCGATCGAGGGGCTGGTGCTTTTCGCGTTCAACCAGGGCGAGGTCTGCACCTGCCCGTCGCGCGCGCTGATCCACGAATCGATCTACGACAAGTTCATCGCCCGCGCGATCGACCGCGTGAAGGCCATCAAGCAGGGCAACCCGCTGGACACCGACACGATGATGGGCGCGCAGGCCTCGTCGATGCAGCTGGACAAGATCCTGTCCTACCTCGAGATCGGCAAGCAGGAGGGGGCGCAGTGCCTCATCGGCGGCGGACGCGCGCAGCTGGGTGGCGATCTGGCCGGCGGCTACTACATCGAGCCCACGCTCTTCAAGGGCACCAACGACATGCGGATCTTCCGCGAGGAGATCTTCGGACCCGTGCTGGCGGTGACGACCTTCAAGACCGAGGAGGAGGCGCTGCGCATCGCCAACGACACGCCGTACGGGCTGGGCGCGGGCGTGTGGTCGCGCGACATCAACACGGCCTTCCGCATGGGCAAGGGCATCAAGGCCGGACGCGTGTGGACCAACTGCTATCACGCCTACCCGGCGCACGCGACCTTCGGCGGCTACAAGGAATCCGGCATCGGTCGCGAGACCCACAAGATGATGCTGGACCACTACCAGCAGACGAAGAACCTGCTGGTGAGCTACTCGCAGAAGAAGCTCGGGTTCTTCTGACGGAGTCCTAAGTCCAAAGGCCCGCGGGCAGCGAGCGCGCGTGGGGCCGGAATGTCGCTGGGGGTTCCCGGAGGGACACCCCCTGCGACCTGGAGTGCCCGCGCTTGTCCGCCCGCAGTCGGTCTCCGCTCAGCTCATCCGAAACACGGCCACGGCTTGAACCAGCTGCGTGGCCTGTTTCTCGAGGGAATCGCTCGCCCCGGCGGACCGCTGCACCAGTGCCGCGTTCTGCTGGGTCGTGCGATCGAGTTCGCTGACCGCCTGACTGACCTGGGAGATCCCGGTCGCCTGCTCACGCGTCGCATTGCCGATCGTCGAGATGAGCGCCGAGACGCGCTTCACCTGCTCGACGATCTCGTGCATCGCCTTGCTGGCCTCGTCGACCTGACGGCCGCCGGCCTCGACGTGCTCGACGCTCTCCCCGATCAGCTGCTTGATCTCCTTGGCCGCCGCGGCGCTGCGTTGTGCCAGCGAGCGCACCTCGCTCGCGACCACCGCGAACCCGCGTCCCTGCTCGCCGGCGCGTGCCGCCTCGACCGCCGCGTTCAGCGCCAGGATGTTGGTCTGGAAGGCGATCCCGTCGATGACGCCGATGATGTCGGCGATCCGCTTGCTGGACGTCGTGATGCCGGCCATGGTCTCGTTGACGTGACGGACCACCTCGCCGCCCTGCGCGGCCGCGACGCTCGCGCCCTGCGCGAGATCTTCGGCCTGGCGCGCGGCGTCGGCGTTGCTGCGCACGGTGGCGCTCATCTCCTCCATCGACGCGGCCGTCTGCTGCAGGCTCGCCGAGGCCTGCTCGGTGCGCGAGCTGATCTCGTTGTTGCCGTTGAGGATGTCCCCGCTGGACGACTGCACCGTCACCACCTGCGCCGCCACGTCGTCGATGACCCAGCGGAACATCAGGCCCAGCTGGTTGAGCGAGCGCAGCGCCATGCCGACCTCGTCGACGCGGTCCATCTGCAGCGGCTCGCGCGTGTCGCCGCTGGCGACGCGCTTGGCATGCCGCGCCAGCGATTCCATCGGCGCCACGATCTGCGCCTGCAGGAACCCCATCGCGAGCAGCGAGACGACCACGAAGGCGCCGATCCACATCGCCGCGGCGGCCAGCGTGGCCGCGCTCATCCACGCGGACACGATCGCCGCGATCGTCAGCGCGAGCACCGGCAGCCGCACGCGCCAGCGCACCGGCATCGTCTTCATCATCGAGGTCCACGCCATCGCGCCCTGGCGCACCACGACGCCCTTGTGGATGCGCAGGTGCTTCGCGCGGCCTTCGCGCATGTCGGCGTAGAGGCGCTCCGCGCCGGCGATCTCCTCGGCCGACGGCCGCGTGCGCACCGACATGTAGGCCACCGGCTGGCCGTTGCGCATCACCGGTGTCGCGTTCGCGCGGACCCAGTAATGGTCGCCGTTCTTGCGCCGGTTCTTCACCAGCCCGGTCCAGGACTCGCCGGCCTGCAGCGTCTGCCACATGTCGCCGAAGGCCTCGGGCGGCATGTCGGGATGCCGGACGATGTTGTGGGGCTGGCCGAGCAACTCCTCCGTCGTGAAGCCGCTGGCTTCGACGAAAGCCTCGTTGGCGTAGGTGACCCGACTCTTCGTGTCCGTCGTGGACATCAGCGTCGCGTCGGCGGGGAAGTCGTACTGGCGCTGGGTGACGGGCAAGTTCTTCCGCATGGCGTCCTCCTTGACTGTTTGATGCGGTGCGCTTCCCGCCGTGTGCCGGTCTGTGGAAGCGCGTTAAGCGTATGAAAAGTTCGCTTATCGCGCGACCCCTTCATATCAACGCCAGCAACGACTGACAAATGTTTTAATGAAAGACATTTGTTTGACCATGCATAGGCTGGCGCTCTAGAATCACGCGCCATGACGCCTCCCAAGGAACTTTCCTCGAAGGAACAGCTGCTGGCCTTGGTCGAAGCCAACCCCTTCATCGGCCAGCAAGAGCTGGCGGACCAACTCGGCCTGTCGCGCTCCGCCGTCGCCGGCCATCTCGGGCAGTTGACCCGCGAGGGACGCATCCTCGGCCGCGCCTACGTGCTGCCGCAGCGCCAGCCCATCGTCTGCATCGGCGGCACGAACCTGGACCGCAAGCTGCGCGCCGTCGGCCCGCTGCGCATGGGCAGCTCGAACCCGGCACGGCAGCATGAATCGGCGGGCGGCGTCGCCCGCAACATCGCGGAGAACCTGGCGAGGCTCGGCCTGCCGGTCCACCTGCTGACCGCCGTCGGACGCGATGCCGCAGGGCAGACGCTGCTGGCGCAGCTGCAGGGGCTGGGCGTCGATTGCGCCGGTTGCCTGCAGGCTTCCGACGCGGCGACGGGCAGCTACACAGCGGTGCTCGATCCCGACGGCGAGCTGGTGCTGGCGCTCGCGCACATGGCGTTGACGGACCGGCTCGATCCTGCCTTCCTGCGCCAGACCGCACCGCAACGGGCGCCAGCACGCTGGCTGGTCGCCGACCTGAACCTGCCCCGCGAGACGCTCGACGAGTTGCGCGCCGAAGCGCGGCTGCGCGGCCAGCGCCTGCTGTTGGTGGCCGTGTCGGAGCCGAAGATGGCGCGGCTGGGCGCCGATCTGCGCGGTGTCGAATTGCTGGTGCTGAACCGCGGCGAGTTGCAGGCGCTCTCGGGCCAGGCCCTGCCCGACGACGACGCCTTGCATGCCGCGTGGCGATCGTTGCGGGAAGCCGGCCTGCAACGGCTCGTGATCAGCGACGGCGCGGACGGCGTCCGTTTCTCCGACGGTGACGCGCTCGTCCTGCTCCCCGCGCCACCGCTGGATCCGGCGTCGATCCGCGAGGTCACCGGCGCCGGCGACGCGATGACCGCCGGCATCGTCGCCGCGCTGCACCGCGACCCCGACGACCTGCGCGGCGCCTGCGCGTTCGGCCTGCGGCTGGCGGCGCTGACGCTGCAGAGCGACGCCACCGTCAGCGAGGCGCTGAGCCCGGCATTGCTCGTCTGAGCCCGAGCGTCGCGCGCACGAATCCCAATCCGATCCCAATCCCAATCCGAGTCCGAGACCCCTCAGGCTCGAATCCAAGAGAGAACCCATGAGCACGCAAGACCTGATCGACCAGAACCTCATCGACTTCTCGCCTGAGGTGGCGGCCGCGCGGGCGCAGGGCCGTCCGCTGGTGGCGCTGGAGTCCACGATCATTTCCCACGGCATGCCCTACCCGCAGAACGTGCAGACGGCGCGCGAGGTCGAGGCCATCGTGCGCGAACACGGCGCGGTGCCCGCGACGATCGCGGTGCTGGACGGGAAGATCCGCGTCGGCCTGAACGACGCGCAGCTCGAGCTGCTCGGCCAGTCCCCGGACGCGATGAAGCTGAGCCGCCGCGACCTGCCCTTCGCGCTCGCGACCGGCCGCGTCGGTGCCACGACGGTGGCCGCGACGATGATCTGCGCACGCCTGGCCGGCATCGAGGTCTTCGTCACCGGCGGCATCGGCGGCGTGCACCGCGGCGCGGAGACGTCCTTCGACATCTCCGCCGATCTGCAGGAACTGGCCCGCACGCCGGTGGCCGTGGTCTGCGCGGGCGCCAAGAGCATCCTCGACCTGGCGCTGACGCTGGAGTACCTGGAGACGCACGGCGTGCCGGTGCTGTCCGTGGGGCAGGAGAACTTCGCCGCGTTCTACACGCGCGACAGCGGCCTGAAGGCGGACTTCCGCATCGACGCGCCGGCCGACCAGGCGCGTTTCCTGCGGACGAAATGGGCGCTCGGGCTGAGCGGCGGCGCGGTGATCAGCAACCCGGTTCCGGCGGCGCATGAGATGCCGCGCGCCGTCATCGACGGCTTCGTGGAGCAGGCGCTCGCGGAAGCCTCTGCGCAGGGCATCAGCGGCAAGGCCGTCACGCCCTACCTGCTCGCCCGCATCAAGGACCTGAGCGGCGGCGCCAGCCTCGTCACCAACATCGCGCTGGTGAAGCACAACGCCGTCGTCGGCGCGGCGCTCGCCAAGGCGCTCGCACTCTGACGGCCGCTGGCCCTCACCCCTTCCCTCTCCCGCAAGCGGGAGAGGGTGACAAGCTCCTTTCAGCCATCTCCGAAAACGTTCCTTCACGCTCCAATCGCACAGGTTTTCCTCCCGCTCGCGCAGGATTAACCTGAACGAAACAATCATCGAAAGAGCCGGACTTAACCTTCCGCGCCCTCAGGGAGCTTTGCAAAGCGCTCCCTGGATGACTGTCGTTGGAGAACGTGTTCATGCGCCGCAAGCCCCTTGTCCTGTCGTTGATCGTCATCCTGCTGCTCGCGGGCGGGGGCTGGTGGTGGAAGTCGCGGGCCGCGTCCCGCGACGCCGGTGAGGCAGGTCCCGCCACGGCTGCACGCGGGGCTTCAGGTCCCGCCGGCACGCAGACCGTCGGCGTCGTCACCGCGCAGCGCCGCGACGTCCCGGTCACCGTCGAAGCCTCCGGCACCGTCACGCCGATCAACCAGGTCGACCTCCGCGCCCAGACCACCTCGACGATCCGCGACGTGCTGGTCCACGACGGCCAGACGGTCACCAAGGGTCAGGTCTTGTTCCGCTTCGACGAGCGCGCGGACCGCGCCAACCTCGACAAGGCGCGGGCCCAGCTGGCCCGCGACAAGGCCAGCCTCGGCGACCTGCAGCGCCAGTACGAACGCGCCAAGGACCTGCTGGCGCAGAACTTCGTCGCGCAGAGCGCCCTGGACACCGCGCTGGCCAGCCTGCAAGGCGGCCGCAGCCTGGTGGACGCGGACGCCGCCGCGGTGGAATCCGCCGCCGTCGCGCTGAGCTACAACGAGATCCGCGCGCCCTTCTCCGGCCGCGCCGGCGCCGTGAACGTCTGGCCCGGCAGCCTGGTCCAGGCCAGCGCGACCGGCACGCCGCTGGTCAACATCGTCCAGATCGATCCCATCGCCATCAGCTTCAACCTGCCCGAGACGGAACTCGCGCCCGTGCTCGACGCGATGCGTCCCGCCGCCACGGGCGCCCAGGTCACGCCGCCCGAGGTGCAGGTCGTCCTGCCGACCATCGAAGGCGGCCCTTCCCGGAAAGACAGCAAGGGCGGCAAGTCCGCCGAATCGGTCGCCCACGGCAAGCTCACCTTCGTCGACAACCTCGTCGACGCGACCACCGGCACCATCAAGCTGAAGGCCGAGTTCACGAACGACGCGCAGAAGCTCTGGCCCGGCCAGTACCTGCGCGTGCGCATGACGCTGCGCAGCATGAAGGACGCGGTCGTGATCCCGCAGGCCGCGATCATCCTGCGCGGCGGCGACCGCCAGGTCTACGTCGTCGGCCCCGACAAGACCGCCCAGCTCAAGCCGGTGAAGCTGCGCTACGCCTTCGGCGAGATGGCCGTCGTTGACGGCGTCGACGCGGGCGCGACCGTGGTGCTCGACGGCAAGCAGAACCTGCGGCCCGGCACGCCGCTGCGCACGCAGCCCGCCGCCGTCGATCCAGCCGCCGCCGCGCGTCTGGCCGCGGCCTCGGCCGCCGCGGGCGGTGGCGCCTCCGGTGCCGACGTCGCCGCGCCCTGATCCGGCCATCCGGCCCCCGCCTTCGACGCCCCTGACGTCCCGACGCCTTCAGCCCACGCGGAAGCTGCCATGAATCTCACCGAACTCTTCATCCGCCGGCCGGTCATGACCGTGCTGCTGAACGTCGCGCTGGTCGTCGCCGGCATCGCCGCGTGGAGCCGCATCCCGGTCGCCGCGCTGCCCAGCTTCAACACGCCGGTCATCAACGTGCAGGCCACGCTCCCCGGCGCCAGCCCCGAGACGATGGCCTCGTCCGTCGCGCTGCCACTGGAGAAGCAGTTCTCGACGATCGCCGGCATCACGACGATCTCCTCGACCAACACGCTGGGCAACAGCTCGCTGACGCTGGAGTTCGACTCCGCGCGCGACATCGACGCCGCCGCGGTCGACGTGCAGGCTGCGCTGTTCCGCTCGCTGCGGGCGCTGCCGGTCGAGATGACGACGCCGCCGTCCTACCGCAAGGTCAACCCGGCCGACGCGCCGGTGCTGCTGGTGGCGCTGACCTCCCCGTCGATCAACCTGTCCGAGCTCAACGACTACGCCGAAAACCTGATCACCCCCAGCCTGTCGACGATCGACGGCGTGGCGCAGGTCTCCATCTACGGCCAGAAGCGCTTCGCGGTGCGCATCAAGGCGCGCAACGAGCTGCTCCAGCAGCGCAACATCACGCTCGACGAGCTGCAGGCCGCCGTCAAGGGCGCCAACGCCAACACGCCGGTCGGCACGTTGGACGGCGCGCGCCAGACGCTGACCATCCAGGCCAACAAGCAGCTGCGCGACGCCAACGCCTTCGGCGGCATCGTCGTGGCCACGCGCAACGGCGCGCCGGTGTTCCTGCGCGAGGTCGCCGACGTCGAGGACAGCTACGAGACCGTCAAGTCCTTCTCCAACTTCAACGGCGAGCGCTCCATCGTGCTGGCCGTGCAGCGCCAGCCCGACGCCAACACGGTGAAGGTCGTCGACGCGGTGAAGGCGATGCTGCCGCGCTTCGCCGCGCAGCTGCCGGCGTCGGTGCAGATGAGCACGCTGAACGACCGCTCGGTGTCGATCCGCGAGGGCCTGCACGACGTCTACTTCACGCTGGCGCTGACGGTGGCGCTGGTCGTGATGGTGATCTTCCTGTTCCTGCGCCGCATGGTCGCGACGCTGATCCCGACGCTGTCGCTGCCGATCTCGCTGATCGGCGCGGTGACGCTGCTGTTCGCGCTGGGCTACAGCCTGGACAACATCTCGCTGCTCGGGATCACGCTGGCCGTGGGCCTGGTGGTCGACGACGCGATCGTGATGCTGGAGAACATCTACCGCCACGTCGAGGACGGCATGGCGCCCTTCGACGCCGCCATCCGCGGCGCGCGCGAGATGGCGTTCACCATCATGTCGATCTCGATCTCGCTGATCGCGGTGCTGATCCCGATCTTCTTCATGCCGGGCGTCATCGGCCTGCTGTTCCACGAATTCGCGGTCGTCGTGTCGCTGGCGATCGGCGTGTCGGCGGGGGTGTCGCTGACGCTGGTGCCGATGCTGTGCAGCCGCTTCCTCAGCAGCCATCACGAGGTCGAGGAGAACGCGCTCGGCCGCACGTTCGAGGCCGGCTTCGGCTGGGTGCTGAACAAGTACACCGCGTCGCTGGACTGGGCGCTGGCGCGCCGCTGGGTCGTGGGCGTGGTGGCACTCGCCACCTTCATCGCCAGCGCGTGGCTCTGGATCGTCATCCCCAAGGGCTTCTTCCCGGAAGAGGACATCGGCCAGATCCAGGCCAGCACCGAAGCGGCCGAGGACATCTCCTTCGCCGCGATGACGGTGCTGCAGGAACGCGTCGCGCAGATCGTGCAGGACGATCCGTCGGTGTCGTCGGTGTCCGCCGCGGTGGGCGGCGGCGGGGGCGGCGGCAACGTCAACACGGGGCGCCTCTTCATCAACCTGAAGTCGCGCGGCGAGCGTCCCCCGATGCCGCAGGTACTGGAGCAGCTGCGCAAGAAGCTGCGCGGCGTGCCCGGCATCGCGGTCTATCTGCGGCCGGTGCAGAACCTGCAGCTCGGCGGGCGGCAGTCCAAGAGCCGCTACCAGTTCACGCTGCAGTCGGTCAGTACCGGCGAGCTCAACACCTGGGCCGTGAAGCTGCAGGACAAGCTGCGCAACGACCCGGTCTTCCGCGACGTCACCAGCGACTCGCAGCTGCGCGGGCTGCAGGCCAACCTCGTGATCGACCGCGAGCGCGCGACGCTGCTGGGCGTGCAGATGCAGGACCTGCGCAACGCGCTGTATTCGGCCTTCGGCGAGCGCCAGGTCTCCAGCATCTACGCGGAGAGCAACACCTACCAGGTGATCATGGAAGCGACCGACAGCGACCGCCTCAGCGAGGACGCCTTCGACAAGATCTACCTGCGCGGCAAGAACAACACGATGGTGCCGCTGACGGCCTTCGCGAGCGTGAAGCGCGAGCTCGGCCCCACGGCGGTGAACCACCAGGGCCAGCTGCAGGCGATCACCCTGAGCTTCAACCTCGCGCCGGACGTGCCGCTGGGCACGGCCACGGGCAAGATCGACCAGTTCACCAAGGAGATCGGCCTGCCGCCGTCCATCATCACCAGCTACGGCGGCGACGCGGCGGTGTTCAAGGACTCGCAGGGCGGCCAGCTGCTGCTGATCGTGCTGGCGGTGGCGGTGATCTACGTGCTGCTGGGCGTGCTCTACGAGAGCTACATCCATCCGCTGACCATCCTGGCGGGGCTGCCGTCAGCGGCGGTGGGCGCGCTGCTGACGCTGCAGCTCGCGGGCATGGAGCTGACGATCATCGCGACCATCGGCATCCTGATGCTGGTGGGCATCGTCAAGAAGAACGCGATCATGATGATCGACTTCGCGCTCGACGCACAGCGCAATGGCGGCATGACGCCGCAGCAGGCGATCCGCGAGGCCTGCATCCTGCGCTTCCGCCCGATCATGATGACGACGCTGGCCGCGCTGATGGGCGCGCTGCCGATCGCGCTGGGCCTGGGCGCCGGCGCGGAACTGCGCCAGCCGCTGGGACTGGCGGTGGTCGGCGGACTGGTCCTGTCGCAGGCGGTGACGCTCTACATCACGCCGGTGATCTACCTGGCGCTGGACCGCTTCAGCGGTAAGGGGCCGGATACGCGGGAGGTGGAGCACACGCGACTCACGGAACATCCGGCGCAGCCAGCTCCCGGCCACGCGGACTGACCGCGAGACGAGGCGTCTGCAAAACGAACTTTGAACATTTGTGGATCGGCATCAACTCAGTTGTCATGTCAATCCAACGCACCAACCCCACCTCATCTTCCCTGTCGCCTCCGTCGCTCGCACCCGATCCGCAGTCGGCAGCGTCGTGGCCCACAGACCAGGCCTTTGCCGCACATCTTCAGAATCTGAAATTCTTCCCCGCCGGCGCGAGCCGCTCGCCATCCGCAGTTCTACAGACGGAACACATCTACGACCTTGCTTCGCCCCTCAAGCGATTCGTGGACGCGTCCGAGCCGCCCCCCAACAGCTTCGTCCTGCAAGACAGGGTGGCGATGATCGCGGCTGCCGTTCGCAACGGGGATCTGCCCGTAGAACACGCTCGACGCCTCCTGGTACCGAGCGAACCTTCGTGGCTGACCAGCTTGAACACATCGTGGCGCATCCGTCTGGCGCATGACACGCTTCAGACCCTCACAAGAGCTTCCGTATTGAGCGACGGGACGGCGACCGCCGCCAGCCAATCGCTGTTACGGGGGCTGCTCGAGACCGAAGGGAACTCGCCGAGCGAGGTGCTACTCAGCATGGCCCTGTTCGACAAAGTCTCGTGGCTGCCACCTCTCGACGGCCAGAGGGCCATCCTGGCCAGTCGTATGGTCGACTTCATGTACCAGATGCAATTCACCGAGGCCGAGATCGGCCAGGTCAGCACTGTCCCTCGCAAGAAGGCGCCGCCGTTCCCACGGGCTTCGCAACACGCATGACCTGACCCCTCGACACGCCCGCCGGCTCAGCGCGGCGGGGCTGAAGCGCCAGTCGCTGGGCCTGGCACGGATCGGCGGGCTGATCCTGTCGCAGGCGGTGACGCTCTACATCACGCCGGTGATCGACCTGGCGCTGGACCGCTTCAGCGGGAAGGGGCCGGATACGCGGGAGGTGGAGGAGACGCGCTTGACCGAGCATCCGGTGCACGCGGCGCAGCCGGTTCCCGGCCACGCGGACTGAGCGCGACGAGGCGCATGAGCAACAAACTTTGAACGTTTGTGGCGCGGCATGAACTCAGTGGTCATGCCCATCGAACACGTCACCTTCAAGCTCTCTTCCCTGCTGCCGCCTCCGTCCCCCAACGATGTGGATCCGGGCGCATCGTGGCCCATGCAACAGCCCGTCGATGACTTCGATGAATATCTTCTGACTCTGTGTCGCCTCCCCGCCGGAGCGGGCGCCTCTCCGTTCGAAGCTCGCGAGGCGGAACGGCTCTACGATCTCGCTTCGCCCATCGGGCCCTTGCTGGAAGAGTCTCCGTACCGCCACCCCATGGAGCTCAACTTGCGAGACAGGCTGAGGACCATCTCATCAGCCGTCCGCGACGGACATCTCCCTGTAGAACACGCTCGACGGCTGCTGGTACCGAGCGAGCCCCCCTGGCTGACCAGCCTGAACACATTGCGGCGCGTCGAGCTTGCGCATGACACGCTTCAGACCGTCGCCGGAGAGTCCATAGCGAGAGATCGCACGGTCACAGCCGCCAGCAGAGCACTGTTCCGATCGCTGCTAGAGATCGAAGGCGACGCGCCGAGCGGGGTCCTGCTCAACATGGGCCTGTCTTTTCGACACCCATCGCAACCGCTCATCGACTTCAACAAGGCCACCCTGGCCAGTCGGCTGTGCGACTTGATGACATCCATGCAATTCACAGAGGCTGAGCGCGTCCGTGCTCTCAATGTGCCTCGTAAAGCGACCGCCTCCGGCGCCCGCAGGGTTCTTTGATCGGCCCGCATGACCTGACCCCTTGTGGCGCTCGACGGCCGTCTTCAGCGCCACCGCCTGGCCCGAACGGGCCACTCCCCACACCCCGCTCATTGCCTGTGCCGATCGAACGGGCCTGGACCGACAGAGGGCCGAGCTGGCCAACACGCTGAGCTGCTACATGTCCCGGATCGGGTTCACGGACGACGAGGGCGTCAAGGCGCTCCATGTGCCCCGCAGGCCAGCACCTCCACCGTCGCGGCCGTCCACGCGGCTGGCATGGCCTGACCCCTGCGACGCCCACCAGCTCAGCGCGGTGGGTTGAAGCGCCGACGTGCCAGCGCCGCCGCATCGCGTCCGATGCACCCCGGCGCGTGATCGTTGATCAGCCCCATCGCCTGCATGAACGCATAGACCGTCGTCGGGCCGACGAACTTCCAGCCGCGTTTCTTCAATTCCTTGGACAGTCGGATCGACGTCTCCGACGTCGCCCTCACATCGCCGCCCTCCTCCGGATCCTCGAAGCGCCAGAAGAACGCGGCCAGCGAGCCGGCGTCCTTCTGAAGCTCGAGCGCGCGGGACGCGTTGTGGATCGCCGCCTCGATCTTGCCGCGATGACGCACGATGCCCTCGTCCGCGAGCAGTCGCGCCACGTCGGCCTCGCCGAACTTCGCGACCCTGGCGATCTCGAACTGCTTGAAGGCCTTCCGGAAGTTCTCGCGCTTCGCGAGGATCGTCCGCCACGACAACCCCGACTGGAACCCCTCCAGGCAGAGCTTCTCGAACAGTCGCCGGTCCTCGTCGACCGGGTAGCCCCATTCGTTGTCGTGGTAGTCGCGGTACATGTCGAAGCCGGGCGCCTCGCACCACTTGCATCGCCATTGGCCGTCCGGGCCTTGCGCCAATCGTTCCGTCATCACCTCTCCGCATGGCCTCGACGCGGGCCCTGGCCGGCAATTCTGCCGGCAAGCGTGCCCCCGACGCGCAGAACGCTCCCCCCGCCCAGTGCCACTGCACGCGCCATGCATCCACTCATCGCCGCGTTCACGTCCTCATTTCTCCAGGACCCTGCGCTCGACGCCGCGGTGCCCGTGACCGCCAGCACGGCCGAAGGACGGGCGCACGACCCCTGGTGGTACCAGCCCGGATCCCGGCAGTCGCCTGAAGCGTTCGCGCGCGGCAACGGCTTCGATCGATTCGCGTCCAGCCTGTCGGCGCGCATCTCGGCCTTGGCGGCGATCGTCGGCACGGCGTCGATCGAAGCCGACGCCTTCGTCACATTCCAGGCCCATGTGCTGGATGTCGACAGCAAAGGCGCCAACCGCCACTTCGGTGACGCCGCCGGCAACGTCTATGGCGAGGGCGCCCAGTACCTGGATCGCCTCGTGCACCTGATCGGCGACCCTCGCCTGACGCCGGAGACGCGCATCACCGCATTGCGCGAGCTCGCCCCGCAATTGGTCGAGTGCGGCAACGGTGCCGTGGTCGCCCTTCAGCAGAGCGTCGCGCGCCTGGATCCGGACAGACGGGGCCTGCGAGGGAAATGCCGCACGCTCATGGAACTCACCATCGAACAGGTCGCCGCCGAAGTCCTCGACCGGCGTCACGCCAGGGCGTTGAGGGCGGCACCGGGCATGCATCGGCACCATGTGGCGGGCCTGCAGACGCGCCTGTATGGCGCACTGGGCCTGCCCTGGCGTCCGTCCAACGATCCGATGGCCAAGGCCACGTTCCCCACCCTGACCATCGAGAGTTGCCTCCAGCAACTCGGCAGCGTGTTGACGCCATCCGCCTTGGCATTGACGTTGGCGGAGGACTATCTCGCGAGATGCACGGAGGCCCTCCGCGACGCCAGCGCGTGCCGCGCGGACGCGCCGCTCACGATCGGCGAGATCGACGCGGGGACGCTGACGCTGCTCCACGAGTTCAATGTGACGCCGACGCACGACGCGTTGGTTCGCGTGGACGCGGACGCCGGCAGTTGCGTGCTCCAGGACGATCCGATCCTGGTGGGCCTCCAGTTCCTCGAAGAACTGTCGAAGGCCGACGTGGTCCATGCGGCGTGCCACGAACCGGTCGCTTCATGGATCGACGGCAGCGGTGAGCCGGTGCAGTGCTTCGTCAACGGGGCGCTGTCGTGGGCCGTCCAGGACGGCCGGCCACGGCCGCTGATCGCGTCGGACCTCCCCGGGCTGGCGACCTTGACCGTCGCGCCGCTGAACGCGGCGGCCAGGCGGTCGCTCAGGCTGGCCAGCACGCCATCGGCGTTGGCCGCGCACGTCGATCCGCGCCTGCTGCGGGACGCCGACACCTGCACCTGGTTGTGCGACCAGTTCGACGACGCCGGTCTGGCGCCGCTGTTGAGCGATTGGCAGGCCAGGCAAGCCTGGACCCCGGAGCAGTTCGCCTGGATTGCGCACGCGCTCGCTGCCCAGGGCCGCGTCGATCTGTTCACAGGCCTGCCCTTCGACTGGCCCGCCAACGCGCGTCTCGCGGTCATCGTCCGCGCACTGGACGCCAAGCCGCCGAAGCTGGATCCCGGCGGTCTGCGGCAGATCCTCGCCATGACGGTCTAGGATCAACAGTCGCTGCTGGAATGCGTCCTCCTGAAGGCGGACCTGCCCCTGTGCTGCCGCTTTCTGGATGCGCTGACGACCCGGGCCCGCACGGGGGAGCTGGAGATCGGCACCTGGGAGGTTTTCACCGATGCCGCCATGGAGAAGTCGGGCATCGCCGCGCGCCTCTACCAGTCCACGGGGACCTACTGTTCGCTGACCAGACTGTTCCAGCATCGCAATCTGCAAGGCCTGCTGATGAAGGGCACCAGCTCGCCCAGACAGTTGGCCACGGACCTGCTCCCTCCCGTGAAGGGGATATTTCCACGGGTCATCGATACGAACGATGAGGGTCACGTCCTCGCCGCGTTGCTGGCCGTCGAGGTCATCGGAAAGTTTGCCTGGGGAGGCGACAAGGCGCGCGGCCGCGACACCTTGCGTGCGCTGCTCGAGGGCCCTGGCCGATGCGCCTCCGGGGCCCTGCAGCGTCTGCACGGGCCGCGCACCGAGGACCTCTTCATCGCGCTGCTGGCGGAGACCCTCCGGGCGATGCGGCGGCTGTCCTTCAGCCGGGAGGAAGCGAGGGCCCTGCTTCGCATCCGTCCCTCCTCGGCCTCCGCGAAAGTGGGCGAGATCCTGGACGAAATCGCCCGGCAGATCGACAGCGCGACGGACGACGAACAGCTCCCGGAGTCGCTCGACGACTTGCTGACCTACACCCTCGCCCGATGACGCCGGGGCGAGTGGGCCGCCCGTCGCGCCGCCGTCGCGAATCGACGAATCGACGAATCGACGAATCGATCATGTTTGTTCGCACACTCACCGCGCATGCCTGTCATCCACGATCTGTACTCTTCCAACTTCCTCGCCGAGGCGCCGATCGTCGACGCCGAGCCGCCACCGCCCGCACCTGCCGATGCGACGTCGGACGGCGATTGGACCTACAGCCCCCAGCGCCATGGCGCCTTCGAGGCGTTCTTTCGACACGCGGACTATCCGCCGTTCCGCGAACGCGTCGAACGCAACATCGACGATCTGATCGCCTTCGCCCGCGCCGGCGACCTGCGCGGCGCCGTCCCGCACCTCGAGGCCCTGCGCAACAAGCTGTTCGACATCGGCGTCGACGGGCATCCCCTGAGCGTCAAGCCCTACGAGGTCATCAAGTCCTATGGTCCCCTGGTCGAGTCCCTGGACCGGCTGGTGCCGCTGTTCCACGACGAGACGATGCGCCTCGAGAGCCGGCGCACGGAACTGCAGCGGCTGGCGCCGGAGCTGCCGGTCTGTGCCAACGGCGCGCTCAACGCCGTGCAGTCCGCGCTGATCCAGCTCGAGCTGAAACGCTCCGGTCTGGGCGGGAAGTTCCGCGCCACGGTCGAGCACATCGTCGAACAGGCGGCCACCGATGCCGTCGAGATCAAGTACCAGCGCGACTTCCACCTGGCTCACCTGGAGCAGCGGCACTACGTCGCCGGATTGAAATCGAAGCTGTATCAGGAACTCGGTCTGCGCTGGGAACTGCCCGCGGACGATTCCGCCTACCGCCGGCACTCCGAGAACTTCGTCCGGCGCGTGGCCGGGTCCCTGACCGAGTCCATCGCGCCCGGGGCGGTGGCCCGTGTGATGGCGGAGGACTACCTCGCGCGTTTCACCGACGGCATGAACGAGACGCTCAGGCCGCGCGGCGCGGGGGCCTGGCCCACCGACGGGGATGTCGAGGACTGCACCGCCCTGCTGTCGTTGGAGTTCGGTCCGCCGCCGCCGCGCCATGGCCTGCTGCGACAGCACCCGGACGGCATCGGTTGGGAATGCCTCACCGACCCCACGCTCGTCGCGGCGCACCTGCTGGACAGCCTGCACGACGCCGGCATGCTGCAGCAACGCCGCGCGCCCAGCACCGTCGCCCGCTGGACGACCGTCGACCTGCCGCCGGCACGCTGTGAGCTCCAGTCGGTCGATGGGCTGACCTGGGTGGCAGAGAACGGCCATCGGCGCCCCTTGGAGGCCGGGGATCTGAAGCAGCTGAACGACCGCGCCGCCCTGAGCGCGCCGATGGTCCTGGCGGCCATCGCGAACAGTCCGCCCGACACCGTCGCCACCCTGGCGGAGCCCGATTGGCTGCTGAACCGCGAGGTGGGCGACCGCCTGCTGGGTCGCGTCGGGCTGGGCGGGGTCGCAGCGCTGGTCGAGGCACGACGTGCCGCCGGCACCTGGACCGACGAGCTCGACGCCTGGTGGACCGGCGTCCAGGAGGCACACGGCCCGAACCCGCCCCCCGCGGGTCGCATCAGCTGGTCGGACGCTCAGGGACAGCATCAGCTCGCGCCCGTCCAGATCAGCGATCTGCTGGGCGCCCGGATCGGGGATCTGCTGGACCAGCGCGAGCTCGGCCCGTTGTCCACGGAGACGCTCACCCACCTGAGCGACCTGCTGAGCTTGACCTTGACCGAACCGACGCCGAGGGCCCCTCGCGCCGTCGACGCCTCCGACCTCACCAACGCCGCCCGCGCGGCCCGGGAGGCCCGGAACGCCTTCAAGCGTGCGATGGCGATCGAAGAACCCATCCGGACGTGGTGGGCCACGGTCGGCGAGGCCCTGCGCGCCGACCCGCCGCGGATGACCGGCGACGCCTTGGCGGACGTGCTGACGACGGCAGGCAGCGAGTCGACAGTCCCGTTCGTCCGCGCCCTCACCGTGGCGGACGACAACGTGCGGCAGGTCTTCATGGACGGCCTGACGGAGCTGCAACGCGATGGTCTTCTGGCCACGGATCGCCTGGTCGCGCGGCTGACGCAGCCGCACGCGGCCTCCGACGGGCTGACGGCACGGCTGACCTCGCCGGAATTCGACCTGGAGACCCTGCTGGCGTTCACCACGAGGGCGGTGGCCGACGGCCATCTCGAACGCGAACGTGGCCTGGAACTCTTCTTCGGATCCGCACCGATCGCCTCCTCGTCGACGCCCCTGCCGCTCGTCCTGTTCGAGCGCGCCGACGCGCGCGCCGACAAGCGCCTGCGAGCCTATTTCTCCGCGCTGAGAGAGGCGGCGTCGCGCGGTGTGGTCACGCGGGACGAGCTCCTGCGATTGACCGGCCACGGACGCAGCGCCCATCCCGTGGCCGATGCCTGGCAAGCCACGCCCTCGATGACGAAACGTCCCCCCGCGTCGGCCTGGTTCCTGGGCATCGCTCAACTGTGTGCGGAAGGCCACCTGGCGGTCGAGGAGGCGGAAACACTGCTGGTCCCGCCCCCAGCAGGCAACGTGTCGGCCTGGGGGGATCTCGCGGACAACTGGCAACAGCAGCAGGTCCTGAACATCCTGTGGTCCGTGCCGCGCCCCCGCTTCGCGGGGCTTCGCGAGCCGTTGCCGCCTGAGCCGACGGAGGTCGCGCAGCGGCGTCGTCAGCTGTTGAGCGCCGTGACCGGTACGGGTTCCGGAACGCCCTGCCGCTTGATCAGGGCGCTGCACGACGCCGTCCCGGACCCGGGCGCGGGGTTGAGGTCCTTCATCGAGCAGCAGTTGGCGTTGACGATGACGACGCTGGGCTTCGGCGCCGAGGAGATCGCCGCCGCCGTCGGCAAACCCGTCGACGCTGTCGCCTAGCCCGGGTCGCGGTGAAACCGCGCGCGGTCGCTCGGCCAGGTGTGGGCGCGCGCCTCGATCAGGTCGAGCACCTGCACGAAACCGCTGGCGGCGCCGTAGTAGGGATCCGGTACCTCGTCCAGGCCCAGCCCCGTCATGCCGGCCAGGAACAGCCCGAGCTGCGCCTGCGCCGCCGGCGGCCGCATCGCCTGCAGGCCGCGCAGCACCTGGCGGTCCATCGCCAGGATCAGGTCGTAGCGGTCGAAGTCCTCGGGCTTCACCTTGCGCGAGCGCCAGCGCCGGTCCATGCCGTAGCCGCGCTGCTCCAGCACCGCCAGCGCGCGCTTGTCGACGGCGTGTGCGCGCGACGACGCGAACACGCCGGCCGAGTGCACCTCCGTCAGGCCGAGCTCGGGGGCGCGCAGCCGCAGCACCGCCTCGGCCATCGGCGAGCGGCACAGGTTGGCCGCGCAGACCAGCAGCAGTCGGGTCACCGTGTCGACGCGTCCGGGTTCAGAGCGCCAGCTCGGCGCGCATCGCGTCGATGACGCCCTTGTAGTCGGGCTTGCCGAAGATCGCCGAGCCCGCCACGAAGGTGTCCGCGCCCGCGGCGGCGATCTCGCGGATGTTGTCGACCTTCACGCCGCCGTCGATCTCCAGGCGGATGTCGCGGCCGCTGGCCAGGATCATGGCCTTGGCCTGCTGCAGCTTCTTCAGCGCGCCGGGGATGAAGCTCTGCCCGCCGAAGCCGGGGTTGACGCTCATGATCAGCACCAGGTCGACCTTGTCGATGACCCACTCCAGCACGTCCAGCGGCGTGGCCGGGTTGAACACCAGGCCCGCCTGCGCGCCTTCGGACTTGATCAGCTGGATCGTGCGGTCGACGTGCGCGCTGGCCTCGGGGTGGAAGCTCACCAGGTTGGCGCCCGCGCGGCAGAAGGCCTGCGCCAGGCTGTCCACCGGCTGCACCATCAGGTGGACGTCGATCGGCGCCGGCGTGCCGTCGGGCTTCACGGCGTGTTTCTTCAGCGCCTCGCAGACCATCGGGCCGAAGGTCAGGTTGGGCACGTAATGGTTGTCCATCACGTCGAAGTGGATCCAGTCCGCGCCGGCGGCCAGCACGTTGCGGACTTCCTCGCCGAGATTGGCGAAATCGGCGGACAGGATGCTGGGGGCGATGCGATAGGTGGGCGGGTTCATGGCGGGGCGGGCGCGGAGCCGCTGGCGGGGAAAGTCGACGATTGTAGAAAGGCCGGCGCGCGAGCGGGCGCCGCCCGGCCATGACACCCGTCGATGGCGCTCGACGACGGCGCTCAGCGGTAGCGTTCGGCCAGCCGCGCGATCTCCCCGGACGCGCTGAGCTGGCGCAGGCGGTCGGTCAGGCGCTCCACCACCGCCTCGGGCAGCTGGCGCGAGACCACGACGTACTGGGTTTCCTCCTCGAAGACGTGAGGCCCGATGCGCACGCGCGACGCCAGGCCCTCGCCGCGCGCCGCCTGGCGCAGGTTGAAGTCCTGGCCGTAGACCCCGCCGGCGCGGCCGCGCACGAGCATCTGCAGCGCTTCCTTGTCGCTGCGCGCGGATTCGATGAAGGACACGTCGGCCTCCTGCAAGGTGGCGGCCAGCTTGGTCCCCTGGGCCAGCAGCAGCGGCTGGCGCCGCGAGAAGGCGCGCAACTCGTCCCAGCTGCCGGGCGCGCGTTCCTCGCCGGCGCGCATCGCCAGCACATGCGAGATGCGGTACAGCGGCACCGGCAGGTAGCGCATCAGCGCATGGCGGTGCTCGGACTTGAGCAGGCAGAAGAACACGTCGAGGTCGCCGTTGCTCAGCATCAGCTCGAGGCGGCGCAGCGGCACCTGCTGGGTCAGGCCCTCGATGCGCAGGTCCGGATCGGTCCGCATCACGGCCTCGGCGATCTCGCCGCACAGACCGGGGCGCTGCGGGTCGCCCGACGCGTACTTGGCCGGCGCGCCGGCCTGCGCGGCGCTGCGCAGCATCAGCGGTCCCGTGGCGCCGGCCCCCGGCACCGCGGGTGCCGCGGGCCCGGACGGCGCCGCCATCGCCGAGTTCGCGGCCACCAGCCCGAACCTGACGCCCGCGGCCACGCCGCCGGCCAACGCGCAGCCGCGCGCCATGGCCTGACGTCGATTGGGCCGGGGGGATGCCGGCGGGTGTCCTGCCCTTGTCTCCATGACGGATGGCGTCCGGTGCGTGCCGGCCGCGTGGGGTGGTCCGTTCGAGCGGGTCCTGCTTGTGCTCTGTGCGATAGCCAGCATAGCCGAGGCGGCGCCTAGAATCCGCCGATGGCACATCCGCATTTCCACTGCAGCGTGGCCGTCGAGCCGCTCGCCGATCAGACCTTCCCGGATCGCAACGAGTTCGCGTACGGCTATACCGTGACGATCGAGAACCGGGGCGACGTCACCGCCCAACTCATCGGCCGCCACTGGACCATCGTCGACGGCAACGGCAAGGAGCAGGAAGTGCACGGGCTGGCCGTCGTCGGCCACCAGCCGCTGCTGCAGCCGGGCGAACGCTTCCAGTACAGCTCCTGGGCGCAGATCGCGACCCGCCACGGCACGATGAGCGGCCGCTTCCTGTGCGTCACGGACAAGGCCGAGGTCTTCCACGCCGACGTGCCCGAGTTCCTGCTGGCCGACTCCGGCTCCCTGCATTGATGTTCCGTCGCCAGGGCTGGGACCTCACCGCGCTGCTCAACGCGGCGCATCCGCAGGCACCGCTGGCCGAGCGCAACCTCTGGCTGGTGCGACTGATCGAATGGCTGCGGCACGCGCCGCTCAAGGACGACCGGGCGCCAGCGCCTGCCGCCACCGCCGCGGGCGCGGCGACCCCGTCGACCCTCGGGGACGAGCCGGCACCCGCGGCGCCTGCCGTCGTGCTCGCCGCCGCGCCTTCCGCCCCGCTGCCGGTCCGCCGTCTCAAGTACCTGCTCCGCATGCTGGAGCGCCATCCCGATCACGCGAAAGCCTTCGCCGAGGTCATCGCCAGCGTCTGGGCCGACGTCGACGCGATCAGCCTGTTCGCCGAGGTCGGCTTCGCGCCGCGGATGGCGTTGTGGAACGAGTTCCTCGGCCGCCTGCGCCGGCGTCTGCTGCCGCTGAGCGCGGACACCCGGGACCTGTCCGAACTCTTCGAGCTGCTGTTTCCGCACGAGGCCGATGAGCAGTGGATCAACGCCGTCGACGACGAACTGCTGGAGCGCCTGGGCCTGCTCTTCGCCGGCGCGCCCGAGGGCGACTGGCGCGAGGAGATGCGCGCCGCGATCACGGTGCTGGTGAGCTCGGTGCGCTCGGCCGGCCTGTCCGGCGCGCTGCGCGTGCGCATGGATCCGCAGCGGCTGGCCAAGCGCCCGTTCCGCAACCTCGCGACCGCCTGGGAGCAGGTCGAGCACGCGCTGGTCGAGCACGACCGCGCCACGCTGCCCGGCAGGCTGCAATACCTGCGCGGGCTGCTCGATGAATGCCGGGCGGCGGTGCGTTCCGTGCCGGATCACCTGGAGGAACACGGCGTCTCGGTGGACCTGATGTTCGGCGTCGAGCAGATGCAGGCGCGGCTGCGCCGCGTCGAGGACCTGCTCGCGGTGCTGCTGGCGGATCACCCCGAGCGCGAGCTGCTGCGGCTGGTGGCGAGCCTGGTGGCCGTCGTGCACGATCGACGCAGCATCCGGACGCTGTTCGCGCGGCACTACTCGCTGCTGGCGCGCAAGGTCGCCGAACGCAGCGCCGAAACCGGCGAGCACTACATCACCCGCAACCGCGAGGAGTACGGCGACATGCTGCGCCGCGCCGGGGGCGGCGGGCTGGTGATCGCGGGCACGACCTTCATGAAGTTCGCGATCATGGCGGTGGGCCTGTCCGCGTTCTGGGGCGGGTTCTGGGCGGGCGTGAACTACGCGGCCAGCTTCGTGCTCATCCTGCTGCTGCACTGGACCGTCGCGACCAAGCAGCCGGCGATGACGGCGCCCGCCCTGGCCGACAAGCTCCGCCACATCGACAGCGACACCGGCCTGCAGGCCTTCGTCGACGAGGTGGCGCACCTGTTCCGCTCGCAGACGGCGGGGATCATCGGCAACCTCGCGCTGGCGGCGCCGATGGTGCTCGTCGTGCAACTGGCGGCCTGGCTGAGCTTCGGCAAACCGCTGGTGGGCGTGAAGGAAGCCGAGCACGTGCTGCATTCGCTGACCGTGCTGGGGCCGTCGCTGTTCTTCGCGGCCTTCACCGGCGTGCTGCTGTTCGCGTCCAGCCTGATCGCGGGCTGGGTCGAGAACTGGTTCGTCTTCCATCGGCTGGACAGCGCGATCGCGTGGAACCCGCGCATCGTCGCGCGGCTGGGCGCGAACCGGGCGGGACGCTGGTCGCGCTGGTGGCGCGACAACATCTCGGGGCTGACGGCCAACATCAGCCTGGGCCTGATGCTCGGGCTGGTGCCGGCGCTGCTGGGGTTCTTCGGTCTGCCGATCGAGGTCCGGCACGTGACGCTGTCGACCGGTCAGCTGGCCGCCGCAGCCGGGGCGCTGGGGCTGGACGTGCTCAAGCACTGGCCGTTCTGGCTCTGCGTGATCAGCATCCTGGGCACCGGCGTGCTGAACGTGGGCGTCAGCTTCTACCTCGCGTTCAAGGTGGCGTTGCGCTCGCGCGGGATCCGGCTCGCGGACCAGAAGCGCGTGCGCGCGGCGATCTGGACGCGCATGCGCCACCAGCCGCTGAGCTTCCTCGTGCCGCCGAAGGGCTGAGGCTCACACGCTGACGCTCGAGGGCTGGCGCCTGAACGCCGGGCCGCTCAGGCGGCGTCGCGGTCGTCGGGCCGTTCGCCGCCCTTGCGGCCGGAGAACATCGTCCACCAGACGATGAAGACGAGCAGCGCGAGGGCGCCGAGCGCCTCCAGCAAAATCACGCCCATGATTCGTGGTCCGATCCGTAGCAGAACTCGCCGCTGGAGCGCGGCGCTGGCGATTCTAGGCGCGCTGGGCGCGGCCTCCGCTGCCGTTGTCACCGCCCTTGTCACCACCCTTTTCATCGGCTTCCTGGCGCCCGTGGCGTCCGCGGCGGGCTTGCCGATCGATCCCGAGAAGCTGCTCAACGGCGAGGACGACACCGCCGGTCGGCACGTGCTGCAACGCGAACGCGCCCGATGGGTCGCCGCGGCGTGGAACGAGCTGCCCGGCTGGGGCCAGGACCGCGCGCTGGAATGGTGGCCCGCGATGCTGCGCGGCTGCGAGAAGCCGATGCCGGGCTGGGCCGCGATCTGCGCGCAGGCTCGCGGCTTCAAGCCGGGCGACGACTGGGACGCGATGGTCTGGTTGATGAAGCGGCTGCAACCGTATCGCGTCGAATCGCCCGAGGGCCAGCGCGAAGGCGTGGCGACCGGTTACTACGAGCCGGAGCTCGCGGCGCGGCGCCAGTCGCAGGGCGAGTTCCGCGTGCCGCTGCTGGCGCCGCCGCAAGACCTGGCACAGCGCAAGCCTTACGACACCCGTCAGCAGATCGAGAGCAACGCGTCGCTGTCGCGGCTCAGCCTGGCCTGGGTGCAGGACCCGCTGGATGCGCTGGTGATGCAGATCCAGGGCAGCGGCCGGCTGCGGGTGACCGAGCGCGACGGCTCCAGCCGTTGGGTGCGGCTGTCCTTCGCGGCGCACAACGAGCAGCCGTACCGCTCGATGGGTCAGTGGCTGATCGCCCAGGGTGAGCTGCGGACCACGGAGGCGTCGTGGCCGGGCATCAAGGACTGGGGACGGCGCAATCCGCAGCGGCTCAAGGAGGCGATGTGGGCGAACCCGCGCTATGTCTTCTTCCGCGAAGAGCCGTTGCCCGATCTGGCGGTGGGTCCGCGCGGGGGTCAGGGCGTGCCCCTGACGCCGGGGCGCTCGATCGCGGTGGACAAGGCCAGCATCCCCTACGGCACGCCGGTGTGGCTGGACACGACCGAACCGCTGTCGACGACGCCGATGCGGCGGCTCGTGATGGCGCAGGACACCGGCGCGGCGATCGTCGGCGCGGTGCGGGCGGACTACTTCTGGGGCTGGGGCGAAGCCGCCGAGGCGCAGGCCGGCCGCATGAAGCAGCCGCTGCGGCTGTGGGTGCTGTGGCCGAAGGCGCTCACTCGGTGATCTGGACGCCCTTCCAGAAGGCGACGCGATCCTTGATCTCGGCGGCGGCCTCGGAGGGTTCCGGGTAATACCAGACGGCGTCCGGGTTCATGTCGCCGTGGACCATCAGGCTAAAGTAGTGCGCCTGGCCCTTCCACGGGCAGGACGTGCGGTGATTGCTGAACGTGGTGAACTCGCGCTTCAGCGAGGTGACGGGGAAGTAATGATTTCCCTCGACCACCACGGTGTCGTCGCTCTCGGCGATGACTTCGCCGTTCCAGATTGCCTTCATTCCAACTCCTCGTGCTCAAACGCTATTTCGCCCATCGGGGCAAGGACATCTTCGTCACCGCCGGGTCTGCGAGAGACCTGACACCCGGCAGCTTCGGGATCTGCGCGATCGGGGGCGGCGCGGAAGGCTGGTCCGTCGTCCACGTCGGCCCGGATGGCGACGCCGCCGACCTCGGCGGGGAGTACTACTTTGCCACCTCCGAGGAAGCCCTGGCGTTCCTGAAGGAACTGATCGACCTGATGGTGGATGGTGGCGAGCCGGAGGGGCTGGCGGAGTGACCCCTGGATGAGGCGATTCCCCGATCAGATCGACTCAGAATTCGAGGCGATTCTCAGCCCGATCGTCTCGCGTACCTGGCGGGCGGTGGGTGCGGTGGAAGGCGCGCTCTCGGCCGTTTCACCGGCAGATCGACTCCTGCTGGAAATCGACGGCTGGAGCGGGAACGCACTGGCGACGGCCTTGATCGAAGGCGAGCGCTACGACCAGCGATCGCTGCGTGACTCCGTCGAACACCGTGTGCGGCGGAACAAGCCACTGTGGGCGCCCTCCCCACCCCCTGTGGAGGGCTTGCTCGACGTCATGGACGACGCCGTCTGCCGCGCCGACGAACCGATCAGCGAAGAGCGGCTCTGTCTTTGGCAATCGACCCTGTTCCCACGCGGCTGCCTCGACGCCAAACCGGTCCTGACGGGGCAATACCGTCTCGACGGCATGGACATCGTGAGCGGACCTCCTGGGAATCGGACAGTCCACTTCACCGCACCGCCACCGGAGCACGTGCCGGCACAGATGCGAGATTTCATCGAATGGTTCAACGCGCCGAAGACGATGGATCCGCTCGTGGTCGCGGGCGTGGCACACCTGTGGTTCGAAACCATCCATCCCTTCGAGGACGGCAACGGCCGGGCAGGCCGAGCGCTGATCGATCTGCTGATGGCCAGGCAAATCGGGACCGCCACGCGTCTGATCCGAACGTCGGAGCGTCTGCTCGAAAAGCGCAGCGAGTACTACGAGGGGCTCCGGGCGACGCAGCACGGTGAAGCGCCGGTCAAAGCCTGGGTCGTCTGGTTTCTTGAGCAGGTGCGCGCATCGTGCGAATGCGCGAAGCAGGCGATCGACGGCAGATTGGCCAAGTCTCGCTTCTGGGCAGAGCACGGAGGCCACGACATCGGGCCGCGGCAACGCGCCGTGCTGAACACACTGATCGATGCGGGTCCCGCCGGGATCGAAGGCGGAATGAGCACGCGCAAGTACGAGCAGATCGGCGAGACCTCGCGCGCCACCGCATCCCGGGAACTGCTGGAGTTGGAAGCACTCGGATGTCTGCGGCGCTTTGGCGCGGGAAGATCGACCCACTATCAGATCGCCATCGACGGCTGGAACCCGGCTGCGAACTGACGCTCACAACGGCTTCAGATCCTCCCCCACCACCCGCACCAGCAGGCCCTTGCCTTCGGGGGTCACGCGGAACTCGCCGTACTTCGCCGGCTGCCAGCGCTCGGCCTCGCCTTCCTTGAAGAACCAGGCGTCGGACACGAAGGTCCATCGACCGTCCTTGGGCGTGAGCTCCAGCAGTTGCGCTCCGGCTGGAGAGGCCTCGCCTGGTTCGAGCATCCGCGCAGACTGCACGACGCCGCGAGCATCGACCGTCGCCGCGATCTGCAGACGATGCCCCCACAGCGGATCCTTCTCCCGCGATAGCCGGGTCCATGTGACATTCCCCAACGTGCGGCTCCAGCTCACCCCGGGCAGGTCGTAGCTCAACTGCATGTAGTCTCCCTGCATCAGCGAACGCGGATCGACCGGCGCCAGCTTCACGAAGACCGGGCGGCCATTGGCGATGAGCTGCTCCCGACTGGCGATCAGGACGTTCACCAGCACGAGCGACAGCACGCCCGCGCCGAGCAGCACCGCTGCAGCGCCACGCAGCGCGAGCGCCGGTCGCGCCTCGCCATCGGACAAAGGCGCCGCCGGATGCCACGCCAGCCAGCGGACCCATGCGGCGAGCGCCGCGCCGGCGGCCACCAGCGCGAGGGACTTGTGGGCGAGCGGCAGTTGCCACTCGTAGTACAGCGCCCCGATCGCCCACACCGCTGCCGCGCCGGCGAGCGCGGCCAGGCGCCAGCGTCGCGTCGACGCCATCAACGCCAGCACCAGCAGGATCCCGCCGAGCGCCGGCATCAGCGCCGAGAGCGCCGCCATCAGCAGCACCGGCGGCAGCAGTCGCGCGGCGCCCGTGGGCCGCCAGCGGCGCAGCAGCCACATCGCGCCAGCGAGCGCGAGCAGCGCCGACAGGGCACGGCTCGCCCCCACAAGGAACACATGGGTGCTCGTCAATTCCCGGGTGAGGCCACGCAACATGTCGCCACTTGAGAACGCACCGACGGGTGTGAACGACCAACCCGCGGCCACCGCGTGCATCACCAGCACGGCGACCCACCAGCCGCTCAGCGCCGATTCGAGCGCCGCTGCGGCAGACGCGGTGCGGGCATCACGACCCAACCGGGTTTGCAGCAGCCACAGCAACCCGCCTTCCGCCAGCAGCATCGCAGCGGCCATCAGAGACAGTCCGCCGTCCCATTCGTACCAGGCCCTCGGCGCGATGCCCTCGATCCACAGGTGCCCGAGGTAGCCCGCCAACGCCGCCATCCCGACGCCGAGCAGTCCGCGCAGCCAGCCCTGCTTGAGCAGCACGATCAGCGCCGCGCCGATGGCCAGGCCGATCCACGCCGCGCCGGCGTGCGAGAGATCCCGCTGCAGCCCGTAGCCGAGGCACACGAGCCCCGTCGGCAGTAGCGGCACCGCCGCCTGCTCCAGGAACAGCGGAATGGCCCGCGCCCGCAACAGCACGACGGACAGCGCGATCAAGGCGATGCCTTCGATGTACGGCATCGGGCCGCGATCCCAGTCGCCCCCGAACAGCATCGCGAACAGGAAGAGGAACGGCGGCACTGCCAGCCAGGCGCCGAGCGCCGTCAGCAGCACCACCGGCCAGGGCCGCTCCGGCACATCGGTCCCGGCGGGCACCAGCCCCTCTGCGCGCGCTTGCGCGATCCAGTCAGCGCCGCTCATGCACGCGCCTCCAACGCGCGTACGCGCCGCATGATCAGGCTGACGCTCACCGCAAGTAGTGCGCAAGCCACCAGGCCGATGAGGAAGACGCCGCCGATATCGCCCTTGGCGTCGATGATCAAGCGTGCCAGCCCGACGACCAGCAGCGTGTCGACCGCCAACGCCAGCGCGCTCATCGCATAGACCTCGCCGCGTCGCCACGCCAGCACGAGCCCCACGCCCATCACGCCGAGGCCCAGGAAGTACTGCGGCGCCACGTCCCTCGCGAACAGCCCGCCCAGCGCTGTCCCCGAGATCGCGATCACCGACGCCAGCACCGCCAAGCGCCATGCCCAGGGCTGCGCGAGCGGATCCGGTCGCAGCGCGAGCCTGGCGCACAGCAGGCCGTACGCGACGAAGCCGATGGCGTGCACCGGCACCGTGGATGCATCAAAGCGCCACGAGTGCCCGCCGAAGGTCTCCATCCACAAGCCGATGCCGGTCGCGACCACAAGCGCCCATGGCGTCCACGTCAGGTCCGAGCGCGACGCCCACGCGATCGGCAGTCCGAGCGCGGCCCAGAGCGCGAAGAGCTGCCAGGGATCGGCGCCCGTCTGGTAGGTCTGCCCGAAGAAGGCCAGCAGGCCGCCCAGCGTCAGGAAGGCCACCATCGCCAGCGGCGCGCGCCACGGTCGCAGCGTCGCCGCCGCGATCAGGCAAACGGCGAGCACCGCCTGCAGCAGCCCGAAGCGCATGACGCGCCCGAAGTCGTCCCAGTTTGCCGCGACCCACAGGATCAACCCGAACCCGATCAACCCTGCCGCCAGCGCGCCCGCGCCGCGCCGCAGCGGCGTCCACGGATCGCCCGGCGGATCATCGACGCCGCTGAGCGCCCGCAAGCGCCGTGCGCTGGTCGCATCCAGGCCCTGGCGGGCCGTCCATTGGTACAACTGCTCGTGCAGACTCACGGGTTCCTCCCTCAGGATGCGACCGCCCGCAGGGGTCGCCGGTGATGTTCTTCGAGGGGGACGATTCTTCCTCATCCTTCGCTTCTTCCTCTTTCGGCACTGGGAGTTCCAAATGGGACAGATGATCGACTACGAACGCCCCGACGGCGGCACCACCGCCGGCTACCTCGCCAGCGCCGGCGACGGCGCGCCGGGCATGATCCTCATCCAGGAATGGTGGGGCCTCAAACCCCACATCAAGGACATCGCCGAGCGCCTGGCCTCCGCCGGCATCACGACGCTGGCGCCCGACCTCTACCGCGGCCGCATCGCCGCCGACGCGGACGAGGCCAGCCACATGATGGACGGCCTGGACTTCGTCGACGCCACCACGCAGGACCTGCAGGGCGCGCTGACGCACCTGCGCGAGCACCTCGGCTGCGGCCAGGTCGGCGTCATGGGCTACTGCATGGGCGGCGCGCTGACCATCCTCGCCGGCGTGAACCTCAAGGACCTGCAGGCGGCGGTCTGCTACTACGGCATTCCGCCGGCCGAGTTCGCCGACCCGGCCAAGATCGAACCGCCCTTCCTCGGCCACTTCGCGACGCGCGACGACTGGTGCACGCCCGAGAAGGTCGACGCCCTGGAGGCCCGGATGAAGTCGGCCGGCAAGCAGCCGGTCATCCACCGCTACGTCGCGGACCACGCGTTCTCCAACAAGACCCGCCCCGAGGTCTACGACGAGGCCGCCGCCGAGCTGGCCTGGTCGCGCACCCTGGACTTCCTCAAGCAACACCTCGCCTGATCGACTGAGCCCATGACCCTCCATCGCCGCCGCCTGATCCCCACCGCCGCCGCTGTCTGGGCGCTGATCGCTGCTTCCGCCATCGCACAGACCACGCCGGCCTCGGGTCCGGCGTCGGCGACGGCGCGCGCCGCCTCGGAGACCGCGGCGCCGCCGCTGGATCCGCGCGTGGCGCCGCTGCTCGCGGACATCTCCGCCGAGCGCATCGAGCAGACCATCCGCAAGCTGGCCGCCTTCGGCACGCGCCACACGGCGTCGGACACGAAGAGCGACACGCGCGGCATCGGCGCCGCGCGGCGCTGGATCGAGCGCCAGCTGAAGGACTGCGGCGCGAAGGCCGGCGGCCGGCTGCAGGTCACGATGGACGCGTTCATCGAGCCGGCGGGCAATCGACTCTCGGCGCCGACGGAGTTGGTGAACGTCGTGGCCACGCTGCCCGGCGCGTCGGCGGGCACGCCGCGCGAGCGCATCCTCGTGGTGAGCGGGCATTACGACTCGCGCAACAGCGACGTGATGGACGCGCAGGGCGAGGCGCCCGGCGCCAACGACGATGCCTCCGGCACGGCGGCCGTCATGGAGATGGCCTGCGCGGCGGCCAAGCAGCGCTTCGACGCGACGCTCGTGTTCATGGCGGTTCCGGGCGAGGAGCAGGGCCTGCTCGGCGCCCGCCACTGGGCCCGGCGCGCCCGCGCGCAGGGGTTGAACGTCGAAGGCATGATCACCAACGACATCGTCGGCAGTTCGCGCGGCGACAAGGGCGAGCACGATCCCAAGCGGCTGCGCCTGTTCGCCGACGGCTTCGATCCGCTGCTGCGCCTGCTGGTCAACGCGAACGCCAACAGCCCGGCCAACGAGGACGAGGTCAAGACCAACGCGGCGATCCGCGCGCAGCTGCAACCGCTGGCGGTGGCCGGTGGCGGCGAGGAGCTGCCGACGCAGCAGTTCGGCCGCCACCTGAAGGCTGAGGGCGAGCGCTACCTGCCGGGCTTCCGCATCGACCTGATCCAGCGCCGCGACCGCTACCTGCGCGGCGGCGATCACCTGCCCTTCCTGGAACGCGGCTACGCGGCGGTGCGCTTCTCCGAGCCCTTCGAGGACTTCCGCCACCAGCACCAGAACCTGCGCACCGAGAACGGCGTCGTCTACGGCGACCTGCCGGAGTTCGTCGACTTCGGCTACGTGGCCGACGTGGCGCGGGTCAACCTCGCGGGAGTGGCGACGCTGGCCTGGGCGCCATCGCCGGTGAAGGGCGCGCGCATCGACGCACGCGAGCTGACCAACGACACGACGCTGCTGTGGACCGCGAACGTCGATCCGGAACTGGCGGGTTACCGCGTCGTCTGGCGCCGCAGCGAATCGCAGGCGTGGGAGGGCGCGAAGGACGTCGGCAAGGTCACGACGGTCACGCTGCCGCTGTCCAAGGACAACCTGATCTTTGGCGTGCAGGCGGTGTCGACGTCGGGCCATGCGAGCCTGGCGAGTTATCCGTTGCCGCTGGCCCGCTAACCAGAGCCCGAACGCCTCGGTGTCCTGGTCGGCGGGAGCCGGGGTGCCCCCGGGCGATTTAGCGGAGCCTGCGAGCGTATGAGCCCGGGGGTGCCCCGGCTCCCGCCGACCTGCTCGGTCCAACGCAGGACCTATCGCAGCACGCCCTTCCCCAGCCACTGCCCCCAGATCTTCATCGTCACGCGCTGATCGGAGAGTCCGGGGTATTCGGCCATGGTCTTGCGCAGCGCCGTCTCGTCGGTGCCGCGCGAGAACACGACCTCGCCGATGGGCCCGTCCTCCAGCGAGTACCAGGCGCCGATGACGCCCTGGTCGAGCGCCCGCTGCAGGAAGATCGGGACCGCGTCCTTGTCCTGCTCCTGCGCGCGGCTGAACAGCACGATGCGGTGCTCCTCGATGCCGTTGGGATCGATGCCGGTGTGGTTCAGCGCCTGGTGCACCGTGGCGGGCTGGGCGTTGACGACCATGTAGCCCTCACGGACGTACTGGTCGGGCTCGAAGTAGCTCAGCAGGATCTGCCGGTTGGGGGCCTTGACCACGACGATGCCGCGCTTCTGCTTCAAGGGGTCGCGCATCGGTCCGGCCGCGAAGAGCTTCTCGTCGGCGAAGAGCCGCTTGAAGTTCTCCAGGTGCCCGGCCTGCATCGCAGCAACGGCCGCCTTGTCGTCGGGGACCGGCTTGCCGGTCTCGAGGAAGATGAAAAAGTACTGCTCGGCTGCGATCATTGGCGGACGGGTCTGTGCGTGGGCCGGCAGCGCCGCAAATGCGGATAACGCGGGGAGAGCCGCCGCCGTGGCGATCAGGGAACGTCGTTGCATCGGAGTCTCCTTCTGTCGTTGACCGGGGCCAGCGTCGGACTCCGGCGTCGACAGATGACTCTACTCCCGGCCGCCGCCCGTGCCGAGCACCTGCAGCGAGCGCAGCATCAGCCGCCCGCTGGTGACGTTGGTGGCGCAGGCGACGTTGTGGACGTCGCAGGCGCGGACCAGCGCGTTGATGTCCGGTTCATGCGGCTGCGGCGTCATCGGGTCGCGCAGGAACACGACCGCGTCGACCAGCCCGACTGCCAGCCGGGCGCCGATCTGCAGGTCGCCGCCGTGCGGCCCGGACAGCATCCGCTCGACCGTCAGGCCGACCTCGGCCGTCAGGCGCGAGCCGGTCGTGCCGGTCGCCACCAAGTCGCAGCCGCCGAGGAAGCCGGCGAACTCGGTGGCGAGCATCACCATCTCGTCCTTCTTGCCGTCGTGGGCGATCAGGGCGATGCGCAGGCGCGCGGGCGCGGCGGTCGTCGTCGCGGAATCAGGAGCGGTGGAGGCAGTCATGGCCGCGATCGTAGGCCCGGAGGAACGGCGCGCGAGTTACCGGCGAGGTTCTTTCTGCGTCGCCAGCGGCACGTTGCCGACGCCCCGGTTCATCGCGTTCAGCAAGTCGCCGTTGTCCTGGCTCAGCTCCCAGGCGAAGACGCCCGCCAGGCCCTGGTCGCGCACGAAGCGCCCCTTAACAAGCACGGCACGCGGATCGTCATAGCCCATCCAGAGCTTCTGCGTCGGATTGAACAGCGACCACGACTGCGTCACCGGGTCCCAGACGGACTGGTAGCCTGCGCGGCCCTTGCCCTTCGCATCGAGGATGCGGCCGGCGATCTCGCGATAGCCCTGCGCGCCCTCGCCGCCCGGGTACGCGCCGGTCTTCGCGGCGCCAGCCTTGGTCTCGCTCACGCCGGTGAAGCCGCGGCCATACATCGCGACGCCGGCCACCAGCTTCGAGCGCGGCACGCCGGCCTTCTCCAGGTTGGCCACCGCGCGCTCCAGGCTGTCGTCCGCCTGCGGCGACGACGAGCGCAGCGTCGTGTGATGCCCCGCCACCGGCGACCACATGCCGTAGAAGTCGTAAGTCATCATGAAGATGAGATCGAGCGGCTTGGACGCGTCCTTGAAGTTGATCTTGCCGACGATCGAGTCCATCGGATTCACGGCAGTGGTCAGCAGATAGGGACGGCCCGTCTCCGCGGTCAGCGCGTCCAGCGCCTTGCGCAGGTCGGCCATCAGTTCCGCGTAGGACTGGCCATCCTGCGGACTGCCGAGCTGCACGCCGTTGGCCGCGCCGTTGTTGCCGGGATGCTCCCAGTCGATGTCGATGCCGTCGAAGGCCGGATGATCGCGGAGGAACTGCTGCGCCGAAGCCGCGAACACCGCGCGCTTCGCCGAATCGCCGACCAGGTGGAAGATCGGATCCGACCCGCCCCAGCCGCCCACCGAGGCGACGATCTTCAGATGCGGCGCGCGCTGCTTGTAGCGTTGGAATGCGTCGTTGAAACGCGTGTCGATCGGGCCGGTGCCGATTTCGAAGTCCTTCTTGCCGACGCACTTGGCGGCGTCCTTCTCCAGCTGGCCCGGGCCGCACAGGCGCAGGAAGGCGTAGAGCACGTGGGTCAGGTTTTGCGGCGGCACGCGCTCGATCAGCTCGACCGGCTCCCAGTTGGGCACGTAGATGCCGACGATCTTTCCGCCGGTGCGCTCGAACTCGACCGGCTTCGCGCCGAAGAGCGCGTATCCCGGCGCCTGCGCAGGGGCCTCCGACTTCGCCGCGGCCTTTGCGCCGGGCTTGACCTCGGCCGCCGGTGTTGCGGCCATCGCGGCCGAGGCGGCGATCGCACCCAGTGCGGCGATCGCGGCGGTCAACGGGGTCGGAATGCAGGACAGGACTCGAGCAGACATGCGGGGCCTCCAATGGACGCCGCAGCTTAGCGGATCGAGCCGAAAATTAACACCAGTCAAATACCAATTTGACTGATTCACCGAGTTCGGAGGAACCTTTATGGAGCCACTTCGACCCGAAGCTGCAGTTCGCGGAGCTTCTGTACCTCCGCGTCCCGCGTGCTGTAGGTATTGCGGCCAGCACTCGACGTCACGCTGCCGGTGCGCGCGATCGTGACCCAGATGCCGAGCGGGGCCTGGACGGTGCTGAGGACGTCGGTGCTCGGCCGCTGCTGGCCGTCGGGCAGCGACGTGCCATAGGCGCCCCCCTGCGGCATCTGCGCCTGGTCGGAGGCCCGGACCTCGACATCCACCGGGCTGCGACCGCCCGGCCACTTCGGTCGGACGACGATGCCCCGCACACGCTCGGCCATGCCCTGGCGCGGCACGACGACCACGCGATCGCGCTCGCCGCGCTGGCGGTCGAGCGCGACATCGACCCATTGGATCGGCGTCGATTCGGTCATCGTGAACGAGGCCTGCGCGCCGTTGAGGACCAGCAGGCGCGGGAACAGCTGCTGGCGTTGCTCGCGGTTCTCGGTGGAGAGCGTCACGCCGCCGCGTGCCGACACGCTGCCGCCGGTGCTGACCACCGTGCTGCCGTCGCGGATGCCCGCGACCGTCGAGCCGCTGAGCTCGGACTCGACCCAGCGCAGCTCGACCTGCAGGTTCTGCTTCGGGCCTTGCGCGTGGACCGGCGTCATTACGGAAACACCGACGCCGAGCGCGGCGGCGGCAAGAACGGCGAGACGGCGATGCAGATTCATCACGCCAGCATACGCCGCGAGGACGTCCATCACGACCCCAGTCACGCAGCCCATCCCGAGGCCACCCAGGACCTCACCGGTTCAGCGCTCTGCAACGGTCGATGTCGCAGGCGGTGGGCAGCATCGAGCGGTACTCGACGACGCTGCCCCAGCTCTTCGGATCGCGCAGCGCGCAGCGCTCGCCCTTGCCGTTGTCGTAGTAGGACATCGTGTCGACGCAACGCTTCGAATGCGCCATCAGGCCGAAGAAGTGGCCCATCTCGTGCGAGAGCACCATCTGCAGCGTCTGGTCCGCCGGGTGCTTGGGATTGCGCTCGCGCAGCAGCGCGAAGAGGCCCGGCCCGATCGACAGGCTGCGCGCCGTCACGTTGGCCAGCGCGAACTGGCCGCGGCTGCCGACGTCGCTCCAGAGGATCTGGATGGCGTCTTCCGGCGGCACCTGGCCGCGCGGCACGGCGATGACGGCGAGCTTCAGCCCGCAGGCCGACCAGGCCTCGGCGGAGCGTGTCAGCAGCGCCATCACCTGCGGCTCGCTGAACCACGGCGGCGCGTTGTCATGGCGATAGGCGAAGCGCAACGAGCGCGTCGCGATCGCGCGATCGCGGCCATCGCCCCAGGTCTGCACCTCGCCGGGCAGGCATTGGGCGATCTCCTGGTCGCGCACGGAGGGAATCGTCGTGGGCGCCTTGCCCTTCTCGGGCGGGACGAACTGAGCGTTCGCGCCACGGGGCGTGAGCGCACCGAGCAGCGCCAGCGCCAGGGCCAGGGCCAGGGCGGCCAACGCGCCGGCAAGCCGGCGATGCGCGCGCGCACCGAGGCGCATGTCCATGCGCATGCCGGCGCCCATGCTCATGCCTTCGCGGTCCGCAGCACGCCGCGCACATGCGGCCACAGCAGATTGATCGCGAGCCCGCTGATGACCAGCGCCGCAGCGATCAGCTTCCACGGCGGCAGGCCTTCGCCGAGCAGCAGCGCCGAGCAGCTCATGCCGAATACCGGCACCAGCAAGGCCATCGGGACGATGGTCGCGGCAGGGTGGCGCGACAGCAGCCAGCTCCACGCGCCGTAGCCGAAGAGCGTGTTGCCGACCGACTGCCAGAGCACGGCGCCCCACGCGCCGACGCTGGCGTTCTGGATCGCCTCACCCATCTGCGCGGGACCTTCGACGATGAAGGAAAGTACGAACAACGCGGGCGCGGCGAAGGCGCTGCTCCAGACGACGTAGGCCAGCATGTTCACGGCGCCGGCGCGCTTGCCGACGATGTTGCCGCTGGACCAGCAGAGCGCGGCGAGCAGCACCATCGCCAGACCCAGCACAGTGGTCGTGCCGTCGGTGTGCGACGCGATGACGCCGATGCCGGCCGCGGCCGTGACCAGGGCGAGCCACTGGAATCCCTGGACACGTTCGCCGCTCATCTTCATGGCGAGCAGCAGCGTGAAGAAGACCTGCGTCTGGATGACGAGCGACGCGAGCCCCGGCGAGATCTGCGAGCGCATCGCCAGGTAGAGCAGCGCGAACTGCCCGACGCCAACGAAGGCGCCGTAGGCGGCGAGGTTGCGCCAGCCGACCTTCGGGCGCGGCAGCAGCAGCATGGCGGGCAGCGCGGCGAAGGTGAAGCGCAGCGCCGCGAACAGCAGCGGCGGGAACGCGTTCAGGCCCCAGCGGATCACGACGAAATTGCTTCCCCAGATGGCGACCACGGACAGCGCGAGCAGGAAATGGCGGAGCGGTAGCGTCATGGCGGCCAGGGAGCGAGGGGGGATCGTCGACTATGCCAGCGGGGCTCTTCTCCGGCCCGGTACACGGGCATGCGAGTGCGACCGGTACAGCCCGAGAAGACCTTCGCTCTCATGCGCCCCGGTACTGCGTCGGCACTTGGCCCTCACCCCTCCCTCTCCCGCAAGCGGGAGAGGGTGAAAGAGGAGCGAGCCTGACGAACTCCCCCTTTCGATTGGGGGAGAGGGGGAAAGGAGCAGCGAGCCTGGCGAACTCCCTCTCCCGCTTGCGGGAGAGGGTGGGGGTGAGGGCCAACGGCGGTGGAAGTGCTGAAGCCTTCTTGCGATGAGGGCATCAGCCCTTCGGCTTCAGATGCCCCAGCGGCAACGCGCCTCCCGCTTTGACCTCGCCAAGCGAGAAGCTCGTGTGGATGTCCTTCACGTTCGGCAGGTTCAGCAACGTGTCGATCGAGAACCGGCTGAACGCATCGAGGTCGGTGGCCATCACCTCCAGCTCGAAGGTCCCGGCGCCGCTGATGTAGTGGCAGGCGATCACCTCCGGCAGTTGCCGGATCGCCTCTTCCAGCTGCTTGGTCGCCGCGCCGTTGTTGCGGTCCGCGTCCACGCGCACGAACGCCAGCACGCCCAGGCCGAGGCGGCGACGGTCGATCTCGGCGCGGTAGCCGGTGATGAAGCCCTGCTCCTCCAGCCACCGCACCCGCCGCCAGGTCGGCGCCGGCGACAGGCCGATCCGCGTCGCCAGCTCGGCGTTGGACAAGCGCGCCTCGCGCTGCAGCTCACCCAGGATGGCCACGTGATACCGGTCGAGTTCGCCGCTTGCCGGAGCACCGGATCCGCCCGCGTCCTCTCCCCGATCGGCGCTCCGGTCGACCCCCTCGTCGACGCCCGCGGAACCCGCCGTCGCCCTCATGGTTTTCCCTGAGGCGCCATTTTTCGATGCCATTTGAATTCCTATCGCCATTCCGGGAAAGATTCTTGCTCAAACGACCGCCGCCGGCGCGGAACTAGCAAACACTCGCCGGGCATTGTTTCCTACACTGTTCTCTGCGTTTTCCGCGCGCCGCCATACTCGGCGCGACGGCAGCCAAGGCACACGGCCTCGCCACAAGCGGGGACCGGAGGTCAGCCACCCATCAGGAGACTCCCCCGCATGAACGCCCCCTTGCCCGAACACATCCTGCGCGCCCTCGAGAAGGTCACGCTGGATGACAAGTACGCACTCGACGAGGGCCGCGCCTTCATGAGCGGCGTCCAGGCGCTGGTCCGCCTGCCGATGCTGCAACGCACCCGCGACGCCATCGCCGGCCTCAACACCGCCGGCTTCATCTCGGGCTACCGCGGCTCCCCGCTGGGCGGCTACGACCAGGCCCTGATGGCCGCGAAGAAGCACCTCGCCAAGCAGCACATCGTCTTCCAGCCCGGCGTCAACGAGGAACTCGGCGCCACCGCCGTCTGGGGCACCCAGCAGCTCGCGCTCTTCCCGGAGAAGGCGAAGTTCGACGGCGTCTTCGGCATGTGGTACGGCAAGGGCCCCGGCGTGGACCGCTCCATCGACGTGTTCAAGCACGCCAACATGGCCGGCACGTCCAAGCACGGCGGCGTGATCGCCATCGCCGCGGACGACCACATCGCCAAGAGCTCCACCGCCGCCCACCAGAGCGACCACGTCTTCAAGGCCGTCGGCTTCCCGGTGTTCTTCCCGAGCAGCGTCCAGGAGATCCTGGACATGGGCCTGCACGCCTTCGCGATGAGCCGCTTCTCCGGCCTGTGGTCGGGCATGAAGACGATCCAGGAGATCGTCGAATCGTCCAGCAGCGTCAGCGTCGATCCCGACCGCGTCGAGATCCTGATGCCGGAGGACTTCCAGATGCCCCCGGGCGGCCTGCACATCCGCTGGCCCGATCCGCCGCTCGATCAAGAGGCGCGGATGATGGACCACAAGTGGTACGCCGCCCTCGCCTACGTCCGCGCCAACAAGCTCAACCACAACGTCATCGCCACGCCGCATGACCGCATCGGCCTGATCGCGTCGGGCAAGGCCTGGAACGACACCCGCCAGGCGTTGCACGACCTGGGCCTGGACGACGACAGCTGCCGCCGCCTGGGCATCCGGCTACACAAGGTCAACGTCGTGTGGCCGCTGGAAGCGACCATCACCCGCGACTTCGCCACCGGGCTGCAGGAGATCCTCGTCATCGAGGAGAAGCGCCAGATGATCGAGTACCAGCTCAAGGAAGAGCTGTACAACTGGCGTCCGGACGTCCGCCCGAACGTGCTGGGCAAGTTCGACGAGACCGACGGCGACCGCAGCGGCGGCGAGTGGAGCCACCCGAACCCGAGCAGCAACTGGCTGCTGCGCCCGCAGGCCGACCTGACGCCGGCCATCATCGCCCGCGCCATCGCCAAGCGGCTGAAGAAGCTCGGTGTCGACGCCGACACCGCCGCGCGCCTGGACGCCCGCATGGCGCTGATCGACGCCAAGGAGCAGTCGCTCAAGAGCGAAGAGAAGACCGCCGGCGGCGCCGACCGCACGCCGTGGTTCTGCTCCGGCTGCCCGCACAACACGAGCACGCGCGTGCCGGACGGCTCGCGCGCCGTGGGCGGCATCGGCTGCCACTACATGGTCACCTGGATGCCGGGCCGCAACACCGCGACCTTCACCCAGATGGGCGGCGAAGGCGTGCCCTGGGTCGGCCAGGCGCCGTTCACCGACGAGAAGCACATCTTCAGCAACCTCGGCGACGGCACCTACTTCCACAGCGGCATCCTGGCGATCCGCCAGTCCATCGCCGCCGGCGTGAACATCACCTACAAGGTGCTCTACAACGACGCCGTCGCGATGACCGGCGGCCAGCAGGTCGGCGAGCGCCCCGAGGGCCACAGCGTCACGCAGATCATGAACAGCCTAGTCAGCGAAGGCGTGGCCAAGCTGATCATCGTCACCGACGAGCCCGAGAAGTACGACGGCAAGCCGCTGGCGCCCGGCGTGACGGTGCATCACCGCGACGAGCTGGACGCGCTGCAGCGCCAGTTCCGCGAGATCCCCGGCACCACGGTCATCATCTACGACCAGACCTGCGCGACCGAGAAGCGCCGCCGCCGCAAGCGCGGCAAGCTGGTCGATCCGGCCAAGCGCACCGTCATCAACGAGCTGGTCTGCGAAGGCTGCGGCGACTGCTCGGTGCAGTCGAACTGCCTGTCGGTCGAGCCGCTGGAGACCGAGTTCGGTCGCAAGCGCCAGATCAACCAGAACACCTGCAACAAGGACTTCTCCTGCGTGAAGGGCTTCTGCCCGAGCTTCGTCACCATCGAAGGCGGCGAGCTCAAGAAGCCCAAGAAGGACAAGCGCGTCAGCCCGTTCGACGCGTCGCTGCCGGTCATCCCGCAGCCGACGATCCCGAACGCGGTCGAGGCCTGGGGCATCGTCGTGGCCGGCGTCGGCGGCACCGGCGTGATCACGATCGGCCAGTTGCTCGGCATGGCCGCGCATCTGGAGGGCAAGGGCGTCATCACGCAGGACGCGGCCGGCCTCGCCCAGAAGGGCGGCGCGACCTGGAGCCACATCCAGATCGCCAACACGCCGGACGCGATCCACTGCACCAAGGTCGGCACCGCGGAGGCGGACCTGGTCATCGCCTGCGATTCCATCGTCGCCGCCAACAAGACGACGCTGGCCGTGATGCGCGAAGGCCGCAGCTTCGTCGCGCTGAACACGCACGGCTCGCCGACCGCGACGCTGGTCAACGACGCCAACTGGTCCTTCCCCGGCGCCGCCTGCGAGGCCGCCGTGCAGAAGGCGGTCGGCGCCTCGCACCTGGGCATGTTCGACGCGGAAGAGGTCGCGGTGAAGCTGCTGGGCGATTCGCTCTACACCAACCCGCTGATGCTGGGCTTCGCGTGGCAGAAGGGCCGCGTGCCGCTGAGCCTCGCCGCGCTGATGCGCGCCATCGAGCTCAACGGCGTGCAGGTCGACAACAACAAGGCCGCCTTCGAATGGGGCCGTCGCTGCGCGCATGACCTGGCCGCGGTGCAGTCGCTGTTCGCCGCGCAGCAGGTCATCAACTTCGTCAAGCGCCAGGGCGTGGACGAGCTGATCGCCAAGCGCGTCGAGTTCCTGACCGACTACCAGAACGCCGCCTACGCCGAGCAGTACCGCGCCTTCGTCGAGAAGGTCCGCCAGGCCGAGGCACCGGTGGGCGGCACGCGCCTGACGGAGGCCGTCGCGCGTTATCTGTTCAAGCTGATGGCCTACAAGGACGAATACGAGGTCGCCCGCCTGCACACCGACACGAAGTTCCTCGACAAGATCAAGGGCCAGTTCGAAGGCGACTTCAAGGTCGTGCATCACCTGGCACCGCCGATGCTCGCCAAGAAGGACGACCACGGTCATCTGCAGAAGCGCCCCTTCGGCGGCTGGGTGCGTCCGGCGATGGGCGTGCTGGCCAAGCTGAAGGGCCTGCGCGGCACCGCCTTCGATCCGTTCGGCTACACCGAGGAACGCAAGACGGAACGCCAGCTGATCGCCGACTACCGCGCGACCATCGAATCGATCCTGGCGAAGGGCCTCAGCACCGAGCGCCTGTCGACGGCGGTCGAGTTGGCCCGCATTCCGGAAGACATCCGCGGCTATGGTCACGTCAAGGAGCGCCATCTGAAGGCGGCGCGCCTGAAGTGGGACCAACTTGCCAAGCAGTGGAACGACGTGGCGTGATCTTCCACCGCCACGGTTGACGGCCGGCGAGGCGCGGGCTCTCCGCGACGCATGGGGCGCCCCGCCAGGGACCCCATGCATCTCGCTCCGGCCCCACACCCGCTCGCTGCCCTCGGGCGCCATGCGCTCGGGCGGCGACGTCTGCCCCCACCGATCCCGCCGATCCGGCGCAGCGTTCAGTCCGGCGCGCCGGGCGCCCGGTAGAACATCGCGGTCGGCGTCTTGCCGCCCTGCCCGCTCGCCCAGCGGAAGTGCGGGTAGGTCGCCTGGTTGTCGACGACGATCATCTCGTCCTGGTTGACGCATCGGACCACCAGGAAGACGTGGTCCTCGCCGTGGTGCTTGTCCTCGCGGCAGGTGCTGCCGACGTCCCCGCCGCGCTGGCTGCCGGGAGGCACCTCGATCCAGCCGCGCGCGAGCAGTGTCGCCGGCACGTCGATCGCCCAGCAGAGCTCGGGCACATCGAATCCCGCCGCCCGCATCAGCACCGACAGCGTCATCGCGCATCCGTCGGCGGGATAGGTGCCGCCCTCGGGATCCAGCAATCTGCGCGCGGCGAGCGCCTGCGCGGCGCTGAGCCGGTCGGGATCGACCGCCAGCGCCAGCAGCCCGGGAATCCGGGCGCGATCCGGGACATCCTCGGCGGGACGGGGAGGAAGTTCGGTGAACGGCAGAGGATGGAACAACGGCATGGGGGCCTCGCAATGACTGGAATGAGGGAGTGCGTCCCGTCGCCTCGGCATGAGGCTGCGGGCGCCCTCTTCAGTGAAGTCAGTCGGCCAAAATGCTTCAGTCCTGCTTGCGGCGCTGCGACGGCTTGGCAGTCTTGGCGCGCTTCGAGGCGTCGCCCACGCCCATGAGCTTCACGGCCTTGACCGCCTTGGTCGCCTTCTCCAACGCCTGCCGCTGACGCGGCCTCAGCCATCCCAAGGCGAAGCCGGCTGCTGCCGCCGCCGGCACGTCGCTTCGTGCCATCGCCAGCGCGAGTTGCTCACGCGCCTGGGACAGGCCAACCTCGAGATCGTTCAGCGCACCGAGCCGCTGCGCGGCCTCGTGGACACGGGCGAGCTCCCGGGCCCGGCGTTCGATGTCCTTCTTGGTCAACTTGCCGTCGTCGACACCGGCCGGGACCGCGAATGTCAGCTCCATCGCCAGGCGCAGGCGTCTCAGGCGGCGCCGCAGGTGATGCCGTCCCTCGACATCGAGACGATCGAAGCGTCTGACCTGCTTGTCCGTCGCGGCGCGCCACTGCGCGAGGTGGGCATGGACGGGGGCCAGGCCTTGCGTCCCTTCGGGCCCATGGTCCGGCGCGGGGCGCGCGAGCCAGCCGATGACCGCGAGCAGCCAGCCCTGGACCTCCGGCGTGAGCAGCAGGCCGGCGACGTCGATGGGCGCTGCGGGCGAGACCTCGGAGGCCGCGGACGGACGCTCGGCGCGCCAGGCGGCAAGCATCGTCGCGCGCCAGCCGGCTTCGGCCTGCGCATCCGCGTCGCGCGCGGCGGTGAGCCGTCGCGACAGCTGCCCGGCGCCCTCGGCGAGCGCGAGCAGCGCGACGTCGTCTTCCGCCGCCAGCAGCCGCAGGCCGGCGCGCAGGCGGCGCAGACCGACGCGCATCTGATGCAGGTGCTCGGGCCGATGCCGGCCGCTCGCGATCTGCGAGGCATTGCCGACGACCGGCTCCAGGCACTCGCGCAGCAGCACGTGGAGCGCGTCGTCGCAGCTCATGTCCCCGGTCCAGTGGATCGCATGGGAATCGGCGACCGGTGCGCAGTCGAGCTGGCGCGCGAGCAGGTCGCCACGCAGCGCTTTCGTACGCAGCTCCAGCGACAGCCCGAAACGCTCGATGGCCCATTGCCGCGCCGTTTCGAGCACGGCGCGGGCTTCGCCGCTCTTCAGTTCGATCTCCAGCTCGGCGACCGGCGTGCTGCGCAGCGAGTCGCCCTCGCCCGCGAGCAGCGCGCCGTGATCGAGCGCCAGTTCGACCGTGCCATGCGGCGTGCGCAGCGGCCGCGTCAGGCGGGTGATGTCGGTGCGGAACAGCGCCTGCAGCGCGCCTTCGGGCAGCGTGGCCAGCAGCGTCTGCAACGCCTGCCCGGCGGGATGGTCGACGTGCCGGGCGACGTCGAGCCGGGGAATGTCCGCGCCGAGCGGCACGTTGTGTTCGAGGCGGGTCATGCCGTCGGGCGCGGCGCCCTTGAGCGTCTGCACCCAGACCTCGCCCTCGCGCCGCAGACGCAACGCAAAGCCGGCGCGCGCGAGGTCGCGCTCGGGCGTATCGAAGTACGAGGCCTGCAGGCGCTCCTGCGCCGCGACGGACTTGCCCGCCCCCGCGACCCAGCGGCGCACGGCGGGCCATTGCGATTCGGGGATCTGGAAACGCAGTTCGATTTCGGTCATCAGGCAGTGTCGCATGGGCGAAATGACAGCACGGCATCCGGTTCGGCCCGCACCGCACCGGCTCGGTCAAACCAGAGTTCGACCTCCCCACCTCGCACGCGGAGCACCGCGAAGCCATCGCCCGGATGGTCGGCCCATGCGCTGACGACGCATCGCAGCCGCAGGCCATCCGGGCCGTCGAACTCGAACACGTCGGACGCGGCCAGCTCCTCGGCCGCCGTGATCGCGAACGGCCAGGGCGCGTAGAGCGCGGAGCTGTGGACCGAGTGGATGCGCACCGAGCCACGGTCGTCACCGTCGACGGCGGAGATCTCCGCGCTCACCCAGCCCGAGCGGTGCTCGTCGCCCGACAGGAACACCAGTCCCGAGGCACGATGCCGCCACACCAAGCCCAGCAGTTCATGCAGGCTGTGCGGGTAGCCGTCCCATCCATCCGAACGCAGGCAGCTCGCCGCGTGCTCAACGCTCATCCGGCGTCGCGGCAGCGGCAGCGAGCCGCTCAGCACGAACTTCGGCCGAGACGCCCCGCGCGACAACCATTCGTTGAATGCATCGCGTTGGGTGGTCGACCACAGGCGCGCGCTCGACCAGTTTGCGACGCGTCGTGCCTCGCGCTCGCAGCGCGCGTCGGCGATGAAGAAGGCCGCGCCGCGCCAGTCGAACTCGTGCCACAGCAGTTCCGGGCCGCCCACGCGGGGGCCGGCTTCCCACCGGTGATGCCAGGCGGCCTGGCGCGCGACATCGAACCAGGGGCCGTTGCCGCCGTGGCTGGCGCCAGGACCCGGTTCCCAGTTGTCGACGATCTCGTGGTCGTCGATCGCCTGCACGACGCGCGCCACCGTCGGTGGCAGCAGCCGCACCGGACCGGCCTTGAACTCGCCGTAGGCGCGCGCGTACCGCTCTATGCCGCTGCGCGAGTCGGCCAGTCCGCCGCTCGCATCCGCATAGATCTGGTCGCCGGCGAACAGCACCAGCGAGCAGTCCTGTCCTCGCGCCGTGGATCGCGTGAACTGGTGCAGTCTCGCCAGTGACGCAAGACCTGGCCCCGCCTGCGACGCATCGAGTTCCCACCCCGGACTCACATCCAGCAGGCCCGGCGGGTACTGGCACGCGGCAAGCGCGAAGCACAGGCCTCCGTCGTCGACGGTGACCTCCGACCCGCCCGGCGAGGGCACGAAGCCATGCGCCCAGCGATGCGGCGGCAGATCGAAGAACTGATCCAGCGCGCCTTCAACCTGCGCGTGCAACTCCTCGTCGCCAAGCTCGTGCATCACGCCGCGATGCGCGCCTTCCATGGCCAGCGCGCGCGGCTCCAGGTACAGCGCCACCAGCAGCAGGCCGTGGATGTCGATCTCATGCTCGTCGCCGTCGCTGCCAGCCGCGGCGTCGTTCTTCGAGTGCCCCGCTGCATCGGACATCGCGCGCGGCGGCACAGGGAACGCCTCCACGGCCTGCGAGGTCCGCCAGGGCGCGCCCGGCTGCCCCACGCCCGGTGGCACGAAGGACTCGATCCGCCAGGGCTGCGGCAATTGCTCGTAGGTCCAGCCGCCGCGCCACCGCATCGGCACCCACAGCAGCCAATGCGGCCAGCCACGCTCCGGTCGCAGCGCTGTGAGCAGTGGCACGCGGCCGGTCTCCGGCGGCGCCCGCTCGATGCGATGACCCGGCGCCTCGGCGCCGATCAGCAGCGCGTTGGCCGGCGCGCCCCGGCGCGTACCGTGCAGGACTCCGCTCATGACTGCGGCTCCTCGGCCAGGAAGGCCAGCACGTGCGGGAACACCTGCGTCGCGACATGGCGTCCGATCAGGCAGTCCTGATGCCCGTGGCCCGCGATCACCCGGTAGCGATAACGGCCCGGCGCGGCCTGGTCGTAGTAGTCCTTCAGCAGCTCGGCGCTGTCGGCGCTGCACAACCCGTTGTCCTCGCCGTGCAGCGACAGGACCGGGAACGCCTTGAGCAGCGCCAGGCTCTTCGCCAGACTGTCGAGATAGACGCTCGCGCCCTGCCAGTCGGTGATCTCGTGGCATCGGGCGAAGTGGATCGCCTGCGCGACCGTGTCCATGTTCAGCGGCCCGAAGTGGTCGTCGATGAATGCCAGCACCGCGCGATCGACGTTGCCGATCGCGAAGTCGCGCCCGTACAGCAGGTCCATGCGGTGCCGCGTGGCGGTCCAGGGCGTGCGCCTCATCCGCCATGGCGGCCAGGGCGGCGGGTTCTCCAGATCGAACTCGGCCTCCGGATACGGCAGGCTGGCCAGCAGCCGGTCGAGCAGGTGATCGAACAGCGTCGGCGTGCCCTCGGGCCGGAACGCATACCCGCCCAGCGGCAGGTAGGGCCGCAGGTACTGCATCAGCACGCCGCGCAGGCTGTTCGTCGGCGACATCACCATCAGCGGCGTGACCTGCGAGATCACCAGCTTCGAGATCCGGTCCTTCAGCGCCGCGCGCAGTGCGAAGCAGCGTTCCCACGGCTGCTCGCGCGGCTCCAGCAGCGCCATGTGCAGCATCACCGATCCCATGCAGTGCGCGAGGACGTTGAGCCGCTCCCGACCGGTCTCGCGCAGCACACGATCGACGGCCAGCGGGATGTCGTTGAACGCGGATTCCTCGAAGGTCCACGGCAGCGTGGCCGTCGGCAATCCCGCGCTGGTGCGCAGGTCCAGCAGCCAGACGTCGTGGCCCGCGTCCCACAGCAGCTGGGCCGGACCGGGGCGCACCGAGTGGTGCGCGAAGGTCGTGCCGCTGGCGCTGTAGCCATGGATCATCAGCACGGGTTCGCCGCCCGGCCGGCCGTAACGCGTCAGGCGGATCAGCACCGGCCGGTCGTCGTCCTCGCGCGTCGGGCGGTCCAGGTCCTGGCGCTGCGCGCCCGCGTCGCCCCAGCGGCCGGCGGCCATCTCGATCACCACGGGATCCGGCAGTCCCGGCACCGTGCCCGGCAAGCGCGAGATGCGCCGCCGCGGCGCCTCGTCGGGCTTGCGGAAGGTCCAGGCATGCAGCCCGATCGTCATCCGCGCGATGTAGGCCATCAACGCGCCGACGTCGCGCGCCGCCGAAGGGATGTCGCGCGCCTGCCGGATGCGCAGCAGCGGCAGCCGCTCGCGGGCGAGGTGGTGCATGTCCAGCGTCAGGACGATGTCCCGCGCGCCCGGTGGCGGCGCCATGCCGGCGGCCGGCGTCAGCGTCATGCGGCTCAGCTGCGTCCAGGGATTGCCGCGCCGCGTGTAGCTGATCCGCTTGCATCCGCGCAACGACTGCCCGCGCAGCCCGGCGGCCCACGCGGGCAGGTCCGCGGCCGGGTCGATGAGCACCTGGTAGCGCATCACCCGCGCCTCGCCCGCATGGCCCGAGAGGTGCCAGGCGTTGACGGCCCGCGCGCGCAGGCCTGCTCGTGCCGCGCCCGGCGTCCTGGGCGGCGATCGGTGCCCCGCCCAATCGATCAGACCCTGCCAGGCGTCGCGCACGCCGCGGTTGATCGCCCAGGCCCACAGCCCGCGCGCATGCCGCCGCAGCGATCCCGAGTCCTCGCGCTGGAACAGCGTCAGCACGCCTTCCGCCAGCGGCGCGGTGAACAGTGCGTGCTCATCGCCGCGTTCCTCGTGCGCCCAGAGGCGGCCGTCGCCCGGCTTCGGGCCGACGATCTCGAAGCATCCGGGCCGTCGCTCGCGAGCCTCGAAGACGCGAAGCCGGCTGCCCGGCGCCACGATCAGTCGCCGCTCGGGGCCAGGTCTCAACAGCTCCACCAACGCCTTCGGACGGAAGACGACGCAGAGCTCCACGTACTTCACCGGCGAGCCCGGCGCTCCGGACCAGCGCACGAAGCCGCCGAGGCGCTCGCGCACCTCGATCACCGTGGCTTCGGGGGCACTGGCGGCGCCGTCGTTGCTCGCGCTGCCGCCATTGCCGGAGTGACCGGCGGCGGAGGACGGCGGCCCACCCCGTCCAGGCCCGGCAGGCAGGCGGAACACGGGACGCTCCGGCTCCCGGCGCCGGGCCACCGGCGATGGCGCGCCCAGTCGCCAGAGGACGGCGAGCCGGTCCAGCGCCCGCTGCGCCAGCGCGCTGATCGTCAGCGCCGGATTGATCGCGATCGAGCCCGGCACGATCGAGCCGTCCAGCACGACGAGCCCGTCGTGCACCGCCTCGCCGTCGCCGGAAAACACCCGCCCGATCGCGTCGACAACGCCGTCGCTGCCGAGGTCCCCCATCGCGCAGCCCCCCAGCGGATGCACGCTCACCATCGGCCCGCGGGCGTCGTTCGTCAGGAAGGCCATGTCCGGCGGCAGCAGCTGCCACAGCGGATTGCGCAGCAGCCGCGCGCCCTGGGTGTGGCAATGACGCGCCAGCGCCTCGTGACGGCGCGCGATCGCGGGTTCGTCGCGCAGCCCGGGCCAGTCGACCTGCAGCCCGCCTGGCTCCTCGAACCCTTCCCGCCGGACCAGCCGGCCGGTGCCGCTGTCGCGACCGACGATCGCCAGCGGCAGCTGCCGCTCGGTCACGGAAGGACGGACCGCGAAGGGATCGTCGAAATCGGCGCGCTCCTCATGCGGGCCGGCGTTTGAACGGGCCAGCGCATCCAGCGTCGCCGCCAGCGCGAAGCCCTCCTCGAAGACCGGACGCAATGCGCCGGGAATCGCCAGGTCCTCGACGACATGATCCGGCCCGGCGTCCCACACACCGGTGATGGTCGGACCCACCTGGCGCGCCGCGGCCGGCTGGTCCTCGTCGGCGACCGCATGGACCGCCCGCGGCCAGCCGTGGCCGACCGCGATCACGTCGCCGTTGGCCGAGAACGCCTGCCCCAGCATCCGCGACAGCGTCAGCCCCCGGTCCCGCGAGCGCATCAGGATCTCCGTCGAGCCCAGGGTGCCGGCAGCCAGGATCACCCGACGGGCGAGCACCTCGAACGGCTCGCCCTGCCGCCGGCGCAGCAGCTCGTCGGTGTGCTGCAGCGTGACGCGCCAACCGGCGCCGGGGGCCGCCACCAATGCTTCGACGCTCGCGCCGCAGACCAGCTCCGCGCCCTGCCGCCAAGCCTGCAGCAGCAGGCTCGTGTCGAGCGACTGCTTGGCCTCGTGGTTGCAGCCGGTCGCGCAGTCGCCGCAGGCGATGCAGGGCTGGTGCGACCATTCGGCCGCACCGCGCGGGCGCGCGTCCATCGCGACCTGGATCCTCGCCGCGCGCGTGCGCGCCGGGTCGAGCGCCTTCAACGCGTCGAGCCGGCGCGTCTTGAAGCCGGCCTTCGCGCGCAGGCGTTCGATGGTGTTGTCGCCCTCGTCGTCGCGGACGCCCAGCAGCCGCTCGGCGCGCTCGAACCAGGGCGTCATGTCCTCGCGCAGGAAAGCCTGCGGCCAGCCGGGTTCGCGGAACACCGCCGGCGCGGGTCGCTCCATCACGCCCGCGTTGATCAGCGATCCGCCCCCCAGGCCGTTGGCCAGGGCGACACAGACATCCGGTCCCAACCGCAGGTCGAAGAGCCCTTCGCGACGTCCCGTCGGCGCATCCACGCCGGGACGCGCCAGCCGCACGTGACCGGGCAGATCGGCGAAGCGGCTGGGGAACGCCCCGGGCAGGTACTCACGCCCGCGCTCGAGCACGACCACGCTCAGCCGCCGGCCGTCCTCGTCGCGACGTCCCGCGAGCGCATGCGCCGCCGCGGCGCCGCCATAGCCGCTGCCGACGATCAACACGTCCACGGCGGCCGGGCCCGGCTCCGGGACCGACAGCCGCCCGGCCATCCAGTCCTCGAGCGGCCGCGACAGCCAGCGCGTGCCCGAGGGTCTCGGCCGCCGAGCGTCGGTGCCGTCCGACGTCACGCGAGCCGCCGTGTCGGACGACGCGGCAGACGGGGCCTCAGAGGGGACTCTCGGCGCCTCCTCGAACGGTCGAGACATCGGCACCCTCCCTGCGATATTCGGCCAGCGCGGCCTGCATCGCGTTGATGAGCAGCTCCTCGGTGACCGGTTTGTGCAGCAGCGTCAGGCCCGCCTCGTGGGCCTCGCGCAACCGCTCGGGCGCAGTGTCGCCGCTCACGATCAGCGCGGGCAGTCCCGGGAACGCGCTTCGCAGCGAGCGCACCGCGCTGATGCCGTCCTCGCCGCCGCGCAGCCGGAAGTCGGTCAGCAGCAGGTCCGGCTGCTGGCCCATGCTCTTGAGCAGGCCCTCGCGGGTGCTGCCGGCCAGCAGCACCTGGCAGCCGTGCGCCGTCAGCAGCGCGTGCATCGCGACCCGCACCGGCTCCTCGTCGTCGATCACCAGCACGCGCATGGGCGGCAGCGCCGGGCCCTGCGTCGGCGTCGAGCCGGGTCGCACCAGCGCAATGTCGGCGGCGGTCACGTTCAGCATGAAGCTCGAGCCGTGCCCCGGCGCCGACCGCAGCGCCAGGTGCAGGTCCAGCAGGTCCACCAGCCGCGTCACGATCGACAGGCCCAGCCCCAGGCCCTTGGTGCGGTCGCGCTCCGGGTTCCCGACCTGGTAGAACTCGTCGAAGATCCGCTGCTGCTCGTGCTCCGGGATGCCCATGCCGGTGTCGCGCACCGTCAGCCGCCAGACTTCCTCGTCCTGGCCGCGATGGACCTCGATCGCCACCTCGCCGCGCGCCGTGTACTTGAGCGCGTTGTCGATCAGGTTGCGCACCACGCGCTCCAGCAGCACGGGGTCGCTCTCGACGCAGGCCTCCGGCGGGCAGTCCAGTCGCAGCAGCAGGTGCTTGCGCAGCGCGGTGGGCTGGAACTCCCGCTGCAGCCGGCCCAGCCAGGGCTGCAAGGCGAAGACCTGGTTGTTCACCGGCACGACGTTGGCGTCGAGCTTCGAGATGTCCAGCAGCGCATCCATCTGCGAGGACAGCGAGTGCAAGGCCAGGTTCATCTGCGTGACGATGACGCGGCCCTCGTCGTCGAGCGGGCGCTTGTCCAGCGCCGCGCCGAACAGGGACAGCGTGTGCATCGGCTGGCGCAGGTCGTGGCTGGCCGAGGCCAGGAAGCGCGTCTTCGCCGCCATCGCCGATTCCGCCTGCGACAAGGCCTGGCGCAGCTGCTGGTTGCTCTTGTTCTGCTGCAGCCGGATCAGCACCGACTCGGCGAAGACGCGGTAGGTGTCGCGCGCCAGGCCGGTCAGGATCAGGCCGAAGAAGACGATCAGCGCCGACAGCACCCAGTCCAGCCAGCGGTGCTCCGCGCCAGGCTCGTGGAACAGCCCCCACGACAGCGCGGTGGCGAGCGTCACCGGCCAGAGGAAGACCTGGAACACGACGCGGTGCCCGGCGGTCGTCGCGACCGCGCCGGCGCACAGGCCCAGCAGCACGATGGTCTGCACCATCCGCTGGAAGTCGCTCAGGTGGGGGGCTGCGATCAGCGAGGCGCTGAAGACCAGCCCGTTGGCCAGGCTCAGCCACACGGCCCAGTCCATGCGCTGTTCCAGCGGGCGGTCCTGCATTTCCGGCAGGCGGCCCAGCACGGCCCAGCGCGTCACCAGTACCGCGTACACGGCGGCCAGCCAGCCGTAGGCCAGCCAGGGCGACATCACGCTGGCCGCCATCACCGCCATCATCAAGGCGGCAATGCTCACCGGATAGGGGACGCGACGACCCTGCTTGCCGATCAGCCGCAGCAGTTCGAGCTCGACGCTCGCCTGCTCGGCGCTGCGCTCACCCGCCATGACCGGAACAGACAGCGCCTGGCCACTGCCGCGAATGGAAATGCATGGGTTGTGTAAGGCTTGTTCTGGGCCGGCAATATATCGTGCCGTGCCGAAAACGTGCCGCGCAGATAAAACTATGCCGACCACCGCCACCCTTGCGGGCTTTGGTAGGTCGGCATAGCACTCCTCCCCTTGATCACGACGCTGAGGTCCAGGCAGCGCGCGATCGGTACCCAGTATGCAAAGCGACTCGGGGGTCCGATATCCCCCTCAAGAGGGAGACACGCTTTGACATCGACCCATTCCGCATGTGCTCATCCGGAATGCGCCTATGCCGCCCGCGCCTCAGGCGATGCGCACCCGTTCCGGGGCCCGCGTGTCGTGCAGCAACTCTTCGAGCAGCACCAGGTAGTAGCCGAGCGGCGGCGTGCGCATGCCCGGCCGCTTGGCCAGATCATCCCAACGGCGCAGCTGCAGCGAGGCGCTCGCGTGCGGGTGGGCCATGAAGAGCAGCCGTTCCTCCGCATTCATCGGCCCGCCCTGCAACGCCAGGCTGTGGCGCGAGGCGTCCGACAGCCCCGGTCCGTATGCCGGGTCGGTGCTGACCAGGTAACGCTTGGCGGCGACGTGCAGGCGGATCGGCTCCACCACGGCCGGGCCCAATCCCCCGGCGCGCAGCAGCGGCAGCGCGGTCAACTCATGTTCGTCGTCCCGCAGAGGGGCGCCAGAACCGCCGTCCATCAGCTGCCCGATGTCGTGCAGCAGCGCGGCGGCTACAAGGCTATGCTCCGCGTGGGCCCACTCGGCCAGTTGGGCGCATTGGAGCGCGTGCTCCAGCGCGGTGACGGGCTCCCGGCGCTCGTCGCCGTACTGCAGGTGTCCGCGGCGGCGGAACACCGCCTCGATCTTGGCGATCAGGTCCATGGCAACTCCTAGCCATCGCTCCAAGGGCGGAGCGGGCGCCAGTCTCGACCCCGCCGATGACGGATCTGTGAAGCATGGCCGTGGCTCCCATTCAAATTGGATGAACAGTGGCCTCAGTTCCGGTGAACCGACGATGTACGGCGCACGCGGACACTTCATGCCATTCCGGACCTCCCGACGCCCCAGGTCTTCCCAAGGACGCGAGCCGACATGACTGCCATCGACAACCAGAACAACGACCCTGACCAGCAGCCCACGCTGCCCGCCGAGACCCACGATGGCACCGGGGCCCCCATCGCCACGTCGCCAGCGCCCGCGTCCACGGCGATGCCGCCGGTGCCGGCCGCGGTGCCGCCCACCGGCAAGACCCGGTACGACGGCCTGGCGATGCTCTTCCACTGGGTGCTGGCGATCGCGATCATCGGCACCTTCTCCGTGGGCTGGTACATGGCCGACCTGCCGTTCTCGCTGACGCGGCTGAAGCTCTTCAACTGGCACAAGTGGGCCGGCGTGACGATCCTGGCGCTGTCGGCGCTGCGGCTGCTGTGGCGCCTGACGCACCGCCCGCCGGCGGACCTGCCGATGCCGGGCTGGCAGAAGCTGGGCGCCCACGCGGTGCACTGGCTGCTGTACGCGGCCTTCTTCGCGGTGCCGCTGAGCGGCTGGGCCTACAGCTCAGCAGCGGGCTTCCCGATCGTGTGGTTCGGCGTGCTGCCGCTGCCGGACTTCGTCGGCAAGGACAAGGAACTGGCCGAATCGCTGAAGCAGGTCCATCAGTTCTTCGCCTATGGGTTGGGGCTGCTGGTGCTTGCCCACCTTGGCGCCGTGGTCAAGCATGTCGTCCTCGACAAGGACGGCCTGCTGCGGCGCATGCTCCCGGGCCGCGCCTGAGCGGCACGGCGACAGCCCCGGCCCGGACCGCAAGAAACAACACCTGACAACACCTGACCCCCAAGATCCACGACTGGCAGAGGACCTCATGACCGCACGCATGGCCACCCATCTCTCGATCACCGCGCTGTCGGTGCTGAGCGCCGCCCTCCTCCTGGCCGCGCCGGCGATGGCGCAGACCAAGCCGGCGGCAGCGCCCGCCACGGCAGCCGCCGCGACGACGGCGGCCGCGCCCAAGCTGGTGCCGGCGCAGAGCGACATCGCCTTCACCTTCCGCCAGATGGGCGTGCCGGTGGACGGTCACTTCAAGAAATTCGATGCGCAGCTGGCCTTCGATCCGAAGAACGCCGCGGCGGGCAAGGTCACCTTGTCGATCGAGCTGGGCAGCGCCACGCTGGGCGACGCCGCGACCGACGCGGAGCTGGTCAAGCCCGAGTGGTTCAACGTCAAGAAGGTCCCGACGGCCACGTTCCAGAGCACCTCGCTGAAGGCGCTGGGCGGCGGCAAGTTCGAGGCCGCCGGCAAGTTGACCATCAAGGGTCAGGTCAAGGACGTGGTCGTCCCGGTGGCGCTGGCCCAGGCCGGCGGCACGACGACGGCGACCGGCGCGTTCGCGATCAAGCGGCTGGACTTCAACATCGGCGAAGGCGAATGGAAGGACACCTCCATCGTCGCCAACGACGTGCAGGTGAAGTTCAAGCTGGCCATCACCGGCATGGCGCCGCTGTAAGCCGATTCCGCGGCCGATCCGCAGCCTCTCCCGATTTCTCCAACCGGTCCGGGTCCTTCGCCCGGTTCCTTCTCCACCGCGGTACCCGCCGCGGTTCCATCACTGTTCCGACAACTGTTCGACAAGGACCCACCACCATGATGAAGAAAGCCCTGCTGCTCGCCTCCCTGCTCGCCGTCGCCGGCCTGGCCCAGGCCCAGAGCGCGACCTACGCGATCGACCCGACGCACACCTACGCCACGTTCGAGATCAAGCATTTCGGCACCTCGACCAACCGCGGCCGCTTCGACAAGAAGGAAGGCACCGTGCAGTTCGACAAGGCTGGCAAGTCGGGCAAGGTCGAGATCACCTTCGACATGAACGGCATCAGCACCGGTTCGACGCAGTTCGACACCCACCTGAAGAGCAAGGACTTCTTCGACGTGGCCAACAACCCGACGGCCAAGTTCGTCGGCGACAAGTTCACCTTCTCGGGTGACAAGGTCGCCTCGGTGGCCGGCCAGCTGACGCTGAAGGGCAAGACCGCGCCGGTGACGCTGACGGCCACCAACTTCAACTGCTACGAGAACCCCATGCTCAAGCGCGAAGTCTGCGGCGGCGACTTCGAGACCACCTTCGACCGCACCGCCTTCGGCGTCGACTACGGCATCCAGTACGGCTTCTCGAAGGACATCAAGGTCATCGTCCAGGTCGAGGCCGTGAAGCAGTAATCCCCTCGGGAACACTTCACAACCATGCCGAAAGGCCCGCGGAAGCGGGCCTTTCGCGTTTGTGGCGCTTCTGGCGCCCGCACCGATGGGGGGCGCATGGGCCATCCGGGCCTCCGGCCTGTCGCCGATCGGTGCAGTCCATCCCGCCGTCTTCACGGCGCGTCGCCCGCCGCCCCGGGAGCGCCGGGGTCTTGCGTAAAGTGCGAGCCATACGACAGGTCCTCCCATGAACGCGCCGACTCCCGCCTCCCCCACCCCGCGCCAGCGCTGGCAGAGCTTCATGAAAGCCGCCGAGCAGGGCTTCCACGCCTACGGCAACTGGCTGGTGTCCATCACCTGGAAGCGCTTCACGCTGCTGGCGGTGATGCTGATCATCGGCGCCAACATCCTCCAGACCCTCCCGCCCTTCTCCTTCAGCTGGCAACTGCCGGTCGAGACGACCGAGACCATCCATCCGCCCAAGGACCTGCGCCGCGACCGCGACACGGACCGCGAACGCCGCGAGAAGCAGCGCGCCGCCGAAGCGGAGAAGAAGGTGGCCGAGGCGCAGAAGAAGATCGACAAGGCCACGAAACCCGCCGACTCCGCCGAAGCCGGCTCCGAGGCGGGTCACGGCGCGTCCGCCGCGGTCGACGGCGACGGCCTGCGCTACGAAGTCCAGATCGACAGCCGCGGCGTGCGCATCGTGCCGCGCCATCCGGCCTCGCCAGCCAGCGCCGCGTCCGCAGCCGACGCCGAAGGGGCCGTCGACCCCAACCTGCCGTCCGTGGACATCCGCATCCCCAACGAGAAGCAGCGCGAGGCCATCCGCGACGCGGTGAAGTCCGCCGCGGCCGACGCCAAGCGCGCCCTCGAGGAGGCGGCGGAAGAAGCCCGGCAGGCCAAGGCCGATGCCGAGGAAGCGCGTGACGAGCTCGAACAGGTCCAGCGCGAGACCTCGCGCAAGACGCGTTATCGCACCGTGCACCTGGGCGACTTCCTCGACAAGCTGGCCATCCTGGTCGTGCTGGCCTCGGCGCTGCTGAAGGCCACCTACAAGGGCCGCCTGCAGGCCGAGGTGAAGGCCGCCAAGGCCACCGAGACCGCCGAGGCCGAGTCGCTGCGCCGTCAGGTCGTCGAAGCCCGCATGGCCGCGATGCAGGCGCAGGTCGAGCCCCACTTCCTGTTCAACACGCTGGCGTCGATCGACCATCTGATCGAGACCGATCCGCCGCGCGCCTCGCAGATGCAGAAGAACCTGATCGCGCTGCTGCGAGCCTCGATGCCGACGATGCGCGAGGCCAACGCCAACGGCGGCGTGCGCGACCTGGGCCGCGAGATGGCCGTCATCCGGCCCTACCTCGAGATCCTGCAGGTCCGCATGGAAGAGCGCCTGGTGTCGCGCATCGAGGTGCCGGACGGCCTGCTGTCCGCCGAGTTCCCGCCCATGATGATCCAGAGCCTGGTCGAGAACGCCATCAAGCACGGCCTCGAACCCAAGGCCGAGGGCGGCAGCCTGCTGCTCAAGGCCGAGATCGTCCACGGCAAGCTGCAGGTCACCGTCGCCGACACCGGCCTGGGCTTCGGCCGCGCCGCGACCTCGGGCACCGGCGTCGGCCTGGCCAACATCCGCGAGCGGCTCTCGCTGCTCTACGGCAAGGCCGCCAGCGTCACCGTGGCCGAGAACCAGCCGTCCGGCACCGTCGTGATCATCACCGTCCCCTACCGGACCTCCGCCCACCACGCGCCCGAACAAGGAACGCAAGGAGCACACGCATGAAAACGCTGTTCAAGACCCTTCTTGTCCTCGGATTCGTCCTCGTCGCCGGCGCGCTGCTGCTGGGCTGGGGCGTGATCCATCTGCTCGGCGACGTCCCGGGCGTGCACCTCACCGTCGACGGCGAGGAAGTCATCCTGAGCGGCATGGGCATCGCCGACGCCTTCGGCGCCGGGCTCGGCCTGATCATCGCCATCGTCGTGATGTGCCTGGTCGTGCCGCTGGTGCTGCTGCTCGGCCTGGGTCTGCCGCTGCTGATCCTGGGCGGGCTGGCGCTCGTGGCGCTGGCCGCGCTGGCGGGCGTCGGCGCGGTGGTGGGCTCGCCGCTGCTGCTCATCGGCCTCGTCGTCTGGCTGATCGTGCGCGACAAGCCGCGCAAGGCGCCGCGGGTGCCGCCCGCGCCGGCAGCGCCCGCCATGACGTCCACGCCGGCCGAACCGTCCCTCCACGCCTGAGACCACGCGCGGGTCCACCGCCGGATCGCCCCTCACCTGCCCTAACATCGCCTCCCATGAGCGACACCAGCGACACCCACCACGCCCCCCGCGCCGTCCTCGCGGACGACGAACGCCTGATGCGCGAGCAGCTGCGCAGCCGCATCGCCGAGGTCTGGCCCGAGCTGCAGATCGTCGCCGAGGCCAAGAACGGCCTGGAGGCGGTCGAACTGGTCAAGGAGCACAAGCCCGACCTGGTCTTCCTCGACATCCGCATGCCGGGCCTGACCGGCGTCGAGGCCGCCAAGCAGATCGCGCAGCTGCCCGACGACGACGACTGGCCCCTGCCCGAGATCGTCTTCATCACCGCCTACGACCAGTACGCGGTCGAGGCCTTCGAGCAGGGCGTCTGCGACTACGTGCTCAAGCCCGCCGAGCGCGATCGCCTGCTGGTCACGGTCGAGCGCATCAAGAAGCGCCTGGCCCTGCGCAGCGGCGAGGTCGAGCCCGAAGGCCCCAGCACCGGCACGCTGCAGCAGCTGCTGCACTCGCTGTCGGCGCGGGTCAACAACACCAGCGGCTCGCCACAGTACCTGCAATGGATCCAGGCCTCGGTCGGCCAGACGATCCAGATGATCCCGGTCGAGGAGGTGCTGTTCTTCATCAGCGACGAGAAGTACACCCGCGTCCAGACGCCGACCGTCGAGGCGCTGATCCGCAAGCCGATCAAGGAACTCGTCGACGAGCTGGATCCGAAGCTGTTCTGGCAGATCCACCGCTCGACGCTGGTCAACGTCAAGGCCATCAACGGCATCAGCCGCGACTTCCGCGGTCGTCAGCTGGTGGGTGTGCGCGGACTCGATGAAAAGCTCGAAGTCAGCCGCAGCTACACGCACCTGTTCAAAGGCATGTGACGCGGCCCAGAATCGGGCACACCGCGTCAGCGTGGCGGACCTTTCAGCTTGACGCCTGCCGCCGCCATCGCGCGGCGGACTTCGGGGGCGTCCTCGAAGGCCGACTCCAGCTCCGGCTGCAGGGTCTCCAGTTCCAGGCGGGAATCGGGATCGCCCGGGCGATGCGACTTGCGTGACGACGCCCGCAGGCCCAGCCCCAGCGCCATCAGCGCGTAGAACAGGAAGGCGATCCGCGGCGCGTCGATGAGGCTGTCGAAGAGCCCCACGATCACGAAGCCCGCCAGCCCGCCCACCACCGCCGGCGCCAGCGGATGGTGGCGCCCCGCGCCGAAGCTCAGGCGCACCAGCACCGTCACCAGCAGGCTGGTCCACAGCGCCAGGCCGAACAGGCCCTGCTCGAACAGCACGTGCGCCGGCAGGCTCTTCATGTGGAAGGGCATGTGGTTGCGGTCGCTGGTGAAGAACCAGCGCGCCAGACCCTCGTTGAAATCGCCGTTCCGCAGCAACGGACCGTGCACGCTGTCGACGATCGAGATCGACGCGATCTCCAGCACGCCGCCGCGCCAGTTCTGCGTCACCGAGGCCACCAGACGCTTCGGCGCCCAGGATCGGCCGCCGAAGTCGGCCGGCGCCTGGCCCAGCTTCAGTTGCACCGGCTGCCAGGCGCCGCCCATCGGCTCCACATCGGTCTCGCGGTCGACGCAGCGCAGCGGGTAGAGCAGGAACTTCTCGCAGATCTCGACGCGCAGGCGCGTCTTGAACTGCGTGCGCAGCGTCACCGTCGCCGCGACTTCGCCGGCGACCGCCGGCACGCGCTGGCTGAGCCGGAACATCTCGCCGTGCCCCATCTGGTGCAGGCCACTGGTCAGCGTCACCGTCGGATGCGGGAACGGCTCCGTGCCGGGCAGGCCGGACGCGGGCAGCTCGGAACGCGCCGCGTTCAGGTGGTAGTCACCGACGCGTTCATCGAAGGGCCCGCCGTTGGCGAAGCTCGCCGGGAAACGGCCGCTGCCCTTGCCCAGCAGCCATTCGTCCATGGACTTGAGCAGGCCCAGGCCGACGCGCCAATGCTCGAGACGACCTTCGAGATCCTGCTGCCCGGTCGACATCCGCTGACCGATGTAGGCGCCACCGCCCAGCGCCGCGACCACCGCGCACGCCAGCAGACAGCCCGTCCACACGAGGCCGCGGATGCGCCAGCCGGCGGTGCGCAGATCGGCGCCGACGCGCGGCGACCATTGCGTCGCGATCCACGCGATCGCCAGCACCGACAGCACGGCGGCGATCGCCACCACGTCCTGGCCGCCGCCCCAATGCGCCGCGACGAGCCCCGTGCCGGCGAGCGTCGCCATCCACACGATCGCCAGCGCGAAGGCCTGCGAGGGCTGCGTCAGTCCGCCGCGCCACAACCAGGCCAACCCCAGGCCGAGCAGGACGACGATGCCGTCGATCAGGTAGGCGCCCTTGGGCACGAGATCGATCAGCAATCCGCCGAGCAAGGCCAGCAGCAGCGCCGGCAGCGGCGACAGCGCCATCAGCGCCCGCTGCTGTCCGCGCGGCCACGCTGCACGCGAGGCAGGCATCGCGAGCAGCACCGCGACACTGCCCGCCAATGCGAGCAAGGCGCGATAGCCGCCCGCGCCGAAGAGCACCCAGGCGGCGACCGCGGTACCGATGATCACGCCGGCCGACCACGCAAGCGGCACCGTCCCGCGCGCACCGGGGAAGACATGCGACGACGGCGCCCCATCCGGTCGCGGCGCGTTCCGTTCCTCGCGGCGCTGCACCGCCCACAGCAGCGCGCAAAGCGCCATGCCGAACGGCACCGCCAGATAGACACCGCGCGAGAACGTCGTCAGCGACGCGTAGAACGCCAGCAGCATCACCGCCAGCGCCATCACGAAGCGCAGCGGGCGGCGCTCCCGCATCGCCCACAGCATCGCGAAGGGCAGGCTCAACGCCAGCGCGCCATCCAGCGACGCGCCGCCGACGTTCATCTCCCAGAACAGCGAGGTCGTGCGGTAGTCCGATGAGAAGTCCAGCAGCCCCGTGTAGACCCAGCGCTCCCACAACGCGCCGAGCGAGGTCGTGACCAGCACCAGCACCCAGGCCGCGCGCGACAGGCGCTGCACCGACGAGGGCCGCAGGTCCGACGCCTTCTGCCACAGCGGCAGCAGCAGCAGGACCAGGAAGAAGCTCTTGCCGGCGCGCAGGCTGTTCATCGGCTCCTGGAAGCCTTGCCAGAAACCGAACTGCACGCCGCCGGCCTGGTCGAAGCCGCGCCAGACGGCGATGAAGGCCGACAGCGCGAACACGGCCATCAACACCCGCACCGCGGCGCGCCAGCGCAGCGTCCGATAACGCCACGCCACCGGCTTGTGCGGCGGCTCGGTCACGGCGATCGCGGTGTAGCCGCCGGCGGCGACGGCCAGCACCAAAAGGTCGAGTTCCTCGAAGGTGATCCAGCCGGTCCACGGCGCGAACCCGATCACCGGCACCAGCGCGGGCACCAGCAGCGGCAACGAGCGCCATCCGAAGAAGCTGGCCACCGCGATCGCCACCCACAACGCGGTGGCGGCGACTGGTTCGACCGGGTAGTGCCGCATGAGCCAGAGCCCGACGGCGGCGCTGGCCACGCCGGTCACCAACGTGGCCAGCGATGAAGGGCGCCGAGGCAGGATGAATTTCATGCGCGGGGCCGTTCCAGGCTGCTGGCGATGCACCACTGCGCCGGCCAGTAGCTCGCGAGCACCCAGAAGCTGGCCATCTCCAGCGGGCCTGCGAACTTGTTGATCGCCAGCATCGCGTCGGAGAGCACGAACAGCGTGCCGCCCCACGCGGCCCAGCGCGCGAGCGGCTCATCGGGCTGGCCGACGCTGCCGCGCCACCAGGCCCAGGCCTGCGCCGCCATGGCCGACAGGCAGACGACGTAGACGACCACCGGTGCGCGCAGCTCGGCGGGGATGTGCGGCCAGAGCCGTCCCAGCACTGCCGCCGCGATGATGCCGAACATCAGGAAGGGCCAGCGCACGGCGCCCAGCTTCTTGCGGGTGCAGAAGCCGACGATGTAGCAGACATGGGCGGCCAGGAAGCTCACCAGACCGGGCAGGAAGCCCTGCGCCGGCCACAGCAGCGCGATGTCGCCCGCCAGCGAGCACAGCAGCCCGGCACGCAGCCAGCGCGCCAGCCGTGGACGCTCGGCGCCACGGCGCCAGGCGTAGAGCAGGATGAGGATCGTCGTCAGCGGCTTGAAGACGAAGGCCAGGGCCGGCGGCAGTTGCGCGGGCTGTGACAACGCGAGGATGGCGGCAGCCGCGCTGAGGAGGGTCAGCAGCGGGAGCGCGGCGGCGAGCCTGGTGGCGGACTTGGCGGCGGAGGCTGTCATGCGCCGGCATTTTGCCGTTTGCCGACGACGCCCACCCCCCGGTTCCGGGTGACATGGCAGACCTTACAGGGTCGATGCGGCGCGTGACGCTGACCGCCGCACCATGTCGATCACCGCCCGTGGCGCGCGCGAAGCGCACGAGGCGCACGGCATGCGCGAGGATCACAGATGCGACCAGTGCCGATCCAGGGCTTGCAGGCGTTCGTGGACGGCGGACTCGGGGACGAAGAACTTCTCCGAGAGCCTGCGGGCGCTGACGATCCCCTGGTTCATGAGCCGGTAGATCGCGAAGTCCGGCATCAGCAGGTCCAGCGCGAAGCGATGGGCGTCCTGCTCGATGCGGCGCGGGCTGTGAATGGAGAGGTTGGACGCCGTCTCCGGCGGTACCGCACCGTGCCCGAGCAGGTGATGGCCCAACGCATGCGCCAGCACGATGCGGCGTCGCATCGGGTCCTCGGCGAGGCTCAGCTCGATCACCGGGCGCTCGTCCAGATAGAGGAGCCGGCCGCGATGGGGATACATCGGCTCCCGCGGGCCGCCGCGGTCGCGGATCTCGACGCCGACGCCCTCCGCCAGTTCGTGGGCGTTCAGCGGCAGCGTGGCCTGGTCCCAGTGCGTCTTGCGCAGTTCATCGGCGAGGGCGTCGATGGCGCGGTGACGCGCCGCGGCGTCGGCCGGCTCGGGGGATTCTCGGAAGGGGTGGCAGGAAAGCGGGGCAGCGTCCATGGTCGGTCTCCTCGGCGGGCGCAGAGGGACCGGATGCTAGAAACGCGCGCCTCGCCGCGAAATGACTCGAACCAGTAAGAATCGTTCGCCCACCACCGTCACTGACTGTTCGAGTGACAGGTCTTGCTCAGCGATCGTCCTTCGCCGCCTGCGCCTGTTTCGCCGCGGTATCGGCGGCCTTGGCGGCAAGCTGCTCGCGCATGCGCTTGAGCTTTTCGCGGGGGTCTTCCTTGACCCCGCCCTCGCCGAGTTTCATCTCCGCGATGAAGCGGCTGGGCACGCCGACGACCGTCTCGCGGTTCTTCTTCCGCCGCCGCAGCGTCGACACCGCCAGCGTCCGCCGCGCCCGCGTGATGCCGACGTACATCAGCCGGCGCTCTTCCTCGACGCGCTGGGGCGTGAGCTCGTCGTTCTCGGCCTTGAACGGCAGCAGTCCTTCGTTGACGCCGGCCAGCATCACGTGCGGCCATTCCAGGCCCTTGGACGCATGCAGCGTCGTCAGCACGACCTGGTCCTGTTCCTCCTGGCGCTCGGCCAGCGAGAGGATCACGCTGATCGTCTGCGCCACTTCGAGCAGCGTCTGACGCGGGCTCTCGGTGGTGATGCCGCCGTCGGTCGAGATCTCGCCGCCGCAGCGCTTGGCGACCCAGTCGACGAAGTCCAGCACGTTGCTCCAGCGGGCCTGCGCGACCTTCTCGTTGTCTTCCTGGTCGATCAGGTACTGCTCGTAGGCGATGTCCTTGAGCCATTCCATGATCAGCGCCTTGCCCTCCTCGCCACCGACGGCATGGCGGGCGCGGTACTCGAGGTCGACGACATAGCGGCCGAACTCGTGCAGCCCGTGCAGCGCCTTGCTCGACAGCGTCGCCTTCAGCGACTCGGCGAACAGCGACTCGAACATGGACAGCTTCCACTTCGCCGAGAACTCGCTCAGGTGCCCCAGCGTCTGGTGGCCGATGCCGCGCTTGGGCGTGGTCACGGCGCGCAGGAAGGCCGGGTCGTCGTCCTGGTTCACCAGCAGCCGCAGCCAGGCGCAGAGGTCCTTGATCTCGGTGCGGTCGAAGAAGCTCTGCCCGCCGGACACCTTGTAGGGGATCTCCGCGCGGCGCAGCGCCTGCTCGAAGATGCGCGCCTGGTGGTTGGCGCGGTACAGGATCGCGAAGTCGGAGAACTTCGTCGTCGGATGGTTGGCCCGGATCGACTGGATGCGGGCGACGGCGCGCTCGGCCTCGTGCTCCTCGCCGTCGGCCTCGATCAGCGTGATGGGATCGCCTTCGCCGAACTCGCTCCACAGCGTCTTCGGGAACAGCTTCGGATTGCCGCCGATCACGTTGTTGGCCGCGCGCAGGATCGCGCTGGTCGAACGGTAGTTCTGCTCCAGCGGAATGATCTTCAGCTGCGGGAAATCGACCGGCAGCTTCTTGAGGTTCTCGATCGTCGCGCCGCGCCAGCCGTAGATGGACTGGTCGTCGTCGCCCACGGCGGTGAACATCGCGCGATCGCCGACCAGGCACTTCAGCAGCTCGTACTGGACCGCGTTGGTGTCCTGGTACTCGTCGACCAGCACGTAGCGCAGCGTCTCCTGCCACTTGCCGCGCGCCTCTTCATTGGTCTGCAGCAGCTTCAGCGGCATGCCGATCAGGTCGTCGAAATCGACCGCCTGGTACGCGGTCAGCCGCTCCTGGTAACGCTGCATGACGACGGCGGCGGCGCGCTCCATGTCGTCCTTCGCGTAGGCCAGCGCCTGCTGCGGGCTCAGGTTCTGGTTCTTCCACAGCGAGATGGTCCACTGCCAGGACTTCGCCGTCGCCGCGTCGGTCGTGCCGCCGGCATCGCGCAGCACGGACAGCACGTCGTCCGAGTCGAGGATCGAGAACTGCTCCTTGAGCCCGAGATGGCGCCCGTCCTGGCGCAGGATGCGCACCCCCAGCGAGTGGAAGGTCGACACCAGCAGCTCCGAGCCCGCCTTGTTGCCCACGAGGTGCTTGGCGCGCTCGCGCATTTCCTGCGAGGCCTTGTTCGTGAACGTGATCGCGGCGATGTTCTTGGGCCGGTAGCCCTCGGACATCAGCTTGGCGATCTTCTGCGTGATGACGCTCGTCTTGCCCGAGCCCGCGCCCGCGATCACCAGGCACGGCCCCGAGAGGTGATGCACCGCCGCCAGTTGGGCGGGGTTGAGCTGGGCTTTGGACATGGAACGTGGGGACAGGAAAGCGCGGAGGGGCCGGGGATGATAGCGGGACGTACAGTGCGAACCATGAACACAACACTTGCCATTGCCGCCAATGTCGTCGTCGCCCTCGTGGCGCTGATCCACGTCTACATCCTGATCCTGGAGATGTTCCTCTGGACCACGCACAAGGGTCGCAAGGCCTTCGGACTGACCCAGGAATTCGCCGAGGCGAGCAAGGTGCTGGCCGCCAACCAGGGGCTGTACAACGGCTTCCTCGCGGCCGGGCTGATCTGGGGTCTGGTGCTGGGCGCGGCCGGCGGACCGGTGAAGATCTTCTTCCTGGCCTGCGTGCTGGTGGCGGGCCTGTATGGCGCCGCGACGGCCAGCCGCAAGATCCTCTTCATCCAGGCCATCCCGGCGGCGATCGGCCTCGCGTTGCTGCTGTTGAGCTGAGGCAGCGCGGTCCGGGCCCAAAATGCCCGATTCGCCCGATTCGCCCGATTCGCCCGATTCGCCCGATTCGCCCGGGTCGCCCGGTTCGCCCGCCGGGACGCCGTTCAGTCCGGCAGCGCAACGCCGCGTCGTGCCGCCATCTGCTGCAGTTCCCCGCTGGCGCGCAGGCGCTGCATGCCGGCATCGACCAGCGCCGCCCAGGGCTCGCCCGCCGCGTCGCGACTGAAGGCGAAGTGGCCGCGCAGCTGCGCGAACGGCGGCGCGCACAGCACGACCTGGTCTGCCAGTCCCAGCTCCTGGATCACCGGTTCCGAATTGCGCTGGTTGGCCGCGATCAGGTCCAGCCGGTTGAGCTGCAGCATGCGCAGCGCGGTGGCCAGGTCCCGCACGGCGGTCACGTTCAGGCCCGCGCGCGCCTGCTCGAAGCGGTCGCCGTAGACCCACCCCTGCACCGCGCCGATCCGCAGCGGCTGCAGCGCCCGGAAGTCGTCCCACCAGAGTCCTTCCTCGCGGCGGCGCGCGTAGAACACCAGCGCGTCTTCGTAGAAGGCCAGGCGGGAGAAGCGCATCGATCGCTCGCGCTCCGGCGTGCGATACGGTCCGACGAGGATCTGCGCCGGACCATGTTCGATCATGGACTGTGCGCGCAGCCAGGGATAGAACTCGTAGCGCGGCTGGTGGCCGGCGGGGATCAGGATCGCGTCGAGCAGGTCGACGGCCAGGCCGCGCGGCTTGCCGCCGTCCATCCCGGGTTCGAAGAGCCGCGCGAAGGTCGTGCCCGCCACATGCACCTGCGCCGACCGCGGCCGTCCAACGCCGGGCGCACCGGTCAACGAAGGCAGCGCACCCGCCGCGCCCGCCATGCCGACGGCCATCGCGCCGAGCGCGGCATCACGGAGCAGGTGTCGACGGAAGGCGTCCATGGGAGTGCCCATGATAGGCGCGCGCTTCGTGCGCGGGCAGCCCCGCGACACGGGGTGGCGGACGTCCTTCAATGCCCGCGGGTCTCGGCGGCGAGGTCCTCCGGCACCAGCGCGCCGGGGATGAAGATGGGCGTGCGGATGGGATCGCGGCCGATGTCCTCGCCATGGGACCCGTGGACCGCGAACGCCGCCGAGAGCACGGCATGGACCTGCCCCATCGTCTCGTAGGACGGCGACGAGCCGCCGGCGAAGAACACCTTGGCGTCCCCGATGCCCAGCCCGCACAGCCCGTAGAGCCGGTCGCCGACGCGGGCGCAGAACTGGTCGGCGATCTGGCGTCCGATCAGCGAAGGCAGCCGGACCAGGTAGTCCCCCGTCCCCCCATCCACGGCCCAGCGCACCGACAGCCGCATCCAGTGCGCGTTCTTCCCGTCGATGCAGCTCTCGAGCACGCCGCGAAGCCAGGGCGAACAGTCGGGATCGGTGACCGAGTCCCGCCAGCAATTGCGCCAGTCCGCGGCGGACATCGGTCGAATTTCGAAACTCACGCACATCCTCCTCGCGTCGCGACCCATGGCGACAGAAGGACGATCGTAGGCAGAGGCACCCCGCTCGGACAATCCGCCTTCATCGACCGCTGAATGACTCTTCCAAGTCGCTCTGAAGCGCGAACTTGTCGATTCGCATGGGCGTTTCCGATGGGTCCTGCCTCACCCCTGCGGGAGCACTAGTGCATCGAGGTGGGTCGCCGACTCATCGGCGGAAGGACGCGAAGGAGGGCGAAAAGGGGCGCGGCGCGTTCAGGCGCCCCGCAGCAGCAGCCAGGCGACGATCGCCGCCAGGGCCAGGACGAAGGCGAGGCCCGCCAGCCGTTCCGCCCATGACGCGCCGGGGGACGCCGGGCGCTCGTCGTCGGCCTCGAGCGGTGGCGGCAAAGGCAGGAGCGGCATCGGCGCCGACGCTGAGGCTGCAGGGCCGGATCCGGCACGTGGAGCGGCGGGCTCGACCTCGATCCAGTCGCGCACGGCCTGCGCCAGCAGCTGCCGGTCGGTGAACGAGCGCCCGTCCATCATGGCCCGGTCCAGCAACTGGTCCAGGCTCTCGCGCTGCGCGGCCGTCAGCGACATCCACGACTGCAGCGACGCCACGGGCGTGGCGCCGGGTTCGGGTTCTTCCTCGAAGCCGTCCTCGGTCGCGTCGCGTCGCGGCAGCCGGCCGTTGACGAGCATGCCCAGCAGGCGGCCCAACGCGTGGGTCTCGCTGTTGGCGTCGGGGCGGCCGCCGGCGCGTTGACGCGCGTTGGCCAGCGGCTCGGCGGCGCGCACCAGCGCGGCAGGCGCCTGGCTGTCGCGCGGTGCCAGCCCTTGCCCCAGCCAGTGCAGCTGCTGCGCCGGGCTCAACCACAAGGTGCCGGGATCCAGTTCGTGGAGGACCAGGCCATGCACGTGGGCGGCGTCGAGCACATCGATCAGGTCCAGCAGCAATTGCATGCGCCGCTTCAACGGCAGCGCCATCGCCACGCGCAGCAGCGGCGCGCCCTCCATCGCCGGCACCACCAGGTAGGGCAGGCCGGTCGGGCTGAGTCCGCTGTCCAGCGGCGCGCCGAAGGCCGGATGCCGGAAGCGCGACAGCGATTCCGAGTCCTCCGCGAAGCGCATCAGCACCGCCTGCGCATCGGACTCATGGCGGTAGACCAGCGCCAGGCCGGTCTGCGCGGCGGCCTTGCCGTGCTCGACGCGGAACCACACGCCGGAGGCGCACTCGAAGAGCACGGCCGAGACGCGCCAGACGCCCAGCCGCTCGCCGACGGCCGGCACCGCGGCCGGGGCCCGGGGGGCTGGCTCGTGCGGTGCGCGGGGGTCCTGCGCGTGCGGGGCGGGGGGTTCGATCATGGGCGCGAATCCTAGCGCAGCGATACTTCGGCCCCATGTCCTCCCGCGTCCCCTCTGTCGGCCTGAGCCATCCGCCCGTCGGTGCCCTCGACGCCCTTGATGCACCGACGGCGCCCCTCCCGTGGCTCCGGCGCATGACCGTCGCCCTGCTCGCCACGGCGCTTTCCGGGCTGGCTGCCGCGGCGCCCGCGCCGTACAAGCAGCCGTCCGCGGCGATCCGGGAGCTGCTGGACGCGCCGGCGCTGCCGCGGCTCATCCCGTCGCCGGACCGGGCCGCGCTGGCGCTGGTCGAGCAACGCCGCTACACGCCGCTCGAGGAACTGGCGCGACCGGGACTGCGCCTGGCCGGCGCGCGATTCGATCCACGCAACGCCAGCCAGCAGAACCTGATCGCGGTGCAGCGCGTGCGCCTGCGCTCGCTGCTCGACCCGGAGGCCACGGAACGCGACGTCGAGCTGCCGGCCGGCGGCACCTGGCACAACTTCATCTGGGCGCCCGACGGGCAGCGTTTCCTACTGTCCCGGCGCACCGACACGGCGGACGAGCTGTGGGCGGGCGCCACGTCCAACGGCCAGCTCTGGCGCATCTACAACGTGCGGCTGAACAACGCCGTCGATGCCGACGACATCGCCTGGCTGAACGCCCGCGAGGCCGTCGTGCTGACGGTGCCCGACGACCGCGGCGCCCCGCCCAGCCGGGCGCAGACCGGGCCGGCGATCCAGGAGACGCACGGCAAGGCCTCGCCGGAACGCACCTATCCGGACCTGCTGCGCAATCCGCGCGACGAGGACCTGTTCGAGCATTACGCCCGCTCGCAACTGACGCTGATCGACGTCGCCAGCGGACAGAGCCGCGACATCGGCACGCCGGGGCTGTTCACCAGCGTCTCCAGCATCGGCACCGGCCAGGCGCTGCTGACCGAACGGCTGGTGCGGCCGTTCAGCTACAACCTGACCTTCGACGATTTTCCGACCGTGGTCGAGGTCCGCCAGCGCGACGGCAAGGTCATCCGCGAACTGGCCAAGATGCCGCTCAAGCAGGGTGTCGCGATCGACGGCTCGCTGGCGGGACCCCGGGTGTTCTACCCGTCGCCGACGAAGGACGCGGCCATCTATTGGGTCGAGGCGCTGGACAGCGGCAACCCCGCCAACCGCGCGGCGTTCCGTGATCGCGTGATGCGGCTGGATCCGCCCTACACCGGCGATCCTTTCGAGGTGCAGCGCATGCCCTACCGCTTCACGCGGCTGCGCTTCCTGGACGACGGCATCCACGGCCTGCTGACGGAAGAGGACCGCAGCCGGGGCTGGTCGCGGACCTACCTGCTGCCGCTCAACGGCAAGCAGAGCCGGCCCCTGTTCGAGCACTCCGTGCGCGAGCGCTACCGGCATCCGGGCTTTCCGTTCATGCGCACGCTGGCCAACGGCCACCAGGTGGCGCAGACGCTGGGTGGCGACCTGCTGCTGTCCGGCCAGGGCGCGGGCCCGAAGGGCGACCGGCCGTTCCTGGACAAGCTCTCGCTGAAGGACCTGAGCGTGCAACGGCTGTTCCAGTCGGCGGAGGGGGTGTACGAGCAGCCCGTGGCGCTGCTCGAGGATCGCCGGCTGCTGACGCAGCGCGAGACCGAGCACGAGCCGCCCAACCTGGTGCTGCGCGAGAACGGCAAGGTCACGCCGCTGACGCGGATCAAGGATCCGACGCCGCAGTTGAAGGGCGTGCGGCGCGAGCTGGTGAGCTTCAAGCGCAACGACGGCGTGGAGCTCTCGTTCTGGATGTACCTGCCGCCGGACCAGCGCGAGGGTGAGAAGCGACCGGCGCTGGTGTGGGCCTACCCGCTGGAGTTCAACGACGCGGCGATCGCGGGGCAACTGAGCGGATCACCGGGCCGGTACATGAGCTTCTCGGGGATCAGTCCGCTGAACCTGCTGATGGATGGGTACGTGGTGCTGATGGACGCGACGATGCCGGTGGTGGGCGACTCGCGCAACATGAACGACAGCTTCATCGAGCAGATCACCGCCAATGCGCGGGCGATCGTCGACAAGGCTGAGGACCTTGGCACGGTGGACCCGAGGCGGGTGGCGATCGGCGGCCACAGCTACGGCGCCTTCATGGCGGTGAACCTGCTGGCGCACACGAAGCTGTTCCGCTGCGGCATTGCGCGCAGCGGCGCCTACAACCGGACGCTGACGCCCTTCGGATTCCAGAGCGAGCGTCGCTCACTCTGGGACGCAAAGGACGTCTACCTGAAGCTGTCCCCCTTCCTCTTCGCCAACCAGATCAAGGATCCGCTGCTGCTGATTCATGGCGAGGCGGACAACAACTCCGGCACCTTCCCGATGCAGAGCGAGCGCCTGTACCAGGCGCTGGCGGGCCTGGGCGGCACGGCCCGCTACGTCCTGCTTCCTTTCGAGGCGCACGGCTACACCGCGCGCGAGTCCGCCGGCCAGGTGCAATGGGAGATGAGCCAATGGCTGAAGGGCTGCGTGGGCGACCCGCGAGTCGAGCCCAAGCCTCGCCCCACAGCCGGATCCGGCGCCTCGCAGTAACCGGACGGTGTGGACTCGCTTGGCCGGGGCCGCCGGCGAAGCCGAAGCTTCCAGGACTGACTAGGCGCGTTCTGTCTGACCAAAGCGAGCCGCAGGCGAGCGGCGGGAGTTGAGCGCCCCAGCTTCGGCTTCGCCGGCGGCCCCGGCCAAGCGAGTCGCGCTCGACCTAAAGCTGCTTCGCCGAAAACGTATCGCAGTCCCGCAGATCTCCTTGAGCCATCCCCCGCTTGAACCAGCGCTGCCGCTGATCACTGGTGCCATGGGTGAAGCTCTCCGGCACGACCGCGCGCCCGGCGCTGCGTTGAAGCGTGTCGTCGCCGATCTTCGCGGCGGCATTCAACGCTTCGTCGATGTCGCCGGCTTCCAGCCAGCCTTTGGACTGCTGCGAGTGATGGGCCCACACGCCGGCGAAGCAATCGGCCTGGAGTTCCACGCGGACGCTGGTGGCGTTGGCCGCCTGCTCGGACTGACGACGGCGGGCGGCGTCGACCTTGTCGGTGATGCCGAGCAGATGCTGGACGTGGTGTCCGACCTCATGGGCGATGACGTAGGCCTGGGCGAAGTCCCCGGGGGCCCCGAGCCGGTCGCGGAGGGTCTGGTAGAAGCCGAGGTCGATGTAGACCTTGCTGTCGCCGGGGCAGTAGAACGGTCCCATGGCGGCTTGTCCGAGCCCGCAGGCGGTGCGCGACTGGCCTTCGAAGAGGGTCAGCGTCGGCGCCTGGTAGGTCTTGCCGCCGGCCTTGAAGAGCGGCGTCCAGACGTCCTCGGTGTCGGCCAGCACGACGCTGACGAACTTTGCGGGCGTGTCCTGGGGACGGCTGTGCTCGACGGGGCGCTGGGCCGGGCCGGGCGTGGTCTGGACCGCGCTGCCGTCCAGCGCGCTGAGCACCGTCAGCGGATTGATGCCGAACGCCCAGGACGCGAGCAGCGCCACCACGATGCCGCCGATGCCGATGCCGCGTCCGCCGATCATCGGCAGGCCGCCGCCGCCGCGGCTTCCACCGCCGCTGCCGCGCAGATCCTCGACGTTGTCGCTCTCGCGATTGCCTTCCCACTTCATGATGTGCTCCTGATGCCGTCCCGCCGGCACGAACCGCTTGCAAGGATCGCACAGCGCGTGGGATGCGACTGTCGGACGGGGCCCCGAGAGCGCCCTCCCCGTCCCCCTGGATCAGGGGACAAGGCACTCAGTCGGCTGCCTGGGCCTCGCTGCCCGCCGCCAGCGAGTCTTCGGCGGGGAGGATCAGATGGAACTCGGCGCCCCCGCCCTCGCGATTGGCGGCATAGAGCTGGCCGCCGTGCATCTCGACGATCCGCCGGCTGATCGGCAGGCCGAGGCCGGTGCCTCCGGAGCCATCCTTGGTCGCGCTGGATTGGACGAAGGGATCGAAGATGCGCTCCAGTTCGTCGACCGGGATGCCCGGTCCCCGGTCGGCGACGCAGAGGTGCAAGGCCCCCTCGGGCGTGCGACCGCCGCGGAGCTCGATGGTGCCGCCCTGCGGCGCGAACTTGATGGCATTGGCCAGCACGTTGCGCACGGCCTGCTGGAAACGCAGCGGATCGACGCGCCCCGGCATCGGCGCCGGCAGGTCGGCGGCCATCGTCAGCTGGCGCTTCGCGGCCAGCGGCGCGAGCTCACGCATCACCGCGTCGACCGGCCCGCGCAAGTCCTCCGCGCGCAGTTCCAGCGCGCCGACGGCATCGAGCTTGGACGCGTCGAGCAGGTCGTTGACCAGCGCCAGCATCCGCTGCCCGGAGCCGTGGATGTCCGAGAACATCGCCTGCAGCCGCTCCTGCCCGCCGCTGCGCATGATGCCGAGCTCGGAGAACCCGAGGATCGACTGCAGCGGCGTGCGCAGCTCATGGCTGATGTTGGCGAGGAACTCGGTCTTCGTCCGCGAGGCCTCCTCCGCCGCGTCGCGCGCCTGGCGCGTCAGCCGTTCGGCGGCGGCGCGTTCGGTGATGTCGACCGCGCTGCCGGCGTAGCCGAGCAGGTCGCCGTCGCGACGCAGCGGCACCGTGGCGATCTGGTAACGGCGCGGCGCGCCCTCGCCGTTGCGGATCGTGGCCTCGACGCTGCGCACCCCTTCGTCGCCGCCGAACAGGCTCGCCACCGCGTCGCGGTCGGCCGGCTCCGCGATATCGGCCAGCCGGCGCCCCACCGCCTCGTCCGGACGTCCGCGGTGCAGCGTCGTCCAGCGCGCGTTCACGAAGGTCAGCGTGCCCGCCGGGTTGGTCCGGAAGATCACCTCCTGCACGCTCTTGAGCAGCACGCGCATGTCGCGCTCGCGATCGGCGAGCTGCTCATGCGCGCCCTCGAGCGCTTCCACCGCCTCCGCCCGCGCCTGCAGGCTGCGCCGCACGGTGATCGTCGCCAGCGCGATCAGGGCCAGGGCCAGCGCGCCGATCAGCAGCAGCCAGCGCAGCCCCGCATGCCAGCGGGCCAGCACCTCGTCCATCGACTGCTCGACGCCGACCATCAACGGACGCCGCGGCGCCGCGCGGTAGGCGACGATGACCTCGCCCGGCAGCGCGCCGGCGCCGATGTAGGTGTCGTGCTCGCGCCCGCGGCGCAGCCCGTCGAAGGCCGGGTGCCCATCCAGCCGCTGACCGGGCAGCTGATGCAGCGTTTCCATCGCGGCGAGCAACTGCCCGTCGGTCGAGGCCAGCCATGCGGCGCTCCGGCCGGTCGGCAGCGCACGCTGCTGGACCTGCGTCAGCGCGTCCGGATTGATCAGCGCCAGCAGCCAGCGCGGGTCGCGCTCGCGCGTGCCCGGCGAGATGCCCACGGGCGCGGAAGCACCGCTGGCCGGCGCGTCGGGCGACGGCGACAACTGCAGCAGCAGCGGCAGCATGCCGACCGGCGAGCCTCGCGCCGCGCGTCCCTTCGCGAGGTCCGCCAGCCCCCGTCCCGGCCGCAGCGGCAGCAGCAGATCGCGGTCCGGCGCCGGCAGGCGGCCGAAGTCGTCGAGCGGAATCTCCAGGCCGATCTCGTCGGCATTGGTGCTGATCAGCACCCGCCCGCGCGTGTCCAGCAGCGACACGCTGCGGATGAAGGGCAGCCCCACCAGCACATGGCTGAAATGCTCCTCGAGGTGCTGCGCCTCGTGCGGGTCGGCGACCGTGCGCGTCAGCCCGTCGCCGATCGCATGCAGGGACAGCGAGGCGGTCTCGATCGTGCGGCTCGCGTCGCTCTCGAGCACCTGCGCCAGCAGCGCGCCGCGGGCGCGCGCCTCGTCGATCGCTTCCTGGCGGCCGATCCAGGCCGGTCCGATCAGCCCGGCCAGCGTGCCCGCCCCGACGGCCACGCCCGCCCACAGCGTCGCACGACGCAGACGCAGGAGGGATCGGACGGCCGGACCGAGCATCGCTGCGACTCCGCCTCAGGGCACGACGATCGCGCTCAGGCCGTGGCGCTCCGCGGCGGCGCGCAGGCGGCCGTCGCGCTTGATGCGCCCGACGAATTCGTCCAGCCGCGCCAGCCAGACGGCATCGCCGCGCTTGATCGCGTAGGCATACGGCAGGACGTGGAAGGGCTTGGGCGACGCGATCAGCTGCGCCCAGTCGGCGTTGTCCAGCAGCCGGCGGCTGTACGGATAGTCGGTCATGAAGACGTCGGCGCGGCCGGACTCCAGTTCGCGCTCGCGCGTCGCGGGGGGCTGCACCACCAGCAGCGTCGCGCGCTTGAGCGTGTCGCGCATCACCTGCTCCGTCGACGTGCCGGTCTGCACGGCGACCACCACGCCCGGCTGATCGATGTCCTCCCAGCGCTTGACGACGCGGCTCGCGCGACTCGCAATGGCGTAGATGTCGCTCTGCAGATAGGGCTGCGTGAAGGACAGGGCCACCGCCCGCTGCGGCAGCACGGCGACGGCGAACATCGCGACGTCGCATCGCTCCGCCTCGAGGTCCGGGATCAGGCGCCGGAACGAGGACTCGACGTACCGCAGGCGAACGCCGAGTTCCTTGGCCAGTTCATTGGAAAGATCGATGTCGATGCCGCTGAGCGTCTCGTCACGCGGATGCCGGTAGGTGATGCCGTAGTAGTCCGGCCAGATGCAGACGCGGAGCACGCCGTGGGCGAGCACGCGTTGCAGCGCCGGGCTGGCGGCGGCGTTGACGGGCGCAGGCGCGGACGCCGGGGCGCTCCACGCGCCCGGCGCCACCGCCACCAGCAGTCCCGCGGCCCAGGTCCGGGCCAGCCGGACCGTCGCGGCCTGTGCGGTCCATCGCTTCGTCATCGCATCTCCTCGGCTCCGGATTGCACCAGAGTTCGCGCCACCCGACCGCGAGGGATGCCCCCACCCGCCACCGAAGTCACACCCGATATCAGTTTTATCGCTTATAAATGGGGATATTGCCCACCTACAAGTTTGGTTAATTCGGCAAAATCGACTCATGACAGCCATTGCCCGTACACCTGACGACATGCAAGAGGATTTCAGCACGCGCGAAGTGGCGCAGCGCCTCGGCATGGCCGTCCGATCGGTGCAGCTGATGGTCGACCGCGGAGAGCTCCAGGCCTGGCGCACGCCGGGCGGGCACCGCCGGATCCTGCGGGCGTCGCTGGACGCGTGGCTGACCGGCCGCGGCCTGGCGCCGACCAAGCCGGCCGACCTGGCGCCCGCCGACGGCGCCCCGCAACGGCTGAAGGCGTTGCTGATCGAGGACTCGGTCCACTACCAGAACCTCGTCATGCTGCTGGCGCAGCAGGAGTTCCCCGACCTGGACCTGCACACGGCCAACGACGGCATCGGCGGTCTGGTCATGTACGGGCAGCTGCAGCCCGAGATCCTGCTGGTCGACATCCTGCGGCCCGGCATCGACGGCGCGGCGCTGGTGACCAGCCTGCGCTCGCAGCCGCAGTTCGCCAGCAGCGAACTGATCTTCGTCACCGCGCTCGACGAGCAGCAACGGGCGCCCTACGCGTTCGCGCTGGCCGGCCTGCCGCTGGTGCACAAGCCTCGGCTCGTGACCGATCTGCCGCCGCTGCTCGGCGCCGCCATCCAGCGCATCCAGGCCCGTCAGCCGCAGTTCGCCGGTTGAAGCCGGTCGACCTCGGCGGGTTTTGATCATGGCGTCCCGCGTCCGGGTCCTCCTGGTAGAGGACGACACCACCCTGCAACGCTTCGTTGCCATGGCCCTGGAGGACGACGAGGTGCGCCTGCAGGCCTGCATCTCCGTCGACGAGGCGCTGCTCGCGCTCGCGACCCAGAGCTTCGACCTGGTCATCAGCGACCTGATGCTGCCAGGGCGGCACGGCCTGGACCTGCTGCAGACGCTCAAGCAACGGCCCGAGCTGCGCGGCACGGCGCGGCTGGCCGTGTTCAGCGCCGGACTCAACCCGGCCGTGCGCGAACAGCTGGAGGCGCTCGGCGTGACGCGTTTCCTGTCCAAGCCCTGCTCGCTGGGGGATCTGCAATCCTGCCTGGACGGCCTGCGCGACGCGACGCCGGCGGCGGCGATGCCGTCGATCCACCAGGCGGCCATCGAACAGTACTTCGGCGGCAACGCCGCGCTGTACCAGGCCTTCCTCGCGCGCTGCCGGATGCAGTTCCCGCTTGACATCGCCAACGGGCGCCTCGCCTGCGAACGCGGTGAGCACGTCAAGCTGCGCCATCTCGCGCACAGCCTGAAGAGCGTGCTGCTGACGCTGGGGCACACCGAGGCGGCCGAGGTCGCCCGGCAGCTGGAGCTCGACGCGGAACAGGCCGCGACGGGGTCCGAGGACGCCCTCGCCGCCGCACGCGCCGCCTGGCCGGTGCTGGAAGAAGCGCTCTCGCGCCTGCTCTGAATCCGCGGCGATCGGGCTTCCCTAGATCGCCAACGGATCCACGTCTACCGCCCACCGCGTCAGGCCCTTCTGACGGCGCTTGAGCGCGTGCAGCTCGGGCAGCCAGGCGCGCAGGAAACGCTGGAGCTGCGCGCGGTTGCCGGCTTCGATCAGCATCTGGAAGCGCTCGCTGTCGGCCACCCGCGCGATGGCCATCGGCACCGGCGGATAGAGCAGCAGGCCCAGCGACAAGGGCAGCGCCTGCGCCGCCTCCTGCGCGGCGGTGAGGAAATCGCGCGCGGCCTCGACGCTGCGCCCTTCCGCCCGTACCAGCGCCAGATGCGCGAACGGCGGCAGGTTCGCCGTCATCCGCTCATGCAGCTGGCTGCCGGCGAAGGCCTCGTAATCGTGCTTCTGCAGCGACTGGTAGAGCGCGTGCTCGGGATACCAGGTCTGGATCCACATCTCGCTCGCGGCCGCCTGCGCGGCGTCGCGCCCCGCGCGGCCGCCCGCCTGCATCAGCAGCGAGAAGAGCCGCTCCGGCGCGCGGAAGTCGCTGCTGAACAGCGCGCCGTCCGGGTTCACGGCGGCCACCAGCGTGATGCGGCGGAAGTCGTGGCCCTTGGCGATCATCTGCGTGCCCACGAGGATGTCGACGTCGCCGTCATGCACCGCGGCCAGCTGCGTTTCCAGGCTGCCCTTGAGCCGGGTCGTGTCCGCGTCGATGCGCGCCACCCGCGCGCCGGGCAACGCCAGGGCGAGCTGCTCCTCCAGCCGCTCCGTGCCGCGCCCCAGCGGGGCGATGTCCGGGTTGCCGCAGGACGGGCAGGCGCGCGGCACGCGCGTCGTCACGCCGCAGTGGTGGCAGCGCAGCGTCCGGTCCTCCTTGTGGAAGACCTGGTGCGCGCTGCAATGCGGGCAGTCGCTCTTCCAGTTGCACTGGTCGCAGTGCAGCACCGGCGCGTAGCCGCGGCGGTTCAGGAACACGAGGCTCTGCTCGCCACGCTCCAGCCGCTTGCGCATCGCGTCCAGCAGCGGCACCGACAGCGCCGTCGTCACGCCCTTCTTGCGTTCGAGCCGGTTCATGTCGAAGAGCCGGACGCGCGGCAGCGCGCCGCCGCCGATGCGCTCGGTGAGATCGATGCGCCGATAACGGCCGCCGAGCGCGTGCTGCCAGCTTTCCAGCGACGGCGTCGCCGAGCCGAGCACCACCGGCACCTTCTCCAGATGGCCGCGATAGACGGCCAGATCGCGCGCGGAGTAGCGCGCACCGTCCTGCTGCTTGTAGGAGGGGTCGTGCTCCTCGTCGACGACGATCAAGCCCAGTCGCGGCATCGACGCGAACACCGCCAGCCGCGTGCCCAGCACCAGCTGCGCGCGCCCCAGGTGCGCCGCGAGCCAGTTGCGCAGGCGCTGCGCCGGCGTCAGCGCGCTGTGCAGCGACACGATCGAACGACCCGCGAAGCGCTCGGCGAAACGTGCCTCGAGCTGCGGCGTCAGGTTGATCTCGGGCACCAGCACGAGGACCTGCTGCCCGCGTTCCAGCGCGGCTTCGGCGGCGCGCAGGTAGATCTCGGTCTTGCCGCTGCCGGTCAGTCCCCACAGCAGCGCGGGCGGTGGGGCGTCGCGGCCGGCCAGCTCGGCCAGCGCGTCCAGGGCCGCCTGCTGCTGCGCGGTCAGCGCCGGGCGCTCCGGCGAGGCCGGCGACCCGTCCTGCACTTCGGCCACGGCCTTCGCCGCTGCCGCATCGGCCTTGTCGAGCTTCTTCAGCCGCGCCTGCAGCTGCTTCGCGTCGAGGTCCCGCAGTTGCGGCGGGAGCACCGCCAGCGCCAGCTCGCCGACGCTGCGCTGGTAGTACTGCGCGGCGAAGTCGAGCAGCCGGCGCCAACGATCGGACAAGGGCGGCAACGCATCGAGGGCCTCGCCCACCGGACGCAACTCCGACTCGGGCAGTTGCTCTTCCTCGGGCAAGTCCTGGCCCTCGGGCAGGTCGTCCCACACCAGCCCCATCACGTCGCGGCGGCCCAGCGTCACATGCACCAGGGTGCCGGGGGTCAAGTCTTGCGGGCCGAGGTAATCCAGCGGCCCGGTCAGCCCGCTGTGCTGCGGCGCCTCCACGGCCACCCGCACGCGGCGCAGGGGCGGACCCTCGCTCATCGGCCCTGCCCCCGGCGCCGGATATCACCGCTCGCGCCGTCCCCTCCGGCCTCCACCGGCCATGAGGAAAACGCGCCAAGTGCCTGATTTCCAAAGGTGTTCACAATGGGGTCGAAAGCCTGTGGATAACTTTGTGGGAAACGCGCTGGCTTTTCTGGGGCCGCCCGGATTGGCGCCGCGGCGCCTCTCGGGCGTCAAATTCCGGGGAAACGCGGACACCCCTTTGAAATCAACGACTTACGCGCCCATCGGGGAAAGCCCTAGCTCCGATGCCACGCATGTGCTGCGTTTCGGTGACATGCACGAATTTGGGGATAACTACGCCGTGCCCTTGCGCAGTTTGCGCGAATGCTTATGCACTTCGTCGACCAGTTCGGCGACGCTTTCCGGCGGCGTGAACTGGCTGATGCCGTGGCCCAGGTTGAACACGTGTCCGCCCCAGCCGCCGTCCGCGCGCTGCGGCGCGCCGAAGCTGTCGAGCACCGCGCGCGCCTGCTCGCGTACCGCGGCCGGCGGCGCGAACAGGACGTTCGGATCGAGGTTGCCTTGCAGCGCGACGCGGTCCTGCACCTGCGCCCGCGCGCGGCCGAGGTTGACCGTCCAGTCCAGGCCGACGACGTCGGCGCCGGCCGTGGCGATCTCGTCCAGCCACAGCCCGCCGCCCTTGGTGAACAGCAGCTTGGGGATGCGGCGGCCGTCGTGTTCGCCCTTGAGCTGCGACAGCACGCGGCGCGAATACGCCAGGCTGAACTGCTGGAACTGGCCGTCGGCCAGCACGCCACCCCAGGAATCGAACACCATCACCGCCTGGGCGCCGGCCTCGATCTGCGCGTTCAGGTAGGCGGCGACCGCATCGGCGTTGATCGACAGGATGCGGTGCATCAGGTCGGGACGCGCGTACATCAGGCTCTTGACGTGGCGGTAGTCGTCGGAGCCGCCGCCCTCGACCATGTAGCAGGCCAGCGTCCACGGGCTGCCCGAGAACCCGATCAGCGGCACGCGGCCGTTCAGCGCGGTCCGGATCGAGGTCACCGCGTCGAAGACGTAGCGCAGCTTGTCCATGTCCGGCACGGCCAGCGCGTTCACGGCGGCCTCGTCGCGGACGACCTTCTCGAACTTCGGACCCTCGCCCTGCGCGAACGACAGACCCAGGCCCATCGCGTCCGGCACGGTCAGGATGTCGCTGAACAGGATCGCCGCATCCAGCGGATAGCGCTCCAGCGGCTGAAGGGTGACCTCGGTCGCATAGTCCCTGTTGGTGGCCAGCCCCATGAAGCTGCCCGCCTTGGCACGCGTGTCGCGGTACTCGGGCAGGTAGCGGCCCGCCTGACGCATCAGCCAGACGGGGGTGTACTCGGTGGGTTCGCGCAGGCAGGCGCGCAGGAAGACGTCGTTCTGAAGGGGGGCGCTCATGGGGAGGGGATTATGCTCGGGCCCCCCGCTCTTGAATTCCGGGACCCGGCACACGATATGCCGCTGCGCACTAGGAGGATCCGCTGATGACTTCGACCCTGTCCCGCCCATTCAACGCCATTCGCTCGTCGCTCCGCGCCACCGCGGCCGCCGCGCTGATCGTGGGCGCGCCGATGGCGCTCACCGGCTGCGGCTACAACGAGTTCCAGAGCCTGGACGAGCAGGTCAACGCCAGCTGGTCCGAGGTGCTCAGCCAGTACCAGCGCCGCAGCGACCTGATCCCCAACATCGTCAACACGGTGAAGGGCGAGGCCAGCTTCGAGCAGGACACGCTGACCAAGGTCGTCGAGGCGCGCGCCAAGGCCACCAGCATCCAGGTCACGCCCGAACTGGCGCGGGACCCCGCCGCGCTGCAGAAGTTCCAGGCCGCGCAGGGCGAGCTCTCCGGCGCGCTGAGCCGGCTGATGGTCGTCAGCGAACGCTACCCGCAGCTGCAGGCCAACCAGGGCTTCCGCGACCTGCGCGTCCAGCTTGAGGGGACGGAGAACCGCATCACCGTTGCACGCAACCGTTACATCAAGTCGGTGCAGGAATACAACGTGCTGACCCGCCGCTTTCCGACCAACCTGACGGCGAAGGTCTTCGGCTACGACACCAAGCCCAACTTCACCGTGCAGAACGAGGCGGCGATCTCCGCGCCGCCGACGGTGAGCTTCGACAAGCCGGCCACGCCCGCCACCCCGCCGGCGACGACAACGCCGGTCCCGGCCCCGGCGGCCTCGCCCGCGTCGAACTGAGGCCCCGCGCATGCGGGCGGCCTCGCTCCCGTTGCCGCACCGGCGGCTGTCGTCGCATCACTTGTCGCGACACGTGTGGCGGTTGCTGGCGCTGGTCTTCTTCGGCCTGCTGATGAGTGTCGGCATGCTGCCGCGCGCGCGGGCGCAGGACGTCCAGCCGATACCCCCGCTCAGCGGCCGCGTCATCGACCAGACCGGGACGCTGAGCGCCGCGCAGCGCGAGGCGCTCGACGCGAAGCTGGCCGCCTTCGAGCGCGAGGCCGGCCCGCAGATCGTGGTGCTGATGGTGCGCACGACCGCGCCGGAGGACATCGCCGCGTTCGCGCAGCGCCTCGGCGACGAGTGGAAGATCGGCCGCCGCGACGTCGGGGACGGGCTGCTGGTCATCGTCGCGAAGGACGACCGGCGCATCAACATCCAGACGGCCAAGGCGCTCGAGGGCGCGGTGCCCGACCTCGCCGCCCGGCAGATCATCGAGCGCGACATCACGCCCGCGTTCAAGGCCGGCGACTACGCCGGGGGACTGAACCGCGCGATCGACTCGCTGCAGGCGCGCATCCGCGGCGAGCACCTGCCGGCGCCGACGCCGCGGTCATCGAAGTCCGGCGGCGGCCACAACATCGACATCGGCGAGATCGCGATGATCGCCTTCCTCGCCGTGCCGCTGGTGGGCGCGGTGCTGACCTCGATCTTCGGCCGCAAGATCGGCAGCCTGTTCACCGGCGTCGGCGCGGGCGCCGTCGGCTGGGGCCTGAGCAACAGCCTGCTGCTGGGTGCCGGCGCGGCGGTCGCGTCGCTGATCCTGGTCGGCGTGCTCGGCATCGGCGCGGCGCGACGGCGCAGCGCGAGTCCTTCCTACAGTGGTTACCGGCGCAGCGCCCATGGGTCCGGGGGCATCTCGCCGCCGATCATCTGGGGCGGCGGTGGTGGCGACGGCGGCGGCAGTTGGGGTGGCGGCAGCGACGGCGGCGGCTTCTCGTCCGGCGGCGGCGGCGACTTCGGCGGCGGCGGCGCTTCGGGAGACTGGTGATGGACCGACCCACCGATCACGACGTCCGCCACGCCGGCGACACGAGCCGGCTGGGGCGCTTCTTCCGCCACCGCTTCTGGGACGAGGCCGACGTGCGGCGCGTGCTGCCGGCCGCGGCGCTGGCGCGCCTGTCCGCGCGGGTCACCGAGAGCGAGCTGAGCCACGCCGGCGAGATCCGCCTGTGCGTGGAAGCCAGCCTGCCGATCAGCTACCTGTGGCGCGGCCTGACGGCGCGACAGCGCGCGCTGGCGCTGTTCGGCAAGCTGCGCGTCTGGGACACCGAGCACAACAACGGCGTGCTCATCTATCTGCTGCTCGCGGAGCACGCGATCGAGATCGTCGCGGACCGCGGATTGAACCGGCGCGTCAGCGCGGCGCAATGGCAGCCCATCGTCGACGGGCTGCGGGAGTCGCTGCGCGGCGGTCAGTTCGAGCAGGGGCTGGTGGAAGCGATCCGTGCCGTCGAGGCGCTGCTGGCGCAGCACTTCCCGCCCGAAGCCGGCGCGGTGCCGCGCAACGAGCTGCCGGACGCCGTCGTGGTGCTCTGAGATTCAAAGGCTCTTGATCGGCTTGAGCTTCCAGCCGAAGCGCTCTTCCTTCAGACCGCCCTTCATCGGCGGGAACTTCAGTTCCTTCGCCGGCACGGTGACGTCGGGCAGATGGTCCAGCAGGTGTCGGATCACGGTCAGGCGGCCGCGGCGTTGATCGTTGAAGTCGACCAGCGTCCAGGGCGCCTGCTTCGTGTGCGTGTGTTCGAGCATGCGGTCGCGCGCGCGGCCGTAGTCCTCGTAATGCTGTCGCGCCTGGAGGTCGATCGGCGAGAGCTTCCACTGCTTCAGCGGATCCTCGGCGCGCTCGGCGAAGCGCTCTTCCTGCTGCTGCTGATCGACCGTCAGCCAGTACTTGAACAGCAGCACGCCGTCGTCGACGAGCAGCCGCTCCAGCACCGGCGCCTGCTTCAGGAAGTCCTCCGTCTGCTGCGGCGTGCAGAAGCCCATCACCGCCTCGACGCCGGCGCGGTTGTACCAGCTGCGGTCGAAGAGCACGATCTCCCCCGCCGACGGCAGGTGTGTCAGGTAACGCTGGAAGTACCACTCGCCCTGCTCGCGCTCGCTGGGTTTGCCCAGCGCGACGGTGCGGCACTGGCGCGGACTCAGCGTCTCGGAGATCGCGCTGATGACGCCGCCCTTCCCGGCAGTGTCGCGGCCCTCAACGATGATCAGCAGCCGCTTGCGCGTGTGCTGCAGCCAGCGCGCGAGGTTGTTGAGCTCGACCTGCATCGGCTGCAGGCGGTCCAGGTAGTCCGACTTCGACAGCTTGCCGTTCTTGCCGCTGCCCTTGTCGTTGCTGCCCTTGTCGCTGCTGCCTTTGTCGTTGCCGCCTTTGGCGCTGCTCCTGTCGTCGCTGCGCTTGCCACCGCTCTTGGACTTCTTGTCGGCCATGCTGTCTCCGTGCCGTGAAGGACGGGCCAGCTTACCGCGCATCACCGCCAACGCGGGGGTGGCGCCGCGGCCGCCGTGCTGCTGCTGCGCTGCTACGGCGATGCGCCGATGCGGCGGATCAGAGCAGTTCGAGCGTCTGCATCCCCGCCCAGGTCTCGCCCGGCGGCAGCTCGATCGGCTTGAGCACCTGCGCGGCCTCGACGCACAGCATCTGCTTCCAGCCGCCCTCGGGCATGTCGGCGAGCGCGTCGCCCTTCTCCTGGCCGGGATTCCAGATCACGGCGTCGGTGAAGCCCTGCTGGCGGATCGCCACGCGGCGGTCGCCGTCGCGCAGGGTCAGGTCGTGCCGGGCGTCCTGGTAGATGCGATCCATCTCGCCGTCCAGACGCAGCAGGTCTTCGTGCTGGGTGCCCGCGCGTTCGGCGGCGGAGTCCCAATACGCCAGACCCGACAGTCCTTGCACCGAGGCCGACATGATCTGCGTCAGCCGCAGGTAGGTGTGCAGCGCAGCGGTGAAGGACAGCGGCGCGTCGCCCTTGTTCTCACAGGCGAGCTCGATCTGCAGCGCGCGGCCGGCGATGCGGATGCTGATCTCGGCCTCGAAGGCATGCGGCCAGACCATGCGGGTGGCGTTGTCGTCGCTCAGGCGCAGGACGGCGAGCGCGTCTTCCTTGCCCGACTCGGCGCTGACCAGCTGCCAGGGCTTGCCGCGCGCGAAGCCGTGGCGCTGCAGCGGGCCGCGGGTCGCGAACTGCGGAAAGATCACCGGCACGCCGCCGCGGATCGCCTGGCCGGTGGCGAAGGCGCTCTTCGGCGACAGGAAGAGCTGCTCATCGGCGCCGGCAGGCACCCACGACACCAGATGGGCGCCATGCAGCAGCAGCGTCGCGCGGGCGCCGCCGGGGGCGCGGAGTTCAAGGGCTTCGAGGCCCTGGTGACGGGTGATGGCGATCGGGGTGGACATGGGCGACAACAACTTCAGGCGGAGGGCCGCGATTCTAGGAGTTGCCAGCGCAGCGGTTCGCCGGCCATCTCCTCGGGAAGGTCATGCGGGCGCAGACCGCGCCCCGGGAGAGCGCCCTCCACGACGACGGCGAGCATCAGGCCAAGGCCTTCCGCGCGGGCGCAGGCGCAGTCCGCGCGAGGCCCGTCGGTATCTGCATCGGCATTGGCCGACACGCCGACGTCGTCGAGCGGGAGGAAGTCGAGCGCACGCATCTGCGCGAAGTCGAGGCCACGGCCCCGGCACTTCAGCCAGGCTTCCTTGAGCGTCCACCAGCCGTAGAAGACCGCGAGCGCGTCGACGTCGCGGCCCTGGGTCCGCAGCCGCTCGATCTCCGCGCATTGCGCCTCGCCGTGCACCTGCCGCGACAACGCGAGCAGGTCGCCGCGACGTGGCCGCAGCACTTCGAGGTCGACGCCGATGGGCAGCGCGCAAGCGCCGGCGAACAGCCAGTCGCCGCTGTGGGAGAGATTCACGTGGCCTGACGGCAGCGTGCTGCGTCCGTCGGCATCGATGTCGGGCGGTACGGCCGTCAGTTGCCGCAGCAACCGACGTCCTTCGACGAAGCGCTTCCGCGCGTCGTCGTTGCGGCGTCCCGCGAGCCGGGCGCGCTCGCCCGGCAGCAGGTCTTCGGGCGACAGCGGCGGACCGGACAGACCGGTCCGCGTCGTCAGCGCCAGGCGAAGGAACGGCGGCGACACGCGACTTTGATCGCCTGCCGCCATCCTCGTCACTTGGCGGTGGCAGTGGCGGGAGCGAGCGCCTTGTCGTCCGCGCCGGTCGGGCCGCCCTTGGCGACGCTGTAGTTCGCCAGCACGTAGCCGCTGGCCAGGTTGGCGACACGGGTCAGCATGATGTTGTCATGCACGCCCATCACGAAGCCAGCGGCCATGGCGTCGGCGCGCTGGAAGAACTCCGGCGTCGCGACCACGCGGCCCTTGTCGTCGATGATGCGCAGACGCAGCAGCACGCCCGAGCTGCCGGCCAGCGGTCCCAGCAGGATGCGCTTGGCGCCGTGCGTGAACTGCAGCTGCTCGAGCACTGGCAGGATGGTCAGCTTGCGGCCGTTGTCCGGGCCGGCGTTCCACTCGGGCAGCGCGGTGGACAGATCCTTGGTCAGGTTCTCCTGGATCTTGGCCACGCCCGCCGGGCTGGCCTTGATGCCGTCCGCCACGCGCAGCGGCTGCACTTCGATGCGGCCGAAGGCCTTGAAGGCTTCCGTGGGCGGCGGGTTGTCGAGCGCGGTGGCCTTGACCCGGGTGGCGCAGCCCTGCAGGGCGGCAAGGCCCATCAGGCCGGCGATCGCGAAGACGCGAAGGAAATGACGACGCATGGAGAACTCCCTGAAAAGTCGTTGTTGTGGTTGAGAAAAGGAAAACGGCGCGCGCTCAACGGCGCGCCGCGGCTTGGATGTCCTTGGTCAGGGACGGCAGCCACTTGTTGTAGTTGGGATGGATCTGAGGAACACCGTCCTTGACTTCATAGCCCAGCTCGCGGCTGGACACGTAGCTCATCTGCAGGCTGTCCGCGTCATAGGCCACGGCGATGACGCACTCGATGCGGCCGTTGTCCTTCGTGTAGACGAGCTCGATCCGACCGGGCTCTTCCTTGCCAGGCCGCCAGCCGCGCTTGGCGCTGCCCTCGACGATGGACTTCCTCATGAGCTCGACCCCGGGCGTCCGGCCGTCGATGTTGGTGATGGTGGTCCGCCCGGGTTCCACCATCGGCACGGAATCGCGCGCCTGCGACAGCGTGGTGGCCGCGATCAGCGCGGCGGCAATCAGGAAACGCTTCATGTCGACCCTCCGATCAGTTGGCAACCTTGGCGTACGTGCCCTTGAGCGCGACGCCGATGATCACGCCGCCGGCATGGCATTCGAAGGTGGTGTCGCTGCGGGTCTCGTTCTTCTTGTAGTAGCTGACCATGTCGACCACGGCGTTGGCGCCTTGGCGTTTGGCGCTGTTCTGGAACTGGATCAGCGCGCTCAGGGCGGCCCACTTGCAGCCGAACTCGTCGGACTTGCCGATGCCGTTGGTCTTCTGGTTGGAGCTGTCCGAGCCCATGCGCTTCTCGACGCGAGGCGTCTTGGCGCCGGCCAGGAAGAACTTGACCGAACCGTCGAGCTTGCCTTCGGCTTCCGGCATGGCGAGCACGTCGGCCAGCGGGATGTTCAGCACCGTGTCGCGCGCCTGCGCGGCTCCGGCGGCCAGGCCCAGCGCGGCGACGCCGACGGCCAGCGAGCGCTTCATGACGAGGGCGTACTTGTTCTTCGTGGTCATGGATTCCCTTTCTTGAGGACGGTGGTGAGGGGGGCCGGTCCGCAATCGCGGCCCTCAGATCCGGCGGAAGATCAGCGACGTGTTGATGCCGCCGAACGCGAAGTTGTTGCTCATCACGAGGTCGGTCTGCAGCGCGCGGCCGTCGCCGGTCACGTAGTCCAGCTCGCCGCAGCGCGGGTCGACCTCGGTCAGGTTGAGCGTCGGGGCGAACCAGCCCTCGCGCATCATCTCGATGGTCATCCACGCTTCGAGCGCGCCGCACGCGCCCAGCGTGTGGCCCATGTAGCTCTTCAGCGAGGAGATCGCGACCTTCGGCCCGAACACCTCGTTCGTCGCGCGCGACTCGGCCACGTCGCCGTGCTCGGTGGCGGTGCCGTGCGCATTGACGTAGGGGATCGCGGCCGCATCGAGGCCGGCGCTCTCCAGCGCCAGGCGCATCGCCTGCGCCATCGTCGGCGCGTTGGGCTGCGTGACGTGGCAGCCGTCGCTGTTGGTGCCGAAGCCGATCACCTCGGCCAGCATCGTCGCGCCGCGCGCCTTGGCGTGCTCGTAGTCCTCCAGCACGAAGGTGCAGGCGCCCTCGCCCAGCACGAGGCCGTCGCGATGGACGTCGAACGGGCGCGGCGTCAGCGACGGGCTGTCGTTGTGCTTGACGCTGGTGGCGAACAGCGTGTCGAAGACCGCCGCCTCGGTGGCGTCGAGTTCCTCGGCGCCGCCGGCCAGCATCGCGACCTGCTGGCCGCTGCGCACCATCTCGTAGGCGTAGCCCAGGCCCTGGCTGCCCGACGTGCAGGCGCTGCTGGTCGTGACGACGCGGCCGGTCAGGCCGAAGGTGACCCCGATGTTCACCGGCGCCGTGTGCGACATCATCTTGATGTAGGTCGTGGCGTTGATGCCCTCGGTGCTCTTCTCCAGCAGCATGCGGCCGAAGTCGCCGATCGCCTTGGGCGTCCCGGCGGAGGATCCGTAGGACACGCCGACCTTGCCGCCCTTGAGCACCGGATCGCCGAGCAGACCGGCCTGCTCGAGCGCCATCTCGCTCGCACGCACCGCCATCAGCGCGACGCGGCCCATGCTGCGCGTGGTCTTGCGGTTGTAGCGGACCGGGTCCAGTTGGAACGGTGCGGCGGGCACGCCGACGCGGGTGTTCAGACCCTCGTACTCGTCCCACTCGTCGATGTGCTGAACGGCATTGCGGCGGCTGCGCAGGTGGGCCAGCACCGAGGCCCAATCGCAGCCCAACGGGCTGATCGCCCCAATGCCCGTGACGACCACGCGCCTCATCCCACCATTCCTCCGTTGACCGAGATCACCTGTCGGGTGATGTAGGCCGCGTCCTTGCCCATCAGGAAGGCCACCGTGGCGGCCACCTCCTCCGGTGTCCCGACGCGTTGCGCCGGGATCAGCTTCATCGCTTCCTCGAGGACCCGCTCGTCCACCATCTCGGTGGCGATCAGGCCGGGCGCGACGCAGTTCACCGTGATCTGCCGGCTGGCCAATTCGACCGCCAGCGCTTTTGTGGCGCCGATGATACCGGCCTTGCTGGCGCTGTAATTGACCTGACCCCGGTTGCCCATGACACCCGACACGGAAGCCAGCGTCACGATGCGACCCGGCTTGCGGCGGCGCACCAGCGGCATCGTCAGCGGGTGCAGCACGTTGTAGAACGCATCCAGGTTGGTGTGGATGACCTGGTCCCAGTCCTCGCCGCTGAGCGCCGGGAAGGCGCCGTCCCGGGCGATGCCGGCGTTGCAGACGACGCCGTAGTAGCAGCCGTGCGCCTCGACATCGGCCAGCAGCGCGGTCGACGCGGCCTCGCGGTCCGCGACGTCGAACTGCAGCACGCGGGCCTGGCGGCCCAGGGCCGTGATCTCGGCGGCGACGGCGTCGGCTTCCTCGACGCGGCTGCGGCAATGCACCACCACGTCGTAGCCGTCGCGCGCCAGGCGCAGCGCCACCGCGCGCCCGATGCCCCGGCTGGAGCCGGTCACCAGGACGGTGTCGTTGGAATCGTTGTTGTTCTTCATGGAGCGGGGTAAGCGTTCTTCTTTGGAATTCTCGTCGGGCGGGCGAGACCTCTTCGGACCTCGTCACGCCATTTTCATGGCGCCATGCCGGCCAGGAAAGCCGCCGGATCAGGCGGCCCGAACACGGTGAGCTGGGCCTGGGCCAGCGGCGGCGCCTCCGGCGAATGCGGCGCATCCCCGGCGAGGTGCACCACGCAGGCGAACTGGCCGAGGCCGTTGTCGGCCTGGAACTCGCGCGCGATCTCGATGCGCAGCGTCTCGCCGGCCTCGAAGCGGGCGCGCGTGCTGCGGTACTTGCGGCAACCGAGCAGCAAACCGATGCGCGGCGCCTCGCCCTGGGCGCGGCCCTGCACACCGGCCCACGCGGCCACGGCCTGCGCCATCAGCTCGATGCCGATCCAGCCGCCGATGCCGGTGCCCTCGCCCTGGCTGTCGTGAAAGAGCTGGTCGCCGTCGAGCACCGCCTCGGCCACCAGACGGTCGCCCTCGCAGGCCAGCACGCGCGTCAGCAGGCTCATGCGACCGGCGTGCGGCACCAGCTCGGCGGCCGGCATCGGGAACACGAGGTCGAAGGCGGCGTCAGACGGATTCGACGGGTTCGACGGGTTCATCGGCTCAGACATCGTGTCGGCTCAGGATCAGCGCGGCATTGCTGCCGCCGAAGGCGAAGGAGTTGCTCAGCACGTGGCGCGGCGGACGGCCCAGGCGCTCGCCCGGCGCGGCGAGCCGGATCGCGGGCAGCGCCGGATCGCGGCGGCCATCCCACCAGTGTGGCGCGAGGCGTCCGTCCGGGTTGTCGCGCAGGTGTATCCAGGCGATCGCGGCCTCCAGCGCGCCGGCGGCGCCGAGCGTGTGGCCGGTGAGCGGCTTGGTCGAGCTGCACGGCAGGTCGAGCCCGAACAGCGCCTCGACCGCGCGGCTCTCCATCGCATCGTTCTGCGGCGTGGCCGTGCCGTGGAGGTTGAGGTAATCGATGTCGGACGGCGCCAGGCCGGCCTGCGTCAGCGCGGCGCGCATGGCCGCCAGCGCACCGGTGCCGCCCGGTTCGGGCGCCGAGATGTGATGCGCGTCCGAGGTCTCGCCCCAGCCGGCGAGTCGCACCGGGCCGGGCTCGCGCGTCATCAGGAACAGGGCGGCGGCCTCGCCGATGTTGATGCCCTCGCGGCCTTCGCTCATCGGGTTGCAGCGTGCCTCGGCGACCGAGTCCAAGGCCGCGAAGCCGGCGACGGTGAAGCGGCACAGCGAGTCCGCGCCACCGCAGACGACCGCGTCGCAAAGGCCGGCGCGCAACAGCCGCGCGGCGCTCGCGAGCGCCTTGGCACTGGACGAGCAGGCGGTCGAGATCACGTGCCGCGGACCCGCGGCGCCGAGCTCGCGCGCGAGCATCAGCGCAGGCGCGCCGATCTCCTGCTGACCGACGTGGAAGGACTCGGGGAGTCGAGACCCATCGCCACCGGCCTGCGCCGCGGCGTTCCAGGCCGCCTCGGCCTCGCCGACGCCGGATGTACTGGTCCCCAGCACCACGCCGATGCGACCGGCGCCGAAGCGCGCGATCGCGGCGTCCACGGCCGGCCGGATCTGCGCGAGCGCCTCCAGCAGCAGCGCGTTGTTGCGGCTGCGCTCGGCGACCGGCCGCGCATCGATGGACGGCAGCGCGGCGTTCACCGCGCCGAGGTGCAGCGTGCGCCCGGGCCAGATCGCCTCGTTCGGCGCGACGCCGCCCGGCGCGTCCGCGAAGACGCCCGCGCGCAGCGCGTCCACGCCGCTGCCGAATGCGCAGACGACGCCCAGTTCATGCAGATAGGCGGCCACGCTCATCGGCCGGACTCCAGAGGTCGGGATTCGATCAGGAGCCGATAGTGCTCCCGCTGGTTGGTGATGACGATCCGGCTGTCCCCCGCGAGGTCCCCGGAGACGGCGACATCGACGACCGGCTGTGCGACGTCCGCGCCCGCGATCAGCTCGCGGCGGCCCGGCGTCTCGCGCAGCGTCCAGCCCGGCGGCAGCGCGCCGCGCAACGCGGCCACGGGCCAGTAGACCAGCGTCATGTCGCGCAGCATGCGCTGCTCGTCGACCTCGGCGGGCAGGCGCGGATGGCGCTGCGTCTTCAGCTCGCGGCCGTCCCACTGCATCAGCAGCACGCGCTGGCCGATCGCGAAGGCGGCCAGGCGCAGGCCCTCGCGGTCGATCTCCAGCTGCACGTCGACGACCTGCGGCTCGCGCCCGCTGCCGTCCAGCGGCGTGACCGTGAGCCGCTGGCTCAGGCTCGCGTCGCGCTCGAGCAGCGCAGGGGCGAGCCGCAGCATCGGCAGCGGCGTCTCTTCGCTGGCAGGCGCCGAGGCCGACGCCGACGTCGGCGCCGCCGCTCCCGTCGACGCGGCAGCAGGCAGCCGCGAGGACGCGCACCCCGTCATCGCCACCGCGAGCGCGGCGAACGCGGCGAACGGGACGAGGAGCGACGCCTGCAGCCCCCTGAGGCTCATCGGACGCATCACGCCTTCGTCAGCCGCATCAGGCTGTGGCAGTAGCCGATGTTGTCGCGCATCGTGACGAGCTTCAGGCCGGCCTGCGCGGCCAGGCGCAGGTAGTCGCCGCTCTGGTAGACCTTGGAGTTGCCGCTGGCCATCGCGGTGAAGTACGGCGAGGTGTTGATCAGGCAGTACGCGGCGATGTCGTAGCGCTGACGGTCCCACAGCGTGTCCAGGATCAGCACCTGGCCGCCGGGCTCCAGCGCGTCGGCCACGCGGCGGAAGATGCTGGCGATCTGCGGCTCGCCGAAGCAGCTCAGGAACTGGCTCATCCAGATGATGTCCATGCCTTCGGGCAACGCGGCGTTGTCGTCGAGCATGTCGCGGCCGTGGAACTTCGCGCGGCCGACGGTGCCGGCCTCGGTCAGCGTGGCGCGGGCCAGTTCGAGTTGCTGCGGCAGGTCCACCAGGTTCAGCTCGAAATCGGCGTTGTAGGCCAGCGCCGCGCGGCTGAACTTGCCGGTGTTGGCGCCGATGTCCATCACGCGCCTGGGCGCGGTGGCGAAGACGTCGGGCAGGATGTCCGGGAACGAGGTGTCGGAGTAGAAGTGGTCGAACTCGAACCAGCTCGTGCGCGCCGGCTCCTGCAACTGCGACAGGCCTTCGTAGATCGTCGGCCAGGGGCCCAGGTGGGCCAGGCCCAGCGGGCGCTCCTCGTCGAGCGAGCGCTCCAGGTCGAACAGCCCCTGGTAGCAGACGTCCTGGACGAAGTTGATGTTGATCTGCGTGATGCGGTCGCTGATCAGGCAGTAGCCGGTCTTGTCCAGCGTCCAGCGGCCCTGCTTCAGTTCGACGACGCCGGCCGACAGGCAGGACTCCAGCGCGAGCTTGAGCGCGTAGGCGGTCCATCGACCTTCGGCCACCAGCTGTTCCATGCTGAGTCCGGCGTCACCGGCGCCGGCCAGCGTTTCCAGCATGCCGCGCTTCCACGCGTAGCGCACGCATTGGAAGACGACCGGGCCGAAGGCGATCTTCTGGGCCTCGTAGCGCGCGGCGAAGGCGCTCTGCTTGGGCGGGGAGAAGCGCTTGTCGATGGCCTCGGTGGCACCGTGCGCTGCGGTGTCCTGGGTCGCGGTCGTGGTCATGGAGTCCCTTGTGATGAAGGTGGTGTGGGCGCGGTGGCGCCTCTCGGATCGTTGGTCTGGTCCGGGCGCGTGACAACGTCGGCGTCGGCGTCGGCGTCGGTGCCGGTGTCGGCGTCCGCGGGCATGAAGAGCGGCGTGAGCCACCAGGCGAGCGTGACACCGACCAGCAGCGTCAGGCCGAAGGCGCGCAGCGCCGGCGTGGTGGACAGCGCCAGCAGGCCGAAGGCCAGCAGCGTGGAGAGCGCGGCCAGGCTCACGGACAGGAAGGGCTGGATCTCGCGGCGGCCCGGTTGTTCGAGCAGGAAGATGCCGTAGTCGACGCCCAGGCCGAGCAGGATGAGCAGCGGCAGCAGGTGGAACAGCGTGACGGGGACGCCCGCCATGCCGAAGACGGCGAGCGTGAGCAGCGTGGCGAGCGAGGTCGGCACCAGCGCCCGCCACGCCCGGCGGCCGAAGCGCGGCATCAGCGCGAGCCACACCAGCAGATGCCCGGCCACCACCATCACGCCGAACAGCGACGCGTAGCGGCCGAGCAGCGCGGAGATCTCGCCGACCTTGTCGACCCAGACCGCGCCGGGGATCTGGCCGATCGCCGCGGACAGTCGCGCGGCGTCCAGCGGCGCATCGCCGCCTCGCAGCAGCACGGCGCTGCGCCAAGCACCATCCGCGCCGCGGCCCAGCCATTGATGGCGCAGCGGCTCCGACACCGGCGACGCGAGCCACGGTGCCGGCAGCAGCGGCGATGCGACGGCGGCGGGCGCGGGCAGCGTCTCGTCGAGCATCGTCGACAGCGCGCCGTTGATCTCGGCCGCACGGCGCGCGATCAGCGCGGCGTCGTCGCGTTGCGCCTGCCGTGACGGCAGCCATTGCGACACCGCCTGCGACTCGACGCCCAGCGCACCGAGGGCCCGCACCACGGCCTCGTCGCGGGTCAGCAGTTGCTCTTCGCTCTCGCCCTCGACGAGCACGAAGCGAGCGACGCCGGGCAGGCCCATCACACGGCCGACCTCGCGCTGCTGGTCGATCAGCGCCGCGGGCGCGCTCTGCAGCTGGCGGATGTCGTCGTTGCGCGTGAGCTGATACAGGCCGAGCAGGATGAACATCGACGTGAAGATGATCAGCGTCGACGCCCAGCGGCGCAGTGCGACATGGGGCACGCGGGCGCGCAGGCCGCCGAGCCACAGTCCGAAACGCGTCGGTGGCGCGGCCTCGCCGTCCAGCCACGGGAACCAGAGCATCACGGTCACGAACGCGCCGAGCAGACCGGCCGACGAGAACACCGCGATCTGGCGCAGTCCGGGGAACGGTGCGATGCCGATCAGCGCGTAGGCGATCACCGTCGTCAGCATCGCCAGGCTCACGATCGGCCACTGCCGCCGCAGCATGTCCCAGCGCGCCGCGCGCGGCAGGCCCATGCGGGCGCAGAAGTAGTTGCTGCCGTAGTTCTCCGCGACGCCCAGCAGCGTCGCGCCGAACACCAGCGTGATCAGATGCAGACCGCCGAAGAGCGCGTGCGTAACCGAGACCGCCGCCGCCAGGCCCACAGCCATCGACAGCGTCACCAGCACGCGCGGCCGCAGCGAGCGGAACGCGCACCACGTCAGCAGCACGATGCCGATCAGCGAGCCGACGCCGATGGTGTGGATCTCGCGCTCGGCCTGCGCCGCGGCGGACGCCGCGAACAGCGGCACGCCGCCCATCAGCACGCGCGCGTCCGGCACCGCGGTGCGTGCGGCGTCCCCTGCGGCTTCAAGTCGCGCGACCAGTGCGCGCTGCGCCGACACCGCGAAGGCCGGCGCCGTCGATTCGGCCATCAGCACCGCGTAGGTCGTGTCGCCGTCGGTCGCCGTGAGTCGCCCGTCCTCGACACGCACGCGGCTGATGCCGGCGCGTTCGGCGAGCCAGCGGCCGCGCAGGTTCAGCGGGTCCTCGGCCCAGGAGCCGATGCGCGGCAGCCCCACCGGCTGGTGCAGCGCGCGCAGCGCCTGCTGGGCGAGCGCTTCGGTCGACTGCGTCTGCAGCGCGCGGCGGTCCGTCTCGGTCAGCAGCGCGGCGCGCCACGGTGCGTAGAAATTGAGCCAGGCGCCCTGCTCGCCCTCGTCGACGCGCCAGCGCAGCGCGACCTCCTTGCCCAGCGCCTCGGCGAACGCGTCGCCCGCACGGCGTGCCTGCGCCGGATCCTTCGTGCCGATCAGCACGACGACGCGTCGCTCGCCCGCATCGGCCAGCGCGCGCGTGGCCGCGGCGACGGCGGGGCGGCGCTCGTCGCGCGGCAGCATCGCGAGCACGTCGCTGTCCAGCACGCCGGCCGGTCGCGTCCACAGCCACGCCTGGTGCGCCGCGATGACGAGCACCACCGCCAGCCAGAGCCAGGCGAGCAGGCGGTGACCGCGCGGAGGACGCGACGCAAGGGCGGTCATGCGGCGATCAGTCGAAGAGCCGCGCACCGCCCTCGGGGGCGGATTCGCGCAGATTGGAGAAGACGATGCGCGTGATGTCGCCGCCGGCCTCGACCAGCTCGACCGCGCGCACGTGCGTGTCGCCGTTGAGCGCCAGACGCTGCAGGACCTGCAACCAGGCCGCCTGGCGCGGACGCAGGTCCAGCTTCCAAGCGGCGGCGCCGGTCAACTCGCCCTCCATTGCGAAGAGCTTGGAGAGCGCGCCCACATCGCCGCCGAGCAGGGCGAACATCATCTCGTTGACCAGCCGCAGCGCGGGCTCGCGCTGGGCGTCCATCCGCATCGCCGTCGCGCCGCCCTGGCTGGCGCGGATCTCGTCTCGCGTCAGGCGCAGCTCGCTCTCGAACGGCGTGCGCGTGTGCCACAGCACGCCGCGGCCGCGCGCCACGACGAAGTCGCCGCGCGAGACCACCGGCTTCTTGAATCCGGGCACCTGCTTCGATTGCTCGAAATCGCCGCGCAGCCACTCGGGCTGACGCAGACGCGACTGCACGCCCTTCATCAGCGCGGCTTCATCGGTCGCAGCCAGCGCCGAAGTCGGCAACACGAAGGCCGACAGCGCGCCGACAGCGAGCAGTCGGCGACGGATCGGATCGACGCTCGTCGTGCCCATCTTGTGCATCGTGTCCATCCTGGTCATCGCCGTCATGCCGGGCGCACGCCCAGCTTGTCCCACAGGATCCGCGGGCAGACGTACTGCATCTGCCGCGACGCGATCTCCAGCGCGACCTGGATCGTGTAGGCCTTGTTGAGCACGCGGCCCGTCGCGGCGTCGCGCACCTGGTACTCGATCTTCAGGCGGTTCTCCCACTCGACGATCTCGGCGCGGATGCGCACCGCCTGGCCGTACTCGACCATGCCGACGTACTTCAGCCGGATGTCCACGATCGGCCACGCGTAGCCGGACGCCCGCATCTGGGGATAGTCGTAGTCGAACTTCTGCAGCAGCGCGCACCGCGCGAGCTCCAGGTACTTGACGTAGTGGCCGTGCCAGACGACCTCCATGAGATCGATGTCATGGAACGCCGGCGAGAGCTCGATCTCGTGGCTGAGGTCCGGCGGGCTGTTGTCGGCACGGTCGAAACCGCTGCCGTCGGCGTCAATCGTCATGGAGCCTCCACTGCCGCTCGCGCAGCGCGTGCACCAGCGCGAGCAGTTCGCGATCGAGCGCGCGGTCTTCCTCGATGAGGGGGATGCGGGCCGAAAGCTCGTCGAACATCGCGGCGGCGCCGGTGCCCAGCGCCAGCGGTTCCGGCTGCAGGAGCGCGCGCAGCGCGAGGCCCTGGCGGGCGGCGATCAGCATGGCGGCGACGACCTGCTCGGACAGCTCCAGCACGCGCAGGCAGTCGCGCGCGGCGATCGTGCCCATGCTGACCTTGTCCTGGTTGTGGCACTCGGTCGAGCGGCTGAAGACCGAGGCCGGCATCGTCTGCTTGAGGGCCTCGGCGGTCCAGGCCGACACGCTGATCTGCAGCGCCTTCAGGCCGTGGTTGATCGCGGCGCGCTCACCGGACGCACCCGACAGGTTGGACGGCAGACCGTGGTTGTAGCGCGTGTCCACCAGCAGCGCGAGCTGGCGGTCCAGCAGATCGGCGACGTTGGCCACGGCGTTCTTCAAGGTGTCCATGGCCAACGCGATGTGACCGCCGTAGAAATGGCCGCCGTGCAGCACGCGCTCGTTCTCGGCGTCGATCAGCGGGTTGTCGTTGGCGCTGTTGAGCTCGTTCTCGATCAGCTGGCGCAGGAAGGGCAGCGCGTCCTCGAGGACACCGATGACGTGCGGCGCGCAGCGCAGCGAGTAGCGGTCCTGCAGGCGATGCGAGTTGCGGCTCGGCGCGTCGACGGCCAGATCGGCGCGCAGCCGCGCGGCGATCTTCTGCTGGCCCGGATGCGGCTTGGCGGCGAACAGCGTCTCGTCGAAGTGGTGCGCGTTGCCGGCGCTGGCGACGACGTTCATCGCCGTCAGGCGCGTGGCCATGCGGTTCAGGTAGTCGGCGCGCGTCCACGCGAGGCAGGCCAGGCCCGTCATGACGGCCGTGCCGTTCATGATCGCGAGGCCCTCCTTCGGGCGCAGTTTGTGCGGGGTCAGGCCGATGGCCTTCAGCGCGTCGGCGGCAGCCATGCGCTCACCGCGCCACATCACCTCGCGCTCGCCGCACAGCACGGCGGCGACGTAGGACAGCGGCGTCAGGTCGCCGCTCGCGCCGACCGACCCTTCCGACGGGATCAGCGGCAGCACGTCGTGGCGCAGCAGCTGCTCCAGGCCTTGCAGCAGCTCCAGGCTCACGCCCGACATGCCCTGCGCCAGCGAGTTCAGCCGCGCGGCCAGGACGGCGCGCGTCTGCTCGGCCGTGAGGTAGGCGCCGGCGCCGCAGCCGTGGTACGTGTACAGGTGGTGCGGGAGTTCCGTGACGAGGTGCGGCGGGATCACGACGGTGCAGGAATCGCCGTAGCCGGTCGTGACGCCGTAGATGACGCCGTCCTCGGCCAGCAGGCGGGCGACGAAGTCGGCGCCCGCGCGGATGCGCGCCTGGAAGGCGGCATCGGTGGACAGGCGCGCCTCGGCGCGGCGCTCCGCGATCGCGGCGACGTCCTCGATGCGCAGCGGGCCGCCGTCGAAGATCACGGTGGGCAGCAGGGTCTCAGGACTCGACATCGGGTTGATTCCAGAACGGGAAGAAGTTGAACCAGTCATGCGGCGAGCGCCGCAGGCAACGCGTCAGCGCCGCGACATAGGCGAGCGCCGGATCGGTCATCGCGCGCTCGCGGTCGCCGCGCGGCAGGGCGATGCGATCGGCCAGGCGCTCGAAGCGCAGCGCATAGCCGCGGCCCTCGTGCACGCAGCCCATGAAGAAGAGCGGGCACTTGAGCAGCCCGGCGATCAGGTACGGCCCGATGGGGAAGCGCGCCGGCTCGCCCAGGAAGGGCAGCGTCAGCGTGCGGCCGCTGTTGACCGGCACACGGTCGCCGGCGATGACGACGCACTCGCCGGCCGAGATGCGCTCGGCCAGCTGCATCGCCAGCGCGGGATCGATGCCGGTCACCTCGATCAGGCGCACGCTGGCGCCTTCCGCGATGGCGTCGGCGCCCTGCAGCCGGTCGAGGATGCGGTTGAAGCTCTGCGCGTGGCGCGTGTGCACCAGCACGTTGAGACGCAGGCCCGGCATCCGGCCGGCAAGCGCGCGGCACAGCTCCAGGCAGCCGATATGGGCCGTCGCGAGCACCAGGCCCTGCCCGGTACGCAGCTGCGCAAGGACCTCGTCCTTGCCGTCGACGCTGACGCGCTCCGCCGGATAGCGGCCGGCCATCGCCAGCAGCTTGTCGAGCATCGTGTCGGCGAACAGCGCGACATGCGCAAGGCTGTCCCGCCAGGTCGGCGCCGGGCGGCCGGCGACGGCATGCACGCGGCGCAGATAGTCGAGGCTGTCACGGCGCAGCGCGGGCCGGCTCAGCCAGTGCACGAACACCACGGGGAACATCGCCGCGCGGAACAGCCATCGTCCCGCCACGCGATGCACCGCGTAGAGCAGCCAGATGCCGGCGACGAAGGTCGTCTCGCCGAACTGGGCCCAATGGCGCGGTGCGTCGGCGGGACCCGACCCGGAGGCGGCGTGCGGATCGCTCACGGAGCCACCTTGCGCCACAGCAGCAGCGGCAGACGCGGCAGCATGCCGAAGAACAGCCGTGTGTGCATCCACGAGATCAGCAGGTTGTCCCGCAGCGCGCGGAAGTGCGAGACGCCATCCTCGGGATAACGCACGCGGGTCGGCACGTTGCGCACGCGCACGCCGTCCCAGACCAGGCGCACGGCGATCTCGACATCGAAGTCCATGCGTCGGCCGATGCGCGTGCGCGTCAGCCGCGCCACCGTCGGTGCCAGCGGATAGACGCGGAAGCCGCACATCGAGTCCTTCACCGCGAAGGACAGCGTGTTGATCCACACCCAGACGTGCGTCGCGTAGCGGCCGTAGAGCCGCCCCTTGGGCACCGACGCGTCGTAGACGGGGCAGCCGCAGATGAAGTGATCGGGGAAGGTTTCGGATTCGGCCAGGAAACGCGGCAGATCGCCGACGTCGTGTTGGCCGTCGGCGTCGATCTGCAGCGCGTGGGTGAAGCCCAGTCGTTGTGCTTGCGTCAGCCCGGCGATCATCGCGCCGCCCTTGCCCTGGTTCATCGCGAGGCGCAGCAGGCGGACCTCGGCATCGGCGGCGGACAAGGCATCGAGCACGGCGGCACAGCCGGGCTCGCTGCCGTCGTCGACCAGCAGCACCGGCAGCCCCTGGGCGCGCAGGGCCCGCACGACACCGCCCACCGGACCGCCGTGGTTGTAGACGGGCACGACGGCCGTGAGGCTCATGCGGTCGCTCCCTGCAGGCGGATCTTTCCGGCGGCGTGAGCGCCGGCGGCCGAGCGATAGCTGAAGCTCAGCAGCGGCGCGGTGAACGCGAGCGTGAGCTCCACCGTCATCCCGGGCGCGATGACCTGCTGGAACTTGAGGTTGTCGATGCCGGCGAAATCCGCCTGCCCCGCGGCCTGACCCGCCGGCGGCAAGGGCAGCCACTCGCGCGCCAAGAGCATCACCCAGTCGAGCTGCGCGACACCGGGAAGGATGGGATGGCCGGGGAAGTGACCGTCGAATTGCGGCAAGGTCGCATCGACGCTGAGGCGCAACGTGACTTCGTGGGCCGACCGCGCCAGCAACCGCACCCCCGGCCGTCGCGGGTCGAAGAGCCGCGTCAGCGCGGCCACCGTGATCTTGCCCTGCGCGTTCACCGGCAGCTGCGAGAGGAAGCGCCAACGCCGCGGCAGCGCGATGCGCTCCAGGTGCGGCGCGAGCCGGTCCCTGAGCTTCTGCGCGAATGCGGCCTTGCCGTGCGCGTCGTGCTCGGCCCAGCCGGCGTCGTTGAGCTGCACGGCGACGGCGAGCTGCTCGCGCGCGCCGGGCTCCAGCACGAAGACGCGCAGATCCTCGATCCAGCCGCTGTCGCGCAGCACCGTCTCGATCGTCTGCAGCGACACGCGCTTGCCTTCGATCTTCACGATGCGGTCGGCACGGCCCAGCAGCTCGAAACCGTCGGCGGTGAGGCGCACGCGATCGGCGCTCTCGAACCATTCGGCGGGATCGGGCAAGTGGTGCGATCGGATGCGCAGCGTGCCGGACTCGTCAGCCTGCCACTCGATGCCGGGCAGCGCGGTCCACGTCGTCGGTGCGCCGACGTCGCGCTGGCGCCAGGCCACGCCGCCGGTCTCGCTGCTGCCGTAGACCTCCAGCGGCGCCTGGCCGAAGAGGCGGCGGCAATCGGGCACGGCCTCGTCGGGCAGCGGACCGCCGGACGAGAAGATCAGCGCCAGATGGGCGGCCTCGACTGGAGGCGCGCTGTCGGCGGGCGGCAGACGCTTCAGGTGCGCCGGGCTGGCGACGACGGCGAAGCGCGGGCCCGCGCGCAGTGCGGCGAGCAGGGTCTCGATGTAGGGCAGGCGCTCGGCATGCAGCACGCGGCCCGCGGCCAGCGGCCACAGCACCCGGTACAGCAGGCCGTAGATGTGCTGGTGGGACACGAGGCCCAGGATCTCGGCGCCATCGAGGCGGGCGCCGAAGGCCTGCTCCAGCGCGTCGACCTCGGCGAAGAGCTCGCGCAGCCGCTTCGGGATCGCGCCTGGCTGGCCGGTGCTGCCGGAAGTGAAGATGACGAGCCGTTCGGCCTCGGCGTCGAGCGGCTTGAAGGTCCGGTCGTCGGGCGTCGCGGCGGCCTCGATGCGCGGCAGCGCGGCGTCTGCGACATTCATGGCGCCTGCGGCCGGCGCCGACATCGCCGTCGTCGGTGCATCGCTCGCCAGCGCGCTCACGCGCCCGCGCAGCGCCTGCAGCGTCGCGGGCTGGAGATCGCCCGGCAGCCACGCCGTGCCGCCCACGGCCCAGAGGCCGAACAGCGCGGCGGCGAATTCGACGGTGTCCTCGAAGTGCAGCGCCACGTGCGGCGCACCCGAGGTGCCACTCGACAAGCCCCCCACCGCTGCGTCTGCATGGCCTCGATCCAGCGCCGCGAAAGCGGCCGCCCAACGGCGCGTCCGCGCGTGGAAGCCGGCCTCGTCCACCAGCACGCCCGCACGGCGGGCCACCGGTCGACCGGGGCGCGGAGGCGCGCTCATCAGCGCGCACAGGGTCTTCAGCAAGCTCATGGAGGAGAAAGGATCAGGTCTGGACCGCGTCGCGCCGACGCACCCACAGGCGCACCAGGTACTCGCCGCCCATCAGCAGTCCGATCAGCATGTAGGACACCAGCCCGTTGTACAGCGCCCAGACCTTGTCGTCGGCCCAGAGCGCCGTCGCCAGGGCGATGCCGCCGTTCATCACGAAGAACCCGCACCAGACCTGGGTGACACGGCGCGTGTAGCGTTGGCCGCGTTCATCGAGATCGGGCTCCGTCAAGCGCGCCAGGCGTTCGACGATCGGCGGACCGTGCCACAGGCTCACGCCGAACAGCCCCAGCAGCCCGGCATTCACCAGCACCGGATAGAGCTTGAGCGGCAGGCTCTGGTTCATCAGCGCGGCTGCGCCGGCCAGCAGCGCGGCGCCGGCGGCGCTCCACCACCAGAGACGGGCCTCGGCGCTGCCGCGACGGGCGAGCGCGCGCAACGCGGCCAGCGCCGCCAGCAGCAGCGCGAGGTCGCGCGGCTGGGCATGCGCCAGACCGAGATACACGAGCAGGGGATAGGCCGCCGTCAGCAACCACAACACGGCGCGGGCCATGGAGACTCAGGCGCTGGCCGTCTCCGGCGTCTTGATCAGGCCTTGCAGCGCGTCGACGACGTCCTGCAAGGTGCGCACGGCCTTGAAGGCCTCGGGCTGCAGCTTCTTGCCGACCATCGGCTTGAGCTTCACGATCAGGTCGACCGCGTCGATCGAGTCGATGTCGAGGTCCTCGTAGAGGCGGGCCTCGGGGGTGATGCGATCGGCTTCGATGTCGAAGGTCTCGATCAGGATGTCGCGCAGGCGCGCGAAGATGTCTTCATTCGTCATGTCGTGGATCCTCCCTGCCGGCTTGAATCAGGCCGCGACCTTGCCGTGCTCCGCCACGAAGCGGGCCAGCGCGCGGATGCTGGCGAAATGCCGGCGCGTCTCTTCCGAGTCCGCAGCCATGCTCACGCCATATTTCTTCTGCAGGGCCAGCCCCAGCTCCAGCGCGTCGATCGAGTCCAGCCCCAGGCCGGTCACGAAGAGCGCGTCTTCCGCGTCGATCTGCTCGGGCGTCAGGTCCTCGAGATTCAAGGCCTCGATCAATAGCAGTTTGATGTCACGTTCCAGCGCCTGCATGGCTCCCTCGTTCATTCGAAAAATAATGGATCAGATGGTCCGTCAACCGCCTTGCCGCCAGGGCGGGTTCGCCGCCGCTGGCCGTCAGGAACGGCGCCACCGCAATGTCTTCACCCACGCAGATGTCGAAGTGCAGTCGCCGCGATGCCACCTGCCACCACGGCTGGCCCTTGGTCAGGCCCAGCGGGGTGCATCGGATGGTCACCGGTGTGATGTCCTGGACGGCGCGCGTCGCGATCTGGGCGGCGCCGCGCTGCATGCGCAGCGGCTCGCCGGGCCGCGTGCGCGTACCTTCCGGGAAGATGATCAGGTTGCCAGACGCTGCGAGGCTGTCCATACAGGATTGCAGCAAGTCGGCCCCAGAATTGTTGCAGATGTAGGCTGTTGACCGCACGGGGCCCCTGGTGAAGGGATTGCTCGCCAGCGTGGACTTCACCACGCAGTCTGCGTTTCGCACGAGGGCGATCAGGAACACGACGTCGATCAAGGTCGGGTGGTTCGCCAGGATCAGCAGACCGCCGCGATGCAGACGCTCGCGATGACGGATCTCGAAGCCGATCAGTCCCAGCACCCGCATCCAGCCGATGAACAGCCGGAATGTTCGATGCACAGCCCCGCGGGCCAGCGCGACGCGACGTTCGCGGTTGCGGACCAACAGGTCCAGCGCCGGGAACCAGACCAGCCAGAGGATCAGTCCGCCGACGCCGAAGCTCGCGAAGGCGATCGCGGTTGCGAGCACGCGCCAGGCGCGGCCGACGGTGCGGTCGAGGAGGTCGAGCAACGGGCCCATGGCATCGGCTCAGGGCGTGTCGGCCGGACGGCGCGTCCAGCGCCAGCCGCCGGGCTGCCCGGCGATGAGACGGTCCAGCGAGACGCCTTCCCGCGCCGCGCCGGCTTCGTCTGCCGCGGCGAGCAGCGCCAGCACCGGGAGGCTGCCGCTCAACCATGGTGAGGACGGCGCCGCCGGCGCGAGTGCGTCGGCCGCCACCGGCTCCAGCGCGAAGGATGGCGAACCGGCCTCCGGCCGCGCGAGCACGCAGGCCCACGCGACGAGCGCCGGATCCGCCGTCGAGGGGTCGATCTGTCCGAGCGCCGCGTAGGCATCGGGCAAAGGCGCATCGACATGCGCGACCAGCACCTGCGACGCGCCTTCTGCCAGCAGGCCAAGCGCCTCGCAGAAGGCGGCTTCCGCGCTATGTTCGCCGCCGGCGACGGCGAGGTAGTTCTGCCGGTCCTGTCGCGCCATCGAATACAGCGCGCCGGACGCGTTGTGCACCGAGAGGCTGAAGTGCGTCGGCGACAGCGGCTCACCGCCGGCCAGTTGCTGCAGCAGCGTCAGCGAGCGGGCGATCTCGCCCCAGCGTGACGCGAAGATCACCGGCATCGCGCCGGCACCCTCTTCCGGCGTGCCTTGCGCCCACCATGCGGCCTGCAGCGCGGCGCGGCCCAGCGGGTCGATGCGACGGCGCATCATCGCCGGCACTTCGGCCAGCGGCGGTTGGCCCTCCGCGGCGATCGGCGTGGGCGAAGCGAGCCAGGCACGCCAGGCTTCCCGGGAATCGAGACCCGGAGCCCAGGCGGCCCAACGAACGACGCGGAAGCGGTGATTCATGATGAAGAAAGCCCGCCTCGATGTCGCGAGGCGGGCTGCTCGGCGGGGGGCCGGAGGGGGTTCAGCGCTTGGCGCGGAACTTCCGCAGCGCCGCGATCTGCGCGGCCATCGCCGCGAATTCGCTTTGCGCCTTGGCGAAGTCGATGTCGCTCTTGGCGTTCTTCATCGCGTCTTCGGCGGCCTTCTTCGCGGCCTCGGCGCGGGCCTCATCGAGGTCCTTGCCGCGGATCGCGGTGTCGGCCAGCACGGTCACGACGTCGGGTTGCACTTCCAGCAGGCCGCCGGCGACGAAGACGAACTCTTCATCGCCGTTGGGACGCTGGATGCGCACGGCGCCCGGCTTGATGCGGGTGATCAGCGGGGTGTGCTTGGGCAGGATGCCCAGCTCGCCGCCTTCGCCCGGCAGCGCCACGAATTTCGCCTCGCCCGAGAAGATCTGCTCTTCCGCCGAGACCACGTTCACGTGGAGGGTTGCCATTGCGTTTCCTTGATCGAAAGGTGGGAAGTCCGTTCAGCTCATCGACGGCGGGTCCGTCAGGACCGCGCCGTCGAACGGGCTTTACTGGATCTTCTTGGCCTTCTCGAAAGCCTCGTCGATCGTGCCGACCATGTAGAACGCTTGTTCCGGCAGGTGGTCGCATTCGCCGTTCACGATCATCTTGAAACCACGGATGGTTTCCTTCAACGGGACGTACTTGCCGGGCGCGCCGGTGAACACTTCCGCGACGTGGAACGGCTGCGACAGGAAGCGCTGGATCTTGCGAGCGCGGGCCACGGCCTGCTTGTCTTCCGGCGACAGCTCGTCCATGCCCAGGATCGCGATGATGTCGCGCAGTTCCTTGTAGCGCTGCAGCACCGACTGCACCGAACGCGTCACGTTGTAGTGCTCTTCGCCGATGACGTTCGGGTCGATCTGACGCGAGGTCGAGTCCAGCGGGTCCACGGCCGGGTAGATGCCCAGCGACGCGATGTCACGCGACAGCACGACGGTGGCGTCCAAGTGGGCGAAGGTCGTGGCGGGCGACGGGTCGGTCAGGTCGTCCGCAGGGACGTACACGGCCTGGATCGAGGTGATCGAGCCGACCTTGGTCGACGTGATCCGCTCCTGCAGGCGGCCCATTTCCTCGGCCAGCGTCGGCTGGTAGCCCACCGCGGACGGCATGCGGCCCAGCAGCGCGGACACTTCGGTACCGGCCAGCGTGTAGCGGTAGATGTTGTCCACGAAGAACAGCACGTCACGGCCTTCGTCGCGGAACGACTCGGCCATGGTCAGGCCGGTCAGCGCCACGCGCAGACGGTTGCCCGGGGGCTCGTTCATCTGGCCGTAGACCATCGCGACCTTCGACTTGCTCAGGTCCTCCTGGTTCACGACGCCCGCGTCGGACATCTCGTGATAGAAGTCGTTGCCCTCACGGGTACGCTCGCCGACACCCGCGAACACCGACAGACCCGAGTGAGCCTTGGCGATGTTGTTGATCAGCTCCATCATGTTGACGGTCTTGCCGACGCCGGCGCCGCCGAACAGGCCCACCTTGCCGCCCTTGGCGAACGGGCAGATCAGGTCGATGACCTTGATGCCGGTTTCCAGCAGCTCCTGCGACGGGCTCAGCTCGTCGTAGGCCGGGGCCTTGCGGTGGATGGACGCGGTCTGCGCGCGCGAGACTTCGCCGCGCTCGTCGATCGGGTTGCCCAGCACGTCCATGATGCGGCCCAGCGTGGGCTGGCCGACCGGGACCTGGATCATGTCGCCGGTGTTGTAGACCTCGCTGCCGCGGCGCAGGCCGTCGGACGAGCCCAGCGCAATGGTGCGCACCACGCCGTCGCCCAGCTGCTGCTGAACTTCCAGCGTCAGGGTCGAGCCTTCCATCTTCAGGGCGTCGAACACCTTCGGCATCTGGTCACGCGGGAATTCCACGTCCACCACGGCGCCGATGCACTGAACGATCTTGCCCACCGATTGAGTGTTAGCCATTTCTTCGTTCCTTCAATTCAAATCTGTTGCCTGCGATCGATCGCGAGATCAACCGCTGATGGCGGCCGCGCCGCTGACGATTTCCGACAGTTCCTTCGTGATCGCGGCCTGGCGGGTCTTGTTGTAGACCAGCTTCAGCTCACCGATCAGCGTTCCGGCGTTGTCGGTCGCGGCCTTCATGGCCACCATCCGCGCGGATTGCTCAGACGCCATGTTCTCGGCCACGGCCTGATAGACCAGGGCTTCGGTGTAGCGCACCAGCAGCTCGTTGATCACGGTCGGGGCGTCGGGTTCGTACAGGTAGTCCCATGCGTGACCCGCGGCATCCGTCTCCAGCGACTCGGCCGTCAGCGGCAGCAGCTGCTGCACCACCGGCTCCTGCTTCATCGTGTTGACGAAGCGCGTGTAGCAGAGGTAGACCGCCGACAGCTTGCCGTCCGCATACGCGTCCAGCAGCGTCTTGACCGGGCCGACCAGCTTCTCGAGCTGGGGGCTGTCGCCGAGCTGCGTCGCATGCGCGACGACCTTGGCGCCGATCCGGTTCATGAAACCCAGACCCTTGTTGCCGATCGCCACCACTTCGGACTTCTGACCCGCGGACTCAACTTCCTTGAGCTTGCCGGTCGCCGCGCGAAGCAGGTTGGTGTTCAGACCGCCGCACAGACCCTTGTCCGTCGTGACCACCACGAAGCCCACCGACTTGGCGTCCGGGTTCGCCACCATGAACGGGTGACGGTACTCCGGATTGGCCTTCGACAGATTGGCGGCGATGTTGCCGACCTTCTCCGCGTACGGACGGGCCGCGCGCATCCGATCCTGCGCCTTGCGCATCTTCGAAGCGGCGACCATCTCCATGGCCTTGGTGATCTTCTTGGTGTTCTCGACCGACTTGATCTTGCCGCGAATTTCCTTGCCTGCTGCCATGATTTCTCCTGTGAGGGCCGGGTCTTGCCTGACTTCAACGAGACCCGGTCATGGGTTGCTTAGGCGAAGGACTTCTTGAACGACGTGATCGCGGCGTTCAGTTCGGCTTCGGCATCCTTGTCCATGGCCTTGTCGCTTTCCAGCTTCGTCAGCAGGGCGGCGTGCGAGGACTTCAGGAACTGGTGCAGACCGTGCTCGAACGGCAGGACCTTCTTGACGTCGATGTCGTCCATGAAGCCCTTGTTCGCGGCGTACAGCGACGCGCCCATCAGGCTGATGGACAGCGGGCTGTACTGGGCCTGCTTCAGCAGTTCCGTCACGCGGGCACCGCGGTCCAGCTGCTTGCGGGTCGCGGCGTCCAGGTCCGAGGCGAACTGCGCGAACGCGGCCAGCTCACGGTACTGGGCCAGGTCGGTACGAATACCGCCGGACAGCGACTTGATCAGCTTGGTCTGCGCAGCGCCACCGACGCGCGACACCGAGATACCGGCGTTGATCGCGGGACGGATGCCGGCGTTGAACAGGTTGGTTTCCAGGAAGATCTGGCCGTCGGTGATCGAGATGACGTTCGTCGGAACGAAGGCGGACACGTCGCCGGCCTGCGTCTCGATGATCGGCAGCGCGGTCAGCGAGCCGGTCTTGCCCTTGACTTCACCCTTGGTGAAGGCTTCGACGTACTCGGCGTTGACGCGGGCGGCGCGCTCCAGCAGACGGCTGTGGAGATAGAACACGTCGCCGGGGAAGGCTTCGCGGCCCGGGGGACGGCGCAGCAGCAGCGAGACCTGGCGGTAGGCGACGGCCTGCTTGGACAGGTCGTCGTACACGATCAGCGCGTCTTGACCGCGATCGCGGAAGTACTCGCCCATCGTGCAGCCCGAGTAGGCCGACACGTACTGCATCGCGGCGGATTCCGACGCGGACGCGGCGACGACGATGGTGTAGTCCATCGCGCCGGCGGCTTCCAGGGCGCGCACGACGTTCTTGATCGACGAGGCTTTCTGGCCGATCGCGACGTACACGCAGGTCATGTTCTGACCCTTCTGGTTGATGATCGCGTCGATCGCCACGGCGGTCTTGCCGGTCTGGCGGTCGCCGATGATCAGCTCGCGCTGGCCACGGCCGACGGGCACCATCGAGTCGATCGACTTCAGACCGGTCTGCACCGGCTGGTCGACGGACTTGCGGGCGATCACGCCCGGGGCGACCTTCTCGATGACGTCGGTCATCTTGGCGTTGATCGGGCCCTTGCCGTCGATCGGCTGACCCAGCGCGTTCACGACGCGGCCGATCAGCTCGGGGCCGACCGGCACTTCCAGGATGCGGCCCGTGCACTTGACGGTGTCGCCTTCGGAAATGTGCTCGTAAGCGCCCAGGATCACGGCGCCGACGGAGTCGCGCTCCAGGTTCAGCGCCAGACCGAAGGTCTGCGTGCCGTCCGGGGCGACCGGGAACTCCAGCATTTCGCCTTGCATCACGTCGGACAGGCCGTGCACGCGCACGATGCCGTCGGACACGGACACGACGGTGCCCTGGTTGCGCACGTCGGTGGACGCGCCAAGGCCTTCGATGCGGCTCTTGATCAGTTCGGAAATTTCAGCAGGATTCAGTTGCATTGCTTGCTCCCAGCGGCATCCCGCCGAAGCGGGACACCAGGGTGAATCGGGGGGATCTCAGGCAGTCGGGCCGAAGCCTGAAGCCGAGGCTTCAGGCAGTCAGCGCCACTTTCATGCGTTCCAGACGGGCCTTCACCGAGGTGTCCAGCACCTCGTCGCCGACCACCACACGGATACCGCCGATCAGGCCAGGCTCCAGCTCAACCTGCGCTTGCAGCTTGCGACCGAAGCGCTTCTCCAGCGACACGACCACGTCGGCCAACTGGGCCGGCTCGATCGGGAACGCGCTGTAGATGTGCGCATCGGACACGCCGGAAGCGGCGTTGGCCAGTTCGTGGAACTGCTGGACCATCGCCGGCAGCGCCGACAGGCGGCCGTTGGCGATCACCTCGCGCAGGAAGTTCTGAACGCCGGGCACCAGCGACTGGCCGCTCGCCGCGGACACCACCTGGAACACCTGTTCGGTGCTCACCTTGGGGTCTTCGGCGAACTGGCGCAGTTGGCTGTCGCCGGCGACGAGCGCCAGCGCGGCGAGCTGCTCGTTCCAGGTCTTGAGGTCCTGGGAGGACGCGACCTGGAACAGCGCTTCGGCGTAGGGACGGGCAATGGTTGCGAGTTCAGCCATGATTACAGCTCCGTCTTGAGACGGTTCAGCAATTCGGCGTGCACGCCGGCATTGACCTCGCGCTGCAGGATCTGCTCGGCGCCCTTGACGGCCAGCGCGGCGACCTGCTCGCGCAGGGCCTCGCGGGCGCGCACCGACTGCTGCTCGGCTTCGGCCTTGGCAGCGGCGATGATCTTGGCGCCTTCGTCTTCCGCACGCTTCTTCGCTTCGTCCACGATCGCGGCGCCGCGCTTTTCAGCGTCGGACAGCAGCTTGGTGGTTTCGTTGCGGGTCTGCGCCAGTTGCTCGTCGACCTTCTTGTTGGCATTGGCCAGTTCGGCCTTGGCCTGGTCAGCGGCGGTCAGGCCGGCACGGATCTTCTCCGCGCGCTCGTCCAGTGCCTTCACGATCGGCGGCCAGATGAACTTCATCGTGACGAACACGAGAAGCGCAAACGGGATCCACTGGATGAAGAGGCTAGCGTTGATATTCACGGCACGATCCTTTCAGTCGTGAAAGGGTTCGGGCTCAATCAGCGAGCGACGGTGGCCAGCAGCGTAGCGGCGAACGGGTTGGCGAACGCGAACAGCAGGGCGATGGCGACGCCGATCAGGAAGGCGGCGTCGATCAGACCGGCCAGGATGAACATCTTGGTTTGCAGTTCGTTCATCAGCTCGGGTTGACGGGCCGACGATTCCAGGAACTTGCCGCCCATCAGCGCGATGCCGATGGAAGCGCCGATCGCGCCCAGACCAACGATGATGCCGCAAGCCAGAGCGACCAGACCGAGGATGTTTTCCATGTTTTGCTCCTGAGAGAGTTAGATAAAAGGGAAAGGGAAAAGGAATCGAGAAATCGCGGGGATCGAGCTGTCCGGCCGGATCAGTGCGCGTCGTGCGCCTGGCCCAGGTAGATCAGCGTCAGCATCATGAAGATGAAGGCCTGCAGCGTGATCACAAGGATGTGGAACAGCGTCCAGACCGTGCCGGCCAGGACGTGGCCGATGGCCAGGCCGATGCCGGTTCCGGTCAGGGCCCAGCCGCCGCCCATCAAGGCGATCAGCATGAACACGAGTTCGCCGGCGAACATGTTGCCGAACAGTCGCATGCCATGAGACACCGTCTTGGCGACGAACTCGATGACCTGCATGGCGAAGTTGGCGGGGTAAAGGAACCACTTGTCGCCGAACGGCGCGGCGATCAATTCGTGACCCCAGCCGCCCAGGCCCTTGATCTTGACGCTGTAGAAGAACACCAGCGCCAGGACGAAGGTCGACAGGCTCAGCGTGGTCGACAGGTCGGCGGTCGGCACGACGCGCTGATAGGCGTGGTGCGCGTCATGGGCGACGTAGTTGGTGAACAGCGTGGGCAACCAGTCGACCGGCAGCATGTCCATCGCGTTCATGAAGAAGATCCACACGAACACGGTCAGGGCGACCGGACCGATGACCTTGCGGCTCTTCTCGTTGTGGATGACCGACTTGGCCTGGTTGTCCACCATCTCGACGAGGATCTCGATGGCGGCCTGGAAGCGGCCCGGCACGCCGGCATGCGCCTTGCGTGCGACACGCCAGAGGATGAACACGGCCAGCAGGCCGAGGACTGTCGAATAGATCAGCGAATCGAAATTGAAGACGCTGAAGTCGACCAGACCCGTCTGCTTGACGTCTTCGAAGGCGAAATTCTTCTGCCAATGCTGCAAATGGTGGGTGATGTATTCACCCGAAGTCGGCGCGTGCCCTTCTGCTGCCATGGTTGTATTTCCGTCTCTATTTTCTGATTCGACCCCGCCGAAGCAGGGCCAGCCAATTTGCCTTCAGGGTCACGACGAGGGTCGAGAGCAATGCTGCCCAACTCAACGACGGGAAACCCGCGGCGACCGCCACCAGGATGGCGACCGCCAGAATGATCTTCACCAGCTCCCAGACCACGAACGACAGCATCGGAGTGCCGGCATCCACGGTCTTGCGCCGCGTCACGCCCCACGCCATCAGGGCGTTCGGCACGACGACCGAGACGGCACCGAACAGCGCCGACCAGGTTTTGTCGGCTTGCAGGGACAGCAGCCCCCACAGCGCGACCATGGTGGCGCCCGCCGCCGCCTGCCAGGTCAACAACGACCAGACGGACATCACCGGGAGCCGGGCCCGCAAGTCCTGCGCTTCTTCTCGCGTCAGAGGCTTGAAAGCCGGTTCGCCACCCGCATCTCCTTCTGTTCCATCGTCCCAAGCATCCTGGCTGGCGGTGCCACGGTCGTTCATCTGAACGGGCCGGTGCGGCTCTGCGGGCGGCGCAACGGGTGCGCGCGCTGGATGGGGATTCACGGCGTCAGGGGGCGAGCTGCAAAACCACGGGATTATAGGGGTTCTGGCCTTACGAACCCTTAACAGGCCGTGGCGCTGGCCCATCCGCGCCGACTTGACAGGCTGCGCGAACCGCGCCTAGGGCTCTCCCGAGCCCTGTTCATCGGCTTTCGGAACACTCAACGCGCCGGAGCGGCGCGCTGTGCGCACGCAACACCTGTCCCCCTGACCAGGCGCAGTCGGCTCAGTCTTCCCAGTGCGCGAACTGCACCGGCAACCCCGCCACCGGCACCCGCATCTTCAGCACACAGCCGGCCCAGGGCTGAGCGGCGAGTTCGGCCTCGCTGCGCTTTTCCCGTGCGGTGGTGACGAAAAGGGTGCACATGTCTGCACCACCGAAGGTCGGCATGGTGGCGCAGCGCACCGGCAGCTCGACCCGCGTGAGCACCTCGCCCGACGGCGACAGCCGCAGCAACTGCTGCCCTTCCATCATGGCGATCCAGTAGGCGCCCTCGACGTCCACGGCCGCGCCATCCGGCCGGCCGCCGTAGGTCTCGAGCGGCTGCTCCGGCGCGCGCTTGTCGAAGCTGATGAAGGTCTCACGCGCGCCGACGGTGCCGGTGTCGGCATCGAAGCTCAACCGGTAGACCTCATGGGCCTTGGTGTCGGCCCAATACATCGTGCGACCGTCGGGGCTCCAGGCCAGGCCGTTGGACACGGTGATGCCGTCCAGGACCTGTTCGAACGCCCCGTCGCGCAGGCAGTAGAGCGCCGACTCCGGCTCGCGCGCGTCATCGATCGTGCCGACCCACAGACGCCCCTTCGCATCGGCCTTGCCGTCGTTGAAGCGGCGCTTGGACGCGTCGTAGGGCGGGTCGAGCAGCTTTTCATACGCGCCGGTCGCCGGATCGAAGCGCCACAGCCCGTTGCGCTGCGGGATCAGCAGCTTGCCGTCGGTCAGCGGGACCACGCAGCCCGGCTCGTCGTTGAGCGCCCAGCGGGTCGGCGTCTCCGCGCGGTTGTCGAGCCGGAACAACGCTTTGCCCGGGATGTCGACGTAATAGAGGCATTGCTCCAATGGATGCCAGAACGGCGACTCGCCGAGCAGCGCCGGCGTCAGCGATGCGGGCTCGAGGCGGAAGAAGTCGTCCGAGGACGTCGTCGAAGCGGCGTGGGGCTGTGAGCTCATGCCCCGATGCTATGCCCGTAACCCGACGAAACCGATCCCCCTGCCGGCGAACAGGCCGGTCGGGGCCACGGCATCGTCGGATCAGTCCAGATCGACCTTCAGGTAGTGCGCGCCGGCGATCGGATTGAAGTAGTACGGCGGGATTTCCTCGAAGCCGAGGCTCTCGTACAGATCGCGCGCCGCTTCCATGTCATCGAGCGTGTCGAGCAGCATGCTGGAGTAGCCGGCCGTGGTGGCGCGATCGATCAGCGCCTGCGCCATCGTGCGGCCCAGGCCGAAGCGGCGGAACGCGGGGCGGATGAACAGGCGCTTCATCTCGCAGGCATTGGCGTAATCGGAATCGGTCATCGGCCGGAAGCCGCCGCAGCCCGCGATCTGGCCGTCGACGAGTGCCAGCAGCAGCGCGCCTTGCGGCGCGTCGTACTCGCCGGGCAGCGAGGCCAGTTCCTCGTCGAAGTTCTGGAAATCCAGGTCGACGGCCAGGCTCTGCGCGTATTCGCGCATGATCACGCGCGCTTCTTCCCACAACGTGGGCGAATCGGGGCAGATCAGTCGTATCTCAGGGGTGTCCACAGCGGGCGAGTGTAGCGAGACCGTCCCGGCGATCAAGTGCGGCGTCTAGAGGCACCCATCAAGGACCGGCGGCCGGGCCGTGCGTGGCGAAGCCGGGACGCGTCAGCAGTCGCTGGTACCAGGTCTCGACAGCGGGGAGGTCCGCATGCGCGATCGGCGCGGCCCGCCAACGATGGGCGGACAGGCCGAGCACCACATCCGCGAGCGTGAACGTCCCGCCGAGCACGAAGGGCCCGCCGGAGCGCGCGAGTTGCCCGTCGAGCATCGCCATGTGCCGGTTCCAGTTCGCGATGCCGGCTTCGATCTGCGCGGCGTCCTGGTGCTGCGCGCTCTTGCGCACCGTCGCCATGAACGCGTAGCGCCAGCTGTTGTTCAGCTCACCGCCTTGCCAGTCCATCCACATCTCGACCAACGCGCGCTGGCGGGGCTCGTCGGGCAGCAGGTCGACGCGCCCAGCGCGATGAGCGAGGTAGCGACAGATGCTGTTGCTCTCCCACATCGAGAACGGCTGACCGTCCGCTGCTTCCGTCGCCGACGCCGACGCCGATACCGGCGCCGCGGCGTCATCGTCGATCAGCACCGGCATCATCGCGTTGGGGTTGAGCCGGCGGAACGCGTCCGCCTTCACGTCGACGTCCTCACGCGACAGGTCCAGGCCCAGTTCGACACCGGTCCACAACACCTTGCGGACGTTGATGGACGCAGCGCGTCCGAGCACGCGAAGTCCGCTCATGCCGGGGTGGCGGTCGCCACCGGGTCCGCGGGCGCAAAGCCCAGCACGACGCGGCGCGTCCTGGCCGACTTCTTCTCGATCTTCGTGACGACCACCGCGCCGATCTCCGACGTGTTGGCGACATGCGTCCCACCGCAGGGCTGGAGGTCGACGCCATCGATCGCCAGCAGGCGCACGCGACCGGTGCCGCGCGGCGGTTGCACGCTCATGCTGCGCACAAGGGTCGGATTCGCGTCGAGTTCCTCGTCGCTGATCCAGCGGTGGCCGACCGGATGCGCCTCGGCGACGAGCCGGGCGATGCCGGCCGTCAGCGCGTCCTTGTCGAGCGCCTCGGTCACGTGGAAGTCCAGCCGCGCATAGCCCGCCGTGATCGAGCAACCGTCGACCGGATGCGGCACCAGCGCGCACAGCAGATGCGTCGCCGTGTGGAAGCGCATGTGGGCATGCCGGCGCGCCCAGTCGATGCGCGCGGTGACCGCCGTGCCGGCGTCGAGTCCGCTCAGGTCCTGGTCCGGCGCGGGCAGGTGCAGGATCTCGCCGCCTTCGCCCTTGCGGGTGTCGACGATCCGCAGTTCCCGCCCGCCCGGCAAGGTCAGCACGCCGGCATCGCCCGCCTGACCGCCGCCTTGCGGATAGAACACCGTGCGGTTCAGCAGCAGACCGCGCTCGTCGACGCGCAGCAGCGTCGCCTCGCATTCGCGCAGTTGCGCGTCCTCACGGAAGAGATCCAGCGTGCTCATCGGATGCTTGTCAGCGCCCCGGCGGGACCTCGGCGACACGTCATTCGAGGTCTCCATGGCCCGTCGGCGCATCGGACAAGGTGCCCTCGATCGCCTCCAGTTCGACCGTGCCCTTGGGCGTCGAGAGCTGCGCACGCAGGCCGTCGCGGGCCTCGAAGCTCAGCAGCTGCACGCCGCTCTCGGGCAGCTTGTCGGTCGGATGGGCGTCGCCCTTCCATTCGATCGGCACGGGCAGGCCTTCCTTGCGCAGGCGGCGACCGTCTTCGCGCAAGGCGATGCGCCAGCTCAGGTCGCCCCGCGCGGCCTCGACCGCCTCGCCGGCGTCGATGCCCTCACCCGCCCAGGTCGCCAAGGTGGCGTCCAGGCTCTGCACGCGCGCGACCCAATGCAGCAACGACGGACCGTCCTGCTTCAGGCGTTCGCGCACGGCCGGCTGGTCCAGGTCGAACCAGCGCGGCCGGCCCGGATCCGGGGCCTCCGGGTCGATGGCGATGATTTCCAGGTAGCAGCGCGGATAGGTCGGCGGCCCGCTGATGTTGAGCAGCAGGTTGTGCGTGCCCATCAGCGCATGGCGCCCACCGGGCTGAGGGGACACACCGAGGACGCGTTCGCACCAGGCGCGGCCCTCCTCGAGGGTGTTCGCGGCGACAACGAGATGATCGACTTCCATGCTCATGGCTTTACAACCTCACCTGACCGTGGATCAACGGCGTGACATCGCCGCCAATCCAGCAATGTCCGCCCTCTTTCGCCACATGCACCCGGCCGGCACGCCCGAGGGCGGCGCCCTGGGCGGCCACATAGCGATCGGGCGCCAGACCGGCGCCTTGCAGCCATAGTGCCAGACCCGCGTTCAAGCTGCCCGTCACCGGGTCTTCGGCAGGACCGAGGCCGGGCACGAAGGCCCTCACCTCGAACTGCAGCGGCGAGCCCGCAGGATAAGCGCCAACAACGCCCAGCTTGAGTCGCCCCATGGACACGTAGTCCGGTTCGAGGGCGAGGACCGCCTCGGCCGAGGCCAGCCGTGCCGCCATCCAGTCGGGGCCGTTGTTCACCCAGACGACGTCCAGCAGGTCCGCGTCGGCGACGCGCAGCGCGCGCGCCACCTGTTCGCGCAGCGCCGGCTCGACCGGTCCTTCGCGCCGCAGCGGCGGCGCGGCGAACGCCAGCCGCGTGCCGTCGCGGCGGATGCGCACCAGACCGATGGCGCATTCCTGCACCACCTCGCCGGGCCGCTTGGGATCCCCGCCGCTGGACAGCCACGCGTGACAGGAGCCCAGCGTCGGATGCCCCGCGAAAGGCAGTTCGCCGCCCGGCGTGAAGATGCGGACGCGGTAGTCGGCCTCGGGATGCGTGGGCGGGAGCAGGAAGGTCGTTTCGGAGAGATTCGTCCACTCGGCGAACTTCGCCATCGTGGCCTCGTCCAGGCCCGCGCCGTCGATGACGACGGCCAGCGGGTTGCCCTTCAACGCCTCGGCGGTGAAGACATCGACTTGAACGAAGCGGCGGAGTTCGGACATGCGGAACCTCGGAAAAACAGGGCGAGTCGATCCGTCCCGCCTGACGAGGCAGTGACGGGGCGGTGACGGGTGACGGGAACAGGGGACAAGCCCCGACCCCCGGGCGGGGTCGGTGACGGCTCGTCGATCAGGGCGCCGTCTCGGCGGTCGTCAGCGCGAGCGCCTCGTGCAGCACCCGGCCGAGCTTGTCGACGCCTTCGGCGATCAGGTCCGGCGTCAGCGTCACGAACGACAGGCGCAGCGTGCGCGTGTCAGGCTGGTGCGCGTAGAACGCGGCGCCCGGCACGTAGGCGATGCCGGCGTCGACCGCGCGCGGCAGCAGCGCCATCGCGTCCAGGCCCTCGGGCAGGCGGATCCAGAAGAACATGCCGCCTTCCGGGGTCTGCCATTCGCAGCCGGGCGGCAGCGATTCCGCCAGCGCCTTGGCCATCGCGTCGCGGTTGGCCTTGTAGCGGGCGCGGATCTTGGGCACGTGCTCGTCCAGGAAGCCGCCCTTGATGACCTCGTGCACGACGCGCTGGTTGAAGCCCGGCGTGTGCAGGTCGGCGGCCTGCTTGGCCTGCAGCAGCTTCGGGTACAGCTCGGTCGGGGCGACGATGTAGCCCAGGCGGAAGCCCGGCGTCAGCACCTTGGAGAACGAGCCCAGGTAGATGCTGCCCTCGGGCCACAGCGAGCTCAGCGAGGCCGGCGGCGCCTGGTCGAACCACAGGTCGCCGTAGGGGTTGTCCTCGACGATGGGCACGCCGGCCTTGCGGGCGGCGGCAACCACGGCCTGGCGGCGCTCGGCGCTCATCACGCGGCCGGTCGGGTTCTGGTAGTTCGGCAGCAGATACGCGAAGCGCGTGCCCGGCGCGTCGTGCGGCAGGGCCTCGATGGCCGAGGGCAGCGGGCCTTCGTCATCGCTGGCAAGGCTGGCGAAGATCGGCTCGTACGGCGTGAAGGCCTGCAGCGCGCCGAGGTAGGTGGGCGTCTCGACCGCGACCGGCGCGCCCGCGTCGCACAGCAGCTTGCCGACCAGGTCCAGGCCCTGCTGGGAGCCGCTGGTGATCAGCACCTGGTCCGGCGAGGCCTGGATCCCCAGCGTCGCGACCTTGGCCGCCACCCATTCGCGCAGCGGCGCGAAGCCCTCGCTGGCGGCGTACTGCAGCGCCTCCTTGGCGTTGTGCGTCAGCACGCGGTCGCAGGCGGTCTTGATGGCTTCCACCGGGAACGTGTCCGCGCTGGGCAGGCCGCCGGCCATGGACAGGATGCCCGGCTTCTCGGTGACCTTCAGGATCTCTCGGATGATGGACGGGTTCATGCGCGCCGCGCGGCGGGCCTGCGTCCAGGGACTGCGGTTCATGGGGATTGTCTCCGGTTGAGCGGACCAGTCTAAGGGGTCGACCAGCACAGGACCAATACACTGCGCCATACCACCGCATGATCTGTATCGGCATGGACACCAGCACAGCCAACGCCGGCATGAGCGCACCCAACAGCGCGAATGTCGCTCCGGTCGCCCTCTCCCGCAACGCCAGCCAGCCGCTCGCGCAGCAGCTGGCGCAGCGCTTCGCGGCGCGGATCCAGCAGCGCCTGCTGCTGCCGGGGGCGCGGCTGCCGTCGGTGCGGGATTGCGCGCGGCACCACGGGGTCAGTCCGTACACGGTCGTGGCGGCCTACGACCAGCTGCTCGCGCAGGGCCTGCTGGAGGCGCGCAAGAAGCGTGGGTTTTTCGTTCGCGAAACCCGGACGCCGCCGCCCCGGGCGACGGTCGCCCACGACGTCGCCCCCGCGCCACTGCCGCCCCCGGTGGACGCCAGCGCACTGATCCGCGGCATGTTCCAGGCGGATGCGCGGCGCTCGCCGGGCCTGGGCACCTTGCCGGCGGAATGGCTGGACCTGGGGCTGCTGCAATCGACGCTGCGCCGGCTCGCGGCGAACGCGGACGACGCGCTGCTGTCCGGCTACGGCGAGCCGCTCGGCGACGAGCGTCTGCGGCGCGCGCTGTCGCGGCGGCTGCTGGACATCGCCGTCCAGGCGGCACCGGACCAGATCATGAGCACCGTCGGCGCGACGCACGGACTGGACCTGATCACACGCGCCTTCCTGGAGCCGGGCGACGCCGTGCTGGTGGACGACCCGGGCTGGGCGATCGAATACGCGCGTCTGTCCCAGGCCGGCATGCGGCTGCTGCCGGTGCCGCGCGGCGCGCACGGGCCGGACATGGCGGTGATGCGGCGGCTGATCGAGGAACACCGGCCGCGCATGTACGTGACGGTGTCGGTGCTGCACAACCCGACCGGCGCGACGCTGGACCTGGCGCATGCGCACCAGGTGCTGCAGCTGGCGCACGCGCACGACCTGCTGATCGTCGAGGACGACACCTACGCGCTGTTCGCGCCCAACCACGCGCCGCGGCTGGCCGCGCTCGACCAGCTGCGGCGCACGATCTACGTCTCGGGCTTCTCGAAGATGCTGTCGCCGGCGTGGCGCGTCGGTTTCGTGGCGGCGAGCCCGGAACGCATGGCGCGGCTGACCGACCTGAAGCTGCTGGCCTCGCTGACGACCAGCCCGCTGATGGACCGCGCGGTCGCGTTGTGCCTGGAGCAGGGCCTGCTGCGCAAGCACGCGGAACGGATCGCGGCGCGACTGGTGTCCGCGCGTCAACGCTGCGTGCGGCTGGCCGAGGACGCCGGCTGCCGCTTCGCCGCGACGCCGGCCGGTCTGTTCGGCTGGGTCGACGTGGGCGCCGACACCGAGCGCCTGGCGCCCGCGCTGATGGACCAGGGCTGGCTGATCGCACCCGGCATCCTGTTCAGCCCGACGCGCACGCCGGGCACGCTGATGCGCATCAACTTCGCGACCTCTCAGGATCCGAAGTTCTGGCAGGCGCTGGAGCGGGCGCGGGAGGCGCTCAGGCGCTGAGTCGCGGAATCACTGGCGATCGTCCTCGTCGCGCACCGGCGCCCAGGGACCGATCAGCCGGTAGCCCTGCCGCCGCGTGCAGATCACGGCGACCGGCTCGCCGCGCAGCGTGGCGGGTCGGACGCGCCAGTCCTTCATCGCCACGTGAACGTGGGTGATGAAGGTTCGGTTCGGCCCCTCGGCCAGGGTCAACGGCTCCACGCGGCCCTGCGCGTCGACCTTGAACATCACGACGACATTCGCGTCGTTGCCGTTCATCAGGTGGGTCGCCGGGTACATCGTGTCGCTGCCGAACTCGAGGTAGGGCGCGACATCGTGCGGCCCCTTGCAGCCACCGATCGCGCCGGGCTTCAGCACGTTGTCGGTGTCGTAGGGACGGCCGAACGGGTTGAGCGGCTGCGGGGCGCAGGCACCGAGCAGCGCGGCCCATGCGAGCACCGCGGCGCCACCCGCGTGCAAGGAGCGGATCATCATCGGGGAACCTCCCTGGGCGCGTCCCGCATCGCGCGGACGGCGTGTGTACGTTGTTGTCGCGCCCATCCTAGCGACGGCGCCTAAGATCCGCGCTCATGACGATCCCTAGCTCCTCCTCCCCCGCCGACCTCGGTGCCGCGCTCGCCGAGGCCTGGACCGCCGACACCCTGCTCGACGACACCGCGTGGTCGCTGCCCGACGAGGCCGCGGCCTACGCGGCGCAGGCCGAGCTCGCCAGGCGGCTCGACTGGCTGCCGCCGGGCCGGGTGCAGTTCTGGAAGTGCGGCGGCTCGTCGCGCGAAGGGGCGCTGGGCAGTTCGCCGCTGCCGCCGCTGCGCGCGCGCGAAGTACGCGGCCTGCGCAACGGCGGTGACTTCGGCGACCTGACGCTGGTCGGCGCCGAAGCGGAGATCGCGCTGCGCCTCGGTCAAGACGTGACCCCGGAGATGGCCGCGGCGCTGGTGCCCGGTCAGGCAGAGCACCTGATCGACGCGATGTGCGTCGCGGTGGAATGGCTGGGCTCGCGCTGGCAGCGCGGCCTGGCGGCGGACAACACCTTGCGCCTGGCCGACGCGCAGACGCACGGCGCGCTGGCGCTGGGTCCGTGGCAGGCGTGGAAGCCGGGCCACGACTGGGCGAACCAGCCCTGCGAACTGATCGTCGAAGGCCAGCCCCCGATGGGCGGCGTCGGCGGTCACGGCCTCAACGACCCGGCCTGGGTCGTCGCCGGTTGGCTTCAGACCGCGACGCGCGGCGGGCTGACGGTGCCGGCGGGCAGCGTCGTCACGACGGGTTCGTGGCGCGTTGCGACCAAGCTCGCGAAAGGCGCGACGGTCACCGCGCGCTATGAGGGCCTGGGCGAACTCGTCGTCCGCTGCTGAGCGTCCGCGCCGCCGGCGTGGCGGCATGACTGAGGCGCATCCGCCTCGCGACCTCCCAGGATCCGAAGTTCTGGCAGGCGATGCGCCCCAGAGCCGCACGCCAGCGCTGCATCGGCACGAGCAGTCGCTCGTGCATCCCGGCACTGCGGTGGCTCACTTCGGTGGTTCGGGAGGCAAGCCCATCGGGCGCCTGCCAAAACTCCAGGCCGACATGATCGGGCAGCTTCCGTCATCCTCACCCTGGAGCGAGTCCGAGCGCGAGAGCTTCACGTTCGTCCCACCCACCACCTCCCGGATCGAAGCGTTGCGCCCCAACAGGATCCGCGTCCCCGGGATGGGACATTCGACACGCCCGACCGACGCTCCCGGCAACAGACAGAGATTGGGTGGGAAGTCCGGATAACTGGCCGCAGGGCTCAGTTCCATCGCATCGACATGACATCCGGACCCGACAAGGGTCGACGCGGCGGCGACGCGGACTCGTCCTTCGATGTGCACATTCTTCTCCGGGCAGAACTGCGTCGTGTGAATGTCGCCCTTCACCGAGGCGTCGCGGGCCGAGAAGCCAAGTGTCCCGCCGCAGACGATGTCGCCGACCACGGTGACCGAATCGAGAAGAACCCCGCCGCGTTCAGATGCCAGTACCGGTCCTGGATGCCCTGGCACCTTCAGCGTCGATCGCTCCAGCTTGACGCCGAAGTCGTCCGCAACGATCGGTGCCGACAAGTACGCGTCCTTGACGAACAGCGCGCCGCCTTGGTGCTCCACGCGTTGGTTGCAGCGGCCACCGGCGATCTGCCGGCCGCCGTGCACGTCCCTGCTGTCACCGGCGAGCGGCCCGTCCTCGGCCGCGCAGGGCTGCGGATGAATTGCTTGCGCGGCGTCCGCCGCAGCCACGGTCTTGAACATCGCGATCCCCTTGGCAAAGGGGGGATCAGTGCGACATCGCCCCAAGCGGTTCAGACGTTCGGCGAGCGTCCTTCACTTGGCATCAAGCTCCTCCCACCGCGTCATCAGCGTCAACAGTTCGTCGTCGATCTCCGCGGCGCGGTTGGTCACCTCGGTGATCCGGCCGGCGCCCTGCTGGTACAGCTCGGTGCTGTTGAGCAGCGCCTGCAGGTGCTTCTGCTCGGTCTCGAGCGCACCGATCTGCTTGGGGATCTCGTCCAGCTCGCGCTGTTCCTTGTAGCTGAGCTTGCGCTTCGTGGCGACGACCGGAGCCGGTGCGGGCGCCGGTGCAGGGGCCGGGGTCGGCGCGGCGGCCGGCGCCTGGCGCGCCTTGATCTCGGCGGCGCGCTGCGACTGCTGCAGCCAGTCCTCGATGTCGCCTTCGTACTCGCGCCACTTGCCGCCGCCTTCGCTGACGATGGTCGAGGTCACGACGTTGTCCAGGAAGCGACGGTCATGGCTGACCAGGAACACGGTGCCGTCGTACTCGGCCAGCAGTTCCTCCAGCAGCTCCAGCGTCTCGATGTCCAGGTCGTTGGTCGGTTCGTCCAGCACCAGCACGTTGGCCGGCCGGGCGAACAGACGCGCCAGCAGCAGCCGGTTGCGTTCGCCGCCGGACAGGCTGGACACCGGCGATTCCGCCCGCGCCGGCGAGAACAGGAAGTCGCTCAGGTAACTCTTGACGTGCTTGCGCTGGTTGCCGATCTCGATCCACTCGCTGCCCGGGCTGATCGTGTCGGCCAGCGTCGCGTTGAGGTTGAGCGCGTCGCGCATCTGGTCGAAGTAGGCGACCGACATCTTCGTGCCCAGGCGCACCGCGCCGCTGTCGGGCGGCAGCTCGCCGAGGATCATCTTCAGCAGCGTCGTCTTGCCGGCGCCGTTCGGGCCGATCAGGCCGACCTTGTCGCCGCGCAGGATCGTGCCGGTGAAGCCGTCGACGATCACCCGATCGCCGAAGCGCTTGGAGACGTTCTCCAGCTCCGCCACGATCTTGCCGCTCGAGTCGCCGGTGGCCACGTCCAGCCGCACCTTGCCCTGCACGTCGCGGCGGGCCTGGCGTTCATTGCGCATCTCGTGCAGTCGCTGGACGCGGGCCACGCTGCGCGTGCGGCGCGCCTCGACGCCCTTGCGGATCCACACCTCTTCCTGCGCCAGCATCTTGTCGAAGCGGGCGTTGGCGAGCGCCTCGTTTTCCAGCTCGTAGGCCTTGGCCGCCTGGAACGCGGCGAAGTTGCCGGGATAACCGCGCAGCTGGCCGCGGTCGAGCTCGACGATGCGGTTGGCGACGTTGTCCAGGAAGGCGCGATCGTGGGTGATCAGCAGCAGCGAGCCCTTGAAGCCGTTCAGCAGCTCTTCGAGCCAGCGGATCGCGTCGAGGTCCAGGTGGTTGGTCGGTTCGTCGAGCAGCAGCACGTCGGGCTGCGCGACCAGCGCGCGGGCCAGCGCGACGCGCTTCTTCAGCCCGCCGGAGAGTTCGCCGATCTTGCGTCCGCCGTCCAGGTCCAGGCGGTGCAGCGTCTCGTCGACGCGCTGCTCCCAGTTCCAGGCGCCGATCTGCTCGATGCGCTCCTGCACCCAGCCGAGGTCGTCGTTCTCGTCATGCGCCTCGTAGCGTTCGCGCAGCGCCTTCGCTTCGGCGACGCCTTCGCTGACGACGTCGAAGATCGTGGCCTCGGGGCGCAGCTCGGGCTCCTGCGGCACGTAGACGCTGGTCAGGCCCTTTTCGAGCTGCAGCAGCCCGTCGTCGAGCTTTTCGATGCCCGCGAGGACCTTCAGCATCGAGGACTTGCCGGTCCCGTTGCGACCGATCAGGCCGACGCGGTCGCCGGTTTCGAGGGAGAAATTCGCGCCGTCGAGCAGCGGCACGTGGCCGAAAGCGAGGTGGGCGTTGGAGAGGGAAAGGACAGCCATGGCAGCGATTGTCCTCGATGGCGCGAAGAGCCTCCGCACTTCCGCCGCCGCTGGCCCTCACCCCTACCCTCTCCCGCAAGCGGGAGAGGGAGTAATAGGTCAGACCCAGACGCGATAGGCCCAGAACGCTTCGTCCTGCGCGACGCGGCGGCGCAGCTCCTCGGGGCTGAAGCCGCTGAGCCGGCGGGTCTCGCGGCACAGGTGCGCCTGGTCGGCATAGCCGTGGTCCTGCGCCAGCGCGCTCCAGATCACGGCGCCCTCGTCCTCGTCGAGCTTGCGCACCTGCTGGAAGGCGGCCTCGGCGCGGCTGACGACACGCAGCGCGCGCAGGCTCTGGCCGCTCCATTGCTTGATGCGACGTTCCGCCTGCCGGACGCTGCGACCATGACCCGCCGCGATCGCGCGCAGCGCCAGGTGCTGCATCCAGCCGGCGTACCCGCGCGGGGGCGGATCCTCCGACAGCACCTCGTCGCGCACGGCGCGCCAGCGCGGCAGGAGGAAGTCCTCCAGCGTGCGGCGGGCCTCCTGCTCGTCGCGGCAGCTCAGCATCGCGGCGTCGAGCGCGCGCCACGCCGGATCGTCGATGAACGACAAAGGCAGCATGCGGTCCTTGAGCAGCGCGAGATCGATGCCCGTCATGGCCTGCAGCGCCTCCGGCCGGATCGCGACCATGAACGCCCGGCAGTCGGGCGTTGCCTGGAAGCGCTTGGGGCCGCCACGCGGACCGCCGATGACGCTGGCGGGCAGCCATGGCTCTGCGTCACCTTCGCCTTCGCCTTCGCCATCGCCATCGCCGGCATCCTGCATCCCGACGTCGAGTTCGCGTACGCGCCCGCTCAAGGTCCAGCTGAGGCCGCACAGCGGCGTCGCGGGAAACCAGCTTTGGCATTGCGCATCGGTCAAGGTTTCGCCGTTCGCGGCCGCGGTCGACAGGTCCCGCCACAGACAGGCGTAGAGGCAGCCCTCCAGCGCGCGAGGCGGAATGTGCAGGCGGGCGACGGTGCCGGGATGCAGGGGAGCGTCCATGCGTCGCAGTCTAGGCGCTCGACGATCGGCGAGCTGGTGCCCGCGGCTTCCGTACTTCCACGGCCGCTGGCCCTCACCCCTGCCCTCTCCCGCAAGCGGGAGAGGGGGTAAGAAGGGCGCCGGTCGGACTCCCTCTCCCGCTTGCGGGAGAGGGTGGGGGTGAGGGCCAGCGGCGGGGGAAGTACGAGCCCGGACGATGTCGCTTCGATTCAAGACGCCCACGAGCGGCGCACGAATCATGCGACCTCATGAGCCACGTCCTTGCGATCCCCGACACCGTGCCAGGTCCGCGTCCGCGCTGGGCCGGTCTGCCCGAAGTCCTGTCCATGCGCCGCGACTACCTGGGCCACATGCGGCGGCTGCACGAGCGCTACGGCGACGTCGTCCACCAGCGGCTGCTCGGCCTGGACGACTTCAACTTCTTCCATCCCGACCAGGTCCGCGAACTGCTGATCGCCGGCCACGACGGGATGATCCGCTGGGAACGCGCGACGCAGGTCTTCGCCGACGCGCACGGCCAGAGCGTGCTCGTCGCCGAAGGACCGGCCTGGCAGCGGCAGCGCAAGCTGCTGCAGCCGGGCTTTGCGCCGCAGCGTGTGCAGGGCTTTCTGCCCTTGATGGTGGACGCCGCCCATCGCGCGCTGGACCGCCTTCCCGGCAAGGCGGCGAGCGGCTCGGGAACGGCGCGCCGCATCGGTGGCGTCGATCGCGCCGGTGTCGTCGACATCGACTTCGAGCAGCTCATGACACTGCTGACGATGGACGTGATCCTGCGCACGCTGTTCTCGACCGGCGACGGCGAAGCGGTCGTCGCCGAGGCGTCCTGGGCGGTGCACGAGCTCGGCAAGGTCGCGATGGGCGAGATGTACGTGCCGGCCAGCGCGCCGCTGTGGGCGCCGTGGAAGCGCGGCAAGCGCCGCGCGTTGCGCGCGCTGGACACGCTGATCGGCGGCCATCTCGCCGCACGCCGCGATTGCGCCTCACGCGGCGAGCCGTCGCCCGACGACCTGCTCGCGATGCTGATGTCGCTGCGCGACGCCGATGGCGCGGCGCTGGACGACACGGCGCTGCGCGACGAATGCATGACGACCTTCCTGGCCGGCCACGAGACCAGCGCGGCCGCACTCACCTGGTGGGGCTGGTGCATGGCCGCGCATCCGGCGGCACAGCAGCGTGCGGCCGACGAGGTCGACGCCGTGCTCGACGGCCGGCCGCCGACGGCGGCGGACCTGACGCGGCTGCCATGGCTGAGCCTGTGCATCAAGGAGACGCTGCGCCTCTACCCGCCGGCGCCGGCGCTGTTCACGCGCCAGCTGACCGGCGAGCTGGAGATCGCCGGCCTACGGCTCCCGCGCGGCGCGATGCTGCGGCTGACGCCGGGCGTGATCCAGCGCGATGCCCGCTGGTTCGACGAACCGGATGCCTTCCGCCCGGAGCGCTTCGATCCCGCGTCCGGGCATCGCGAGATCCCGCGCGGCGCCTGGATGCCGTTCGGCGCGGGACCGCGGGTGTGCCTCGGCAGTCACTTCGCGCTGATGGAGATCACGCTGATCGCGGCGATGGTGCTGCAACGGCACCGGCTCGCGCCGGTGCCCGATGGACCGCCGCCTTCGCCGGTGCTCAACATCACGCTGCGTCCGGCGACGTCATTGCGGCTGCGGCTGCGGCCGCGCTGAATCTTTTATTCGTGGACGGCGGGCGAGGCGGTCCGTAGCCTCGCGGCATGACCGCCTTCCGAGATCGTCTCGGTCAGCCGCACGAAGCTCCCGTCCGACAGCTGGAAGCGCACCCAGCGCATCCGGCTCGGGACGATCGGCATGTCCTGCTCCACCGAGGCGCCGGTGTCGAACTCGACCGCGCCGGGCGCCGGCTCGTACCAGCCGAGCGCGTCGAGCCGCGCTTCCTGCGCGACGATCTCCGGCGTCGCGTAGCACCACAGCGCGCGTCCGATCAATTCGGAGCGTGGCAGACGGCAATGGCGCTCGCGTCCGCGCGACATCGCCAGCAGACGATGGCTGAGATCGCAGATCAGGTGCACCGCGCCGGGTGCGCGCTCGACCAGGCGACCCAGCTCGAAGTCGGCGGCGCTGTCCAGTCGCGCGGCCATCAGCCGGCGCAGGGTCTGCTGCTCGTCGAGCGAGGGCGCGGCCAGTCCCGATTCCCAACGCGACACCGTCGTCTGCGACACGCCCAGTTCGGCCGCCACGCTCCCCTGCTTCAGACGGCGCAACGTGCGCCACAGGCGCAGGCTGCGGCCGAGCTGGCGGGCATCGCAGGAGAGCAGCGGCGAGTCGTTCATGGAGCGGCGGCGGGCAGGAGTCAGGACGAGGGATCGAAGTCGAAGTCGAAGTCGAAGTCGAAGTCGAAGTCGAAGTCGAAGTCGAAGTCGAAGTCGAAGTTCAGGATGAACGGAAACGAGGGATCGAAGTGAGGATTCTGCTGTACTACCTCTGCGGCGTGTTCGCCGCGGCGCAATTGGGCAAGCTGGCGGCCCTGTCGCCGCCGATCGCCCGCGAGCTCCAGCTCGGGCTGGCGGCGATGGCCGCGTTGACCTCGCTGCTGGAGGTCTGCGGCGCCACGCTCGGCGGCGTCGCGGGCCGTTGGCTCCCGCGCATCGGGCTGAAGCGCGCGTTGGCTGCGGCGGTACTGGCGCTCGCGGTCGGCGCGACCGCGGCGGGATTTGCCCAGGGCGTGGCCCTGCTCGCGCTGGCGCGGCTGGTCGAAAGCCTGGGCTACCTCGCGATCGTCGTCGCCGCGCCCGTGCTGATCGCCCGCGCGGCGGAGGGTCGGCGCCAGGCCGCCGCGATGGCACTGTGGAGCACCTTCCTCCCGGTGGGCATGGCGATCGGCGCGTGGGCGTATGCGCACGCGGCGGGCTGGGCCGGCTGGCGGCCCGCGCAGGCGCTCAGCGTCGCGGGCGGCGTGCTGCTGTGGCTCGGGCTGCGATCGATCCGCGTGGACGACGACCCGCACGCCATCGAATCGCGGCATCCGCCGGGGCCGACCGGCGCGCTGCTCTGGGCGCTGGTCGCCGCCTTCGGCGCATACGCGATCGCGGAGGTGGGCCTGCTCGCGCTGCTGCCCAGCCTGCTCACGCAAGGCGGCATGCCCTTGAGCGCGGCCGGCACCTGGACCGCCGCGGCCGCGCTGGCCAATGTGCCCGCCAGCGCCCTCGGCGCGTGGCTGCTGCGGCGACACGGCGCGCTGTCGCGCGCGATCGCCGTCGGCATGGCGGTGTCGCTGGGCGCGTCAGGGCTGCTCTATCTCGGCGTGATGCGGAACGGGGGCGATGCCTCGTGGCAAGCGATGCTCGCCATCGGCATCAACGCGGCCTCGGGCGTGTTCCCGAGCCTGGTCTTCGCGCTGCTGCCGCTGGCCGCGCGCACGCCGGAGCGCCTGTCGCTCGCCAGCGGTCGCCTCACGCAGTTCGGCGCTTCGGGCGCGCTGCTCGGGCCGCCGCTGATGGGCACGGTCGTCGAACGCTGGGGCTGGAGCGCGGCGGGCGGCCTGTCGCTCGCGCTGTCCCTGCTGGCGATCCCGCTGGCGCTCTTCGCGTGGCGGCGGCTCGCTCAATCGTCCGACGAGAACCCCGACGCCGCCACGATCGGTCCCCACTGCGTGCGTTCGGCCGCGAGCCGGCGCGCGTAGTCCGCCGGCTGCATCGCCAGCGGTTCGCAGCCGAGCTTGGCCAGGCCCTCGACGACCTGCTTCTCGCGCAGCGCGACGCGGACCAGGTCGAAGACCTTGTCGACGATCGCGGCCGGCGTCTTCGGCGGCAGGAAGAGGCCGTAGGTCTCCACGCCGATGATGCCCTTGAAGCCCTGCTCGCCGAAGGTGGGCACCTCCGGCGCGAAGCGCGAGCGCTCATGATCGGTGACCCCGAGGATGCGCACCCGCCCGCCCGCGACGTAGGGCAGCAGGTCGCCCAGGAGGAAGCAGCCCGACGCGATCTGCCCGCCCATCAGGTCCTGCAGGCCGGGCGCGGCGCCGCGGTACGGCACGTGCGTCAGCGTGATGCCGGCGGCGCGCTTGAACTGGTCGCCCAGGAAGTGCGGCATCGCGCCGGCCGCGGGCGAGGCGTAGGACGACTGCTCCGGATGCGCCTTGGCCCAGGCGGCGAAATCGCCCATCGTCTTCACCGTCGCCGGGACCATCGGCCCGACGCCGAAGCCGCAGGTCGCGTTGGCCATCGGGGAGACCGCGATCGCGTCGGTCTCCGGCTTGTAGGCCAGCTTGCGGTAGACGTGCGGATAGATCGTGAACATCGACGACGGGCTGACCAGCATCGTGCCCCCGTCGGGCGGCGCGTCGCGCAGCGCGGTCACCGCGAGCCGGCCGCCGGCGCCGACGCGCTGCTCGACCAGGACGTTCTCCGCGAGGCGTCCGCGCCACGCTTCGGCGAGGCGCCGCGCACTGACGTCCACCGAGCCGCCGGCGGGGAAGCCGACGAGGATGCGCGGCATCGCCGCGGTCTGCGCGCGCAGCGGTCCGGCGAGTCCGGCCATCGCAGCGCCGAGCAGCAGGCCGGCGTCACGCCGGGTGAGCTTCCGATCGAGGTCGTTCATCGCTTGTCTCCGTCGTTGTTGTCTGTCGTCGTTCTCTGTCTTCGGCATCCGTCGCGGCCATCTGTCCCCGCCATCTGTCGTCGTCGGCCGTCGACGCTATCGGTCGTTGTCGTCCGTCGTGGCGATCTCCGCCAGGCGCTCCAGGTCCGCCTTCAGGCGCGCGGCGCGGTCGCCGAGCCGGCTCATCAGGCGCTCGTCGTGCGCGCGGACGCGGCGCTCCAGCACCGTGAGCTGCCGCTTGCCGGCGGGCGTCAGGAACAGGCCCCAGCGACGCGCGTCCTCGGCGTCGTCACGCCGCTCCACCCAGCCGCGGCCGGTGAGCCAATCCGTCAGACGCAGCGCGCCGCTGCGGTGCAGGCCCATCGCCTGCGCGAGCAGTCCCTGCCGCATGCCGGGATTGCGTCCGACGAGGACCAGGGCGGCGAAACGCTGCGGGCTGACGTCGAGCTCCGCGGTCGCCCGGTAGAAGTCCAGGTAGAGCGCATTCTGGGCGCGCCGCAGCGCGTAGCCGAGCAGGTCGTCGAGGACGCCGTAGTCCAGGCCGGGAACGGGCAGCAGCGGCGCCTCGGGCGGCTCTGGGACGGCGTTGGGCAGCTTCGATCGGCTCATCCGGATCAGCTTAGATACTGTTGCATAGCGCAACTATCTCGCTTACCCTGATCTGATCGATTGGAGATCCCCATGGCCCTCGACATCCTGATCGCCGGCGGCGGCATCGGCGGACTGACCGCGGCACTGGCGCTGCAACGCGACGGCCACCGCGTGACCGTCTGCGAGGCCACGGCGGAACTCAAGCCGCTGGGCGTGGGCATCAACCTGCTGCCGCACGCGGTGGCGGTCCTCGACGGGCTGGGGCTGATGCCGACGCTGCAGGCGATGGCGGTGCCGACATCGGCGCTGATCTTCGCCAACCGGCATGGCCAGACGATCTACGAGGACCGCCGCGGACTCGCCGGCGGCTACAGCCATCCGCAATTCAGCGTGCATCGCGGCGAGCTGCAGTTGATGCTGTGGCGCGAGGCGGTGGCGCGGCTCGGCGCGGAACGCGTCGTCAGTGGCTGGCGCACGACCGGCGCGCGCAACGACGGGGACGCGGTCATCGTGCTGGGCACGGACGCGAGCGGTGCACCCGTGCAACGTCGTGCGGACCTGCTGATCGCGGCGGACGGCATCCATTCCGCGATCCGTCGCCAGTTCCATCCCGACGAAGGCGCACCGCGCTGGAACGGGATGATGATGTGGCGCGGCACCTCGCTGGCGAAGCCCTTCCTCGATGGGCGGACGATGGTGCAGGCGGGACACCGGCGCGCGAAGTTCGTCGTTTATCCGATCGCACCGCCGCGGCCGGACGGGCTGCAGCTGATCAACTGGATCTGCGACCGGCGCCTGCGCGAGGACGGCCTCGGCGGCGGCCTGACCGCACCGGGTCGCGAGGACTGGAACAAGCCCGGCTCCATCGACGATCTGCTGCCGACCTTCGGCGGCTGGCGCTTTCCATGGCTCGACGTGCCAGGCGTGATCGGCAGCGCGACGCAGCTGCTGGAATGGCCGATGGTCGACCGCGATCCGTTGCCGAGCTGGCGGCACGGCCGCATCACGCTGCTCGGCGACGCGGCGCATCCGATGTACCCGATCGGCTCAAACGGCGCGACGCAGGCGATCCTCGACGCCGAAGCGATCGCGCTGGCATTGCGCGAGGAACCACGCGTGGAGACGGCGCTCGATCACTACGAGGCCGAGCGCCGGCCCATGTGCGCGCGCATCGTCGAGCTGAACCGGCAGGAGGGGCTGGACTACATCCTCGACATGGTCGAGGAACGCGCGCCGGACGGTTTCGACCGCCTGGAGGATGTGATCGATCCGGCGGAGGTGGATACGTTCGTCAAGCGCTACAAGACGGCGGCGGGACATCGCCAGACGGCGATGGCGGACGAGCCGCCAGAGGCCTCTCCGGCGCCCGCGCCGTAGCATCCGGAACCGCCCTGCTCATCTCGGTCACCCAGTCTCCTTGGATCGGGGACTGCGCCTGGATTTCATGCCGATTGAGGTGAGAGACGTCAGGCGACAGGCTTCGAAGAATCACCACCTTCCCTCACGAAGTTGCAGGAGTGGTGAATGTCCTCCTTATTCAAAGAGCTGCTGATGACCGCCGACCACTTCTTGCAGTGGCAGACCGATCAAGAGGACCTCCACGAGCTCGCTGGCAAGAAGTTTCCGCTGCCACCCCGCGATCCGGCCTTCTTCCGGGTGCTGGTGAACATCACGACGGCGGTGAAGCGTCATCTCGACGACGGGGACCTCGCGTCGTTCATTCGAGGGCAGGCGGTTGTGGTCGACGACTACACCGTCATCCATCCAGATGCGATGGTCGCAGCGCGCTTCGCGGCCCGGCCCGCTCCAGTGCTCGTGTTCGAGTTGGTGGGTGGCGAGCCGCGCGCCGCGGACATCGTGCGCCGCTCGATCGCCGCCAGGCGATTGCCGACGGTACGGGAGCTTGTCAGTGTCGACATGGCGGCGCGTTCCATCGAGGTCCGTCGTCGGGACAGCGACGGTCACTGGAAGACGCAGACCTTGCGCGAAGGCGAGACGGCCGAACTGGTGTCGATCGATCTTCGGCTCGACGTAGCGTCGGCATTCAAGGGACTGGACGCACCGGACCCCAGGCTGTCCGCGCAGGAATTCCTCGACTGGGACACGGACGAAGACTGCAAGCACGAGTTCATCGACGGCCGGATCGTGACGATGACGGGCGCCACGTTCGGCCACGTGACGACCTGCATCAATCTCTCCACCGCGTTGAATCTCCACCTGCTCAATACGCCATGCCGTGTGGTGATGGCCGACTTTCGTTTGCAAGGTGCCGGGCAGAACTACTACTTCCCCGATGTATCCGTCACTTGCGAACCCTTGACGGCGGACCACGTGGCGATGCGGTCGCCGCTCTTGCTCATCGAGGTGCTCTCCAAGTCGACCCGAGCCAAGGATCGCGGCGTGAAGCGTCAGGAGTACCTCAGGATTCCATCATTGCGAGAGTATGTGCTGGTGGACTGCCTGAAGCGCCGCATCGACATTCATCGCCGTGGGCCGGATGGCGCGTGGAGCCTGCATCAGTTCATCGCCGATGCGCCGCTGCGCCTGGAGTCCATTGATCTGGTGATCCCTGCAGCGTTCGTGTTTGCAAACGTTCCAATGGCAGCGTGAAGCGCGGTGCTTGGCGAATCAGGCCCACCCCGTCCTCAACCACCTCGCCCAATCCTCCCGCCCATTCCTGGAAGCGATGCTCGCCATCGCTTCATGGTCGTACGGCACGCTGATGGACTCGGTCATCCAGCCCTGCGCAGTCCGCGCCACGATCGCGTAGCGCGCATCGGGCGAACCGTTCTCCGCGACATAGCGGATCGGATGGTCGTCGTCCCACGCTTGCAGTCCGACGCTGCCGGGATTCACCAGCCACTGCCCGCGCGCGCTGCGCAGCACGCGCGGGACGTGCGTGTGGCCGCAGCAGACCAACATGGATGCCTGCTCGCCGAGCCGATCGGCGATCTCCGACGCGGTCGCCATCCGCAAGCGCGGACCATCCTGCGTGTCGAGGAAATACTCGATGTCGCTGCGCGGCGTGCCGTGGCAGAGGAACACCTCATCGGTCAGCTGCATCGTCTTCGGCAACTGGCGGAGCCACGCCAGCTCCGGCGCGCCCAGACGCTCACGCGCGAAGCGGTCGGACGCCCCGCCCGGCTTCTCCGCCGTGATCGCGAGCAACTGCCGCTCGTGGTTGCCGGCGATCGTCGGCCAGTCTTGCGCCATCAGGTACTGCGCCGTCTCCAACGGCTGCAGCGGCCCGGACAGGATGTCGCCCAGGTTCACGATCTGATCGACGCCCCGTCGCCGCGCATCGGCCACGACGGCCTCCAGCGCGAGAAGGTTTCCGTGGATGTCGGACAGCAAGGCGATGCGCATGGCGGCCTCGTGAGTAGCAGCGCAGCGGCGCCTGATCGAGCGTTCAGCCCGCCAGCTGCCGCGCGTGATGCGCCAGGTGATCGTCGATCACCGTCGCGATGAAGTAGTAGCCGTGGTCGTAGCCGTCATGGCGGCGCAGCGTCAACGGCTGGCCGATCGACGCGCACGCCGACTCCAGCGCTTCCGGATACAGCTGCTCGACGAGGAACTTGTCCGCCAGGCCCTGGTCGACCAGGATGCCGTGCGGATAAGGCGCGCGCTCCTGTGCCTGGAACAGCGCGCTCGCGTCATGCGCGGGCCAGGCGTCGCGGTCCTCGCCCAGGTAGCCGGTGAACGCCTTCACGCCCCACGGGCAGCGGCTCGGCGCCGCGATCGGCGCGATCGCCGACACGGACGCGAACGCGCCCGGATGCCGCAGCGCCAGCGTCAGCGCGCCGTGGCCGCCCATCGAGTGCCCCGCGATGCCCGTCTTCGTCGCGTCCAGTCCCAGCGCCGCCTGCACTTGCGGGATCAGCTCCCGCATCAGGTAGCTCTCCATCCGCCAGTGCGTCGCCCACGGCGCCTGCGTCGCATCGAGGTAGAACCCCGCCGCGACGCCGAAGTCCCACGACGCCGTCGCGCCCGGCACCGCGCTCACCGCCTCGCCGCGCGGACTCGTGTCCGGCATCAGCAGCGCGAGTCCCAGCTCCGCCGCCTTGCGCTGCGCGCCGGCCTTCATCGTGAAGGTCTCTTCGCTGCAGGTCAGCCCCGCCAGGAACACCAGCAGCCCCTTCACCGCCCGCGCGCCACCCGGCGGCAGGAACAGCGCGAAGCGCATCGGCAGGCCGATCTCGGCCGAGTCATGGCGATGGAAACGCTGCACGCCGCCGAAGCTGGCGTGCTCGCTGATCAATTCGAAAGTCATGTCGATGTCCCGGTGCGGCTCACGCTCACGTCGGTGACCGGAGCGGAGATCCTCGTTGCGATCAGCGCGCTGCGGCGACCGCCGCTTCCAGCGCGTCGATGAACACGGCGCCGACGTCGAAGCCCGTCTGCTCCATGATTTCCTGGAAGCAGGTCGGGCTGGTGACGTTGAGCTCGGTCATCCTGTCGCCGATCACGTCCAGCCCCACCAGCAGCAGCCCGCGCGCCGCCAGCACCGGCGCCAGCGCCTCGGCGATGCGGCGGTCGTCGTCGGTCAGCGGCTGCGCGACGCCCTTGCCGCCCGCGGCCAGGTTGCCGCGCACCTCGGTCCCCTGCGGGATCCGCGCCAGCGAGTACGGCACCGGCTTGCCGCCGATCAGCAGGATGCGCTTGTCGCCCTTGACGATCTCCGGCACGAAACGCTGCACCATCACCGACTGCGCGCCGTTCTTGTTCAGCGTCTCGATGATGCTGCCAAGGTTCAGCGCATCCGCCTTGACGCGGAAGATGCCCATGCCGCCCATGCCGTCCAGCGGCTTCAGGATGATGTCCTGGTGCTCCGCATGGAACGCCCGGATCGCCGCCGCCGAGCGCGTCACCAGCGTCGGCGCGATGAACTGCGGGAACTCCAGGATCGCGAGCTTCTCCGGATGGTCGCGCAGCGAGGCCGCCTTGTTGAAGACCTTCGCGCCTTCGCGCTCGGCCTGCTCCAGCAGGTGCGTGGCGTAGAAGAACTCCGAATCGAACGGCGGATCCTTGCGCATCAGCACCGCGTCGACGTCGGCCAGGGCCAGGTCTTGCGTCGCGGTGACCGCGTGCCACACGGCGAGCTTCGTGCCGGCCTGGCTGGCGACGGCCTCCGGCGTCAGCGTCAGCCGCTGTGCCGCATGCGCGGTCACGCGCCCGCCGCTGACCCACAGCAGGTCCGGCACCTCGCAGACCCAGAGCTCATGGCCGCGACGGGCGGCTTCGCGCATCATCGCGAAGGTGGAGTCCTTGTAGGTGTTGAAGGTCGACAGCGGATCGGCGACGAACAGCAGTTTCATGGGCAAGGCTTTCAGCAAGGAACTCAACGAGCCTTGAAGTGTTGCACCAAAAGAGAAACCGCACCGGCGACCACGCCCCAGAACGCCGACCCGATGCCCAGCAGGCTCAGTCCCGACAGCGTCACCAGGAAGGTCAGGATGGCGGCGTCGCGGTGGTGCTCGTCCTTCAGCGCGGCGGACAGTCCGCCGGCGATCGTGCCCAGCAGCGCCAGGCCGGCCACGGCGGCGATCAGCTCCCGCGGGAAGGCGGTCAGCAGGCCCACGACCGCGCCGCCCGCCAGGCCGATCGCGAGGTAGAACACCCCCGCCATCGCCGAGGCCATGTAGCGCCGGGCGGGATCCTCGTGCGCTTCGCGCCCCATGCAGATCGCCGCGGTGATCGCCGCCAGGTTGAACGCATAGCCGCCGAAGGGCGCGAAGACGATGGACGCGAAGCCGGTCGCCGCGATGCTCGCCGACACCGGCGTCTGGTAGCCCGAGGCCCGCTGCGCCGCGACGCCGGGCAGGTTCTGCGAGGCCATCGTCACCAGGAACAGCGGCAGCGCCACGCCGACCAGCGCGGTCACGGAAAACGACGGCGTGACCCACACCGGCATCGCCCAGCTCCAGTCGACGGCCTCGAGATGCAGCCGCCCCTGCGAGGCCGCGACAGCCACGCCCGCCAGCAGCACCAGCGGCGTCGCATAGCGGGGAAGGAAACGCCGCGCCAGCACATAGGTGAGCGCCATCGTCAGGACCATCGCCGGCGCGGTCTTCGTGGCCAGCACGGCGTCCAGGCCGAAGCGCGCCAGCACGCCGGCCAGCAGCGCGGAGGCGATGGCGATCGGGATGCGGTCCATGATCCGTTCGAACCAGCGCGTCGCGCCGGCGATCAGGATCAGCACGCCGCAGACGATGAAGGCGCCGACGGCCTCGGACATCGAGATGCCGGAGACACCCGCGATCAGTGCCGCGCCCGGCGTGGACCACGCGGTCAGCACCGGCTGGCGGGTCCACAGCGACAGGCCGAGGCTGGTCAGTCCCATGCCCAGCCCGAGCGCCCAGATCCAGGAGCTGGTCTGCGCGGACGTTGCGCCGAGCGCCTGCGCGGCGTGGAACACGATGGCCACCGAGCTGGTGAAGCCCACCAGCACGGCGACGAAGCCCGCGACCACGGCGGACAGGGACAGGTCTTTCAGCCAGCGATTCATGGCGCGGGGGTCAGATCTCGACCTTCGACCCCAGCTCCACGATCCGGTTGGCCGGCAGGTGGAGGAAGTCCGCCGCCGCCGCCGCGTTGCGGTGCATGCTCGCGAAGAGCTTCTCCCGCCACAACGCCATGCCCGAGCCGATCGTCGGGATCACGATGTCCCGCGACAGGAAGTAGCTGGTCTCCATCTCGTCCAGATGCACGCCGCGCTGCTCCAGGAGCTTGAGCGCGTCCGGCACGTCGGGCTCGTTCTTGAAGCCGAAGTGCAGCGTCACCTGCCAGCAGTCGTTGTCCAGGCTCTCGACCTCGACCCGCTTCTCGAAGCCGATCCACGGCACCTCGTGATGCTTGACGCTGACGAACAGGTTCTGCTCGTGCAGCACCTTGTTGTGCTTGAGGTTGTGCAGCAGCGCGTTGGGCGTCGTGCCCTGCTCCGCCGACAGGAACACCGCGGTGCCCTGCACCCGCGTCGGCGGGTTGATGAACACCGCCTCGAGGAAGCTCTTCAGGTCGATCGCGTCCTCGCGCAGCTTGTCCGACAGCAGCCGGCGGCCCTGCTTCCAGGTCAGCATCAGCGTGAACATGCCGAAGCCGATCAGCAGCGGGAACCAGCCGCCGTGCAGCACCTTCAGCAGGTTGGACGCCAGGAAGGTGGCGTCGATGACGAAGAATGCGCCCGTCGCCAGCACGCACAGCCACAGCGGGTACTTCCAGCCGAAGCGGATCACGAAGAAGGTCATGACCGTGGTGATGGTCATGTCGATGGTCACCGCCACGCCGTAGGCGCCGGCCAGCTTGCTCGACGACTCGAAGAACGCCACCGCCACGACGACGAAGGCGAACAGCCCCCAGTTGACGAACGGGACGTAGATCTGGCCGATGTCGCGCACCGACGTGTGCACGATGCGCATGCGCGGCAGCAGCCCCAGCTGCACCGCCTGCTTGGTCACCGAGAACGCCGCCGTGATCAGCGCCTGCGACGCCACGATCGCCGCCAGCGTCGCCAGCACGAACAGCGGGATCTCCGCCCAGCTCGGCGCGAGCAGGAAGAACGGGTTCTTGATCGCCTCCGGCCGGTCCAGCAGCAGCGCGCCCTGGCCGAAGTAGTTCAGCGTCAGCGCCGGCATCACGAAGCTGTACCAGGCGATGCGGATCGGCTGCTTGCCGAAGTGGCCCAGGTCGGCGTAGAGCGCCTCGCCGCCGGTCACCACCAGCACCACCGCGCCCAGCGCGACGAAGGCGATCCAGCCGTAGTGCGTGCAGAAGTCGATCGCCCACATCGGGTTGATGGCCTGCAGCACATGCGGATTGCCGATGATCTTGGGCACGCCCAGCAGCGCCAGCGACGTGAACCACACCAGCATCACCGGCCCGAAGGCCTTGCCCACCCCGCCGGTGCCGAAACGCTGGACCGCGAACAGCCCCGCCAGCACCACCAGCGAGATCGGCACCACCGCGTCGTGGTACTGCGGCGCGTAGACCTCGATGCCCTCGACGGCCGAGAGCACCGTCATCGCCGGCGTGATCACCGCGTCGCCGAAGAAGATCGCCGTGCCGAACAGCCCCACCAGCATCAGCCCGCGCCGCAGCGTGGGCTTCTCGCGCACGGCCGTCGTGGCCAGCGCGAGCATGGCGATCAGGCCGCCCTCGCCGTTGTTGTCGGCGCGCAGGATCAGCAGCACGTACTTGAACGAGACCACGATGGTCATCGTCCAGAACAGCAGCGACAGCACCCCGAGGATGTTGTCGTGCGTCATGGGGACATGCGCGCCGTGGAAGACTTCCTTGAGCGCGTAGAGGGGACTGGTGCCGATGTCGCCGTAGACGACACCGAGGGCGCCGATGGTCAGGCCGGCCAGGGCGGCCGGCGAACGGGGCGCGTGATGTGAACTCACAAGGATCGCGGCGGCCGCCCGGGCCGCCGGAAGTCGAAAACGCGTATTGTCTGCCTTCCGTTGTGCGGTGCGTCAATGGCCCCCGCCACCGTCACGGGGGCGGGGGTTGACGGCGATCACTGGAACACGTAGCTCGCCCCGACGTTGAAGCGCCGGCCCAGCACGTTGGACGCGCCGCTGTCGTAGTAGCTGAACACGGTCGGGATGCCGTTGGCGCGGTCGTAGTCGTTGGTGACGTTGATGACGCTGGCCGACAGCGTCAGGCCCTTGATGCCGCTGTACGAGGCGCCCAGGTCGATCGTGCGGTCGCGGCCCACGCGGCAGCGGTTGAGGTTGCTCAGGAAGGCCCGCTGCGCCGCGGTCAGCGACGAGCACACCGTGCTCGACAGCGGATCCGCGTGGTTGAAGCGGATCCAGCCCCGCGCCCGGTCGGTGTCCCACTTGAACGTCGCGCTGGCGCGGGTCTTGGAGATGTCCGACGTCGTGGTGCCGACCTGGTGCTGCACCTCGCCGCCCTTGAGGATCAGCTGGTCGTAGCGCGCCGTGTAGGTGCCGTTGACGTTCATGCTGAACTTGCCCCACGCCATCGCCGGCAGGCGGATGTTGAGGTCGTAGTCGATGCCCGAGGTCTTGGTCCACTCGTTGTTGCCGTACTGGCGCACCAGCATGATGATCGGGCCGCTGTTGGCCACGCCCGGCAGCCAGGTCTCGGGATTGGGATCACGCACGACCTGCACGTTCCCCGAGTTCGGGTTGGCGTTGTAGTCGTCCATGATGTCCACGCCGCGCTGCGAGCGGATCTCGTTCTTGCGGTGGAAGTACCAGCCGTCGATCGCCAGGTCCGCGTACTTGCTCGGCGTGAAGATCATGCCGGCGGTGAACGAATTGGACTTCTCCGGCTCCAGGTTCGGATTGGCGCTGATCACCGTCGGGATGCTGCCCGGGTTGGTCGTGCCCGACGGCACCGCGCTGAAGCCCAGCACGTTGCAGTCGCGGTTCACCGACACCGGCGCCTTGCTGACCGGGGCGTTGGGGTTGCTGGTGTCGCAGCGCAGGCTGTCGAAGACTCGGCGCTCCTGGAAGCTGTGGAAGGACAGCGCGAACGAGTTGCCGATCTGCGAGATCGCCGGCGCGCGGAAGCCCGTCGCCGCCGTGCCGCGGAACACCATCAGCGACGGCAGCGCCGTCCACTTGAAGCCGGCCTTGCCGGTGGTGCTGTTGCCGAAGTCGTCGTAGTGCTCGTAGCGCGCCGCGGCCTGCAGCTCCAGCTGCTTCACGACGGGCAGGCTCAGCTCGGTGAAGGCGGCATACGACTTGCGGCTGCCCGAGGCGCCGTTGGCCACCAGGCCGATGTAGTCGCCGGTGCCGTAGACGTCGTCGGGGATGGCGTCGAGCTTCTCCTTGCGCAGCTCGGTACCGACGGCGATCGCGGCCGGGCCGCCCGGCAGCTGGAACAGCTCGCGGCTGCCGCGCAGGTCCCACGACACCAGCTGCGACTTGCCCTCGTTGTAGGCCGTCGACGACACGCTGTTGATCGCCTCCTGCGAATTGGTCTTGCCGAAGCGGTAGGTGCCGTTGGCGATCGCCGCGTTCAGCAGCGAGCTGCGCACGCGGCCTTCCTGGAAGCGCTCGTTGTTGTTCTGGCTGACCAGGATCGCGGTGTCGAAGTCCCAGCCGAAGGCGGTGCCTTCGAGGCCCGCCGTCAGGCGCGTGGAGCGCAGGATGTTGATGTCGCCCCGGGGCAGGTCCTCGAAGCGGTAGATCAGCTGCACCTGCTGCTGGTTCGCCGTGCCGTTGGTCGGGTTGTCCGGGTGGCCGACGGGCAGGATGATCGCGTTCTGACGCAGGAAGCTGCCGTCCAGCTTGGGCCAGGTCGTCGCCACCGGGTTGCCCGAGGTCACCAGCGACGTCGTCATCGCGTACGGCACGCGCTGCTCGGTCGTCTTGGTCTTCGAGTACATCAGGTCGGCATACGCGGTCAGGTCGTTGTTGATCGCGAAGGTGCCGCGCACCATGCCACTCTGGCGGTCCTGCTTGGCGACGATCTCGTCCGCGTCGTCGAGGCTGAAGCGGCACAGTCCCGTCGGCAGCGAGCCGGTCGTGGGCAGGAAGCCCGCGGGCCGGTTAGGCACGCCCTGGCCGACGGTCCGGTCCGCCGGGCAGCCCGACAGGGTGCCCAGGTAGTTGGCGCCCGACAGGCTGTTGTTGGCGACGCTGATGCCGCCGATCGTGGTGGAGCCCGTCAGGCTGGTCGGCACGCGGTAGTAGTTGCCGTAGAACGATGCCGACGAGTCCGGCGTGAAACGCGCCAGCGAGCCGTTGGACGTCAGGTACTGGTTCTGCAGCGCGAGGTTGCCGCGGTCCTTCAGCTCGTTGGCCATGACGCTGTCGCGCTTGGAGACCTCCAGGCCGCCGAAGACGTTGAAGCGCTGCGTGGCCAGGTTGCCGAAGCCGAAGGTGATCGCGCCGTTCTTCGTCGCGCCGACGCCCTGGTCGTTGGCGCCGTAGGAGGCGCTGCCCTCGATGCCCTGGTAGTCCTTGCGCAGGATGTAGTTGATGACGCCGGCCATCGCGTCCGAGCCGTACATCGCCGAGGCGCCGTCCTTCAGGATGTCGATGCGTTCGATCGCCTCCTTGGGGATGGTGTTGACGTTGATCATCGTGCCGCGGCCGAAGTTCACGTCCACCGCCGCGACCGGCGCGGTGCGGCGGCCGTTGATCAGGATCAGCGTGCCTTGCGAGCCGAAGCCGCGCAGCGAGATCGTCGACAGGCCGCCGACGAAGCCCGACGCGGCGCCGTCGCCGATCGAGCCCAGGTCGACGGCGGAGTTCGCACGCAGCAGCTCCTCGACGTTGGCATATCCGGAGTTGCGGATGTCTTCGCGCGTGATACTTTGGACGACCGACGGCGTCTCCTTGTCGGTGCGCTTGATCAGCGTGCCGGTGATCTCGACGCGCTCCAGCTTCTTCGAGTCATCCGCCGAAGGGGACGTGGCCGCGGCCGATGCGGCGGCGGCGGGGGCCTGCTGGGCGTGGGCCTGGCTGACGAGCGCGAGGGCGATGGCAGCCGCAAGCTGCAAGGGCTGCACCGGAAGCAGGCGCTGCGGACGGGAAATTCGACGGACCATGAAAGAACACTCCTGTGACGGGACTCGGGGGAGACGGGGTCACGGTAAGGAGGGGCGTCTTTCGGGCCATGATGCTTTGTGATGGACTTGTGAAACTTTGGTTATGAATGCGTCATCGACGTCGCCCGAGGCCGCCGAACACTTCGTCATCCGACGCATGTCGCTGCGCCACGCACGGGTGCTGCTGGCCCTCAACGACACCGGCAGCATCAGCGCTGCCGCCGATCAGCTGCATGTGACGCAGCCCGCGGTGAGCAAGACGCTGGCGGAGCTGGAGCAAGGGCTGGGACAAACCCTGTTCCTGCGGCGCGGACGCAACATGCAGCCCACGCCGCTGGGGCGTCGTCTGCTGACGCTGGCGCGCAAGCTCGATGCCGACCTGCAACGCGCCGCGGGCGACGTCGCCACGATGGTGCGCGGCGCGTCCGGCGAGGTGCGCATCGGGGCGACCAACGCATCGCTCGCACGCCTGCTGCCGGTGGCCATCACGGCGATGAAGCGCGAGAACCCCGGCGTCACGCTGAGCGTGCGCACGCATGCGTTGCGCTCGCTGTTCGCGGAACTGCAGGCGGGGACGCTGGACCTGGTCGTCGCCCGCGCGATGCCGCAGGACGAGCCGCTCGGACTGGCGCGCGTGTCGCTGCTGCCGCAACCCGAGGTGCTGACGATGAGCGCGCAGCATCCGCTGGCGCGCACGCCCAAGCTGAGCTGGGAAGTGCTGAGCCACCAGCGCTGGATCTGGCAGCTGCCGGGCACGCGCACGCGGATGCTGATGGACCGGCTCTGGCAGGAGATGGGCCTCGCGCCGCCCGCCGACCTGATCGAGAGCGGCGACGCGATGCTCGCCTTGAGCCTGATGCGCGAGATGCCGCTGGTCGCCGTCATGCCGCACGACATGGCCATGACCGCTGCGAAGCAGGAGGTGGTCGTGATCCTGCCGCATGCAGTCGATCTGGGGCTCGGCCCGATGAGCGTCTGGCACCTGCCCGAAACGCAGGTCGAGGCGGTGGAGCGCTTCAGGCAGCTGCTGGTGGAGACGGCGGGTGCCGAGAGCGGCAAGCACTGACCCGCCTGCCAGGCCCGTGGAGACGCCGGACGAAAATCGGGCGACCGGTGGAACCAGGGATGCCCGCTGACAACTGAGCCTGGCAACCATGAGGTGGTCTCATGGATCGAAGGTCTCCATGTTCACCCCCACTCCCCTCCCGCGCTACCACCGCAACGTATCGGGTGCTTCGTACGCAGGGCGTCCCGACAACGCCCGACCGCTGGATCCGACCCAGACCCGATTCACCGAGCGCCTGTTGAATCTTCCGACCGCCCGCACCGCCCACGGGCTGTCCCCGGCCCCGGGCCAGCGGAGCAACAAGGGCCCGGCCCCTCAGCCGCCGCGATGGCAACAGCCATGGACGCCCCCCGCGGTACTGCGCCTGGAATCCGTGAACGCATCAGTGGACGCATCCGTGAACAAAGCGCGGCCCCAGTCAAGCGGTTGGGAGGAAGTGAGCGAGGGAGAGGCCCGCTCGCTGCTGCGTCCCGGCCAGGCGCCGAAGAGCCCCTCGGCCCGCGCACCGCACCCTCTCGGGGGCGCGCTGCCATTGCACCTGGCGGACCCGCCGCCCACGCGGTACCAGCGCGTCAAGCAGCGCCTGGCGAATGCCGTGCCGCTGCCGCTGCGTCGGGCTTGGCGCGCTGTCGACGCCGCCGTGCATCGGCTGATCGACCGCCTGCGTCCGCAGGCGGCCTCGGCTCAGGCGTAGTCCTCGGCGTCCGGATCGGTCGTCTCCAGCTCGTAGCTCGCCGCGAGCATGGCGAGGCGCCCGATCACGCCGTACATGTAGAAGCGGTTGGGCGCGCTGGCGCCGGGCTTCTCGCCCGGGGCGGGCAGGTGCGACGAGTGCGCGAAGGCCAGCGGCACATAGCTCGATCCCGGCGCGTTGAGGTTCTCGTCCTCGGCGCGGTCGGCATGCACGCGGTAGAAGCCGCCGACGACGTAGCGGTCCATCATGTACACGACCGGCTCGGCGACCGCCTCATGCATGCGCTCATGCGTGACGACGCCTTCCTGCACCAGCACCTGCGACAGCGCGGGCACGCCCTCGAGTCTGGCCAGCTTGTCGCGCGCCTTGATCGCCAGCACGTCCAGGTCCTTCGCGTCGCGGATCGTCATCACGCCCAGGCCGTGCGTGCCGGCGTCCGGCTTGACGACGACGAAGGGCTTCTCCTGGATGCCGTATTCCTTGTACTTGCGGCGCGTGCGCGTCAGCGTCGCGTCGACCTGCGCCTGCAGCGCGTCCAGGCCGGCACCGGTCGCGAAGTCCAGCCCGTCCACCGCCACCGAGTGCGGATAGATCAGCCACGGGTCCATGCCCAGCAGCTTGGCGAACTTCTTCGAGACTTCCTCGTACGCGCGGAAGTGCTGGCTCTTGCGGCGCTGCGCCCAGCCGGCATGCAGCGGCGGCAGCAGGTACTGCTCGTGCAGGTGCTTCAGCACGTCCGGGGTGCCGGCCGACAGGTCGTCGTTCAGCAGGATGGTGCAGGGATCGAAGTCCTTGAGCATCAGCCGCGAGCGCTGGCGGACCAGCGGCTCCAGCGTCAGCGAATTGCCGTCCGGCAGCGCGACCGTGGTCGGCTCCTTGACCGACTCGTCCAGCGAGCCCAGCCGCACGTTCAGCCCCGCCATCGAGAAGATGCGGACCAGCGTCGCCAGGTTCGACAGGTAGAAGCTGCCGCGGTTCTTCGCTTCCGGGACCAGCAGCAGGTTCTTGGCCTCGGGGCAGATCTTCTCGATCGCCGCCATGGCCGCCTGCACGGCCAGCGGCAGCATCTCCGGCGTCAGGTTGTTGAAGCCGCCGGGGAACAGGTTGGTGTCCACCGGCGCCAGCTTGAAGCCGGCATTGCGCAGGTCCACCGAGCTGTAGAAGGGGGGCGTGTGCTCCATCCACTCGAGCCGGAACCAGCGTTCGATCGCCGGCATCGACTCGAGCACGCGCTGCTCCAGTTCATTGATGGGCCCGGTCAGGGCGGTGATGAGGTGAGGGACCATGATGGGCAGCGGCCGCCGGGAGGCGGACCTGAGGGGAGTAAGCCGATTCTAGGCATGCGCAACTGGGGGCGACATGCCGCAAGTCAAGAGGCGGCGTTCCTTCCCTCGAACTCAAGAGGTCCGGCGACAACTCATCAGACGACACCACTTCGCAAATCCCCATGCTGAACTACCTGCTGCCGAGCTTCTTCACCGCTCGATCGGAGCCCACACTGCCGGCCGAGATCCCGTCGGCGGATGACACGGTCGTCGTCTACGCCAATCCCCAGCGTGGTCGTCGCCTGTACCAGGAACTGGAGCGCCGGACCGGCTTCTCCGGGCCGCCAGGTGGCACTGGCGACGTCGGCCGCCTGCCCGGCAATGCGGCGTTGTCCCTGCATACCCCTCGACAAGGCGGGAACGATGCGCCGCTGCGCGGCCATCTCGTCGATAGCCACACGCTGGTGCTGCGGGCGCCTGATGTCGATGACGCCAGCCGGGCCCGCCTGATCGGCGCGCTGATGCATCACAACGTCGGCCTCATCGTCGACCTGAGCACCGGGGAGTCCTGCCGCACGGGCCTCCACGGCCTGTCCTCCACCTGGGACGGCGAGTTGCCCACCGGCGAACGGGCGGACATCTGTCGGGTCGACACGCCGCCGACGCAGGGCCTGCCCGAGCGCGCAACGACCGTTCAGCTCGATCTGATGCTGGCTCCGCCGGCACGCCATGGCAAGGCGGCGGCGCGGACGCAGAAATGCAGCATCGATCTGGTGGAACTCGGTCGGACGGACCCAAGCGACGCCCTGACGGTGGCAGAGGCGCTCGCCCTCGTCCGCCATTGCCAACGCCACCGCCAGGACTGCCCTGACGAGCGGATCGCCTTCCTGTCCGTCGACGGACGCGGGCCTGCCGCCGCGCTGGCCGGCATGGAACGCATCTTCACGGACTGGACCGGGCACCGGCTGCGCCCTGCCGAAGTCGACGCCGTCACGCTGCGTCACGCCCGTGATCTGACAGCGCTATGCGGCGCCTTCTCCCTGATGGAGAAGGATCTGACGACGATGGCCGACTTCACCGAATACCTCGCCGCAAATCCCCTGAGCGGCGCTCCGGACGATCAGCGCCGGTCCGCGCCGTAACCCCCGCCGCCGGGCGTGCGGATGACGAAGACATCCCCGGGCGCCATCTCCACCTGGCCGATGTGGCCCAGCGGCTCGATCCGGCCGTCGGCGCGCTCGACGAGGTTCTCGCCGACCGCCCCCGGCTGGCCGCCGGCCATGCCGAAGGCGCCCGACGTCCGCCCGTTGCTCAGGATCGAGGCCGTCATCGGCGTCAGGAAACGGATGCGGCGTTCCCCGCCCTCCCCGCCGGACCAGCGGCCCGCGCCGGCCGATCCCTGCCGGATGGCATAGCTGTCCAGCCGCACCGGGAAGCGGAACTCCAGCACCTCGGGATCGGTGAGCCGCGAGTTCGTCATGTGCGTCTGCACGACCGAGGTGCCCGCGAAGCCCGGCCCGGCGCCGGAGCCGCCCGAGATCGTCTCGTAGTACTGGTGCGTCGCGTCGCCGAAGGTGAAGTTGTTCATCGTGCACTGGCCGGCCGCCATCACGCCGAGCGCACCGTACAGCGCGTTGGTCACGCACTGCGAGGTCTCCACGTTGCCCGCCACCACCGCCGCCGGATAACGCGGATTGAGCATGCAGCCCTCGGGCACGATCACGTCGATCGGCTTCAGGCAGCCGGCGTTCAGGGGGATCGCGTCATCGACCAGCGTGCGGAACACGTAGAGCACCGCCGCCATCGTGATCGACCTGGGCGCGTTGAAGTTGTTGGGCTGCTGCGCGCTGGTACCGGTGAAGTCGACGGTCGCGCGGCGCGCCGCCGTGTCCACGGTCACCGCCACCTGGATGCGGGCGCCGTTGTCCAGCGGCAGCGTGAACGCGCCGTCCTTCAGCACCGAGATCACGCGCCGCACCGAGGCCTCGGCGTTGTCCTGCACGTGCTGCATGTAGGCCTCGACGGTGGCGCGGCCGAACTGGGCCACCATCGCCTGCAGCTCCTGCACGCCCTTCTCGTTGGCGGCCACCTGGGCGCGCAGGTCGGCCAGGTTCTGCGCCGGATTGCGGCTGGGGTGCGGCCCCGAACGCAGCAGGGCCTGCAGCTCGGCCTCCCGCAGCCGGCCCTGCTCGACCAGCTGGAAGTTGTCGATCAGCACGCCCTCCTCGGTGATGTCCCGCGAGAACGGCGGCATCGAGCCCGGCGTGATGCCGCCGATGTCGGCGTGGTGGCCGCGGCTGGCGACGAAGAAGCCGGGACTGGCGTCGTCCTCGTCCAGGAACACCGGCGTCACGACGGTGATGTCGGGCAGGTGCGTGCCGCCGTGGTACGGGTCGTTGAGGACGTAGACATCGCCGCGCTGCATCGACGGGTTGCGCTCGATCACCGAGCGGATCGATTCGCTCATCGAGCCCAGGTGCACCGGCATGTGCGGCGCGTTGGCGATCAGCTGGCCCTGCGCGTCGAACAGCGCGCAGCTGAAGTCCAGCCGTTCCTTGATGTTGACCGAATGGGCCGTGTTCTGAAGCCGCAGGCCCATCTGCTCGGCGATGTTCATGAAGAGGTTGTTGAAGACCTCCAGCACCACCGGGTCGGCCTCGGTGCCGAGCGCCCGCGTGCGGGTGCGTTCGCGGACGCGGGTCAGCAGCAGGTCGCCCGAGGACTGCAGCTCGGCGCGCCAGCCGGCGTCGACGACCGTGGTCGCGTTGCGCTCCGCGACGATGGCCGGACCGTCGATGCGCGCGCCCGGGCGCAGCGACTCGCGGTGGTGGAGTTCGGCCTCGCGCCAGCCGGCGGGCGACTCGTCGGCCAGGCAGTACATGCGCACGCGCTCCAGCGGCTCGGGGCGGTGCGCGCTCGCGATGGCGGCCTCGACGGGCGCCTCCAGCGACGCGCCGGCGGCCAGCGCCTCGACCGAGACCGCCTCGATCACCAGCGCGCGGTCCGGCATCAGGAAGGCGAAGCGCCGCCGGTAGGCCGATTCGAAGGCTTCGCGGATGGCGGCGATCGCGGCCGGCGCCGACCCGTCGAGCGGCAGCGGACAGGTGAGCGCCGTGTCGGTGCCCTGGTAGCGGACCTGCGCCCGCGCGATGGTGCGCAACGCGCCGGCGGAAACGCCCTGCGACGCCAGCTCGCCGCCGGCCTGCGCGGCCAGCGACGCCGCCGTCTCGCGCGCGGCGGACAGGCCGTCGGCATCGAGCGCACGCTCGATCGAAGCCTCGCGCATGGCGGTCTGGTCGGCCAGGCCCATGCCGTAGGCGCTGAGCACGCCGGCGAACGGATGCGCCAGGATGCGCGTCATGCCGAGCGCGTCCGCGACCAGGCAGGCGGCCTGGCCGCCCGCGCCGCCGAAGCATTGCAACGTGTAGCCGGTGACGTCGTAGCCGCGCGCGACCGAGATCCGCTTGATCGCGTTCGCCATCGCGCCGACGGCGATCTGCAACGCGCCGGCGGCGGCGTCCTCCGCCGTCATCGGCTTGCCCGCGGCGGACATCTGCGCGGCCAGCTCGGCGAAGCGCGTCTTCACGACCTCGCCGTCGAGCGGCTCGTCCGCGCCCGGCCCGAAGACCTTGGGGAAATGCGCCGGCTGGATGCGGCCCAGCATCACGTTGGCGTCCGTCGTCGCGAGCGGGCCGCCGCGGCGGTAGCTCGCGGGACCGGGGTTCGCGCCGGCCGAGGCCGGCCCGACGCGCAGACGCGCCCCGTCGAAGGCGATCACCGAGCCCCCGCCCGCCGCCACCGTGTGGATGCTCATCATCGGCGCACGCATGCGCACGCCGGCGACCTCGGTGTCGAAGGCGCGCTCGAACTCGCCGGCGAAGTGGCTGACGTCGGTCGACGTGCCGCCCATGTCGAAGCCGATGACCCGGTCGTGGCCGGCTGCCTCGGCCGTGCGCACCATGCCGACGATGCCGCCGGCCGGGCCGCTGAGGATCGCGTCCTTGCCCTGGAAACGACGCGCCTCGGTCAGGCCGCCGGAGCTCTGCATGAAGAACAGCCGGACGCCGGGCATCTCGGCCGCCACCTGGTCGACGTAGCGCCGCAGGATCGGACTCAGGTAGGCGTCGACGACGGTCGTGTCGCCGCGCGGGATCAGCTTCATCAGCGGACTCACCTCGTGCGAGACCGAGATCTGCGTGAAGCCGATGTCCTGCGCGAGGCGCTTGGCCGCGAGCTCATGCGCCGGCGCGCGCCAGCCGTGCAGGAACACGATCGCGCAGGCGCGCAGGCCGGCGTCGAACGCCGATTGCAGCTCCACGCGCAGCGCGGCGTCGTCCAGCGGCGCGATCTCGCAGCCCTGCGCGTCGACACGCTCGTCGGCCTCGACGACGCGCTCGTACAGCAGCTCGGGCAGCTGGATGTGGCGCTCGAAGAGACGGGGCCGCGCCTGCGTCGCGATGCGCAGCGCGTCGCGGAAGCCGCGCGTCGTCACCAGCAGCGTGCGGTCGCCGCGGCGCTCCAGCAGCGCGTTGGTCGCCACTGTCGTGCCCATCTTGACGCAGTCGACCTGCTCCGCCGTGATGGGCTCGCCGGCCTTCAGGCCGAGCAGACGGCGGATGCCCTCGACCGCCGCGTCGCGGTAGTGCTCGGGGTTCTCCGACAGCAGCTTGAGCGTGTGCAGCGTGCCATCGGGCGCGCGTCCGACCAGATCGGTGAAGGTGCCGCCGCGGTCGATCCAGAACTGCCAGCGATCGGGGGAAGGGGTGGCTTGCATCGTGAGGTCCAGAAGTCGGAGAGTCGTCGAAAGGTCGTCCGGAGGTCGCCCAGAGGTCGTCGAAAGCGCGTCGGGAGCTCGGCGTCGGCAGGTCGTCGAAGCGGCGCGGCGGGATCAGGCCGGGGCGGGAGTCAGCTCACGACCCCGGGTCTCGGGCAAGGCCAGCGCCGCGACGATCACGAGGCCGTAGCAGAGCGCCGCCATCCATCCCAAGGTCTGCCCGAGAGGGTACTGCGTGCTGAAGTGTCCGATCAGCGCGGGACAGGCCGCGCCGAACGCCCGTCCGATGTTGTAGCAAAAGCCCTGGCCCGAGCCCCGCACGTCGCTGGGGAACAGCTCCGACAGGAAGGCGCCCATGCCGGAAAAGATGCCCGAGAGGAAGAAGCCCAGCGGGAAGCCCAGCACCAGCATCAGGCTGTCGGTGATCGGCATCTGCGTGTAGGCCAGCACCAGGATGCCGCCCATCAGCGCGAACAGCATGAAGCAGCGGCGCCGGCCGATCGCGTCGCAGAGCCACGCGCTCGTCAGGTAACCGGCGAAGGAGCCCGCGATCAGCACCAGCAGGTAGCCGCTGGTGCCCAGCACCGACAGGTGGCGCTCGGTCTTGAGGAAAGTCGGCAGCCAGGTCGTCACCGAGTAGTACGCGCCCTGCATGCCGGTGGCCAGCACGCTGGCGAGCACCGTGTTGCGCAGCAGTTCTGGCGAGAAGATCCGCAGGAAGTTCGCGCGCTCGCCGCGGGCCTTGGCGCGCGCCTGCTCAGCCAGGTAGACCGGCGGCTCGTCAAGATTGCGGCGGATGTAGAGGATCAGCAGCGCCGGCAGGATGCCGATCCAGAAGAGCACCTTCCACGCGGTCTCCGGCGGCAGCACCGAGTACAGCCCCCAGAACGCCAGCGCCGACGCCGCCCAGCCGATGGCCCAGCTGCTCTGCACCAGGCCGGCGGCCTTGCCGCGATGTTTCGACTTGATCGTCTCGGCGATCAGCACCGAGCCGACGGCCCACTCGCCGCCCATGCCGAAGCCCTGCATCGCGCGGGTGAAGAAGAGCTGCTCGAACGAGGTCGTGAATCCGCTGAGGAACGTGAACAGCGCGAACCACAGCACCGTCCACTGCAGCACGCGGACACGGCCGAAGCGGTCCGCGAGGACCCCGGCCGCCCAGCCGCCGACCGCCGAGGTCAGCAGCGCGCCGGTGGCGATCGCGCCGGCCTGTCCCTTGCTCATGCCCCAGGCCGCGATCAGCGTGGGGATCAGGAAGGTGTAGATCATGTAGTCGAAGCCGTCGACGGCGTAGCCGGCGAAAGTCGCGGTGAGCGTGCGCCGTTCGGTCGGCGTGGTGTCTCTGAGCCACATGGTGTCGTTCCTTGTTGTTGGACCGCGATCAGGCCGCGATGAGATCGCGGTTCAGGAGGTCGGTGACGAGCATGTGCCCCGGCGCATGCGTGATGCAGAACGGCGGACGGGCCGTCGCGATCGCCGATTGCGGCGTGACGCCGCAGGCCCAGAACACCGGGAGCTCGCCGTCCCGGATGTCGACGGCGTCGCCGTAGTCGGGGCTGGCGATGTCGTGGATGCCGATGCGCGACGGATCGCCCAGGTGCAGCGGCGCGCCGTGCACCTGCGGCAGCTTCGACGTGATCTGCACCGCGCGGATCGCATCGGCGGCGGTCAGCGGCCGCATCGACACGACGGTCGGTCCGCGGAAGACGCCGGCCGGCGCGGTCTCGATGCTGGTGCGGTACATCGCGACGTTGCGGCGCTGCTCGACGTGACGCAGCGGAATGCCCTCGGCCAGCAGCGCGTGCTCGAACGAGAACGAACAGCCGATGACGAAGGCGACCAGGTCGTCGCGCCACCAGCGCGTCACGTCGGCGGGCTCGTCGACGAGTTCACCGTCCCGCCACACGCGGTAGCGCGGCACGTCGGTGCGCAGGTCCAGGTCGACGCCGAGCGCGGCGAGCGTCGGATCCCCAGGCTCGGTCACGCCGAGCAGCGGGCAGGCCTGCGGGTTCAGCGCGCAGTAGCGGCGGAAGTCCGCGGCCAGCGCCGCCGGCAGGATGGCGAGATTCGCCTGCACGAACTCGCTGGCCAGGCCGCTGGTGTGGCCGGTGAAACCGCCGCGACGCGCGGCGAGTCGGACGTCGAGCGCGCTGGAGGACGCGTCGAGATCGAGGGAATCGGTCGGGTGGCTCATGGCGGGATCGCGAAGGCTGTCTGACGATGCGGCGGATTGTGGAAGCCGCCCGGCCTCGCGATCCAACGGAAATTTTCCGCCTCGCCTCATCGATTTTTTCGATGAGCCCAGCAGTGCTTCCGCTTAGCGCGGGGTCGACGTTCCGGCCATGCGGGGTTTCCCGGAAGCCCGCGCCGCGCGCTGCTGCCGCGCGACGAAGTCCAGCGCGGAGTCGAGCACCGTCTCGGTGAGCTGCGAGCTCGGATCCTCGCGGTAGCTCGCGTGGATGGGCAGCGCCACCAGGTCGGTGTCGCTGCGCAGCACGCGCAGCGAGAGCCGCTTCGCCAGCTGCTCCGCCACCGCCACCGGCAGCGTGGCGATGCCGAAGCCCCCCTCCACCAGCTGCACCATCGCGGAGATCGACGAGATCGCGTGCACGCGCGGCAGCGGCAGGCCGGATTCCTGGAACATCTGCAGCAGCGCCTGGTGCGGCTGCGAGCCGCGCTGGAAGGTCAGCAGGTCGTGGCCCGCCAGGTCCGACAGCCCGTAGCGGCGCTTCGTGTGCAGGTCCGACCGGCCGACGAAACCCATCGGCATCGACGCCATCGCCCGCGTGCGCACGCCGCCGGCGTCCGCCGCGGGGATCGCCGCGAAGACCAGGTCCTGCGCGCCCCGCCGCACCTGATCGACCAGCACCGGCGAGGTCTCCACCGTCAGCTCGAGCTCGAAGTCCGGATTCGCCGCGCGCATCTCCTGCAGCCAGCCGGTGAGCCAGCTGTGCACCACCGACTCGATCGCGCCGATGCGCAGCACCACGGGCCGCCCCGCGCCGCCGGCGCCGCCCATCTCCTCCTTCACCTGCCGCTGCACGTCGAGCAGGCGCTGCGCCAGCGTCTGGAAACGCTGGCCGGCCACGGTCAGACGGAACTGCTTGTCGCGACGGTCCAGCAGCACCACGCCGAGTTCCTCCTCCAGCGACGCGATGCGGCTGGACAGCGCGGACTGCGTGATGTGCAGCTTCTCCGCCGCGCGCGTGACGCTGCGCAGCGAGGCGGCCCAGTGGAAGGCTTCGACAAAGCGGAGGTTCATGGCGGCGGATTATGGGGATGCACCGACGAAAAAAAGCCGCCCCGAGGGGCGGCTTTGAGCATTGCAGGAGACTGGAGATCTACTTCTCGAATGCTTACTTGTGATACGCGGTTTCGCCGTGCGACGCGATGTCCAGGCCCTCGCGCTCTTCCTCTTCGGAGACGCGCAGACCGATCACCAGGTCGACCACCTTGAACGCGATCACCGAGACCACGCCCGACCACACGATGGTCAGCAGGACGGCCTTGAGCTGCGTGAAGACCTGCGAGCCGATCGAGTAGGCGTCCGGCGCGATCGTCGCGGCGGTCACCCAGTCGCCGACGGCCGAGGGGCCGCCCAGGCTCGGGGAGTTGAAGACACCGGTCAGCAGCGCGCCGACGATACCGCCCACGCCGTGGACGCCGAAGACGTCCAACGAGTCGTCCGCGCCCAGCAGCTTCTTCAGGCCCGACACGCCCCACAGGCAGGCGAAGCCGGCGACCAGGCCGATCACCAGACCGCCGCCGATGCCGACGTTGCCGGCAGCCGGCGTGATCGCGACCAGACCGGCCACGGCGCCCGACGCGGCACCCAGCATCGAGGCCTTGCCCTTGAGCAGCGCTTCACCGACGCACCAGGCCAGCACCGCGGCGGCGGTGGCGAACAGCGTGTTGATGAAGGCCAGCGCGGCGAAGCCGTTGGCTTCCAGCGCGGAACCGGCGTTGAAGCCGAACCAGCCCACCCACAGCAGCGAGGCACCGACCATCGTCAGCGTCAGGCTGTGCGGCGTGAACGCTTCCTTGCCGTAGCCGATGCGCTTGCCGACCATGAAGGCACCGACGATGCCCGCGACGGCGGCGTTGATGTGCACCACGGTGCCGCCGGCGAAGTCCAGCGCGCCCCATTGCCAGATCAGGCCGGCCTTGCTGTTCATCTCATCGACGACCGCCGCCGAGGCATAGGCGTCCGGACCCATCCAGAACCAGACCATGTGGGCCATCGGCGCGTAGCTGAAGGTGAACCAGAGGACCATGAACAGCAGCACCGCGCTGAACTTGATGCGCTCGGCGAAGGCGCCGACGATCAGGCAGCAGGTGATGCCGGCGAAGGTGGCCTGGAACGCGGCGAACACGATCTCGGGGATGTAGACGCCCTTGCTGAAGGTCGCCGCCGGCGCGAAGGTGCCGGCCACGTTGTCCCAGATGCCCTTCATGAACAGCCGGTCGAAACCGCCGACGAACTTGTTGCCCTCGGTGAACGCCAGGCTGTAGCCGTACAGGGCCCACAGCACGAGGATCAGCGAGAAGGTCACCATCACCTGCATCAGCACCGACAGCATGTTCTTGCTGCGGACCAGGCCGCCGTAGAACAGCGCCAGGCCGGGAACGGTCATGAGGATCACCAGCAGGGTGGAGACCATCATCCAGGTGGTATCGCCCTTGTTGGGGACCGGCGCGGGCGCGGCGGCGGCCGAGGCGGCGTCGGCGGGGGCCGAGGCGGCGGGCGCGGCGGCCACCGGCGCCGTCGGCGCGGGGGCCTGGGCGGTCGTCTCGCTGGCGACGGCGGCGGGCGCGGAGGCCGCATCCTGCGCCATGGCCGCGGGGGCCAGGCTGGTGAAGGCTGCCGCGGCCAAGGCCAGGCAGGCGAGTAGTTTCTTCATGATCGGGACTCTCTTCGTTGGATCTTGATCGGCGCACGCGCGGAACTGCTGCGCGCGGGGACGGCGAAGGACTGCTGCGGAGTGCGCGGCCTCCCTCGGGGGCCGCGGCGGATCAGGGGGCGATCAGAGGGCGTCCTGCCCGGTCTCGCCGGTACGGATGCGGATCACCTGGTCCAGCGGGGAGACGAAGATCTTGCCGTCCCCGATCTTGCCGGTGCGGGCGGCGTTCTCGATCGCCTCGATGACCTGCTCGACCACGGTATCGGAGACCGCGGCCTCGATCTTCACCTTGGGCAGGAAGTCGACGACGTACTCCGCGCCGCGGTACAGCTCGGTGTGGCCCTTCTGGCGGCCGAAGCCCTTGACCTCGGTGACGGTCAGCCCCTGGACGCCGATGGCGCTCAGCGCCTCGCGCACTTCATCCAGCTTGAAGGGCTTGATGACGGCAGTGATCAGTTTCATGCGTAGCTCCTCAGAAGACCTTCTTGACGGACACGACCACACCGTTCTTGCCCAGGTCCTTGCCCTTGCCGCCGATGTAGTTGTCGGTGTTGGTGGCGACGAAGCCGGCGCCGAAGGTGAAGCCGGACCAGTCCTTGTTCACCGTGAGCGAGTAGTCCGTGTAGCTGAAGTCACCGTTGTTCTTGACCTTCTGGTGACCAATGTGCGGGGTCAGGGTGAAGCCGCCGCCGACGTCGAAGGTGGCGCTCAGGTCGAGGTAGCCGCTCTGCTTGGAATCGGCGAAACCGAACAGGTTGCTGATCGAGTGCGAGTACTTCAGCGTGGCGGGACCGAAGGACACCGCGCCGTACAGCTCGTTGGTGTTGGCGCTGGTGGGCAGGTCGTTGCCGGGGTAGTTGTAGCGCAGGAAACCGACGTCGACGGTGACGCCGCCGCCGACCTCGGTCTTGTAGCCGGCGTAGGTGTCGATCTCGATGTCGGCGTCGCCGCCGCCGTCCTTGATCCACTTGATGGTCGAGGCCCAGGCGCCGATGTAGAAGCCGCTCGAATGGGCGTAATCGACACCGCCTTGCAGGGCGGGCTTGAGGCGGGTCTGCGAGATCCCGCGATAGCGGTAGTCGGAGGTGACGCTGACGTTGAAGGACAGCGGGTTGGCCTCCTGCGCCAGCGCCGGGAGGGCGATGGCGGCGATGGCGGCGACGGCTGCGGCGCGGACGACGGCGATGGGATTCATGCGCGGGGGCTCCTGATTGTTTGGGGCGACTCTGGGCGACTGCTTCCGGACGTGGCTTTGCAGCTTTTGTGCCAAGCGGGCCTTGGCGAGTCCCTTCCCCCATGAAGGGGCCCCATTCCGGCTCACATCGCCACGAACGGTTGCCGATCACGCCCCGTCAAGCGTCAAAGCGCACCAAATGCATGCACAAGCGGGGGAGTGGTTAACCCTGGAAACGCCCCAACAGGGTGCTAGGCGTGAAATCGTTCGCTGCGGACACTGCGGAGCTCATGAACCGAATGGGTGCGGAAGGAATGCAGATGCAAGGCAACGGATCGAACGAGAGGTCGAACGGCGAATCGAGCGGCGAATCGAGCAACGTGACGGTGCGGTGGCCGGCGGACCTGTCGCACCTGCGGCCGGAGGACGCGGCGGAGTGGGTGGTGGCGCGGTACGGCGATGGCGCGATGCCGATCCTTCCGGAGAAGATTGCCGAGCAGATGGGGATCCGTGTGTGTGCCCTGGCTGATCACCATCGCCATTCGGTGTACGCGGGTCCGGACGGTGGACTGCGGATCGTGATCGACACGAACGGCAGCAACCATCGCAAGCGTTTCGCGGTGGCTCATGGCCTGGGGCATATCCTGCTGCGTCACGAGCATCCGCCGCTGGAGGCGTGGAACTCGTTCGGAAACCACCCACCCGACCCGCGGGACCATGCGGCCAACATGTTCGCGGCCAGTCTGCTCGTGCCCACCGAGAAGCTGCGGTGGTGCGTCACGAGCGGCTGGATGAGAAACGTCGACCACATCGTCAAGACGCTCTGGGTTCCATTGGAACTCCTCGAATTCCGATACCAACAGCTGCTCCGACGTCGTTGACTCGATGACGCCGCCTGCTGCTCAAGGAGCTGCAAATGTCCCAACTTCCCTCGGAGCACGCACCGGACCGACAAGGGGAGGCGGAGGCCGCGATCACACCCGAGATCCCGCTTCTCCGCGTCTCTGACGACTCGATCGAAGCGCGCGCCCGCATGTGCTTCCGCGCGTTGTCGCTGTGCCTCGCCGCCATGGTGCTAATCCTCACCACACTCGGCCTCCACGCCGTGATATCCGGCTTTGTCAGCGATGTGCATGCCGGGCAGTACGACGCTCCACATGCGACACCCGCGAGCCTCGACACGGCGACCGACGTGGACGCCACCAACGGTTCACCGGCCCAAGCCTGGCCGCACGCCGTCGTTGCCGTGATCTCGATCCTGTTGATTGGCGAGGTTGTCCTGGCGATCGGACTGGTCCGCGCAACGTTCTCGATGAAGGTCAATACGGATGTGCCTTCAACGCCCGAGAAAGAGACCTCCTCCGCAGGCGGCGGTCTTCCCGGCATCGAGCTGCTCAAAGCCGCGACAGACACCATTGAGATGGTGCTCAAGGGCCTGCCCAAACGCTGACGCTGGGCGACGTCACATGGCGATGTCCCTCTCCATCATCCACAGCCGCGCGCTGGACGGCCTATCCGCCGCGGCCGTTGAAGTCGAGGTCCATCTGGCCAACGGGCTGCCGAGCTTCACCTTGGTCGGTCTCGCAGACCTGGAGGTCAAGGAGTCCCGCGAGCGCGTGCGCGCCGCGTTGCAGAGCAGCGGGCTGGAGTTCCCCGCGAACAAGCGCATCACGGTCAATCTGTCCCCGGCCGACCTGCCGAAGGAAGGCGCGCGCTTCGACCTGCCGATCGCGCTCGGGCTGCTTGCGGCGAGCGGGCAGATCGACGCGGACATGCTCGCGAACATCGAATGCGCGGGCGAGCTCGGTCTGTCCGGTGAACTGCGGCCGGTCAAGGGCGCGCTGGCGATGGCGCTCGCGCTGCGCGCCGCCAAGCTCGATCGGGAACTGGTCCTGCCGCGCGGCTGTGCCGACGAGGCAGCGCTGGTGCAAGGCCTGGTGGTGCGGGAAGCGGCACACCTGCTCGACCTCGTGAATGCGCTGCAAGCCCGCAGCGAAGCGCCCTTGCCTCGCGTGCAGCGCGATCCGCCGCCGCGCGGCGAGACGCCGCTCGACCTGCGCGACATCAAGGGCCAGACCGGGCCGAAGCGCGCCCTGGAGATCGCCGCGGCAGGCGCATTGAGCATCCTCCTGGTCGGCCCGCCGGGTACCGGCAAATCGATGCTCGCGCAGCGGCTGCCGACGCTGCTGCCGCCCTTGTCGGAGTCCGAGGCGCTGGAGTCCGCCGCGCTGCTCAGCGCCAACGGCCAGTTCCGCCCGTCGATGTGGGCGCAACGCGCCTTCCGCGCGCCGCATCACAGCGCCTCGTCCGCCGCGATGATCGGCGGCGGGTCGCCGCCGCGGCCCGGCGAGATCACCCTCGCCCAGCACGGCGTGCTCTTTCTCGACGAGCTGCCGGAGTTCCAGCGCATGTCGCTCGAAGCCCTGCGCGAGCCGCTCGAGACCGGCCGCGTCCACATCTCGCGCTCGGCGCATCAAGCGGAGTTCCCGGCGCGCTTCCAGCTGGTCGCGGCGATGAACCCCTGCCCGTGCGGACACCTCGGCAATCCGACCAAGGCCTGCCGATGCTCCCCGGATCAGGTCACGCGTTATCAGAACCGCCTGTCAGGTCCGCTGCTGGATCGCATCGACCTGACGGTGGAGGTGCCGGTGCTGCCGCCCGCGATCCTGTCGGCGGCCGCGGACGGCGAGACCAGCGCTGCCGTTGCCGCCCGCGTGGCCGCAGCCCGTGATCGCGCCATCCGCCGGCAGGGATGCACCAACGGACTGCTCGGCGCGGGACAACTGGACCGGCATCTCGCCATGGCGCCGGAAGCCGAAGCGATGCTGCATCGTGCCGCGGCGCGGCTGGCCTGGTCCGCGCGCAGCTTCCATCGAGTGATGCGCATCGCGCGCACTGTCGCCGACCTGGCGGAGAGTGACGCCATCACGGCATCGCATGTCTCCGAAGCGATCCAGTGGCGCCGCGCGCTGTCCGGCCGCGAGAGCTGACGTCATCGTGCGGATCGACGACTCGCCGGTGGGCGGCGGTGTCGTCAACCTGTCATCGTTCCTCAGTAAAAAGCCGTCCCAGAACAAGACTGGCCGCCGCCCGACTCCATCGCAAGGACGACGAATCGCGGCCTGTTTCGAGGGAGTTCCAGATGCATGTCTCCACCGCAGTCGCGGGCCTGTCGGCCCTCGCGATGGTTGCGCTCGCCGCGCATGCCCAGACCGTCGAGGTCCCCGAGCAACGCGGCAACAACGATGAGAACCGGGCCTACATGGGCGATATCGTGAAGAGCGATATCGATCCCTATTCCGGGAACCTGCGCCTTGTCTACAAGGACGTCGACCTGCCGGGCACCGGCGGACTGGCCATCCAGGTGCACCGCGTCTACGACGTCCAGTCCATCGCGCACTTCCCGCGCCTGCGCATCGCCAACATGGCGTCGACCCGCTGGGCGGGCCTGGGGTTCGGCTGGCAGTTGAGGGTCGCGCCGCGCGTGGTGATCAGCGGGGCCAAGGATCCTGAGAACTGGCAGACCTATCCGGGCGGCTCGCCGAAGCTGCCGGACGGCAACTACCCATGGTGCCAAAAGGCGTACGCGCACACCGACGGTGTGACCTTCCGGCTTGAGCTGCCCGACGGCACCGCCGAACAGATGGCGACGTCGCAGTCGTTCAACATGGTCACGCCGTCCAACTGGTCGGCGTCCTGTACCTTGGTCAACGGCACCTACAAGTACACGCTGCGGTCGCCAGCGGGCATCCGCTATGACCTGGGGGCCAACTTCTACGTCACGGAGGCGGCCCCGCAATCGAACGTGACGCCGAGCGAACTGGTGCTCACGCCGACCACGCAGACCGACCTGTCGGGCAACACGCTCACCTACACCTACGCCGGCTCGACCTTCACCGGCCTGACCAACGGCACGCCGTTCCCGCAGACGATCACCGCCAGCGACGGCCGGAAGATCACCTTCGCCTACAACATGCCGACCGATGGCAAACCGCCGTCGCTGACCAGCATCACCGGGCCCCGCTTCACGCGGAACTACACCTACGCCTTCCTCGCCGCGCCGCCGTGGGCGTCGCTGAGCGCGGACTACGGCCACTACACGCTGACCGGCGCGCAGCGGGCCGATGGTTCGTGGTGGCGCTACACCTACTCGCCGGTCCAGGCCGAGGCGGCACCCGATCGGGTGATCAGCCATCTCCTGCAGTCGGTGCAGTTCCCCTTCGGCGGATCGAAGACCTATCAGTACGCGTTGTCCCAGCCCTATGCGAAATGCCTGCAGGCACCGGGCACCGAGCCGCTGCAATCGTCGATCCAGGTGCGCTCGATGGACGCGAGCGACGGCGACTTCGAACATCTCTCCCATGCGCCCGCGCTTCGCGGCGGCGATCTCGACGTCACCACGGTCGAGACGCCGGCCGCCACGAAGACCTACAGCTTCATCGGACCGAGCTATTTCCTCCCCGCTTCGGAAGGGTCTCCCAGCCTGACCAAGCCCATGACCTGCGTCGATACCCCGGGCGGCGACAGCCTCGGCACGCTGGTGCGGATGGCGGTGGGCTCGCGCTACAGCGAAACCTCCGTGTGGGGCAGTCGGCCGTTGAACAACCGCAACAACCGCGTCATCTACTCGCGGATGCAGCTGCGGGATCTACCCGGCGGCAGCACATCGATCCTGCTGTCGAAAGTGGTGTCGCAAGACGGCCTGGAGTACCGGACCGAGTACTCGGATTTCGACGGCTTCGGCAATCCCGGCACCGTGACCGAGACCGGCCCCGGCGGCACCACGCGCCGCACGACGCGGCGGTATCTCAACGACACGACCTTGAACATCATTGGTCAGCCGATCGGGATCGACGTCACGAACGCGCCCTGACCCAGAGCCTGCCGACCCATCGACGAGCACCGCATGAACACCCTTCCCTACGCAAAGACAGCCGTCCGCGCGGCCGGCGGCCTGCTGATCGGCGCCGCCGTGGCAACCGGGGTCCACGCCCAGAGCACCACCTCGCTCACCCGGGAATACGTTCCCGGGACCACGCTGGTGCGTAGCGAGACCCGCGACGGCGTCGCCCGGACCTACACCTACACGGCCGCCGGGGACGTCGAGACGATGACCGACGCGCTCGGCATCGTCACGCGCTACGGCAACTACAAGCTGGGTATCGCCCGCACCGAGACACGGGCGGAAGGCCGGCCCGAACAGGTCGCGATCACGCGCGAGGTGGACGATCTCGGCTGCATCACCGCCGAGACCGATGGCGAGGGCGATCGCACCCTGTATGAGCGTGACGCGCTGTGCCGCCCGATCACCATCACGCCCGCACGCGAAGGCGCCAACCGGACGGTCATCGTCCACGCACTGCGCACGCCCACGACGCCGGAAACCGAGACCACCACGCGGGGCGCGTTGGTCGAGCTGCGGGTCTACGACGACTTCGGCCGCATGATCGAGCACACCCGGGGCGGCGTGCGCCGCACCTGGGCGTTCGACGCCGTAGGCCGCACCCGTTTCGCGTCCCTGCCCTATGACGCCGGCGGCCCCTCGGCGGGCGGCGACACCTTCACCTACGACGAACGGGACCGCCTGCTGCGCACGGACCATGCCGACGGCACGACCAGCCTGCGCAACTACGTCGCCGCCGGCGGCAAGCCGCAGATCGAACTCACCGACGAACGCGGCAACGTGGTCCGGCACACCTTCCGCGCGTACGGCGGCCCGGAGAGCGCGGAGCTGATGAGCATCGGCACGCCGGTGCCTTCGACCGACATCGCGATGGAGCGCAACGTGCGCGGTCAGGTGACCCGGGTCGTGCAAGGCGGACTCACGCGCACCTACGCCTACAACGAGCGCTTCCAGCTGACGACGGTGGTCAATCCGGAGACAGGCACCACGACCTACGGCCGCGACGCGCTCGGCAACATGACCTCGGTCCAGGTCGCCGGCTCGGGCGTCACCGGCTTCGACTACGACGGCCTGGGTCAGGCGGTCGCGATCCGGTATCCGGACGCCGCGAGGAACGTCGTCCAGACCTGGTTCAAGGACGGCAAGCGCAAGACCGCCCAGAACGGCACGACGACGCTGAGCTGGCGCTACGACGCGGATGGCAACCTGATCCAGGAGACGCTGAGCGTGGGCGGCCAGGAGTTCGTGGCCGCCTACGGCTACGACGCCAACGACGAACTCAGCAGCATCGCCTATCCGAAGAAGGGGACGGTGATCGATCTGGCGCCCGACGTCCTGGGACGGCCCACCCGCGTGGGTCCTTATCTCAGCGCCGTGGTTTATCACGCGAGCGGCCTGGTCGCGTCGATGACCTATGCCAACGGCGTGCGCACGACCGTCACCCCCGACTCGCGCCAGCGGCCGCAGGCCGTGAGCGCGGGCAGGAACGGCGGCAACGGCTACGTGGGCCTGGCGATGGTCTACGACGGCACGGGCAACGTGACGTCGGTGGCAGACAGCGCCAACCCAGTCAACGATCGAGGCTACGGCTACGACGGCGTCGACCGGCTGACCGACGTGGTCGCGGGCGGCGTCAGCTATCCGGTGAGCTACGACGGCGCGGGCAACATCACGCAGCAGAACTTCGGCGGTCGGCTGGACTACAGCTACGACGCGGCCACGAACCGGCTGCTGAGCACGACAGGCCAGAAGATCGGCAGCTACGGCTACGACGTGCGCGGCAACATCACGTCGGACGGCAGCATCGCCTTCCAGTACGACGACAGCTCGCGACTGCGATGTGCCCGTTGCGGCACGGCCGCCCAGATCGACTACGACTACGACGCGCTGGGCAAGCGGGTGAGCCGCACGAAGGACGGCCAGGTGTCCTACCGGGTCCACAGCACGTCGGGCGACCTGTTGATGGAGTTCAGTCCGGCCGCCAACACGCGGCAGGAACACGTTTACCTGCGCGGCCAGAAGATCGCCACGCGGAGCGAGGGCGCCTATTTCCCCACCAGCGTCGGCCTGACCGCCAGCGCGGCGTCGATCGATCCGGGACAGGCGGTCACGCTGACGGCGACCCTGAGCGGCGGACGCACGCCGGACGGTCGCATCGATTTCTACGACAACGGCACGCTGATCGGCACGGCGTCGGTGGTCAACGGCGTCGCCACCTTCACGACGGCCGCATTGCCCTTCGGCAACCACAACTTCACGGCGTCGTACGGCGGTGACGGCGCGAACGCGGTCAGTAGCACCGCGGTCGCGACGCGCGTGGCCTCCGGGCCGGTGGATGCGGTCATGAGCGCCATCCTCTCGATCCTGCTGGACGACTGAGACAGGGAGCACAAGAGTGTCGACACACGCATCGGCCGCACGCACGGCCTCGAATCCGGCGGCTCCGGCCAGACGTCTGCTCCACTGGGCGCTAGCCCTGCTGGCGCTGGTCACGCTCGCGCTCGGACTGCAGTCCGCGGCGCGGGCGCAGACGATCACCTACTTCCACAACGACACGGCGGGCTCGCCGGTCGCGGCCACCAACGAGGCCGGCGACCTGCTGTGGCGAGAGAGCTACCGGCCCTACGGGGATCGAATCCTCAAGCCGGCCACCGCCAACACGCAGTGGTTCCACGGCAAACAGCAGGATCCGGACACCGGCCTGGAGGACTTCGGCGCGCGCAACTACGACCCGGTGCTGGGGCGCTTCCTGTCGATCGATCCGGTGGATTTCACCGACAAGAACATCCACTCCTTCAACCGCTACACCTACGGCAACAACAACCCGCTGAAGTACAAGGACCCGGACGGCAACTCGCCGCTGGACATCGGATTCCTGGCGTATGACGTCATCAAGTTCGGCGTCGCGGTGTACACGGGCGTCGGCGTCGGCGGTGCCGCCATCGAGGTCGCGATCAGCATCGCGGGCGTGGCCAGTCCGATCCCGGGTACCGGTCAGGTGCTCAAGGGTCTGCGCACGGCTGAGCGTGTCGCCGAAGGGGTCCGTGCGGCGGAGAAGGCGGGTGAGACCGGCGTCAAGGCCGAACGTACCTTCCAGACTTATACGAAGACGAACGCGAAAACGGGCGAGATCTATACCGGAAAGACCAGCGGGCTCGGCACGCCGGCGGAAAATGTGGCCAAGCGTGACAGCGGGCATCACATGACCAAGAAGGGGTTCGGCCCTGCTGTGCTGGACAAGTCGTCCAAGAACGAGGCCGCGATCCGCGGCCGCGAGCAGATCGGGATTGAAGCCAACGGCGGCGCGAAATCGGTGGGGGGCACGTCGGGCAATGCCATCAACGGTATCTCGCCCAAGAACGTCAACCGGGAGTTCTATATGAGCGAAGGCGGCAAACTCTAGGTATGAACAAGAGAAAACCTCCCGAAGGCAGCTTCCTCAGAATCGACCTCGGCGATCTGCATTGCGCCGTTGCCAGGGTGTTGCCCAACATGCAGGTGGCTGTCTACGGCCGCAGGACAGCGTGCGAAGACCTGCCGAAGCTAACGTCGCTGTCCGCCGATGACGTGCTGTTCATCTCCACGGTCATGAAGGCCGCGCTGCTGAAATGGGATGTGATCGGCAGGGAGCCACTTGAACCGGCGCTGGTCGGACCGTTCGACTACTTCATGCAGGATCAGCTCGACGGCAGTTTCAGCATCTATCGGAGCGACACAGGAGAGACACGCCCCGCCACCGACGAGGAGTGTCACTCGCTGGAGCGGATGGCCGTCTGGGAAGCGGAACACGTTGAAGACCGTCTGCGCGACCATTTTGCGGGCCGACCTAACGCCTGGTTGGAGCAATTGAAGCCGGCGCCCCGATGAACAGCGAATCCTTCGTGCGTGCCGTCGAGCAGCACATCGTGAACGCCGCGATCGAAGACATGCTCGAGGAACTGAAGCAGCCGACCGGCCGGCGCGTACCGCCTGAGATCCAGGCTCGCACGGACTGGTACAACGGCCTGCCCGCTGAGGCGCGCGACGAACATGTGGGGTCGCCGATGGCGGACAGCGGACATGGCTGAATCCGGACTCGATCAGCCTGCACGAGTTCCTGACCTTGCGTCGTTGAATCAACGTGCGGCCCCCCGCAGAGCTCGATGCATGACACGGGGGCGTCCGCGCCCCGGTCAATCCTCGTTCGGATCGATCTGGGACAGCCGGCAGTAGCCGCCGGAGGTCGGCGGATCGACGTAGAACACGCCGGACTTCTTGCCCGTCGACCACATGAGCAAGGTCGTCGCCATCAGCGCCTTGTCCTCCGTGGCCACCAGCATCCATGCGAAGGGTGTCCCGTCGCAGATCGTCGGGCGGGCCGCGTCCAGCCGGATCAGGACGCCCTGACGCGTGGCGGTGAGGTCGATGATGCGACCGTTCGCATACGTCGTCTGTGCCGCTGCCGTCAGTGGCAGCACGAGCGCACTCGCCAGCACCGCGGCACCGAGGCCGACCCGTTGAACGAGGCGCCGCGCCGACCCGGCACGGACTGTCGAGATCGTGTTTGCCATGAATCCTCCCTGACGAGCCTGACGCAGGCTCCTTGTTGTGGTCTTGATCGGCGCGACCCGTCCGCGCCGGGGGGCGATTCTAGGAGCCGATCTGCACTGTTTTCATGGCGAAAGCCTGCTTCGAAAACGACAACGCCGACCCGCAGGTCGGCGTTGATCGCAACACCAGGCAGACCGCCCGGGACGCAGCGTTTACTGGCGGATCAGCTGACCGTCGCTCACGCGCACGATGTCGCCGTTCTGCACACCCGGGTCGTGGCTGAACGTCATCGTGCGGTTGCTCTGGTCGGCGTTGCGCATCTTGACCACCCACACGGTGGTGCTGCGCTGGCGCTTCTCGATCTCGTTGCCGGCGTAGCCGCCCGCGACCGCACCGCCGACCGTGGCGATCTTCTTGCCCGTGCCGCCGCCGACCGCGCTGCCCAGCAGGCCGCCGACCACCGCGCCGCCAACGACGCCGATGCCCGTGCCCTGGCCTTCACGCGCCTCGGTACGGACCGACAGCACCGTCGCGCAGGATGCGCACAGGCGGGACTCGGTCTGGCCCGCGCCGGACGTGCCGGCGTTGTCCGCATAGCCGGTCGAACCGCCGTCGCGCGGCGCCTGCTGCTGCGCGACGCGGCGCGAGTCGTTGGCCGGACGCTGCTGGACGGCGTCATCGCCGGAGCGGCGGGCCGCCCGGGCCTCGTCCGCGGCGTTGGCGCCATTGCGGTCGACGATGTTGCCTTGCTGCTCGGTCGCCGCCACCGGCGAGTCCGGCAAGGTCGGCGCGGCCTGCCGGCCCGCGAAGAAGGCCGCCACGACCAGCACGGTCGCCCCAACGGCCCCAGCCGCGATCTTCTGATTGGTATTCAACGCCATGATTCACCTCTTATGGTTTTCCCCTATCTCGGGGGATGAGCGAAGAATGCCACGCTGTTACAAGTCGCGGGGGCCTAAAACTGTCCCGTTTGTAAAGGGGTGAAACGCCGCCTGTAGGACAAGGCCGCGTCCTGTGGCTTTCGTTGCGCGGACGCGTCGCGCGTCAGCCGAGCAGCGGCGCCAGCGCCCGTTGCGCGGCCTGATGGTCGAGCGCCATCCGTGCCGCCCAGTCGGCGACCTGGTCGTCCCCGATGCGGCCGACGTTGAAGTACGTCGCCTCCGGATGCGCCAGGTAGAAGCCGCTCACGCTGGCCGCCGGCGTCATCGCCATGCCCTCGGTGAGCGCCATGCCGATGTCCTCGGCCTGGAGCACGCGGAACATGTCCCGCTTGACCAGGTGATCCGGGCAGGCCGGATAGCCCGGCGCCGGACGGATGCCGCGATACGACTCCGCGATGAGTTCCTCGTTGCTGAGGGTCTCGTCCGCCGCATACCCCCACAGATCCAGCCGCACGCGCTGGTGCAGCCGTTCGGCGAAGGCTTCGGCCAGGCGGTCCGCCAGCGCCTTCAGCATGATCGCGGAGTAGTCGTCCAGGTCGTCGATGAACTGCTGCTCCTTCTTGTCCACGCCGAGGCCGGCGGTGACCGCGAACAGCCCGATGTAGTCCGGCACCGTGCCCTTGGCGGCGATGAAGTCGGCCAGCGCGCGATTGGGCCGGCGCACGCCGTCGACCACCGGCCGCTCGGTCTGCATGCGCAGGCCGCGCCAGGTCATCAGCACCTCGGTGCGCGACTCGTCGCTGTAGATCTCGATGTCGTCGTCGTTGACCTGCGCGGCGGGGTACAGGCCCATCACGCCGCTGGCGGTCAGCCAGCGGCCCTCGATCAGCCGCTGCAGCATGCGCTTGCCGTCGCTGAAGACACGCTGCGCCTCGGCGCCGACGATCTCGTCCTTCAGGATGGCCGGGAACGGCCCCGCCAGGTCCCAGGTCTGGAAGAACGGGCCCCAGTCGATGCACTGCGCAAGCTCGGCCAGGTCGTAGTTGCGGAACTGGCGCTTGCCGATGAAGCGCGGCACCGCCGGCGTGTAGTTCGTGAAGTCGGCGCGGTGCTTGTTCGCGCGCGCCTGCGCCAGCGTCACCAGCGGGGTCTGCTTCTTGTTGGCGTGGAGCTCGCGGACCTTCTCGTAATCGGACTTCAGCTCGTCGATGAAGCGCGTCGCGCGTTCGTCGGACAGCAGCTCCGAACACACGCCCACCGAGCGCGACGCGTCCGGCACGTAGACCACCGGGCCTTCGTAGTGCGGCGAGATCTTGACGGCCGTGTGCACGCGGCTGGTCGTCGCGCCGCCGATCAGCAGCGGGATCTTCTTCATGCGGAAGTAGTCGTCGCGCTGCATCTCGGCGGCGACGTACTGCATCTCCTCGAGGCTGGGCGTGATCAGGCCCGACAGCCCGATGATGTCCGCGCCCTCGACCTTGGCCTTCGCGAGGATGTCCTGGCACGGGACCATCACGCCCATGTTGACGACCTCGAAGTTGTTGCACTGCAGGACCACCGTGACGATGTTCTTGCCGATGTCGTGCACGTCGCCCTTCACCGTCGCGATGACGATCTTGCCCTTGGAGCGCACGTCCTCGCCGGCGGCGGCCATCAGCCGCTTCTCTTCCTCGATGTAGGGCACCAGGTGCGCGACGGCGGACTTCATCACGCGGGCGCTCTTCACCACCTGCGGCAGGAACATCTTGCCGGCGCCGAACAGGTCGCCGACGACGTTCATGCCCGCCATCAGCGGCCCTTCGATCACGTGCAGCGGCCGGCCACCCTGGGCAAGGATGCCCTGCCAGGCCTCCTCGGTGTCCTCGACGATGAAGTCGGTGATGCCGTGGATCAGCGCATGCGACAGCCGCGCGGCGACGTCGCCGGCGCGCCAGGCCAGCTTGGCGCTGTCGTCCTTGGCGGCGCCCTTGACGGTCTCGGCGACCTCGAGCAGCCGTTCGGTCGAATCCTCGCGGCGGTTCAGCACCACGTCCTCGACGCGCTCGCGCAAGTCGGCGGGGATCTCGTCGTAGACGCCGACCATGCCGGCGTTGACGATGCCCATGTCCATGCCGGCCTGGATCGCGTGGTACAGGAAGACCGTGTGGATGGCCTCGCGCACCGGCTCGTTGCCGCGGAAGCTGAAGGACACGTTCGAGACGCCGCCGCTGACCTTCGCGCCGGGCAAGTTCTTCTTGATCCAGCGCGTCGCCTCGATGAAGTCGACGGCGTAGTTGTTGTGCTCCTCGATCCCCGTGGCGATCGCGAAGATGTTGGGGTCGAAGATGATGTCCTCGGGCGGGAAGCCGATCTCGTCGACCAGCATGCGGTAGGCCCGGGTGCAGATCTCGATCTTGCGCTGGTAGGTGTCGGCCTGGCCGGTCTCGTCGAAGGCCATCACCACCGTGGCCGCGCCGTAGCGGCGGATCAGCTTGGCCTGGCGGCGGAACTCCGTCTCGCCTTCCTTCAGCGAGATCGAGTTGACGATGCCCTTGCCTTGGATGCACTTCAGGCCGGCCTCGATCACCTCCCACTTGGACGAGTCGATCATGATCGGCACGCGCGCGATCTCGGGCTCCGAGGCGATCAGGTTGAGGAAGCGCACCATCGCGGCCTTGCTGTCGAGCATGGCCTCGTCCATGTTGATGTCGATGACCTGCGCGCCGTTCTCGACCTGCTGACGGGCGACGCTCAGCGCGGCCTCGAACTCGCCGTTCAGGATCAGCCGCGCGAAGGCCTTCGAGCCGGTGACGTTGGTGCGTTCGCCGATGTTCACGAACAGCGTGCCGGCGCCGATGTTCACCGGCTCCAGGCCGGAGAGCTTCATCGGCGGCACGGCCACGGGCGAGGCCGGCGCGGCAGAAAGATCGGAAGCAGCGGAAGCGGAGGCGGAATTCGGGGCGGACATGGCGGCGGCGCTTTTCGAAGCTGGACGTGAGCTGAAACGAAAGACGGGGCCGCGCAACTCACCGCAACCCCGCGGAACGCGGGTCGGTGAGCGCCGTTGTGAGGCGGGGTCCAGGGGTCCGACACCGCCGTTCCGAGCCTGGCGGGAACCCGGGTGACGGGACCTGTCGCAACGCTCCTCGGAAACCACCGCCGCCGCAGGGGCGCGGTGCGGCCTTGCTGGTAGCGGGAACAGCGTGCATTCTACCGGTCCGGCCCTGGTTTGTTCGTGCCGTATTGCCTTCCCGGCCCAGGTGCGCCCGTATCCTGCGCGGCACAACGACAAGACGACGACACGTCGATGGGAAGCCACCGTGGATCTGGTCCAACTTCCTCCCAACAGCCTGCGCGTGGGACAGGTGCTGACGTTCTCGCTGCGCGACGCGGCGGGACATCTGCTGTTCGCCTCCGGGCATCCGCTGCCCGACACGCCGCAGGTGCGCGACCTGCTGGCCCGCGGGCCGTGGGTGCAGGCGCACGAGACGCGCGAGTACCAGCGCGCCCTCGCCCACAAGCTCGACACGATGATGCTGCAAGGCGCGTCGATGTCGGCGCTGGCCAACGCGACCGCGGAATACAAGCCCACGCGTCCGATGCCCATGCCGCAGTCGACGTCGCCGGCGCACACCGCCATCTGGGCCGACCTGCAATGGCATGCGCAGCAGGTGCTGCGTGATCCGCGACGGCCGGAATTCCTGCCGCGCCTGAGCGAACTGCTCGACAAGGTGCTGGCCCGGCTGACGCAGCAGCCGGACGCCTCGCTGGCGATGCTGGTGCACGACGCCGGCCAGGAGCCGCTGCAGTACAGCGCGCGGCATGCGCTGCTGTCGCTGGCGCTGGTCGAGATGACGACGCGCCAGCTCGGCTGGGGCGAAGGCCGCCGTCGCACGCTCGGGCTCGCGGCCTTGACGATGAACCTGGACAGCGGCGCGCAGCAGGACCAGCACGCGATGCGTCCGCAAGCGCTGGGCGACGCGCAGCGCGAGCAGTTGGCCGGGCACGGCGACCGCGCGGCGGCCACGCTGCAGGCGATCGGCGTGGACGACGAGGACTGGCTGACCGCCGTGCGGCTGCATCACGACGCCGGTCCAGGCCCCCTGGCGGGCCGATCGGACGGCGAGCTGATGGCGCGGCTGCTCCGGCGCATCGACGTGTACGGCGCCCGCCTCAGCCCGCGACGCAGCCGCCGGCCGCTGTCCGCGGCGCAGGCGGCGCGGGCGGTCTACCTCGACGAACTCCAGCAACCCGACGAGGCCGGTGCCGCCCTGATCAAGGCGATCGGTCTCTACCCGCCGGGCTCGTTGGCCCGGCTGGCCAACGGCGAGGAAGGCATGGTGCTCAAGCGCGGCCACAGCGCCAACGCGCCGCTCGTGGCCTCGCTGGTCGGCCGCAGCGGCACGCCGTTGACCGTGCCGGTGCTGCGCGACACGCGGCTGCAGGCGCAGGCCATCACGGCCAGCCTCGCGCCGCATGAGATCCGCCTGCGGATCAACATGGACGCGATGCTGAAGTTGTATTGAGGCTCAGACCTCTTCGGCGACCAGCCCGCTGAAGAGCTTGCTGCCCCAGCGACGCGGCTGGTAGGCGGAGACCTTCTGCGCGATCGCCCGGATGTGATCCGGCGTCGTGCCGCAGCAGCCGCCCGCGATGTTCAGGAAACCCGCGGCGGCGAACTCGCCGACCAGACGGCCGGTGACGTCCGGCGTCTCGTCGAAGCCGGTGTCGCTCATCGGGTTGGGCAGGCCGGCGTTCGGATAGCAGGAGATCGGCGTGTCGCCGGCCGCCTTCGAGAGTTCCTCGATGTAAGGCCGCATCAGCGCCGCGCCGAGCGCGCAGTTCAAGCCGATCGCGATCGGCTGCGCGTGCCGCACCGAGTGCCAGAACGCCGTCACCGTCTGCCCCGACAGGATGCGGCCCGACGCGTCGGTCACCGTGCCGGAGATGATCACCGGCAGACGCTCGCCGGTGTCGTCCATCAGCTGGTCGACCGCGAAGATCGCGGCCTTGGCGTTCAGCGTGTCGAAGATGGTCTCGATCAGGAACAGGTCGACGCCGCCTTCCAGCATCGCCTTGGCCTGGTCGTAGTAGGCCGCGCGCAGGGTGTCGAAGTCGACGTTGCGGGCGCCGGGGTCGTTGACATCCGGGCTGATCGAGGCCGTGCGCGGCGTCGGGCCGAGCGCACCGGCCGCGAAGCGCGGCTTCTCCGGCGTGCTGAACGCATCGCAGGCCTCGCGCGCCAGGCGCGCGGCGGCGACGTTCATCTCGTAGGCGTAGGCCTCGAGGCCGTAGTCCTCCTGCGCGACGGTGGTCGTGCCGAAGGTGTTGGTCTCGATGATGTCGGCGCCGGCGTCGAGGTACTGGCGGTGGATCTCGCTGATGACCTCGGGCTTCGTCAGCACCAGCAGGTCGTTGTTGCCCTTGAGGTCCTTGGGATGATCGGCGAAGCGCTCACCGCGGAAGTCGGCCTCCGTCAGCTTGTAGCGCTGGATCATCGTGCCCATCGCGCCGTCGAGGACGGCGATGCGTTGCGCCAGGATGGCAGGCAAGGCGGCGCCGCGGGTGTAGGCGACGGCGGGACGGGCGGAGGTCGGGGCGTTCATGGGGCTCGATTGTAGGAAGCCCCACCCCGCCCCATCGTTCTCAACCGCCGAAGACCTTCTTCAGGATGGCGCTTCCGGTGCCGACCGGGTCCTGGCGGATCTTCTTCTCCTCCTGGCCGATCATGAAGTACAGGCCGTCCAGCGCCTTGTCGGTGACGTAGCCCTGCAGGTTGGCGTCTTCCTTGCGGATGAGGCCGAACCCGGAGGCCTTGCCGGCGACCGCGTTGTACTTCTCGCTCAGCGACTGGCGCTCGGTGGCCTTCGTGACGATGGGCAGGAACTTCGTCGTCAGCGGCGAGCGGGTCTTGTCCTCGAAGAACTGCGTCACCGCGTTGTCGCCGCCGCGCACGATCCTCACCGCGTCCTCGACGCTGATGTTGCGCACGGTGCTCACCAGCAGTTGGCGCGCCTCGGGCATCGCCTGTTCGGCGGCGCGGTTCATCGAGGTGATCAGGTCGTCGATGCGCCTGCCCTGGCCGGTCGTGCGCAGCAGGCGCGCGGCGTCCTTCAAGGCGCCGGGGAGCTCGATCTTCACCTGGGGATTGCCGAGGAAACCATCGGTGCGACCCAGGTTGGCGAGCGCCGCCTGGGCGCCGCGCTCGAGGGCCGCGCGCACGCCGGAGGCGGCGTCGCCCTCGCTCAGGCTCAACGCCATCGCCCACGGCGAGGCGCAGCCCGCGCCCAGCAGCGCGATCAGGTCACGGCGAAGCAGGTTCATCGGTGTCTCCTTCTTGAGCTTCAGTGGGGGTCGCTTTCTCGGCTTCGATCGCCGCCTCGGCAGCGCCTTCCGAGGCGGCGGCAGCGTTCGAGGGCCTGTCGTCGGTGTTCTCGGCGTTCTCGGCGTTCTCGGTGTGCTCGGTGTTCTCGTCGAGGCCGGCGTCGTCGGACGTTGCATCTTCCGACTCCGCGAGATCCATGTCGATGGCGCCGAACGGGCCGGGACCGTCGCCGAGCTTGAACTCGATGCGCAGGCTGTCCCCGGCCTCCAGCGCCACCGGCTTGCCGAGCACCGGCGTGCCCGCGCCGACCAGCGTGCCGGCGCGCAGCGGCCGGTTGAGGGCCGCCTCGGCGAGCAGGTCGCCGAAGGACCAGCGCATGCCGGTCTTCGCGTCGACGACCGCCTGCTTGCGTCCGTTGCGCATCACCTGCAGCTGCAGCGCCGCGCGTCCGAGGTACCACGCACCGGGCAGTTCGTCGGGCGTGACGGCGACCGGCGCGAACTGCAGCGCCGGGCGGCTGTGCAGCGCCGGCCAGCCGTTGGCGAGTTCCTCCTGCTGCACCGGCCGCAGCACCCAGTCGCTGACCAGCATCAGCAGCCGGATCGACTCCAGCGCCTGCGACGGCACCGCGCCCTGCGCCAGGTCGCCGGTGAGCACGGCGAGCTGCGGCTCGGGTTCCAGCCCCGGCGTACGCAGGTCCAGGAGTTCGGTCGGACCGAGCAGCGCCTCGGCGCCGCCGGCGCGCAGCAGCGGAGCGCTGAGGCGTTCCGGCCACGCGAGGCCGCGCTCGCGCAAGGCCTGACCCTGGTCCGGGTAGGCCTCGCCGGCGATCCAGCCGGCCAGGCGCGGCAGCGGTGCCAGGCATTGCTTCGGGTCGAACGCGAACGCATGCCGCGCGCGGCCGTGGTTCAGCGACTGCGACAGCATCTCCAGCTGAGGCGCCATGAAATTCCAGTCGTCGAGCACCTGTTGCAGGCGCGTCGCGATGCCGTTGGCATAGCATGCTTGACTCAGGTCTCGCGACACGACCACCAGTTGGCCGTCGCGGGATCCGTCGCGGTAGGTTGCGAGTTTCATTGTGGTGGGCGGACAGTCATTCGTCGGGCGATCGTTGGCGGCATTTTCACCTCAGGATCGGGTCGCGCTCGCGACGGCCGTCGCGGGGGCGCTGGTGCTGCACGCGGCGGCGATCGGTGCGCTGTCTCAGCGTCCGCCGCCGCAGGCGATCGATGCGCCGGTGGTGACGACCCGCGTCATCGAGGCCCCGCCCCCGGCCAGGCCAGAAGCGGTCACACCCGTGGCCGCTCCGCCCGCCACGCCGCGCACGCCTTCGCGTCCCGCGCCCACGCCCGCTGCGGCTCCCGAAACCCGGCCCGTGCCGGCGCTGCTCGCGCTGCCGCTGCGCGGCGACGGCGCCCTCGCCTACGCCTTCGTCATCGACGGCCAACCCGGCGAGGCCGCCTTGAACTTCCACATCGGGAACGGGCGCTACGACATCACGCTCGAACGCCGCTCGGGCGATCGCGAGCTGCCGGTCTGGCACAGCGAAGGCCGCGTCGGTCCGCAAGGTTTGCAGCCGGAGCTGCACCGCGTGTCGCGCCAGGGTCGCGAACGGGAGCTGCAGATCTTCGACCGTGACGCCGCGCGTCCGGTTCTGCTTGTAGGCGCGCGCGCCTTTCCGCTGTCGGCTGGCACGCAGGACCGCCTGTCGTGGTGGCTGCAGGTGGCCGCCATGATGGCCGCCGAACCCGCGCCCTACATCGGGCAGCGCCTGCGCGTGCCGGTGGCCGGCCCGACGGGCGTCAGCGACTGGGATTTCGAGGTGATCGCGCGCGACGGCGGCCGGTGGCTGCTGCGGCGCGACCTGGCCCGCGGCGCGGGCCGCCCGGCGCTGCAATGGTCGGTCTGGCTCGACGGTCAGCGCGGTTTCCTGGCCGTCGACCTGCGCTTCAGCCTGGACGACGACGAGCAGTGGGCGCTCCGATTGCTGGAGTGACCCTGTCCGCCGCGTGCATGTCCGCTTGATCTCGATCCCGTGTGTGCGCGTTACGGTTCGTGAATCCGTGAAACCCTGTGCGGTTGGCACCACAAATGCTTGAGACACGGTGCAGCGTGTTCCGCGAGATCTGCCACCATGGGTCATGGCCTGGTTGGGAGCGACGGGTCTTGAATCTGTCGCAACAGGCCATAACTCCTCCAACCAAGGAGTCCTTCATGCACATGCTTTACGACTCACCGAGCTACATCGTCGTCCAGTTCGATGTACCGGTCGCTCCGTCCGCTGGCGATGCCGCGCACGCCGCCCAGGTGGACCACACGAACCTGCCATCGCTGCAGCGTGACGGTTTCGAGATCGTCGACAAGTTCACCCGCAAGGAGATCTTCATCGAAGGCGCCCTGGCGCAGACCTTCCAGGAGGGCGTCGAAGCCCTGATCGAGCAAGGTCCCGACGTCGACGACCTCGACGCCTTCATCGCGCAGTACGCGAACCTGGGCCAGCAGCCCGTGATCATGCATTGATCCCCCACACCACCCGCCCCTGACAGGCAGTCGACCACTGCTCCGCAAACGGGCAGTCAGCGATTGCTGGTGGGGCCGGAGTGGCGCTTGGGGTTCCCGGAGGGAGGCCCCATGCACCGCGGAGAGCCCGCGCCTGGCCTCCCGCACGCTGACCGCCGCTGATTCCGTCAGCCGGGGCTTGTCCCCAAACCATCCCTGCGCCAAGATCGTGCAGCCGCGCCCCTTCGAGGGGTGACGCGGCAAGCGGCGCCCGGGTCCGGGGCCATGTCCGCGTCCTCGACGCCGTCCTCGTTCCGGAGATCCCCCTCCCGCACGAACCATGGGCAAGCGCGCGCAACTTCCACTGGACTCCCCGGGCCTGTCCGACAGCCCGGTGCTGGACCGCATGTGCTCGCACTTCGTGCTGACGCTGACGGTCCGCCACGCCAACCGCTTCAATCCGCGCCGCGACCTCAGCGGCCTGCTGGCGCTGACGGCGCGCCACCTGGTCTGGCCGCCGCAGGTGCTCACGCGTGTGCGGGGCTATCTGGCGCGGCGTTGCCAGGGCCACTCGCTGTGGGCCGGCCATGAACGGCTGGGCGACGCCGCCTTCCTCGCCCGCCACGGCGTGTGGCGCGGCCCGTTCGCCGAAGGCACGGTGTTCTTCTACCTCGACGAGTACGTCAAGGATGCGCCGAAGGACCTCCTCGCGCTGCTGTCCTGCACCTGCGACGCCCTCGACGGCCAGCTGCGCAGCCGGTCCACGCTGGTCGAGCAGAACATCGACGTGCTGGGCCGCCTGCTGCAGCTGAACGCGGCCGAGCGCGCGCTGCTGCTCTACGGCACGCTGGCGCGATACCAGCGCGAATTGCGCGGCGCACTGGTCGAGTTCAAGGTCAACACCGCGCAGGAAGCCTTCGCCGCGATCGCGGACCTGGCCGGCGTCGATCCGCACGAGGTGGCCGACGCGCTGCGCGCCGGGTCGCGGCTGGAGCGGGTCGGCATGATCGAGAACCTGATCGCCGAACACAACATCACCGATCTCTCCGACCTGATGAAGGTCAGCGAGCAGTTGCCGCCGGTGCTGATGCGGGCCTATGACGGTCCGCAGGACCTGATGGCCGTGTTCACGCGCCCGGTGACGCCGAGCCCGCTGCAACGCGCGGACTTCGACTTCATCGCCGAGGACGTGACGCTGCTCGCGACCCTGCTGCGCCAGGCGGTGGCGCAGGGACAGGCCGGCGTGAACGTGCTGCTGTACGGGCCGCCCGGCACCGGCAAGACGGAGCTCGCCAAGGTCGCCGCGCGCGAGGCCGGCCTGGCGCTGTACGAGGTGGAGTACGCCGACCGCGACGGCAATGCGCTGAGCGGCCGCGACCGCTACCGTTCGCTGCAGATCAGCCAGGTGTTCCTGAAGGCGAGCCGCGATGTCGCGCTGCTGTTCGACGAGGTCGAGGACGTCTTCCCGCACCTGAGCGGCGACACCGCGCATCTGATGGCCCGGCTCGACGCGGCGCTGGAACTGCCGGCGACGATGGCCGTCAACGGCAAGGCCTGGGTCAACCAGATCCTCGAGAGCAACCCCGTTCCGGTGCTGTGGATCACCAACCGCATCGAGCACATCGACCCCGCGTTCCGGCGCCGTTTCCAGTACCACCTGGAACTGACCTCGCCGCCGCCCGGCGCGCGGCTGGGGCTGGTGCGCAAGGCGCTGGAGGAACTGCCGGTGCCCGAGGGCTTCGCCGAACGGCTGTCCGAGCGCCGCGGCCTGACGCCGGCGCAGGTCCGCACCGCCGTGCGTTTCGCCCGGCTGGCGGGGGCCGGACGGGGAGGCGACGACAGCGCCGCCGATCCTGCGGAGGTCGCCGCCGCCAACGAGCGCCTCGTCAGCCGGCAGCTGCTGCACGCCGACAAGGCGCTCGGTCTGGTCGATGCCTCGCCCCAGTCGCGGCCGTCGGCGACGCGTTACTCGCTCGACCTGATCCACTGCGAATGCCGCTTCGCGCTGCCGCGCCTGATCGAGGCGCTGCGCCGCCGCGGCATGGGCAGCCTGTGCTTCCACGGCCCGCCGGGCAGCGGCAAGACCGCGCTGGCCGAGCACATCGCTTCCGAACTGCAACGGCCGCTGATGGTGCGGCTGGCCAGCGACCTGATGTCCAAGTACGTCGGCGAGACGGAGCAGAACATGGCCCGCATGTTCGAGACCGCCGCCGCCGAGGGCGCGCTGCTGCTGCTGGACGAGGCCGACAGCTTCCTGCGCAGCCGCCGCGCCGCCGAGCGGCACTACGAGGTCAGCGAGGTCAACGAGATGCTGGCCGGCATGGAGCGCCACGCCGGGCTCTTCATCTGCACGACCAACGCCTTCGACGATCTGGACGAGGCCGCGCTGCGCCGTTTCAGTTTCAAGATCCGCTTCAAGGCGCTGCGGCCGGACCAGCGGCTGACGATGTTCGAGCGCGAAGTCGGCGTGGCGCCCGACGGTGCGCACGCGGACCGGCTGGGCGCGCTGGACGCGTTGACGCTGGGCGACTTCGCCGCGGTGCGGCAGCAGGCCGAGATCCTCGGCGAGGCGTTGTCGCCCGACGAATTCCTGACGCTGCTCGAGGCCGAGCATCGTGTGAAGCCGGAAGTCCGCCAGCGCCGCCCGATGGGCTTCCGCGCCGGCGAGGCCTGACCCCAGCCCGTTCATCCGCCCCAGCCGATCTCCCACGCCGCGCCGGAGAGCGCGGTCGTGCACCGCCTGCCTCGAACCGCGCCGGTTCTATGGCATCGTGCCGCCCATGCTGAACCCGTTCCTCTCGACGCTGCTGATGCGGGCCTCTCGCGGTCTCGCCACCGGCTCGCTCGCCTTGTTGGCGCTGCTGGCCGGCGCCGGCGCGCTGGCCGCGCCGCCCAAGCCCTCCTGCCCCCCGGAACCCGCGCCGCTGCCCGCCGACCGCCTCGCCGCCCAGGCCAGGGATCGCGGGCTGATGTGGACGCTCAAGCGCGACGGTCGGACCTCCTACCTGTACGCCAGCCTGCACGTCGGCAAGCCGGGCTGGGCCGCGCCCGGTCCGCGCCTGCGCAAGGCGCTGGACGAGGTCGACGCCGTCGCGCTGGAACTGGACCCGCTCGACCGCGACGCCTGGAAGATGCCGCCGATGCCCGAGCTGCCGCTGGACGCCGCGATGCGCCAGCGTCTGGATGCGCAGGCCGTGGCGGTCTGCCTGGAGCCGCACGCCCTCGCCGCGATGCATCCGCTGCTGCAGACCAGCACCTACATGCTGCTGCGCGCCCGGTCGCTGGGGCTGGACGTGCGTTACGGCCAGGAGATGCTGCTGAGCCAGTGGGCGCGCGACCGCGGCCTGCCGGTGCTGGCGCTGGAAACGCTGCAGGGCCAGCTCGAAGCTCTGCTGCCCGCCGACGTGGACGCGGCGCGGCACGAGTTGCGCTCGAACCTGCAGCAGCTCGAACGCCCGAAGTCGCTGCTGCGCACGCTGGACACGATGGTGGGCGTCTATGACCGCGGCGACCTGGCCCGCCTGAACCGATACGCCGAGTGGTGCGACTGCGTGACCGACGCCGCCGATCGCGCGGCGCTGCAGCGCATCAACGACGGGCGCAATCCGGCCCTCGCCCAGCGCATCTCCGAGCTGCACCAGCGCGGCCAGTCGCTGCTGGTGGCCGTCGGCGCGATGCACATGACCGGCCCCCGCGCGCTCACCGCGCTGCTCAAGGAGCAGGGTTTCGAGGTAACCCTGATGCCGCGATCCGGATCGCGGTGACCGAGTTGCGGCACACTGGGCCGCGCCGGCCTGGCCGGGCCTTCCCGCCGGTCTTCCCCACCCCCCTTTCCACCGACCTTTCCACCGACTTTTTCCTCTGGAGTCGCGCATCTTGGACAACCTGCCGTCCTTCCTCCAATCCCTGTTCCTGGTGCCGCTGACGCTGCTGCCGATCATCAATCCGGTGGGCGTGGCCCCGATCGTCATCGGCGCGGCCGGCGGCGACGACCGGGTCCTCAAGCGGCTCGCGCGCCAGGTCGCGATCAACGGCTGGGTCGTGATCATGGTGTCGCTGCTGGTGGGGACCTACGTGCTGGACCTGTTCGGCATCTCGCTGCCGGTCGTGCGCGTCGGCGGCGGCCTGCTGGTGGCCTACAGCGCCTGGGTCATGCTGACCCGCAACGAGACCGACGACGTCCAGACCGCCGTCGTGCACGCCTCGCCCGGCGACATCAGCGAGACCGAGATCGTCCGTCGCAGCTTCTTCCCGATCACCTTCCCGCTGACCACCGGTCCGGGCAGCATCGCCGCGGCGATCGCGCTGGGCGCGCAGATCCCGCGCTCGCCGGTGCCGTACGTGATGGGCGCGGGCATCGCCGCCATCGGCGCGGCCTTCACCGCCGCCGTGGTCTATCTGGTCTACCGCAACGGCGGCCGGTTGCTGATGAAGATGGGCGAGGTCGGCACGCTGGTCATGATGCGGCTGATGGCCTTCGTGCTGCTGTGCATCGGCATCCAGATCCTGTGGACCGGCTGGGCCGACCTGAACCACATTCCGACCTGACGCGGCCACCGCCCTTCCCGACATCGGGCGGCCGCCGCCAGGACGTAGGATCGAGCCCATGGCCGCCCCCGGGGCGCCCCTGCGCACGCCGGGGTCCCTGGCGAGGACGGCTCCCGAGGAGACACCATGGCGGACACCGACTTCAGCAAATTCGTTCCGGGCTTCGACTTCCTGCAAGGGCTGATGAAGAACGCCGGCGCCGCGATCCCCGGCTTCAACCAGTGGGTCGCGCCGACGCTGGACCCGCAGGAGCTGGACAAACGTATCGACGAGCTGCGCACCGTGCAGTTCTGGCTCGAGAACAACGCCCGCATGCTCAACGCGACCATCCAGGCGCTCGAGGTGCAGCGGATGACGCTGTCGACGCTGCACGCGATGAACGTGCCCATGGCCGACCTGAAGGACGTGCTGAAGACGCAGGTGCCGCCGCGCCCGTCGCCCGCGCCGAGACCCCAGGAGCCTGCCGCCGCCGCCGCGACGCCGGCTCCCCAGGACGCGCCGGCCGACGCGAAGGCCGACGCGAAGGGCGAGGCAAAGGGTGAGGCGAAGGCCGGCGACCCGGCCGGGCCCAAGCCTGCCGGCGCCGACCCGATGCAATGGTGGAACGCGCTGACGCAGCAGTTCACGCAGGTCGCGGCCAACGCGATGAAGACGGCCCAGACGGCGGCGACGGCCGCCACGTCGGCCGCGACGTCCTCGGCTTCCGCGGCCTCGACCCCGACGTCCACCGCGAAGCCGGCGACGAAGACTTCGCCGGGCGGGGCGAAGAAGACTTCCGCCACGTCCGCGGCCAGGCCAGCCGCGAAGAAGGCGGCGCCCGCGCGCAAGACCGCTCCCAAACGCAAGGCTCCCTGAGCCATCCCCAGTTTCCCCGAGGGCCGTTCATGCCTCGTTTCCTCCAGGCGCACGCCACCCATCCCGATCCCCACATGGCGCTGGCGCTGGCCGGCGCGCAGCTGGAGGGACAGCGCGCCGGCATGACGCCGACGCTGGGTTTCCTCTACCTCACGCATCCCTACGTGCCGCACGCGCAGGCGCTGCTGGACGAGGTCCGCGAACGCTGGCCGGGCTGCGGCTGGGTCGGGGCCTCGGCGCTGGCGGTCAGCGCCAGCGGCGTCGAATACTTCGACGAGCCGGCGCTGGTCGTCATGCTGTGCGACCTGCCCGCCGACCAATGGCGGATCTTCTCGGGACTGCGGCCGCTGACGCCGGACTGCGAATCCCGCAGCCTGCTGCTGCACGCCGACGGCGGCACGCCCGACCTGCAGGAGTTGATCGCCGAGCTCGCCCAGCGCTGCAGCAGCGGCTACCTCTTCGGCGGGCTGGTCAGCGGCGGTGACGACGCGGTCCAGATCGCCGACGGCATCTTCGAAGGCGGCCTGTCGGGCCTGGCGCTGGGCCCGGACGTGCGCTGGATCTCGCGCGTCAGCCAGGGTTGCCAGCCACTCGGTCGCGAGCGCCGCGTCACCGCCTGCGACGGCCCGCTGGTCACGGAGCTCGACGGCCAACCCGCGCTCGACGCACTGCTCGAGGATCTGAAGCTGCCCGCCTACACCGGCGAATCCGGTTCCCTGCGCCAGGCGATGCCGCTGTTCCGCCGCACGCTGGTCGGCCTCAGTGACGAACCCGGCGCCCGGCGCGAGTACGGCGCCGAGGTCCGTGTGCGGCATCTGGTCGGCCTCGACCCGGGCCGACGCGGCATCGCCGTCGCTGAGCAGATGCGCGAGGGCGAATTGCTGAGCTTCTGCGAACGCCACCCCGACGCCGCCCGGCGCGACCTGGTGCGCATCTGCACCGAGATCCGCGCCGAGGCCGAGGAGCGCGGCGCGCGCATGGCCGGCGCGCTGTACTTCAGCTGCACCGGTCGCGGCGGTCCGCACTTCGGCGCGCCGTCGGCGGAGCTGCAGTGGGTGCAGCACGCGCTGGGCGAGGTGCCGCTGGCCGGCTTCTTCGCCAACGGCGAGATCGCCCACGCGCGGCTGCATGGCTATACCGGCGTGCTGACGGTCTTCCTGGACGCCTGATGCCGGGACGCCGCGACCTGCTGCAGGCCGCCGCGGCCTCGGCCCTCTCCGCCACGCTGCCTGCGCTGTCCCTCCTGCCGGGCCGCGCCACGGCCGCCCGTGCTGCGCCCGCGGCCCCGCTCGCCGCGGTGCCGCCGGAGCCGACCACCGTCATCTATCCGCGCCACCTGCCGCAGCAGGACCGGCAGGTCGACTACTTCATCAGCCTGTTGCACGCCGCGTTGCAACGCAGCGGCGCGCGCTATGCGCTGGTCCAGACGCAGTCGGAGATGGTGCAGAGCCGCGCGCTGCTGGAGATGGCGAGCAACGACCCCAGCATCGACGTGTTCTGGACGATGACCGACCCGCAGCGCGAGAAGAGCCTGCTGCCGATCCGCGTGCCGCTGGACCGCGGACTGATCGGATGGCGCCTGTGCCTGACGCGCGCCGCCGACCGCGACCGCCTGCGCGAGGTGCGGGACCTGAAGGACCTGGCACGGCTGACCGCCGGGCAGATGCACGACTGGCCGGACACCGCCGTGCTGCGCGCCAACGGGCTGCCGGTGCAGGTCAGCACGCATTACCAGGGGCTGTTCCAGATGCTGTCGGCGGGACGTTTCGACTACTTCCCGCGGTCGATCTTCGAGATCGACGCCGAGCTCGGCAGCTTCGCCGACCAGAACCTCGTCATCGACCCTTACCTGCTGTTGCACTATCCGGCGGCGCTCTACATGTTCGTCCGCCCGGGGCGTCCGCGCCTGGCGGCGGACCTCACGCGGGGCATGAATGCCCTGGTGGCCGACGGCACCTTCGAACGCCTGTCGCGACAGATCTTCGGCGATCTGCTGCAGCGTCATCGGATCGACCAGCGCCGCGTGCTGCGGCTGCGCAACCCGCTGCTGCCGGCGCAGACGCCGCTCGACCGCAAGGCGCTGTGGTGGCCGCTGCCGGGTATGCGCTGACGCCGCGTTCAGGCCGGGGTCAGCGCGCGGGGCTACAGTTCGACGCCATGACCGCCGTCCTCCCTTCGACCCACGAGCCGCCCGGCGACCAGGCCGCCGCGCTGGCCGGTTTCCGCGCCGGGCGTCGCGCGCAGCTGGTCCAGGCCCTGCGGGCCGAGCTGCCCGCGCACGCGCTGCTGTGGCAGGACGAGCAGACCCGCCCCTACGAGTGCGACGGCCTGACCGCCTACCGCGAGCGTCCGCTGGCCGTGGCGCTGCCCGAGACCGAGGCCCAGGTCGCCGGCGTGCTGAAGGCCTGCCATGCGCTGGGCGTGCCGGTGGTGGCGCGCGGCGCCGGCACCGGCCTGTCCGGCGGCGCGATGCCGCACGCCGAAGGCCTGACGCTGGCACTCGCGAAGTTCAACCGCATCGTCGCGATCGATCCCCTGGCACGGACCGCCCGCGTCCAATGCGGCGTGCGCAACCTGGCGATCTCCGAAGCGGCCGCCGCGCACGGCCTGTACTACGCGCCGGACCCGAGCAGCCAGATCGCCTGCACGATCGGCGGCAACGTCGCGGAGAACTCCGGCGGCGTGCATTGCCTGAAGTACGGCCTGACGCTGCACAACGTGCTCAAGGTGCGCGGATTCACCGTCGAGGGCGAGCCGGTCGAGTTCGGCTCCGAGGCGCTGGACGCCGCGGGCCTGGACTTGCTCAGCGTCGTGATCGGCAGCGAAGGCATGCTGGCGGTGGTGACGGAGGTGGTGGTCAAGCTGACGCCCAAGCCGCAACTGGCGCGCTGCATCATGGCCAGCTTCGACGACCTGCGCCGTGCCGGCGACGCGGTGGCGGCGATCATCGCGGCCGGCATCATCCCCGCCGGCCTGGAGATGATGGACAAGCCGATGACCGCGGCGGTCGAGGACTTCGTCCACGCCGGTTACGACCTGGATGCCGAGGCCATCCTGCTGTGCGAGAGCGACGGCACGCCGGAGGAGGTCGAGGAAGAGATCGACCGCATGAGCGCGGTGCTGAACGCCAACGGCGCCACCCGGCTGGAAGTCAGCGAGAACGAGGCGCAGCGCCTGCGCTTCTGGAGCGGCCGCAAGAACGCCTTCCCGGCGTCGGGGCGCATCAGCCCGGACTACATGTGCATGGACTCGACGATCCCGCGCAAGCGGCTGGCCGACATCCTGCTGGCGATCCAGGCGATGGAGCGCAAGTACGACCTGCGCTGCGCCAACGTCTTCCATGCCGGCGACGGCAACCTGCATCCGCTGATCCTGTTCGACGCGAACGATCCGGACCAGTTGCACCGCTGCGAGCGCTTCGGCGCGGACATCCTCGAGACCAGCGTCGCGATGGGCGGCACCATCACCGGGGAACACGGCGTGGGCGTCGAGAAGCTCAACAGCATGTGCGTCCAGTTCTCGCCGCAGGAGCGCGAACGGATGCTGGCCCTGAAGCGGGCCTTCGACCCGCAGGGCCTGCTGAATCCCGGCAAGGTGATCCCGACGCTGCAGCGCTGCGCCGAATACGGCCGCATGCACGTGAAGCGCGGCGCACTCTCATTTCCAGAACTGGAGCGATTCTGATGGCAGTGCAAGCAGCAGGTGTCGCGGCGGCGGACACGGACCCGTCCCCCGGCTTCGTCCCCGCGACGCAACTGATGGCGACGCTGGAGGCGATGGCGGCCCGCTTCGCCGAAGGCCGGCCGGTGCGTTTCACCGGCCACGGCAGCAAGGACTTCTACGGCGGTCCGCTGGGCGACGCCGAGCCGATGTCGACGCTGTCGCTCAACGGCGTGATGGCGTATGAGCCGAGCGAGCTCTACGTGACCGCGGCCGCCGGCACGCCGGTGGCGGACGTGGAGGCGCTGCTCGCGCGGCACGGGCAACACCTGGCCTTCGAGCCGCCGCGTTTCGTCGGCGCGGCCTCGGGCGGCACGGGCACGATCGGCGGCATGGTCGCGAGCGGGCTGTCGGGCCCGGCGCGCGCGACGGCCGGCGCGGTGCGCGATCACGTGCTGGGGCTGACGATGCTGGACGCCAAGGGCGAGCTGCTGCACTTCGGCGGCACGGTGATGAAGAACGTCGCCGGTTACGACGTGTCGCGGCTGATGGCCGGATCGCTGGGCGTGCTCGGGCTGATCGCGCAGGTGACGCTGAAGGTGCTGCCGCAGCCGGTCGCGACGGCGACGCTGCGCTTCGAGGCCAAGCAGGACAAGGCCCTGCTGCAGATGAACCGCTGGGGCGGGCAGCCGCTGCCGGTGTCGGCGAGCGCGTGGTGGGACGGCGCGCTGGTGGTGCGGCTCTCGGGCGCCGAGGCGGCGGTCCGCGCGGCGATCCACAAGCTCGGCGGCTCCGCGATTCCGGAGGCGATGGCCGCGCCGTTCTGGCAGGGCTTGCGCGACCAGTGCGACGAGTTCTTCCTCGGCGCGCGCCGGGCGGTGCAGGGCGGCGCGACCTTGTGGCGCATCGCCGTGCCGTCGACGACGCCGCCGATGCCGCTGCACGGCGAGCAGCTCGTGGAATGGGGCGGCGCGCAGCGCTGGGTCGTCACGCCGATGGCGCCCGCGCAGGTGCGCGAGGTGGTGGCCGCGGCCGGCGGCCACGCGACGATGTTCTACGCCAACGACAAGTCGGCCGGCACCTTCTCGCCGCTCGGCCCCCAGCTGACGCGGATTCACAAGGAGTTGAAGCGGCAGTTCGATCCGGCGGGGATCTTCAATCCGGGGCGGCTCTATCCGGATCTTTGATTCGAACCTCTGACCCGGGCCGTTGAACCGGATCTCCGAGGCGAGACGTCTCCTCCAGCCTCACGACGCGCAGCAAGCCCACAGCAAGCCGACCGATGCAAACCCACCTGGCCCCCGAATTCCAAGGCACCCCGGAAGGCGAGACCGCCGAGGCCATCCTGCGGCGCTGCGTGCACTGCGGCTTCTGCACCGCGACCTGCCCGACCTATCAGCTGCTGGGGGATGAGCTCGACGGACCGCGCGGCCGCATCTACCTGATCAAGCAGGTGCTCGAGGGCGAACCGCCGACTGCGGCGACGCAACTGCATCTGGACCGCTGCCTGACCTGCCGCAATTGCGAGACGACCTGCCCCTCGGGCGTCCAGTACGGCCAGCTCGTCGAGATCGGCCGGCAGATCGTCGACGCGAAGGTCGAGCGCCCGCGCGAGGAGCGCCTCAAGCGCTGGCTGCTGAAGGAGGGGCTGACCTCGCCGCTGTTCAAGCCGGCGTTGCGGATCGGGCAGGCCCTGCGTCCGCTGGTCCCGGGCACGCTGAAGGACAAGGTGCCGCCCAAGCCCGACGCGCGCGCCCACCAGTGGCCGCAACGCACGCATCCGCGCAAGGTGCTGATGCTGCTCGGCTGCGTGCAGCCCGCGATGATGCCCAACATCAACGCGGCCACCGCCCGCGTGCTCGACGCCGCCGGCGTGCAGACGCTGGTCGCCGACGAGGCCGGCTGCTGCGGCGCGATCCGCACGCACATGAACGACCACCACGGCGGCCTCGACGACGCGCGGCGCAACATCGACGCCTGGTGGCCGATGGTCGACGGGCACGGCGAGCAGGTCGAGGCCATCGTGATGAACGCGTCCGGCTGCGGCGTGCAGGTCAAGGACTACGGCCGGCTGCTCGCGCACGACGCGGACTACGCGGCGAAGGCCGAGCGCGTGTCCGCCCTGACCCGGGACCTCAGCGAGTTCCTGCCCGAACTGGTCCAGCCGCTGCGCTCGCGCATGGGCCAGGACGCGTCGACGGCGCCGCGCCCGAAGCTCGCCTATCACCCGCCCTGCACGCTGCAGCACGGCCAGCAGCTGCGCGGCGGCGTCGAGGGCCTGATGCGCGAGCTCGGCTTCGAGATCTCGGTCGCCCCCAGCGAAAGCCACCTCTGCTGCGGCTCCGCCGGCACGTATTCGGTGCTGCAACCGCTGCTGTCCAAGCAGTTGCGGGAACGCAAGCTCGCCGCGCTCGCGCCGCTGGCGGCCGAGGCCATCGTCTCGGCCAACATCGGCTGCATCCAGCATCTGCAAAGTGGCACGGACGTCCCGGTCCGACATTGGGTCGAAGTGCTGGACGATGCACTTCTACATCGATGAGTCATTGACTCGCGCCCCGAATCTCTTGAGGAAGCGTCGCTTCGGCGCATCACTTCGCGCCTAAACCCTTCCCACTTGAGGAGGAGTTCTCACGTCAATCGCCCCACCTCGGGCAAACCCGGGCATGCCCTTTGCCTGCGGCCCGCAGAATCGCCTCCCATAACAGGAGGGGAGCGCGTCAAGCGATCCAACCAGAAAGTGAAATGGGCCGGTCACCGCGTGGTGACCGGCCTTTTTTCCGTCCAGGCCCCTTCGGCTCCCCGGCAGGATCCTGGCCGCCCGGTCAGGGTTTCCCCGCCGCGCAGAGCGAGCAGATGCGCCGGCAGCCGCCCCGACACCGCGAGCGGGAGGCGGATACTCCGCTGTCATATCTGTTTCAGCGGCTTCGTCCGGAGCCCCGATCCGCCATGACCCTGACCCGTCGCACCTGGCTGCTGGTGCCCGTCCTGGCGGCGCTGGCCGCCTGCGCCAACGCCCCGTCCTCCCCGACCTCGGACGCCGGCACCGCCCCGGCAACACCTGGCCCCGTGGCCCCCGCCTTCGCGGCGAAGAAACCGCCCAGGCTGGTGGTCTTCATGGTGGTCGACGGGCTGCCGATCCGGCAGGTGCTCGACTACCGCGACCAGCTGCAGCCGGACGGCTTCAAGCGCTTCCTGGACCGCGGCGCGTGGTTCGCCAACGCGTACTACGGTCACGGCTACACGGTCACGGCCGCCGGCCACTCGATCATGCTGAGCGGCGCCTATCCGCAGCGCAGCGGCATCATCGGCAACGAGTGGCGCGATCCGCAGACCGCCGCCCCGCAGTACAACACCGCCGATGCGCGCTACCAGTACATCGGCAACAAGACCGAGCCGCTGGCCGGCACGAGCCCGAACAACTACAAGGTCGAGACCGTCGGCGACGTGCTGCGCACGCTGCAACCGGGGTCGAAGGTCATCGGCATCTCCGGCAAGGACCGCGGCGCCATCCTGCCGGCCGGCCACAAGGGCACGGCCTACATGTACATGGGCGGCAGCGGCGAATTCGCGTCGTCCACCTACTACATGGACAAGCACCCCGCCTGGGTCGACGCCTTCAACGCGGCCAAGCCGGCCGACAAGTTCTTCGGCAAGACCTGGTCCCCGATGCTGCCGGAGGCGGCCTACGCGCGCAGCGTGCCGGACGGCCAGCCCTGGCAGGCCAACAGCGGCAACGGCAACAAGCTGCCGGCCGTGCTGGGCGCCGGCATGGACGGCCCGGGGCCGCGCTTCTACGGCAACATCCTGCCCTCCCCCTTCGGCGACGAGCTGACGCTGGCCTTCGCCAAGGCTGCCGTCGAGGGCGAGCGGCTGGGCACCGACGATCAGACGGACATCCTGTCCGTCAGCCTCTCCAGCCATGACTACATCAACCACGCCTTCGGTCCCGAGTCGCGGCTGTCGCACGACCACTTCCTGCACCTCGACGCCTACCTGCAGGACTGGTTCAAGTACCTCGACGCCAAGGTCGGGCGCGACAACTACGTCGCCGTGCTGACCGCCGACCACGGTTTCACCGACACGCCCGAATGGGCGAAGTCGCAGGGCCGGGACGCCGGGCGCATCAACCCGGCGCAGGTCGTGGGCGTCATCAACGCGGGCCTGTCGAAACGCTTCGGCGAGTACCGCTGGGCACTCAACATGTCCGGATCGGGCGTGATCTTCGACGAGGTGGCGATCAAGGCCGGCGGCCTGAACCCCGACGACGTCTATGCCGTCGCCAAGGCGTCGGTCGAGCAGGTCGATGGCATCCAGGTGGCCTTCACCCGCGCGCAGCTGGCCGGAACGGACACCACGACGCCCTACCTCGAGCAGTTCCGCCGTTCCTGGTACCCCGGCATCGCCGCGCCGCTGCAGGTGGTGCCGAAGGCGGGCTGGATGTTCGGTTCCCGCGCGACCGGCACCACCCACGGCAGTCCCTACGAGAACGACACCCACGTTCCGCTGCTGACCTGGGGACCGACGTGGGTCGGCCAGGGCCGCATCGAGCAGCGCGTCGAGATCGTCGATCTCGCGCCGACGCTGTCGGCCCTTCTGCACATCCCCGCGCCGAAGCAGGCGCAGGGCCGGCTGCTGCCCCTGCCGGCGAAGTAACCCAACCGAGCGCGGATTCCCCCCGTTCACCCCACCCACCCGCCACCGAAGCGGGGGTGGGGTGCGCCCGCCACACGGCTCCTGTAGGCTCACCGGTCTCGCAGAAGTGACAGGGAGACCGCCGTGTTTGGCTGGTTCGAAAAGCTCGTCGATCCGTTTCCGCAGACCCCGGCGCCTCAGCCGCCCAAGGGGTTCTTCGCCTTCGTCTGGGCCGGCTCGCACGGCATGCGCGGACTGGTGGGGGTGCTCATCGTCCTGACCGCCGCCATCGGCGCCTTCGAGGCGCTGCTGTTCTCGATGCTGGGCTCGGTCGTCGACTGGCTCAGCCAGGTCCCGCCCGCGCAGTGGTGGGCGACGCAGCAGGACAAGCTGCTGATGCTCGGCGGCATCCTGCTGGCCAGCCCGCTGCTGATCGCGCTGCAGTCGCTGAGCAAGTACCAGGGCCTGTCCAGCAACTTCCCGATGCGGCTGCGCTGGAACTTCCACCGCCACCTGCTCGCGCAGAGCATGAGCTTCTACCAGGACGAGTTCGCCGGCCGCGTCTCCGCCAAGCTGATGCAGACCGCGCTGGCGGTGCGCGAATGCTGGTTGATCGTCACCGACATCCTGGTCTTCATCACGATCTACTTCGTGACGATGCTGGGCGTCGTCGGCAGCTTCGACGCGACGCTGCTGCTGCCCTTCCTGGGCTGGCTGGCCTGCTACGTGGTGGCGCTGAGCTACTTCGTGCCGCGCCTGGGCAAGGCCGCCACCGCGCAGGCCGACGCCCGCAGCCTGATGACCGGCCGCATCACCGACGCGTACACCAACATCAGCACGGTCAAGCTGTTCTCGCACTCCAACCGCGAAGCCGGTTTCGCCCGCGGCGCGATGCAGGACTTCCTGAACACCGCCTACCGCCAGATGCGGCTGATCAGCGGCTTCGAGATCGTCAACCATGCGCTGTCGATGGGCCTGATCGCCTCGACCGCCGGCATGACGGTCTGGCTGTGGACGCAGGGCCAGGTCGGCATCGGCGCGGTCGCCGCCGCCACCGCGATGGCGCTGCGCCTGAACGGGATCTCGCACTGGATCATGTGGGAGATGGCCAGCCTGTTCGAGAACATCGGCACCGTGCAGGACGGCATCACGACGCTGTCGCGCCCCATCGCGATCCAGGATGCGGACGACGCCAGGCCGCTGGACGTGACCCGGGGCGAGGTCCGCTTTGAGCATGTCGACTTCAGCTACGGCGGTCGCAAGACCGTGCTGCACGACCTGACCCTGACGATCCGCCCCGGCGAGAAGATCGGCGTGGTGGGCCGCTCGGGCGCGGGCAAGTCGACGCTGGTCAACCTGCTGCTGCGCTTCTACGACGTGGACAAGGGCCGCGTCCTCATCGACGGCCAGGACATCGCCACGGCCACCCAGGACAGCCTGAGACGCCAGGTCGGCATGGTCACCCAGGACACCAGCCTGCTGCACCGCTCGGTGCGCGACAACCTGATGTACGGCCGCCCCGACGCGACGGAAGAGGAAATGCGCGCCGCCGCCGAGCGGGCCGAGGCCGTGGACTTCATCGACGGCCTGACGGACCCGAAGGGCCGGCAGGGCTACGACGCCCACGTCGGCGAGCGCGGCGTGAAGCTGTCCGGCGGCCAGCGCCAGCGGATCGCCATCGCCCGGGTGATGCTCAAGGACGCGCCGATCCTGCTGCTCGACGAAGCGACCAGCGCACTGGACTCCGAGGTCGAAGCCGCGATCCAGCGCAGCCTGTACCGGCTGATGGAAGGCAAGACGGTGGTGGCGATCGCGCACCGGCTGTCGACGATCGCAGCGATGGACCGGTTGATCGTGATGGACCAGGGCCGCATCGTCGAACAGGGCGACCACGCGGCGCTGCTGGCCCAGGGCGGCCTCTACGCGAAGCTGTGGGCGCACCAGAGCGGCGGCTTCCTGGTGGAGGACGACGTGGACGTGAAGGAGGACCCCCCGGCGCAAGGGCGGGCGCGGGCGTTGTCGCCTGAAGCCGTCACGGGCATGGGCCATCCGCCTCATGCCGTCGGATCCACCGTTGGACACATGGATCCAGCGTCAACGACAGCAAGGGATTCCGCGTAAGCCGGCGCTGACTTATCTGGCGCGCGACGGACACCGCACGCCACCCGTTCAAGGGGTTGGGCGGGGTATCCGGTGGCAGGCTTGTATGGAACACTGCGATCGCAGGTCGGACGGGAGCGCCGATCCGCTTGAGCGTCCGCAGGAATCAGGACGGCATAGCACCACGAAAGCTGAGCATATGGACAACAGCAGCGACACCACCCCGCAGTCTTCGGCCACCCCGACCCCGGTCAAGGGTTCCGTCGTCTCGCAACGCCGCCGCCGTTTCATCCAGGCAGGCGTGGTGCCGGTCGGCCTGACGCTGGCCAGCCGTCCCGCGATGGCGTGGCACTGCAACACGACCTCGGCCTGGGGCTCGGCGATCCTGCGCAACGGCGGCGCCAGCGTGCAGGCGCGTGCCGACGCGGCGGTGATCAACAACACCGAGTGCTGGTACATCTCCAACTGGAAGGACAACTCGGGCCGGTCCCAGGTGCGCGGCGGCAACGCCCCCTGGAACTACGTCATCGCCCAGTACTACTCCGGCAAGACGCTGACTTACGCGCGCAACAACCTGACCGTCTCCAAGCTGTTCCCGGGCGGCCTGAAGAACGTCAGCGGCACGGCCAACGTCTACAACCTGCTGAAGAACGACCCGTCGGGCTACGGCACGATGATGATCGTCGCGCGGCTGAACACCTTGTTCGCCGGCAACAGCGTCGGTCAATGCGTGCTGTCGGCGACCGGCCAGGACATGCTGCTGCAGATGGCCTCCCAAGGCCCCGGCCTCTTCAAGCCGACCAACTCGACCGGCGCGGCCTGGACCCAGGCGGACTTCAAGAACTACCTGTACAGCAACTGGCTCGTGGCCTGATGGCCGGAGCCGCCTGGCGCTGCAGGCAACCGATCGCTGAGGTGCTGCTCGCCTGGGAGGGCGAACAGCACGCGGTCTATTTCGACCCCGACAGCGGGGACACCCACCTGATCGCCGCGCTCGGCGCGCAGCTGGCCGAATGGCTGGCCGCCGAGCCGCTGGACCGCGACCAACTCCTGGCGCGCCTGGCCCGGGACGTCGACTGGGACGAGCCGCCCACCCCCGAGGCCCTGTCCGAACTGCTGGACCTGCATCTGCGCCGCCTGGCCGACATCCACCTGCTGATGCCGACGGACCTGGCGGATGCGGTGGCGGAGGCGGCGGAGGAGCCGGTCGCTTGAGACTGCAGGACGTCGGCACCGCCGGGCTGCGGGCCCGGATGCGCGACGGCGGCGTGACGCTGCGGCTGTCGCCCTTCACCGTGCGCGTGCGCTCGGACATTCCCCACCTCGCCGACGACGTCGCGGCCATGTACCGCGACTTCGATCTCGTCGACGAGAACGAATTTGTCGACTTCCACGTCGCCGTCCTGCGCAGCCCCCATTGGCTGAGCCGTCTGCAGGGCCGCGCCGAGTTCTGGTTCGACGGCCAGCGCTCCTTCACGCCGCTGCCGGCCGCGCAGGCGCTGGCGATGCTCGAATGGGGCATCAACTGGTGCATCGCCGCCCACGCCCATCAATACCTGCTGATCCACGCGGCGGTGCTCGAGCGCGACGGCCGCGCGCTGCTGATGCCGGCACCGCCGGGCTCCGGCAAGAGCACGCTGTGCGCCGCGCTGGCGCATCGCGGCTGGCGGCTGCTGTCGGACGAACTCGGCCTGCTGGACATGGCCACCGGCCTGGTGCATGGCATGGCGCGGCCGATCAACCTGAAGAACGCGTCGATCCCGTTGATCCGATCCTTCGTGCCGGAGGCGCATTTCAGCGCGTCCATGCCCAACACGTCCAAGGGCACGGTCGCGCTGGTGCGCGCGCCGCAGGACGCGATCGAGCACCGGCTCGCGCCCGCCCGGCCCGCCTGGGTCGTGCTGCCCGCCTGGCGCGCCGAGGCGGCCGCGCAGCTGCTGCCCATCGAGCGCGCCCGCGCCTTCATGGACCTCGCCGAGCAGTCCTTCAACTACGACGTCCATGGCCAGGCCGGTTTCCAGACGCTGGGACGGCTGGTCGACGCCTGCGCGTGCTACCGCTTCGAGTACAGCCGGCTCGACGAGGCCGTGGCGCTCTTCGAAACGCTCGCGGAGGCGGCGCCATGAGCGCGCGTCATGGTCGCGGTCACGGCGAACGCCGCCGTCCACTGCTGGTCCGCGTGCTGCTGCAGCCCGCGATCGCGGCCGGATTGAGCCTGACCGACTGGGACCTGCTGCTGCGCCAGGCGCGGCGGTCCAACCTCGCCGGCAAGCTGGCCGCGCAGATGGAAGCCGGCGGCTGGCTGGCCACACTGCCCGAGCCGGTGCAGCCGCATCTGCGCTCGGCGCTGCTGCTGTCGCGGCGGCAGGCGCAGATGCTGCGGCGCGAGGTCGACCTGCTGCGCCAGACACTGGCCGAGCTGCCCGGGCCGCTGATCCTGCTCAAGGGCGCCGCGTATGCGCTCGGTGGACACGCCCCGGCGCCGGGGCGGATGTTCAGCGACATCGACCTGCTGATCCCGCCCGAACAGCTGCCGCGCTGCGAGACGACGCTGCTGGTGCACGGCTGGGACTTCGACGACGGCCTGGACGCCTACGACCAGCGCTACTACCGCACCTGGATGCACGAGCTGCCGCCGCTGCATCACAAGCGCCGGGGCACCTCGCTGGACGTGCACCACACGCTGCTGCCGCCGACGGCGCGCACGCCGCTGGACAGCCGCGCGCTGTTCGACGCCCCGCGGCCCCTGGACGGTCTGCCTGGCGTCTTCACGTTGCCGCCCGAGGACATGCTGCTGCACAGCGCCGCCCACCTGTTCCACGAGGGCGAGTTGCCCAACGGCCTGCGCGACCTGTTCGACCTCGACGCGCTGTTGCGCGAGTTCGGCGCGATCGAGGGCTTCTGGCCGCGGCTGGCCGAGCGCGCGCGGCGGATCGGCCTCTCCCGCCCGCTGTGGCTCGCGCTGCGCTACACGCGGATGCTGCTGGACACACCCTATCCGGACACATTGCCGTCGGCACTCAGCCCGCCGCCGGGTCCGGTGGCGCTGCGACTGCTGGACGCCTGCTATCGCCGCGCGCTGCGGCCGGCCCACGACAGCTGCCGCCTGCCCGGCCACGCGCTGGCCGAGGTCGCGCTGTACGTGCGGTCGCACTGGCTGCGGATGCCGGTCGGGTTGCTCGCGCTGCACCTGGGGCGCAAGGCCTGGGGCCGGATGACGGCGGTGCCCGAGGCGCCCCCGGTCGACGCGCCCGGCGCGACCCGGGGCGACGGCTGAGAGCCCTCCCCCGCCCTCTTCTTCCCCTCTCACCTCGCGAGCGTGGGCCGAGGGGAGGGCCTGCCCGGGCGCGGCCTTTGCCACGTGGGCCAAGGCCTTCGCTTATGCTCGCTTCCCATGAACCGACCCAAGCCTTTCTCCATGATCCGCGAGTTCCACCTGGCGGACTGGTTCACCCTGGGCAACGCCTTCTGCGGCGTCGGCGCGCTGTTCTCGGTGATGACCTTCCTGCAGACCGGCGCGGTGCAGCACCTGTACTACGCGTGCGCGCTGATCCCGGCGGCGCTGGTCTTCGACGTGCTCGACGGCCGCATCGCGCGCTGGCGCCAGAAGAGCTCCGCGATGGGGCGTGAGCTCGACTCGCTGGCCGACGTGATCTCCTTCGGCGTCGCGCCGGCGGTGATCGCCTACGGCTGCGGCATGCAGGGGCTGTGGGACCGCATCGTGCTGGGCTTCTTCGTCGCCTGCGGCGTGTCGCGTCTGGCCCGCTACAACATCACCGCCGAGACGCTGTCCGGCGGCAACGACAAGGTCGCCTACTTCGAAGGCACGCCGATCCCGACCTCGCTGCTGATCGTGATCGTGCTGTGGATCGCCGCCTGGCAAGGCGCGATCGGCGAGGCGCTGTGGTTCGGCGGCGTCAAGCTCGGCGGCTTCACGCTGCACCCGCTGGTGCTGCTGTTCGCGATCTCGGGCTCGCTGATGATCAGCCGGATCAGGATTCCCAAGCTTTGATCCGGCGCGACGGTCAGGTCGGCATCATGCCGACTGACCACCGCCAAACCGCCGCCAGACCGCCGCCGCCGCCCTCAGTGCGGCGGCGTCGTGACGATCGCGCCACCGCGCAGCAGATCGCGCCAGGGCGCCCGCGGCGCCGCGTCTGCCGGCCGGTCTTCCAATGGCCTCGTCACCCGGCACTGGCCGGTGGCGGCATGGATCAAAGCCGCTTTCAGCAGCGCCTCATTGGGATCGCTGAGCTCATGGGCGAGATCGTCCACCACGAAGCAGCCCTGAACCCCATTGGCGCCCGATCCGCCCGGCACGAAGCCCTCGCCGTAACCTGAGAATCCCTGGGCGTTGCTCACGACATGGTCCAGCGGCAGGTAGGTGTGGCCGCAGTTGGCCCTCGGGCTGGCGGCATAGGGGCGACCGCAGGTGGTGCTGCCGATCAGCACGACATCCACGCCGACGCCCCGCAGGCCGTTGATCAAGGCCTCGCTGGCCGCGCATGTGCCGGCCTGGGTCAGGACGTACACGCGCCGAAGATGGCCGGCATCGAGCGTGGGCAGGTCAGGCGTCAGACAGCGCCCGCTCAGGTCGGCGCAGCCATGGAACGGCAGCTCCGTGCCGCTCAGTTGCCCGCCCTGGAGGCGCGAGAAGGCTTGTCCCATGCTGCGTTTGCCAGCGACCATGTAGGCCAGTTGACTGGCGACGGACAAGTCGCCGCCCTGGTTGAAGCGCAGGTCGATCACGAGGTGGTCGATCCGCGCCTCGCTGAAGTCATTGATCGCGCTGACCAGCTCGGCGGTCGCGTGCGCGCCATGTTCCTGGAACAGCAGATATCCGACATCGTCCTCTCCCATCTTGATGAGCTTCGCCAACGGCACGGGCTGCCTGGCGAGGCCGCTGGTCAAGATCACGGTCCTCGTCGAAGCGTCGCCCTCCGACCTCAAGATGAAGCGGTGCTCCGTTTCCATGTCGCGCGGAAACATCAACGCCGCGAGGAGGGCCGCGCGTTCCTCGTCGTCGTCGTCGGCCTCGACGCCGGCGGCAGCGACCAGCGTATCGCCCCGCTTGACGCCTTGCCGCTCCGCCCGGCTGCCGGGCTGAACGAAAGCGACCCGGATGTTCCTGGGCGGCGTGTGCGATCCCACCGACCATTCGATGCCGAAACCGGGCACTTTCTCGCCGCTCATGAAGGCATTGAACGCGGACGTGGGCACGACCTGGGTGTATTCATCCCGGCGCTTTCCGCCGGGCTTGAACGCGGGCGAGCGCAGCGCGTCCAGATAGGCCGACAGGGCTCGCGACACGTCGTTGTCGTCGAGTCCATCGACATCGACATCGACATACGGCACGTCCTGGCGCCAGAGGTAGACCTCGTCCATGAGTGAACGCACCCAGTTCCGCTCGATCGCCAGGCTGCCGGTGGGCGCTCCGTCCCGGGCGTTCTCCGCTTCGACGTTGTCCGGGGCGCACTGCCCGGCGTAGACCGAGCTGTGCTGAAAGGCGCGATTCAGCACCCGCCCGGCATCGACGCCGTCCTTGCCGTCCGCGCCAGCCGGACCACGCGGGCCTGGAAAACCGGGCCGGCCTGGAAGACCTTCCGGACCAGGAAAGCCCGGCTCACCACGTTCACCCGGATTGCCGGGCGAGCCGTCCTTGCCATCCCGCCCGTCCTTGCCCGCCGGTCCGGGCAGGCCCGCTTCGCCGGGCAGACCGCGAAGCCCGTGCAAGCCGTCCTCGCCATCCCGTCCATCCTTGCCCGCCGGTCCAGGCAGGCCCGCTTCGCCGGGCAGACCGCGAGGTCCGGGCATGCCGTCCTCGCCATCCAGCCCATCCTTGCCATCCCTGCCCGCCGGTCCGGGCAGGCCGGCCTCGCCAGGCAGACCGCGAGGTCCGGGGGAGCCGTCCATCCCGGCCATCCCGGTCATCCCATTCGTCCCGTTCGTCCCGTCCCGGCCATCCTTTCCAGCCGGCCCCGGCGGGCCGTCCTTGCCATCGGCCCCGTCCACGGCCATCACGTCCTCGCCGCCGTCATGGCAGCCTTGCAACACCGCGACGCAAGCGGCGCACATCACGATGATCGACGCACGCTTGGCCGCGCGCTCGATCCAGGTTCTCTTGGTCATCTCTGCTGTCCGCCGAACGAATCGGCCGCCTCTGTGGGAGAAGGCGACTTTGTCGAAGCGCTGCGGGCAGGGTTCCGTTGCCCAGTGCAACAAATCGGCGCGCGCGACAACAAAAAAGCCGCTCCGGGGAGCGGCTTCTTCAGTGCGCCATGAACGGCGCGGACCGACGGCTCAGGGCCGTCCGCCGACGATCCGGTTGCTGCGCGCCGCGAGCTTCTTGAGACTCAGCGCGATCGCATCGCCGTCCGCCGCCCGCACGCCCATCGCGCGGGCCCGGCCCGTTTCCGACGACTGCGCCGCCGGGCAGGTGCCGTTGGCCCGGTACTGCAGCGCCGCGGCCAGCATCGCCTCGCTGGTGTCGCCCAGCGCGTGGTCGAAATCGTCCGCGACCTGGCAACCCTTGACCCCGGTCGCGCCCGTGCCCGCGGGGACGAAGCCGTCCGCGTACTCGCCGAAGCCCTTGTTGTTGGTGCCGACGAACTCGATCGGGAAGTAGCTGTAGCCGCAGTTGTCCTTCGCGGAGAAGCCGTAGGGCTTGCCGCAGGTGGTCCCGCCGACCAGCACGACCTCGATGTCGACGCCGCGCAGGCCGTTGATCAGCGCCTCGCTGGCCGAGCAGGTGCCCGACTGCGCCAGCACGAACACGCGCTTGAGGTTCAACGCCGGCAGCGGCTGCTGGGACGTGCAGTTGTTGCCCGACAGCAGGCAGGACTCGCTGTAGAACGGCGTCTTCGAATCCGGGCTGTTGGTCTCCGCGCTGCGCTTGCTGTTGTAGCGCAGCTGCTCGAAGGTCTTGCCCGACGTCGCCGTGCCGCCCGCGATCATGTAGGCCAGCTCGCTGGCGATGAACAGGTAGCCGCCGCCGTTGTAGCGCAGGTCGACGACCAGATCGCTCACGCCGCTGGCGCCGAAGCTGCGCATCGCGCTGATCAGCTGCGCCTCCGCCGTCAGGATGTGGTCGTTGAAGACCAGGTAGCCCACCTTCGCGCCGTCGGCGGCGGTGAGCACCTGGCTGGTCGGCACCGGCGTCTTGGTGACATTGCCGGCGACCAGCGAGACGTCGCGCGGCAGCCCCGCGTTGGACGTCAGCACCAGGCGGTGGCTGCCGCCCGCGGTGTCGGGGAAGAGCGCCGCGTTGAGCGTGTTCACGCCGGCCGCATCGGCGGCATCCGCGGCCGCGCCGTCCGCGGTCACCAGCGTGTCGCCGCGGCGCACGCCGGCCCGGTCGGCGACGCTGCCGGGTTCCACGAAGGCGACGCGCAGACCGCGCGGCGGCGTCGGCGACTTCATCGACCATTCGATGCCGTAACCGACCTCCACGCCGCTCTGCGACAGCGCGTTCCACTCGCGCGTGCTCATCATGAAGCTGAACTGGTCCTTGCGCTTGCCGCTCGCCGTGAACGCCGGCGACAGCAGGTCCTCGAAGTAGGCGTTCAGCGCGGTCTCCACGTCGCTGCCGCTGTAGGCCGCCGCCGAGGCGTTGATCGACGGCACGTCCTCGCGCCACAGGTAGGCCTCGTCGAGGTAGGAACGGACCCAGCTCTTCTCCGTGGACAGCGAGGCGGTGCGCAGATTGGCCGCCGCTTCCGTGTTGCCCGGCGCGCATTGCTGGGCGTAACTGGCGCTGGGCTGGATCGTGGTCTCGCCCCCGGTGTTCCCACCGGTGTTGCCCCCGCCGCCGACGGAGCCGCCGCCGTTGTTGCTGCCGCTGTTGCTGCCGTTGAGCGGCGTCCCGCTCTCACCGCCCCCGCCGCCGCAGGCGCTCAGCATCATCACGCCAACAGCGCCGGCCACGGCCAGACGCGCCACCCGGCCCATCACGGATCGATTCATCGCAACTCCCTCGTGGGACTTCGGTCCCATGTCTTTGTAGGTTGGCTGACACCGTCGTGATGTCATCGGGAAACCTTCGAGGGCCGATTTATAGCGAAAAACCGGTGACAGGCCTTGGACTTAATCGAGGGTCTCCGCCCTCAGGGTGACGAGTGATGCGCCCTCGCCACTGGCGAAGATCCGCCAACCGAACCAACCCGGGGGCGCCGGCAGGTCCAGCGTCTGGCCGGGTTCCAGCCAGTGATCGTCCGGCCAGCCGACCCGGGTGATCCAGGCCCGACCGCCGAAGACCCGCAGCCGCACGGGGCGCCGCAGGCGCAGCGCGACCGGGCGGCCGTCGGTCGGCAGCACGAGGGCGTCGGGACCCGGCCCGGGAGGGACAAAGGCCGGCGCGGGCCAGACCTGGGGCTGGAGGCGGGGCCGGAACGGCGAGGGGAGCAGGCGGAGCGGTTGCATGCCGTCACCTTAAAAAATATGGCTGTCGCGCTCCATCCACAGCCGCCGACCGACACGAGGCATACAGCCCGCGCACGAACCGGGCCTGTGCTGGCCGGCTTGCCGCTCATCTGTATCGGTCATCGCCGGGCGGGAACACACAGAATCGATGCATGGACGCGCCGCTGTTACCGCTGTACATGCAACTCGCCGACCGGATGGCCCGGTCGATCCGCTCGGGCACCTTGAAGCGCGGCGAGCGGCTGCCGTCGGTGCGGGAGCTGGCGGGACAGCACGGCGTCTCGCTGTCGACGGCGGTCCAGGCCTACCGGTGGCTGGAAGACGCCCGGCTGATCGAGGCCCGGCCGCGCTCGGGCTACTTCGTCGCGGCACGCCCGCCGCGGCTGCCGGAACCGCGCGTCTCGCGCCCCGACACGGCGTCCCGGATGGTGCAGCTGGACCAGCTCGGCGTGCAGGTGATGGCGCTGTCGCAGGACCCCGCCTTCGTCTCCTTCGGCGCGGCCTGTCCGGGCCCGGAGCTGTTCGACCAGGACCGCGTCCGCCGCGCGATGGCGCGCGCGGTGATGCGCCATCGCGACCTGCTGTGCACCTACCCGCTCGGCCCCGGCATGGAGGAGGCGCGGCGCGCGGTCGCGCGGCATGCGCTCGGCCTGGGCTGCGTGCTCGACCCGGACGAGGTCGTCCTCACCAACAGCTGCATGGAGGCGATCAGCCTGTGCCTGCGCACGGTGTGCAAGCCCGGCGACGTGGTGGCGCTGGAATCGCCGACCTATTACGGCTTCCTCGAGATCCTGCAGAGCCTGCACCTGCGCGCGCTGGAGATCCCCACGCATCCGCGGCACGGCATGTCGCTGGACGCGCTGCAGCTGGCCTTCGAGACCCAGCAGGTCAAGGCGGTGCTGACGGTGCCGACGCTGTCGAATCCGCTGGGCGCGTCCATGCCGGTGCCTGAGCGCCGCCGGCTGGCGGCGATGCTGGCGCAGCACGACGTCGCGCTGATCGAGGACGTGCTCTACAACGACCTGTCCGAGCAGGAGGACAAACGCCGCGCGGTGAAGTCCTTCGACACGACGGGGCACGTGATGATCTGCGGCTCGTTCTCGAAGACGATCGCGCCCGGGCTGCGGCTGGGGTGGGTGGAAGCGGGCCGCTGGGGCCAGGTGTTGCGGCGGACGAAGGCGGTGCAGTCTGGCGGCCAGACCAGCGTGCTGGAGCTGGCGCTGGCGGACCTGCTGACGCAGGCCGGCGGCGGTGCCGCGTTGCGGCAGCTGCGCGCGACGATCGCCGCGCGCGTCGACCACGCCCGCCAGATGATCGCGGAGAGCTTCCCGAAGGGCACGCGCGTGTCCGACCCGGCCGGCGGCTTCATCCTGTGGGTGGAACTGCCCGACGGGCTGGACACCGCCCTGCTCTACGAGGCCTGCCTGGCCGAGCACATCGTGATCGCGCCGGGGATGATGTTCTCGGCGAGTCCGCGCTTCCGGAACTGCGTGCGTCTGGGTGTCGGCGGCCAGTGGGGCGACGCGCACCCGCGCGCGCTGCGCCGCATCGGAGCGTTGGCGAAGGCGCTGCTCATGGCCCCTTCCAACACGTCCAACGACGAGCTCGCGGCTTAGCAGTCGCTCATCCCTGAAGCCATTCGTCCTTGGCGTCCAGGCCCTTCGGTGACTTCAGGCGCGTCAGCGCGCCTTCGTCCTCGAGCAATCGCCAGCGCCACCAGTCCGTACTGATGGACTTGATGAGCGACGCGTGGTGCGCGGCGAGCTTCTCCGGAGCTACTTCACGCCCCCGCCCCAGCAGCCGCTGCCCGAAACCCGCGCCTCGCTCGCCGCCGCCGCCGAAGCTCATGTGATCGGCGTCCTCGAGCCACAGCTGCGCCTTGGCGCCGGCCGGCAGCGTGTCGTAGACGACGCGGCGATAGCGGCCGTCGCGCTCCTGGCCGATCGGGTTGCCGTCGAGGCTGCCGGTCAGGCACAGCATCGGGCGCGTGATGCCCTTGATGCCGCCCGGGAAGTGGCCGGCCGACGGACTGAACGCGGCGAAGGCCCTGAAGTGCGAGTCGGTCAGGTCCGGCGCGTTGCGCACCTGGAAGTCGCGTCCCGCGACCGCCAGCGTCGTCTGGGCGCCGAAGGAGTGGCCCGACATGCCGAGCGCCTTCGGCAACACGCGCGCCCACGGACCGCTGCCGTCCTTCTGCAGCTTCAACATCTGCCCGACGGCGAACTGCACGTCGTGGCCGCGTTCGATCAACTGCTCGACGCTCGCGGCGGCCTTCACCGCCTGCAGCCCGCCGCGCCAGATCGCGCGATCGCTCCCCGCATGCTGCAGATGCAGCGTCGCGATGCCGGCCTCGGCCCAGGCCTGCCCCCACTCGGTGCCGCCGTCCAGGCTGCCGCCCAGGCCGTGCGAGAACACCACCAGCGCCATCGGCCGGTCGCCGTCGGGCAGGCGCAGCCGCCAGGGAATGTCGCGCAGGCGGGACTGATCGCGCCAGACGCCTTGCTGGACGCCGGCATCCGGCGCGCTCTGCGCACGCGCGGGAAGCCATGCGGCGGCACCGAAGGGGAGGCCCACGGCCGTCACGGCGGAGAAGGCGGAAAAGGCGGAAGCGCGCTTCAGGAGCGCGCGGCGAGCGGGGTCGTGAGGCAGAAAATTCATGGCGACGAGGCGGGCAGATGCCGTTCCCGCCCCGGTGGCGGCACCGGCTTGAGGCGCAGGGCCCAGGAGACGCCGCCGACCAGCAGCGCCACGCCGGCCACGCCCATCAGCGGCGGCCACTCGGCGCGATGCCACTGCGCGTAGGCGAGCGCGGCCAGCGTCTCGAAGACGATCAACTGGCCCACCAACGCGGTCGGCAGGCGCTGGCTGGCCTCATTCCAGCACAGCGTGCCGAGCCAGGACGCGAACAGCCCGATGGCGGCCATCAGTCCGACATAGGGCCACAGCCGGGGACCGGCGGGGAAGTCGAAGCCGGCGGGCAGCAGCGGCAGCCCGGCGCCGTCGGCGATCGCGAGCACCACGAAGGCCAGCCCCGCCATCGGCAGCGTCACCAGCCCCTGCGCGGTGGCCCAGGCCCGGGGGTTGCGGTCGGCGTGCGCGCGCAGCCAGTCGGCGTTGCGGATCGGGTACCAGGTCCAGCAGGCCAGCGCGATCAACGCCAGACCCGCGCCCTGCAGGTAGCGGCCCAGTTGCTGGGGCGCGACCGCGGCCTGCTCGACCTGGTTGACGCAGCCGATGCCCAGGGCGATCAGCAGCAGCGCCGGCGCCAGGTCGCGCCAGCGGTAGTGGCCGTCGCGCGCGGCGTTGCGATGGTTGGAGCAGACCGCGATGACCACGGGCAAGGTGCCGATGATCATCGTCGGCAGCGGTCCGCCGGCGCGCTGGATGGCGGCGGCCAGCGTCAGGTAGTAGAGGAAGTTGCCGATCGCGCTGAGCTTCACCGCGTCGACCCAGTCCGCGCGGGTGAGGCGCTTCAGCTCCCGCCAGTCGATCGACGCCAGCGGCACGGCCAGCAGGCCGAACGCGAGGTAGCGGCCGGCCATCAGCATGGCGGCGGGGTAGTCGGGCAGCAACAGCGGGGTGACGAACACCAGGCCCCACATCAGGCCGGCGGCGAGCGCGAACAGGAATCCGGACAGCATGCGGCGCAGTGTCGCCGGGCGTCAGGGGCGGCGTCTTGTACCCAGTTGCTGCTGGTAGCGCGCCGGCGTCACGCCGTAGCGACGCGCGAAACCGCGCGTCAGGTGCGCCTGGTCGGTGAGTCCGACGGCGGCCGCGACCTGCGCGGGCGCGTGGCCGGCGGCGAGTTGCCGCTTGGCCTCATTGAGCCGCAGTGCCATCAGCGCCTGCTGCGGCGTCGCATGGTGCTGCGCCTTGAAGCTGCGCAGGAAGTGGAACGGGCTCAGGCCGGCGACGGCGGCCAGGCGCCCGGTGTCCATCGACTCGTCGAGGTGGGCCCGCATGTGCTCGATCACCGGCGCGAAGCGCGGCGCGCCGCCGTCGGGGCGGACCGGCGCGCGATGCGCGTGGCGGCTCAGTCCCTGGACCAGTTCGAGCAAGGCACTGTCGAAGGCCAGCGGCTCGCGCGCGCGCCACAGCGCGGCGATCAGCGCGGCGGCGCGCGTGGCGGCCGCCGCATCGTGCGCCACCGCGACGTCGAAGCGCCACGCCGGGCCGCCGTACAGCTCGGCCAGCAGCGCCTCGTCGAGGTAGACCATCCGATATCCCCAGGCGTCGGCCGTGGCCGCCTCGCCGGTGTGGATGTCCTCAGGGTTCATGAGCATCAGCGTCGCCCGGGGCGCAAGGTGCTCGCCGCCCCGCCAGCGGAAGCGCCCGACTCCGTCCGTGATCGCGCCCAGGCCGTAGGCCTCGTGCGTGTGCGGCTCGAAGCTGTGGCGCAGGATGTGGGCGTGGTACAGCTCGACGCCCGCGCGATGCGCGGGGCGACGGTACTGGGCCTGGTCCTCGGGATGTTCGAACGCCGTGGGCATGAGGCCGAGTCTATGCGGGCCTCGCGCCGCGCGTCGGCGCCAGCCTTCGCGGCTTCGGAAGTCCGTGGACCGCGCCGCTCAGAGCAATCCCGGCGTCATCCCCGTCCAGCGCTTGAATGAACGCCGGAAGTTGCTCTTGTCGGTGAAGCCCAGCGAGCGCGCCACCGCCTCGCCGCGCTGGCCGCGCATCAGCATGAGGTAGAGCGCCGCATGCGCGCGGACCTGGTCCAGCTGCGCCTGGTGGTGGGTGCCGAGCTGGGCCAGCTGGCGCTTCAGCGTCGCCGGGCTGACGCCGAAACGCCGCGCGCTGCGTTCCAGCGACGGATCGCCGCCGACCTCGGCCAGCAGGTGGTCGTAGAGCGCCGCGAGCTGGCCGCGCGAGGCGGCTTCCGGATCCGCGCCCTGCGCCAGCGCGCCTGCGGCCATGGCCGGGCGGCCGGGGACTGCCGCGGGCCAGGGCGCGGTCGCCGCCGCCAGCGGCAGGCGCATTGCATCCACCTGGCAACCGAAGCGGAGATCGCTGCCGAGGTAGGCCGCGTGCTGCGACAGCTCCCGCGGGCGCGTGCGGTTGAAGCTGAAGGACCAGGGCAGCGCCTGCCCGCCGCCCAGCCATTGCGCCATCGCGACGACGGCGCTCATCTGCATGTCCACGAGCAAGGGCTGCAGGCTGGCCGGCGCGCCGCAGGATTCGGTCCAGACGAGCAGCAGTTCGTCCGAGGTCTCGACCAGCCGAGGCGTGAGCAGCGGCGACAGACGTGCCGGCCAGTCGCACAGCACGCGCAGCGCCTGGCGCAGGTCGCCGGCCTGCTGCATCGCCTGGCTGGCGAGGCCGTAATGCCCCGGCAGGCTCAGCTGGCCGACGACGAACCCGACGTCGCGCGCCAGCGGCTGCAGCGCGGCCAGCATCGACAGCAGTTGCCGAGGCGACAACACCTGCCCCGGCACCACCCCGCAACGGCCCAGCCATTCCTGCGGTTCGAACGCGCGGCTCCGGGCGAACTCGGCCAGCAGCGCGCCCTGGTAGGCCCACGGGATGAAGGCGCGGTCCGCGCCGTGATGCGGCACGGCGCGCGTCGGCAAGGCCTGGCGCAACGCGGCCAGCGCATCGTCGGACGCAGCGGTCGCGCCGGTTGCGCCGGTCGCTGCGACCGCGCCCACCGCAGCGCTGGCAGCGGCGTCGGCTTCGTCCGCGACGAGCCTCACCGCAGCCGCTCCAGCAGGCGCAGCAGCTGCGTCTCCGCGTCTTCCTGCGGATCCAGCGCGGCGCTGGCCATGCGGGCGCTCAGCCGCGCCCGCGTGCGTCCGTCGGCGCACGGGTGCACATGGGAGGACAAGGCCGCCAGCAGATCGCCCGGCAGCGCCGAATCGGCGTCCGGCAACACGGCCACGAAGCGGTCGGCCGCATAGCGGCACAGCAGGTCGTCGCCGCGCAACTGCAGCAGCAACAGCGGGCCGGTGGCCTGCAGCAGCCGGTCGGCTTCGGCCAGCCCGTGCTGGCGCGCGAGCGCGGGCAAGTCCAACCAGCCCAGCATGACCAGCGTGGTGCCCACCGCCGCCGTGCCCGCTGTCGTGCCCGCCGACGTCGCGTTCGACGCTCGTGCCAGGTCTTGCTGGCGGCGGATCTGATCCAGCAGGTAGGCGCCGTCGCCGAGTTGCGTCAGGCCGTCGATCTGCGTGTGTTCGCGATAGCCCCGCTCGCGCCCGGCGCGCAGCGCATTCAGCGCGAGCTGCTCCTGCCGCCACAGGTGCAGGCCGAAGGTCAGGCCCGTCATGCCGATGACGTGGAAGGTCGACTCCATCCCCATCAGCAGCGTGAACTCGCGCGGGAACTTCCAGAACTCGTCCATCAGGTCGGCCCAGCCGCCCAGCAGCATCCCGGACAGGCCCAGGCACAGCCAGGTCGTCACGCGGCCCGCGGGCCGGCTCGCGCGCAGCTGGACGAGCCACAGCGCCAGCATCGCGACGATCGAGGTCTCGCTGACAAGGTCGATCCAGCGCCAGATCGCCATCGGCTTGGCCACGGCCCAATAACCGAAGGCCCAGGTGATGCCCGCCATGGCCAGCAGCAGCGCATGGCCGAAATGACGCGAGCCCGCGACCGGAGCGAGCACCAGCGGCGGGCGAGGCAGCACGACTTTCATGGCGCGCGATGCTAGGCGGCGTGTGTGACAGCCGTTGTCACACGGCGGGGACGGGGTCGTTTCGGCTCACGAACGCCCGGCCAACGCCACTCACCGGCCTCCGTGGCCCCGCCACGTCAACCGGAGAGCCCCTTGCCGAACCGCGTCCTGTCCCTCACCCCGATCGCCGCCGCGCTGCTGGCGCCATTGACCGTTTCCGCCCTGTCGACCGCCTTGCCTCCCCGATCCGTCACGGTCGTCACGACGCTCCCACCGCCGATGGTGATGTGCGGCAACGAGCCGATGCCCATCCTCGAAGCGCCCTACCAGGTGGTGTGCGCGCTCAACGAAGGCGTGATGGCCGATTCGGGGGCTGACCAGGGCGACAACATCCGTGCCGCGCTGGAACGCCTGGCCGACAAAGACACCGGCCTGTACTTCCCGACGGGCCGCTACCTCGTGTCGGGGCACCTCTGGCTGCGCAGCGGCAACGTGCTGGTGGGCAGCCGGTCCGGGGTCACGCACTTCGTCAATCCGGCCGGGAAGACGTCTTCCATCGATCAGACCTTTCACAGTGCCAACAACATCCTGGTCGAGGGCCTGGTCCTGGACAACATCGCCATCAACTTCACGCACGCCGGCACCAGCGTGGCCCGCTACAACGGTTTTCGCAATACTGCGTCCGAACAACCGCAGATCTGGACCCACGGGGCGGACAGGATCGTGGGCAACGTGCTGTGGCGTGAGCCGGACCATGCAGGCCGCGGCATCGCCGACTACGGCGGTCGCGGAGCGCTCATTTCGGGCAATCTGCTCGGCAGCGGCGACGCGAGCTCGATCGCAGGGATGAAGCGTCTGGCCGTCGTCGACGCCCGCACGCTGAAGCTCGCCAAGCGGATGACGCGGCTGGCCGCCATTGACGGGATGGTGCCCGACGCAGGGCAGCCTCAGGGTTACTTCACCGTTGCCCTTCATGTCGACGGCACCCGCGGGGGGCAGATCACCAGGAATGACGTCTCGGTGAACGGTTCGCGCGGCGGCGAGGTCGGCCCCGCGGGCCAGGTGGCCCAGCTGAGGAACGTTCAGGACCTGTCCCTGATGGACAACCGTTTCGCCGTCGAGGGCGACGCAGCCACCACCGGGCTGCCGCTCCTGATCGAGGCGCCGCAGGACACGCACATCACCGGGAACACGCTTGAGGGCGTCCCGCTGCAGCTGGTGCCAGACGCCGAGGGGAAACGTCCGACCAAGCGAACCATCGTCAAGACGAATGACCTGGTCGGCACTGCCGTGAGCGTCACCCAGCCTGTCACCGGCGACGACAAGGCCAGCACCACGATCGACGACCTGTCCTTCGTCCAGAACCGCTTCTGGCGGGTGGACCGCTCGCACTGCATGATCGACGCCCCGGTCCCCGTGCAACCGGGCAGGACCTTCGGGGCAATGGGCAACGTGCGGGTCCCCGGCAACGAGCCGGCGAAGACCTGCAATCTCCGCCTCTTGTCTCGCAAGGTGCCGGCGGGGACGACGGAGATCAAGCCGTCGGCAGAGGGTCGTCCTCCCGAAAGGACCACGTCCACGCCCGCCCCCGGCGACGGCAATGCGACGGCACCGATTCCCGAGGTCGCGATGCGACCGGTCCCAGCGACCGACGACCGGCAGCCCGAAGCACCCAGGAAGCGCCGCTGGTACCAGCGGGCGTCCGAGTTCATCGACGAGCAATCCGACGAGATCATCGACAGGCTGAGGGCCATGATCCGGCGGCTCTGACGTCGCCTGCGCGCCACCAGGGGGTCGGATCGGCTCACCGCGCCCCCGCGACGGAGCCGTCCGGGCCGGCACGACACGAGAATCGCGCGCTGTCACGGACCCGCCATCCGCGGTTCCTAACGTGCGTCGCCATCCGTGACTCACCGACCCCCGACCATGCGCACGCCTCCCCGCCCTACCCTGCTCGCCCTCTGCCTGTCCAGCCTCTTCGCCGCCGCGCCGGCCCTGGCCCAGCAGACGCTGGATCCGAAGAACGACGCCAGGACCGCATCGAAGGCCGAGGCGACGTCCGACGCGAAGGCCGACGCGAAGAAGAACGCCAAGGACTCGACGCCCGGGGCGAAGCAGCTCGAGACCGTCGTCACCGTCGGCCAGGCCGCGTCGCTGCGCTCCGCGCTCGACAAGCAGACCGCCGCCTCGGGCATCGTCAACGTCGTGCACGCCGACGGCATCGGCCAGCTGCCCGACAACAACGCCGCCGAGGCGCTGGCCCGCATGCCGGGCGTCTCGGTCGAGCGCGACCAGGGCGAAGGCCGCTTCATCCGCGTCCGCGGCCTGGGCCCGGACTACAACGCCGTCAACATCAACGGCGCGCTGACGCCGGCCTCGGAGTCCGACCGCCGCGCGCCCGGCCTGGACCTGGTGCCGGCCGGCCTGATCCGGTCACTCGAGGTGCAGAAGACGCTGACGCCGGACCAGGACGCCAACTCCCTCGGCGGCACGGTGACCGTGCGCACGCTGAGCGCCTTCGACCAGCCGGGACGGCTCTTCACGATGGAGCTCGGCGGCAACTACGACGCCAATGCGTCCAAGACCAAGCCGCGCGGCTCGGTGGCCTTCGCCGACCGCTTTGCCGGCGGCACGCTGGGCGTGGCGATGGCGCTGTCCGGCGACCAGCGCCGCTTCGCCAGCGACAACGTCGAGACCGGCGGGGATTGGGACGGCGAGAAGCTCAACAGCTTCGAGCTGCGCCGCTACACCATCACCCGCGAGCGCGTCGGCGCCGCGCTGAACCTCGACTTCAAGCCGGACGACGCGTCGCTCTTCTACCTGCGCAGCTTCACCAGCAGGTTCACCGACCAGGAAAGCCGACAGTCGGTCGCCGTCGAGTTCGAGGAGCCGCAGGCCCCCGGCGAGACCGGCGAAGGCACCGTCAGCCGCGGCCTGAAGGCGCGCAAGGAGATCAACAAGTCCAGCGCCGTGGTGCTCGGCACCGAGCTGTCGCGCGGCGACTGGAAGTTCTGGGCCGAGGCCGGCGCCGGTCGCGCCAGCGAGAACAAGCCCGACACGCTGGCCTCCTCCTCGTTCACGGCGGACTTCTCCGGCCTGGGCTACACGGACACGGTCAAGCCGATGCCCACGGCCGTCGCGGGCCTGAACGATCCGTCGCGGTATGCCTTCAACAAGGCCAAGATCGAGAAGAGCAACGCCACCGACCGCGTGCGCCACTTGAAGGCGGACGTGCAGCGCGAGTTCGACCTCGGCGGCTGGGACCTCGACCTCAAGACCGGCCTGAAGGCGACCCGTCGCGACAAGGACAACGAGCAGGAGACCTACGCGCCCAGCGCCAAGCTGCTGAAGAAGGCGCCGTACAACGTGCCCTCGTCGCAGCTGGGCCTGGGCGGCTATGTCGGCGGCGGCCCGGTCGATTATCCGTGGACCTCGTTCGGCCCCGGCATCGATGTCGGCAAGCTGCGCGGCCTGTACGGCGGCTACGACCTGAACGCGTTCCGCGACGAAGTCGATTCGACGGTCAACGACTACGGCATGAAGGAACGCACCGACGCCGGCTACCTGCAGGCGACGCTGGAGAGCGGCGGCACGCAATGGCTGGTCGGCGTGCGCCACGAGCGCGTGCGCTTCACCGCCGACGGCACCGCCTGGAAGGACGGCGTGCTGAGCCCGGTGCATGAGGAGACGCGCTCGCGCCATTGGCTGCCGGCGGTGCTGCTGCGCCAGAAGCTGAACGAGGGCCTGGTGCTGCGCGCGGCGCTGACGCATTCGGTGGTGCGGCCGGCCTTCGGGCAGTTGAGCCCCGGCGTGACCGTCGACGGCGACGAGGCCACCATCGGCAACCCGCTGCTCAAGCCGCTGCGGGCACGCAACCTGGACCTGGGCCTGGAGCAGCGCCTGGGCCGCGACGGCGCGATGTCGGCCTACGTCTTCCACAAGAAGATCCGCGACTTTGCGTTCCAGACCGACCTGGCGGGCACGCCGGGCTGGGAGGACTTCAGCCATGTCGAGGCCTTCGCCAACGGCGGCGACGCGACCGTGCGCGGCGTGGAGCTCTCCTGGAGCCAGGCGCTGAGCACCCTGCCCGCCCCGTGGAACGGCCTGGTGATCGGCGCGAACGGCAGCTTCGTGAAGTCGCGCGCGACCATCGGCGGCTACGACGCCGGCCAGTTCGTCAGCCGCCGCATCGCGCTGCCGAGTCAGTCCGACCGCAGCGTCAACCTGAGCCTGGGGTGGGAGTCGCCGGCCTTCGGCGCGCGGATCGCGCTGAACCACAAGTCGCCCTACCTGCTCGAAGTCGGCGACGTGCTGGACGCCCGCCAGGACCGCAAGGTCGACACGCAGAACCAGATCGACGCGTCGATGCGCGTGCAGCTGACCCCGCAGCTGCAGCTCCAGTTCGAGGCGCTGAACCTGAGCAACGAGCGCTACTACGTGTACCAGGGCAGCAAGGCCTTCAACACCCAGTACGAACAGTACGGCCGCGCCTACAAGCTCAGCCTGAAGCTGGCGATGTTCTGAGGCGGCGGCACACGATGACGATGATGACAAAGACGATTCGCGCATTCGCGTCCACTGCCGCACTCGCCGCGACGCTGTCGGTGGCGGGGTTCTCCGCCGGCGCGGCGACGCCGAAAACGGCGCTCGAACTCGGCAAGAGCGGGCTGCGCCTGCTCGACGACAAGGGTCAGGTGGTGGACGAGTTCGGCGTCCGGGCCAAGCGCTGGGATCGCCGCCAGTTGGCGGACGGGACGACGGTCGCGCTGCTGCAGGACGCCGACTCCGGCGCCCTGCGCCTCATCGAGGTGGGCGATCGGCAGCTGCGTGAACGCGCGCACTGGCATGGCCCCGCCTTCGATGTGGAAGCCATCTGCCTGTACCTGGAGCCACGGCAGCAGACGCTGCAGGCGTTCCTGCTGAGCAGCGACGGGTTGGCCGAGCAATGGGTGCTGGGGCCGTCGAACCATGGCCAGGGCAGCGCCAAGAGCAACCGCAGCGGCAACAGCAGCGGCAACAGCAAGGACGGTGGCAAGGATTTCGCGAGGGGCCAGGTGTTGCGTCAGCTCGCCACGGTCCCCGATGCCAAGGCTTGCACGGTGCGCGACGACGAAGCGACCTTGTACGTCGCCGAGGCTGGCGTCGGCCTGTGGGCCTTCGTCGCGGATGCGGAGCGCGCGGGCCGTGAGCTCGTCGCCCCCGGTCTGGCGCCGCAGGACATGGCGCTCTGGCTCGACGCTCGCGCGGCGCAGCCGCGTCCCGTGATCCCGGTCGCGACGCCCTCGGCGCAGACCGAGCCGGTGCGCGGCGGCGGCGATGCGGCGGACGACCCGGCGATCTGGGTCCATCCGACCCGGCCGTCCCGGAGCCGCATCCTCGGCACCGACAAGAAGCGCGGCCTCGCGGTCTACGACCTGCAGGGTCGCGAGACGCAGTTCCTGCCGGTCGGCCGGGTCAACAACGTCGACCTGCGCCAGCGCGTGCGCGACGGCGATCGCACCTGGGACCTCGCGGTCGCGACGCAGCGCGACCAGCGCAGCGTGCTGCTCTTCGGCATCGACGGCGCGGGCAAGGTCTCGACGCTCGCCGAGTTGCCGACGGGGCTGGACGAGGTCTACGGCGTCTGCAGCGCCCGCCATCCGGCAGGCGGGCTGGATGTGTTCGTCAACGACAAGGATGGCCGGCTCCTGCAGATGCGCGTGACGCGCAAGGCCGGCGTGTGGACGTCGGAGACGGTGGCGTCGATGAAGCTGGCGACGCAGCCGGAAGGCTGCGTCGCGGACGAGCCCGGCCGGCAGCTGTTCATCGGCGAGGAGAAGCGCGGCCTGTGGCGCGTGGCGCTGGACGCGGACGGCCGGCTCGGCGACGCGACGCTCATCCTGCCGGTCGGCGAGGTGCTGCATGCCGACGTCGAGGGCATGGCGGTGCATCGCAGCGCGGCGGGCGCATGGCTGGTGGTGTCCTCGCAGGGCAACGACAGCTACGTGGTGCTCGACGCCGACGCGCCGCACGCGGTCAAGGGACGCTTCCGCGTCGGACTGAACCCGGCGCGCGGCATCGACGCGGCGTCGGAGACGGACGGCCTGGACGTGACCTCGGCATCGCTCGGCGGCGAATACGGCGAGGGCCTGCTCGTCGTCCAGGACGGCCACAAGCGCTGGCCGATGGGCCGGCAGAACTTCAAGCTGGTGCCGTGGCGCGAGGTGATGAAGGCGATCGAGGCGCCGACCACGCCGGTGCGCTGAGACGTCCGCTCACCCCGCGCGCCAGCGACGGCTTGATCGTGCGGACACCAGGGCTGATGATCCGGGCCTTTTCAACCCCGGGCTCGGCCCTCAGCTTCACCGCGCATGTCCTCAGATCTCGTCGTCCGTCCGATCGCTCCGTCCGACCTCGCCGCCTGGCGTCCGCTCTGGGACGGCTACAACGCCTTCTACGGACGCGTGGGCGAGACCGCCCTGCCCGAGGCCGTCACCGCGTCCACGTGGTCGCGCTTCTTCGACGAGCGCGAGCCGGTGCACGCCTTCGTCGCGGAACTCGACGGTCGGCTGGTCGGCCTGACGCACTACCTCTTCCATCGCAGCACGTCTCGGATCGAGGACACCTGCTACCTGCAGGACCTGTTCACCGCCGATGACGTCCGCGGCCGCGGCGTCGGGCGTGCGCTGATCGCGGCCGTCACGGCCGCCGTCCAGGCCCGAGGCGGCCATCGCCTCTACTGGCAGACACACACGACCAATGCCGCCGGTCGCGCGCTGTACGACCGCGTCGCGGAACACAAGGGGTTCATCGTCTACGGCCAGGATTTCTGACCGGGGGGAGATCGCGACGGCGGAGGCGCCGGATCCTGATCCGGTCTCAGCGCATCCGCCGGCGCAGATCCTGGCGCGCGCTTTCCGCAAGATCGGTGCCGCGCGCGCCGCCTTCCGGGAAGGACGCCATGCCCATCTGCAGGCGCACCTGCATCGTCACGGCACCCACGCCGTACGGCCCGTTGAGCGCGGTCTCCAGACGGTGCTGCACCAGGTGCGCCTCGGCGACGCCGGCATCCAGCAGCAGCACCGCGAAGCTGGTCTCGCCCACCTGCAGGACCATGTCGGTCCCACGCACCCGGCTGCGCACGCGGCGACCCACGGCCGTCATCAGCCCGTCCCGGACCTCGGCCGCGGCGGCGCGTTCCCGGGCGCCCTCGCCCTCGCCCTCGCCCTCGTCCTCACCGACATCGTCGGCACCGGCCATGGCCTGCGCCGCGGTCGCCGCCGCCTCGGCCTCCAGCCACAGCACCGACAGGTGCCCGCCGTAGCGGCGGCACTGTGTCAGCTGGCGCGAGATCATGAGGCCGAACTCGGCCAGCGAATCCACCCGCGGCACCCACAGCGCCGGCGTCTGGCGCGTCGGCTTGAGGAGCCCGACCGGGGCCTGCTCCAAGGCGTCGGCGGGCGCTGCGGCGGCGGTGGACGGACTCATGCGCAACTGCTCCAGGCGGAAGACGGGTCACGCCCGCGCCTTTGCCTTTGATCGGCCTTCCGCGGGTGCGAATGAAGAGGGTGAGGACACGACCCGCTGAAGCAGCCCGATCCATGCCGGCCTCCCTTGCCACATTGACCAAGCCGTGTCCTCATCTATCTAAAACGGATCCCCAACGGCCATCCCGACATCCGCTAACAAAAATCTTCTCAGTGGAAACCCTTGAATTGACGCCTCCATGGCGCTGATCGCGTCATCCGTCGCCCGCGCCTGTGTAACAGGGTCATACGGGGCCGCTAGAGTTCTGCTCCATGAAGGACATCACCGAACTGCTGCACGACGCCGGTCAAGGGGACCGGTCCGCCGCTGACCAGGTGGTGGCGCAGCTGTACGGCGACCTTCAGCGCCTGGCGCGGCAGCGCATCCGGCAGGCAGGAGACCTGACCCTGCTGGACACCACCGCGCTGGTGCACGAGGCCTGGCTGCGGCTCGCCGGTTCGCAGGGGCAGACGTTCCCGGACCGGCGCCACTTCCTGGCCTACGCGGCCCGCACCATGCGCCACGTGGTCATCGACCTGGTGCGCGCGCGCCAGGCCGAGCGCCGCGGCGGCAACCAGCCGGACCTGACGCTGAACACCGCCGTCGTGGAAGGCACGCCGCAATCCGACGACAGCATCCTGCGCGTGCACGAGGCGCTGGAGGAGCTGGCGACGATCGATCCGCGCCTGGCGCAGGTGGTCGAGATGCGCTACTTCGGCGGGCTGCTCGAGCAGGAAATCGCGGAAGCCCTCGGCGTCACCGAAAGGACCGTCCAGCGGGACTGGCAGAAGGCGAGAATCCTGCTTTCGATGAGCCTCAAGGACTGACCCCCGCCGGGTCGGGTCCGAGACCCGTCGTCCTCACCGACACAAGACGCCCGACCGATGGACGCACTCGATAAACAGCGCTGGATCGCGCTGAGTCCGCTGCTCGACGAACTCCTGGACCTGGAGGGGCCGGACCGCGTGCGCCGGCTCGAGGAGATCCGGGCCGGCGACGTCGCCATGGCCGAGCACCTCGAGGCGCTGCTCGCGCGCGACGAGGCCCTGAACGACGACGGCTTCCTGGAGCAGCCCGCCGCGGAGGCGCTGCAGGGACCGGTGCCGTCGGCGGTGCCGCCGCTGGACTTGCGCGGCGAGTCGCTCGGCCCCTACGAGCTGGAGCGCGAGATCGGCCAGGGCGGCATGGGCGCGGTGTGGCTCGCGAGCCGGGCCGACGGCCGCTTCGAGGGCCAGGTCGCCGTCAAGTTCCTGAAGTCCGGCCTGTTCGGCAAGGGCGACAGCGGGCGCTTCGAACGCGAGGGACAGATCCTTGCGCGGCTCTCGCATCCCAACATCGCGCGGCTGCTCGACGCGGGCGTGCACAACGGGCACCAGCCCTACCTGGTGCTGGAGTACGTCGACGGCCTGCCGATCGACCGCCACTGCCAGATCAACGCGCTGGACGTCGAGTCGCGCATCCAGCTCTTCCTCGACGTGCTGGCGGCGGTCGCGCACGCGCATTCGCGGCTGATCCTGCACCGCGACCTCAAGCCCAGCAACATCCTGGTCACACACGACGGGCAGGTGAAGCTGCTGGACTTCGGCATCGCCAAGCTGCTCGACGATGCCACGCATTCGGGCGCGGCGACGGAACTCACGCAGCGCGCCGGCAGCGCGTTCACGCCGCAGTACGCGGCGCCGGAGCAGGTCCAGCAGGCCGACGTCACGACCGCGACGGACGTCTACGCGCTGGGCGTGCTGCTCTACCAGATGCTGGGCGGCCGCCATCCGACGGCGGACGACACGCAGACCCACCTCGACCGGCTGCGCGCCGTCGTCGAGCTCGTGCCCAAGCGGCTGTCGGAGGTGGCCAGCGACCAGCTCGACCCGGTCATCGCGCGCCAGGCCAAGCTGCTGCGCGGCGACCTGGACACGATCGTCGGGAAGGCGCTGAAGAAGAAGCCGTCCGAGCGCTATGCCAACGCGGAGTCGATGGCCGTCGACCTGCGGCACTGGCTGGCGCATGAGCCGATCACGGCAAGACCTGACACGCGGCTCTATGTGTTGGGGCGGTTCGTCCGGCGCCACCGGTGGAGCGTGGCGGCCAGCAGCGTGGCCGTGCTGGCGATGGTGTCGCTGACCGGGCTCAGCGTGCTGCAGGCGCGGCGTGCCGAGCGGGCCGAACATCAGGCGCAGGAGCGGCGGCAACAGGCGGACGATCTGCTGAGCTACATGCTCGGGGAGTTCGCCGACAAGCTGCGGCCCGTGGGCCGGCTGGAGCTGCTCGACAGCGTGGGGAGCAAGGCGCTGACGTATCTGGCGCAGGACGACAACGCCACGCCGGAGGAACGGCTTCAGCGAGCCAAGGCGCTGACCGTGATCGGCGAGGTACGCGTGACCAAGCGCGCCTTGAAGGAGGCACAGGAACCGCTGGCCGTCGCGCGCCGGCTGTTGACAGGGCTCCCGCCCTCGAAGGCCTTGACCGGCGAGTGGTTCAAGGCCCAGGGAGCGGCCGCGTTCTGGGCCGGACATATCCACTACATCGGCGGGGACCTGGACCAGGCCACGTCCGCCTGGCTGGCCTATCGCGATTCCGAGCAGGCCTGGCTGGATGCCGAGCCGGACAACCTCGAGGCGCTCATCGAGCTGTCCTACGCCTACAACAGCCTGGGATCCGCGCGGCTGAGCCGCGTCGACCTGGAGGGCGCAGCGGACTACTTCCGTCGATCCATCGACCTCAAGCGCAAGAGCATCGCGGCCAATCGTTCTCCCAGCGTCGACAGCCGCATGGAGTTGGCCGACAGCCTGAGCTGGCTGGGCACGGTCTATTTCCAGCAGGGCATGAACGCCGCCGCGGCGCGGCTTTTCGCCGAAGGCGCGGCGATCATCGCGCAGGTGAGGAGCAACGCGCCCAAGGACGCGAAATGGGTTTACCGCGAGGCGATCATGTTGCGCTGGCAGGCCGATGCGCTGTCACGCCTGCGCCGGCACGAGGAGTCGCAGCGGGCCTCCCGCAAGGTGCTGGACATGCTGCGCGATCTGCTGCAACAGGATCCGTCCAACTCACAATGGCGCGTCAACCTGTACACCTCGGAGGTCTTCGATCTCGGCTTCCGTGAATCGAGTCTGACGCCGGCCGAGGTCTTGGCCGGCGCCCGCGCGCTGAGAGCGCGCATGCCGGAGATCCGCGACCCCGCCAACCCCCAGCGCAGTCTGCTGGACTCGCCGTCGCAGCTGGCATGGCTCACATCGCATGCGCTGGCTCAGCTGCACGACACGGCGGGCGCCATCCGCGAGTTGCAGGACACCCGGCGGGGGCAGCAGGCGATGTTGGCGAGGCGCCCGGTCGATCTCAACTTCATTTCCAGCTACGTGGAAACGCGCCGCCGGCTGATCGCTTTGCTCGCGCCCGGCGGACCGGCGGCGGACGAAACGGAGCGCCGCGCCGTGTGCCGGGAGGTCGATGACTTCCTCGTGAAGAAGGGCGCGGCGATCCGGGTTCATCAGCAGATCACGCAGGCATGGGTTGAGGCCCAATCCTGCTTGGGTCGGGAAGAGAGAGAAGACGTGAGGCAGGCAGCACGATGGTTGCAACGCGACCGGTCTGCGGAGTTTCCTTCCTGATCCGGATCACCACCACATCCCAGGAGAGGAAAACATGGCTACTACCATCTACGTCGCTGGCACCGTGAGTGCGGACGGCAACTTCGCCGATTGCATCTACTACAAGGACCAGGCAGGCACTGACCCCTATCCGAGTTCGGACATCAGCATCCCTCAGGACGCCGGCGAATGCATCTTTGCCCAGGCGGACACGACCGACCTGCTGCTGATCGGCGCGACCTTCAAGACGATCGGATCGGCGCCGGGCATGAACGCCAGCAACTTCGCGCCGGCGGACGACGAGAACGCCGTGCACTTCCCGATGCCCGTGACCTCGATCATCACGAAGGGCGTCGTGCTCCTGTTCTCGACGCCGGGCACGGTGGAGAACCTGTACCCGAGCACCGACCCGCAGGTCACCAACGATTCGGTCCGCTGCGACTGACGGTCGGTCTCGGTCTCAGGGCCGTCCGGCCGCTGGGGAGAGGCTCGGGAGTGCCTCCTCCGCCATGACCCGTCCCAGCCGGGACGGGTTCACGCGATCCATCACGCGCGCGTCGAGCGCGAATTCCTTCTGCTGCGTGTAGGCCACCGCGCCGATCCTCGGCACGCTGCCGGCCGCCTGCGGCCCGAGCATCCCCAGCACCGGATAGACGCGCAGCCGCGCGATCAGCAGCCCCTGCGCCGCATCGGCGAACACCGCCGTCTCCAACACCCGCGTGCAGCCGCGCCGCTGCACCTCCGCCACCAGTCCCTGCAGATTGCGTGGCACATCCGTCGCGGACACCGGCAGCACCACGTTCACCACCGGCAGGCCCGCGGCCACGAGCGGCTCGCGCGCGGCGAGGTTGAAGGCCCCGTTGGCCTCGTCCCAGCGGCGGTTGGCGGCGGGCTGGTCGGGATCGAAGTTGCGGCCCTGGCCGAACAGCAGCACGCACGGCGCGCCGCTTGCCACGGTGGCTGGCGCGGGCGTCGGAGCGGACGCTGGCGTTTGCGCCTGCGACGGCCCTGCGGCCACGGCGAAGGCGACGAGGGCGGCGTGCTCAAGCGCCTTCCGGATGTGCGATCTCGACATGGCGCGGATTGTGCGCTGCCCCGATCGCCGCACAATGGCCGCTCCGCCTTGCAGGAGACAACGATGCGCGAATGGACGAGCCTGGGCACCCTGTGCGCCACGACGATGGCCGTGGTGGCGACCGTCGCTCTCAGCGGCTGCGCGACGCCGGTGAAGGATGAGCGGATGAGGGCCGGCGTGACGACCAGCGCCGACGTGCAGCAGTACTACGGCGCCCCGACGCGTGTCTGGCCCGAGGCCGACGGCGGCCGCACGCTGGAGTACGCGACCCAGCCGTTCGGCCAGACCTGCTACATGGTCCGTCTGGACGCGCAGGACCGCCTCGTCGGCACGACGGACGGCCTGTCCGCGGCGAACCGCGCCCGCATCGTGCCGGGCCTGACGACCGATCAGGTCACGCGGATGCTCGGCCGGGAGCGCAAGCGCGTGTTCTTCAGGCTCAGCGGCGAGGACGTCTGGGACTGGAACATCCCGCCGGAGATGAACGGCTACCTGCTGCGCTTCAACGTCCACTTCAAGCACGGCGTGGTGGTCCGCACCTCGCAGAGCGTGGTCTACCCGGACCGGCGCTTCTTGTGGGATGACTGAAGGGCGCGCAGTCGCGGTGGCGCACCATCCGGACGACGACCTCGCAACTTCAGGCTGCTTGTGTAGCAAGACGAGTCATTGAATCGGGACGTCGTCTTGGGGACGATGGTCCATCGCGATGCCCATTCCACGGCAGCGAGAAAGGACCTCTCCCGTGACCTCCATTGAAATCCAACTGCCGCCCCTTCTTGCGCGCGAGGCGGCGCGCGCCGGGCTGTTCGCTCCTGATCGCCTGGAGACGATGTTCCGCAGACAGCTCCACGTCGCAGATCTCCAAGCCTTCTTGAAGGAAGAAGAAGACCTCGAAGAACTGGTCATGCAAGAGATTCAGGTGGAAGTCGATGCGGTCCGAGCAGGCAAGCGAGCAGCACAGCACAGTACGGCTCGTGCTTGACACGAATGTCGTCGCTTCGGGCCTCATGTGGGAGGGAGCCACGGCGCGGCTCATCGAGCTAGCCGCCAGCGGCCCCCTTCATGTCCAGCTCGTGTGCAGCACACCGCTGTTGGCGGAGTTGAGAGACATCATCGGGCGCCGCAAGTTCTCGAAGCGCCTGTTGTTGAAGTCCCGCAGTCCCGACGAATTCGTCGCGGACTATGCCTGTCGCACCACTCTGGTGGCACCGTCGGCGATTCCACCCACGGTGCATGAGGATCCCGATGACGACGTTGTCCTGGCGACTGCCCATGCGGGTCAGGCTCATCTGCTCGTCACCGGCGATGCTCACCTGCTGAGGCTGGGCCGCTTCAGGTTCGTTCCCATCGTGCGTCCCGCCGCCGCGATCGCGATGCTTGGCGGTCCGCCGTTGCGCCGAAGGCCGCCCGCTCTCCTCCCAAAGGGGGAAGCCCACCCTCATGCCTGTGACGGAATGAATACAGCTCCCGCGCTGTCGTCGAGCTGACGCACGAAGCCGTTCACACCCTCTTTACACTTCCTGCCCAAGAGGGAGAGAAGAGGATGTCGAACCAATCCGTCGGCCTGGCGCCCCGCGCACTGGCCATGGTCATCGACGGCGTCTTGATGATCGCCGCGAGTACCTTGTTGATGTGGGCCGTGTACGGCGACCCGGTGTCGAAGTGGAACGATCTGCGGCCCGGCACCATCGCCATCAACTGGCTGCTGCCGCTGATCGTCTGCGTCGCGTTCTGGACCTGGCAGGGCGCCACGCCCGGCAAGCTCGTCGCCGGCATCAAGGTCGTGGACGCCCGCAGCGGCGGACGCCCGACCCCCGTGCAGGCCGTGATCCGCTGGGTCGGGTATCTGATCTCCGCGATCCCGCTCTTCGCCGGCTTCCTGTGGGCGCGCGTCGATGCCGAGGGACGCACCTGGCATGACCGTCTGTCCCGCACCGCCGTCGAGCGCAGCCGGCCCGCCCCGGCCGACGGGGAAGGCCTGCTCATCGGCTACATCGCCAGCCACTGGCGCGGCGAGCAGAGCCTGGCCCAGAGCTTCTGGATCAACCACGTCCTCCTGACCTGGCCCCTCGCCGCCGGCGTGCAGGGCCTGGTCGCCTGGCTCGCCACCAAGAGCGACGGCCTGCAGGGCGTCGCGATCGCGCTGCTGATCGTCTGGCCGCTGCTGATCCTCGTCGAGATCTGGAGCGCCGTCGGCACCTGGCGCTCGGTGCGCGGTTATGTCGACGCCGGCGGCTCCTTCCTGATCTCCGGTTTCGCCCGCCTGTGCCTGCTGTTGTCGTTCCTGCAGATCGCGTTCTCGCTGGCGCTGGGCGTGTTCGGGGAACTCCCCGAGCTGTGGAAGCTCGCGCGCGGCATCGATCCGATCGGCAACGCGCGCCTGGTCGTCAGCACCGACGGCCGCACGATGCAGCTCAACGGCCCCATCGGCGCCGGGGACGCCGGCCGGCTGGGCACGCTGCTCGCAGCCTCGCCGGCCGTGCGTCTGCTGGAGGTCGCCTCGCCCGGCGGCCGCGTGACCGAAGCCGAACGCATGGTCCAGCTGATCCGCCAGCGCGGCGTCGGCACGCGCGCGATCGGCAATTGCGAGAGCGCCTGCACGCTGGTCTTCCTCGCCGGCAACAAGCGCCAGCTGATGCCGGGCGCGCAGCTCGGCTTCCACCGCGCCAGCAGCGGCACCTTCAATCCGGCCTTCGACGAGATCGCCAACCAGGAGCTCGCGCGCACCTATCGCCGCATGGAGCTGCCGGAGGAATTCATCCAGAAGACGCTGAGCACGCCGTCGCGCACCATGTGGTATCCGCCGCCCGTCGACCTGGTGCGTCACTCGCTGATCCAACCGCCACCGAAGACGCTGGACGTCGCCCTGCCCGAGGGCGACAAGCCCGGCCAGTACGCGCCGCTGAGCGACTACGTCAACGCCCTGCGCGCCAGCGATGCCTGGTTCCGGCTCGACCAGCGTTTCCCCGGCCTGATCGACGAGGCCGCTGGCCGCATGCGCGCGGCGCAACTCGCGCTGGGTGACTCGGAGCACGCCGTCGCCGGGGCCCAGATCGCCGCACAAAGCGTGCTGGCCCCCAATGTGCGTGAGATGCTCCTGAACGGATCGCGCGACCTGCGCCGCCGCTACCTGCAGGTGCTGCGCGCGCAACTGACCGCCGCGCAGACACTGGGCGCCGACACGTGCCAGTCCTGGTTGTCCGGCTCCCCCGTGCCGCGCCGGCTGCTGCCGGAGGACGCCATGGCACTCGAAGCCCTCTGGCTGACCGACGCCGCGGGGGAAGCCCTCCCCACGCGCGCCCGCGCGCCGCAAGCGACGCCGCTGGAACTCGAGGTCGTGACCCGCACGGTCGGCGCCACGGCCCCCGGCGCGTTCTCCAAGCTGTGGACCGACGGCAATGCCGGCCCCGCCCCCATCACGTGCGAGCGTGCCGGCCAGGTGTTGGACCACATCCAGCGCCGGACCGTGGGCGCGCCGCGCGAGCTGGCGGAGCGGGTGGTGTTCCAGAACGCGCGCTGACCCCGCGACCGCGCGGAGTCCCCACGAAGAAGGCCCTCCTCAGGAGGGCCTTTCCGTTTGGGGCGTCGAATCGGCGCGCGCAGCGGGTCAGTCGTCCTCGCCGAGGCCGGCCGCCGCCTTCGCGCGGATCCGTGCGTGGTGGTACGCGCCTTGCGGGATGTGCAGCAGGTCGGCGATGCGCCACATCGTGTGGCGCTCGATGTCGCCGAGCCTGCCGTCGGCGTAGGCCACGCCCCACATCAGTTCGACCAGGCGCAGCTTCGCGGGCATGTCCCAGCGCTCGTCGACCGGCGAGGTGAAGGCGAACAGGTCGGACGCCGTGCGGGCGGTGCGCTCGGCCTGCGCGGTGAGCGCGTCGGCCTCGTCCTCGGACAGCGCGAACAGCACGGTGAGCGCCTTGCCCACCGCCGAGCGCTCGACGCTGGAGAAATCCGCGTCGGAGCGCATCACCTCGACGAGCAGCACCGCGGCCGCCAGCGGCAACGACGGCGCGCCGCCCCGCGAGCCACCGAACGCGTCGTCCGGCGCCAGCGTGTCGAAGAGGTCCATGAGCGACTTGAACATGGGCCGATGGTGGCACGGCGCCCGGAGCGGGCCTTATGCCCGTCTTAAACGCGCAATGAAAAGGGCCGTGCCACCGGCACGGCCCCATCGAGTCTCAGCCCGGGTGCGCGATCACCGCACCTTGCCGTCCTTCCACGCATTCAGCAGCTTCTCGTAGGCGATGGTCTCGCCCTTGGGCTTCTCGTTGGCCAGCTTGGCCCACGGCGCGCCCTTGTCGGACAGCCACTTCTTCGGGTCTTCCTTCTTGTTGAGCTTGGGCGCGCACTTGGCCATGCCGGCGCGCTCCAGCCGCGCCATCACCGCGTCCATCTCGTCGGCCAGCGTGTCCATCGCGGCCTGCGGCGTCTTCTCGCCGGTCACCGCCTGCGCCACGTTCTTCCACCACAGCTGCGCCAGCTTCGGATAGTCCGGCACGTTCGTGCCCGTGGGCGTCCACGCCACGCGCGCCGGCGAGCGGTAGAACTCGATCAGGCCGCCGTACTTGTTGGCGTTCTTGGTGAAGTAGTCGCTGCGGATGTCGCTGTCGCGGATGAAGGTCAGGCCCTGGATGCTCTTCTTCAGGCTCACCGACTTGGCCGTCACGAACTGCGCGTACAGCCAGGCCGCCGCGGTCCGGTTGGCGTCATGGCCGCTGAAGAAGGTCCAGCTGCCCACGTCCTGGTAGCCGTTCTGCATGCCGTCCTTCCAGTACGGCCCGTTCGGCCCCGGCGCCATGCGCCACTTCGGCGTGCCGTCCGCGTTCACCACCGGCAGGCCCGGCTTGACCATGTCCGCCGTGAACGCCGTGTACCAGAAGATCTGCTGCGCGATCTGGCCCTGCGCCGGCACCGGGCCCGATTCCCCGAAGGTCATCCCGGTCGCCTCCTTGGGCGCGTACTTCTTCATCCAGTCGACGTACTTGGTCAGCGCGTAGACCGCCGCCGGCGAGTTGGTCGCGCCGCCGCGCGCCACCGAGGCGCCCACCGGCGTGCACTTGTCGTCGGCGACGCGGATGCCCCACTCGTCGACCGGCATGCCGTTGGGGATGCCCTTGTCCGCCGCGCCGGCCATCGACAGCCACGCGTCGGTGAAGCGCCAGCCCAGCGAGGGGTCCTTCTTGCCGTAGTCCATGTGGCCGTAGATCGGCTTGCCGTCCAGCGTCTTCACGTCGTTGGAGAAGAAGGCCGCGATGTCCTCGTAGGCGCTCCAGTTCAGCGGCACGCCCAGGTCGTAGCCGTACTTGGCCTTGAACTTGTCCTGCAGGTCCTTGCGCGCGAACAGGTCGGCGCGGAACCAGTACAGGTTGGCGAACTGCTGGTCGGGCAGCTGGTAGAGCTTGCCGTCCGGCGCCGTCGTGAAGCTGGTGCCGATGAAGTCCTTCAGGTCCAGGCCCGGGTTCGTCCACTCCTTGCCCGCGCCGGTCATGTAGTCGGAAAGATTCATGATCTTCCCGTACCGGTAGTGCGTGCCGATCAGGTCGGAGTCGGAGATCCAGCCGTCGTAGATGCTCTTGCCCGACTGCATCGAGGTCTGCAGCTTCTCGACGACGTCGCCTTCCTGGATCAGGTCGTGCTTGACCGTGATGCCGGTGATCTCGGCGAAGGCCTTGGCCAGCACCTTGCTCTCGTACTCGTGCGTGGTCAGCGTCTCGGACACCACCGAGATCTCCTTCACGCCCTTGGCCTGGAGCTTCTTGGCCGCCTCGATGAACCACTTCATCTCGGCCGTCTGCTTGTCCTTGGACAGGGTCGACGGCTGGAATTCGCTGTCGATCCACTTCTTCGCCTCGGCCTCGCCGGCCCACGCGGCGTTTGCTCCCAACGCCAGCAATGCGGCCACGGCCAGCGCGGAATACTTGCTCTTGTTCACGCTTGTCTCCTGTGTCTGTCGAATCTCCCCCTGCATGAGGACGAATCGCGGCTCCGGGGGAACGGGGAAGCCGAATTCCTTGAAGCTTGAACTACTCGATCATCCCTTGCGCAGGATCAGGCCCAGCACCAGCATCGACGCGATGAAGCTGATCCAGACGCTGGGTTCGGCCTCGAGCTGGAACCACTCGGCCATCTTCGCGCCCAGGCCGACGAAGGCCAGGTTGATGTACGCGGCCGTCAGCAGGCCGATGAACAGCCGGTCGCCGCGCGTCGTGCGCATCGGCAGCCAGCCCTTGCGCAGCGTCGTCGGCGACTTGATCTCCCACACCGTCATGCCGACCAGCATCAGCACCACGCAGGTGAAGAAGACGGCGACCGGGGTCGTCCACACCATCCAATCGAACATCAGGACTCCTTTTGGCCGGCGTCAGCCCGGCCGTCGTCAAGCGGCACCCATGGACCGGGCTCCGCCGGGCCATCGGGTGCGCCCCCTTGAGGGGGCCGCCGTAGGCGGTAGGGGGTGGTCATACTCTGCCCATCGCAAAGCCTTTTGCGATGTAGTGCCGGACAAACCAGATGACGATCGCGCCCGGCACGATCGTCAGCGTGCCGGCCGCGGCCAGCGTCGCCCAGTCCATGCCGGAGGCGCTGACGGTACGCGTCATCGTCGCGACGATGGGCTTGGCGTTGACGCTGGTCAGCGTGCGCGCCAGCAGCAGTTCCACCCACGAGAACATGAAGCAGAAGAACGCCGCCACGCCCACGCCCGCCTTGATCAGCGGCAGGAACACGGTCAGGAAGAAGCGCGGGAAGCTGTAGCCGTCGATGTAGGCGGTCTCGTCGATCTCGCGCGGGATGCCGCTCATGAAGCCTTCCAGGATCCACACCGCCAGCGGCACGTTGAACAGCAGATGCGCCAGCGCGACCGCGATGTGCGTGTCCATCAGCCCCAGCGTCGTGTACAGCTGGAAGAACGGCAGCAGGAACACCGCCGGCGGCGTCATGCGGTTGGTCAGCAGCCAGAAGAAGACGTGCTTGTCGCCGAGGAACGAGTAGCGGCTGAACGCATAGGCGGCCGGCAGCGCCACGCTGACCGAGATCACCATGTTGATGCCGACGTAGATCAGGCTGTTGATGTAGCCGCTGTACCAGGACGGGTCGGTGAAGATGGTCTTGTAGCTGGCCAGCGAGAAGTGCTGCGGCCAGAGGCTGAAGCTGGAGAGGATCTCCTCGTTGGTCTTGAAGCTCATGTTGACCATCCAGTAGATGGGCAGCAGCGCGAAGAGCAGGTACGCGATCAGGAAGATCGTGCGCTTGCGGAAACGGCGGTCATCCATGGCCAGCCTCCATCGTCTTGTCTTGGGTTCCGAGCGACTGCATCCAGTTGTAGAGGATGAAGCACAGCAGCAGGATGATCAGGAAGTAGATCAGCGAGAACGCCGCCGCCGGGCCGAGGTCGAACTGGCCGACCGCCTTCTGCGTCAGGTACTGGCTGAGGAAGGTGGTCGCGTTGCCGGGACCGCCGCCGGTGAGGACGAAGGGCTCGGTGTAGATCATGAAGCTGTCCATGAAGCGCAGCAGCACCGCGATCATCAGCACGCCCCGCATCTTGGGCAGCTGGATGTAGCGGAACACGGCGAACTTGCTGGCGCCGTCGATGCGCGCGGCCTGGTAGTAGGCATCGGGGATGGAGCGCAGTCCGGCGAAGCACAGCAACGCCACCAGCGGCGTCCAGTGCCAGACGTCCATGATGAGCACGGTGACCCATGCGTCGGTCGCATCGCCGGTGTAGTTGTAGTCGATGCCCAGCGCCTGCAGCGACGCGCCGAGCAGCCCGATGTCCGCGCGGCCGTAGATCTGCCAGATGGTGCCGACGACGTTCCACGGGATCAGCAGCGACAGCGCGACGATCACCAGCACCAGCGACGAACGCCAGCCCTGCGCCGGCATCGACAAGGCCAGGCAGATGCCCAGCGGGATCTCGACCAGCAGCACCGCCAGCGAGAAGCCGAGCTGGCGCAGCAGCGCGCCGTGGAGTTCCTCGTCGCGCATCACCGCGGCGAACCACTCGGTGCCGACGAAGACGCGCCGCTCGGGCGAGATGATGTCCTGCACCGAATAGTTCACCACCGTCATCAGCGGCAGGATGGCCGAGAAGGCCACGCAGATGAGCACGGGCAGGACGAGGAACCAGGCCTTCTGGTTGATCGGTTTCATGCGAGGCCCTCCGGAGCACCCGAGGTGATCGCCGCGAAGGTCGCGGCCATGGGTACCGCGCCGACGATCAGCCGCTCGTCGGCACCGTAGAAACAGGTGTGGGGATTGAGGACGCGCAGGGCCACCGTGGCGCCGGCCGCGGGCGGCTGCGCATGGGCGGACAGACGCGCCTTCAGCGTGTGCGGTCCCACCTTGGCGGTGAGCAGCCAGTAGGTGCCGATGTCCTGGACCTGGCTGACCACGCCGGTCACCGTGCCCGGCAGCGCCGGCACGCCGTCACCGACATCGTCGACCTCGACATATTCGGGTCGGATGCCCACCATGAACGGCTCCGCCCGGGAGAGCGCGGCCCCGGCGACGGGATCGACCGAACCCGCGACCGGCTGCCCGGCGACGCTCAGTCCGCCGCCGTCCTCCAGCGCCGCCGGCAGGAAGTTCATGCCCGGCGAGCCGATGAAGTGGCCGACGAAGCGGTGGCTCGGGCGCTCGAACAGCTCGCCCGCCGAGCCGACCTGCACCGCGCGACCCCGCGTCATGACGACGATCTGGTCCGCGAAGGTCAGCGCCTCGACCTGGTCGTGGGTGACGTAGATCAGCGTGAGCTTGAGCTCGTTGTGGATCTGCTTGAGCTTGCGGCGCAGCTGCCACTTCAGGTGGGGATCGATGACGGTCAGCGGCTCGTCGAAGAGCACGGCCGAGACGTCCTCGCGCACCAGCCCGCGGCCCAGCGAGATCTTCTGCTTGGCGTCGGCGGACAGCCCGGAGGCGCGCTGGTTCAACTGGCCGTTGAGCTCGAGCATCTCCGCGATCTTCCCGACGCGGGCCTTGATCTTGTCCGCCGCCACGCCGCGGTTGCGCAGCGGGAAGGCGAGGTTCTCGGCCACCGTCATCGTGTCGTAGATGACGGGGAACTGGAACACCTGCGCGATGTTGCGCTGCTGCGGCGTCAGCCCGGTGACGTCGCGGCCGTCGAAGCGCACGGTGCCCTGCGAGGGCCGCAGCAGCCCGGAGACGATGTTCAGCAGCGTCGTCTTGCCGCAGCCCGAGGGGCCGAGCAGCGCATAGGCGCCGCCGTCCTCGAAGCTCATCTTCAGCGGGAGCAGCGCGTAGTCGCTGTCTTCCTTCGGATCGGGCCGGTACGCGTGGGCGAGGTCCAGATCGATGCGGGCCATCAGCGGGCTCCCTGGCGCTCGGGGGCGCGCGTCAGCAGCCCGGCCGCGTCGAAGACGTGGACATGGGCGGCATTGAGGTACAGCGTCAGCGGGGCGCCGAGCTCGAAGTCGTGCACGCCGGTCAGCTGCGCGACGAGTTCGCCGACCTCGGTGTGGGCGTGGACGAAGGTGTCGGAGCCGGAGATCTCGGCCAGTTCCACCTCGCCCTTGATCGCGATGTCGCCGGGCCGCTGCGTGACGTGCAGCGCACTGGCACGCACGCCCACCGTCACGCCGCCCTGCCCCGGCAGCGCCAGGTCGAGCCCCGGCCGCAGTTGCAGCCGGTCGCCGAGTCCCTGGGCGATGACGAGGTTCATCGGCGGATCGCTGAAGGCCCGCGCGACGCGCAGCGACGCGGGTCGGTGGAAGACCTCGGCGGTGGGACCGTATTGCAGCAGCTCGCCGGCGTCCATCACCGCGGTGTAGCCGCCGAGCTGGAGCGCCTCCGCCGGTTCGGTCGTCGCGTAGACCACGGTCGATTCCCCGGCGGCGAACAGCTGGCCGAGTTCCTCGCGCAGTTCCTCCCGCAGCTTGTAGTCGAGGTTCACCAGCGGCTCGTCCAGCAGCATCAGCGGCGCCTGCTTGGCCAGCGCGCGCGCCAGCGCGACGCGCTGCTGCTGACCGCCGGACAGCTGCGCGGGCAGCTTGTCGAGGTGCATCTCGATGTGCAGCTTGTCGGCCAGCTCGTCGACGCGCTTGCGGATGGCGTCGCGATCGAGCTTGCCGCGCAGCTTCAGCGGAGACGCGATGTTGTCGCGCACGCTCATCGACGGGTAGTTGATGAACTGCTGGTAGACCATCGCGACGTCGCGCTTGCGCACCGGCCAGCCGGTGACGTCCGTGCCGTCGACCGTCACGCTGCCGTCGCTGGGCTTGTCCAGGCCCGCCATCAGGCGCATCAGCGTCGTCTTGCCGGCCTGCGTCGCGCCCAGCAGCACGGTGACCGCGTTCGGCACCAGCCGCAGGTCCATCGGGTACAGGTGGTGCTGCGCGCCGACCTTGTGGCTCACGCCGCGCAAGGTCAGCTCCATGATGTCGGCTCCATCGGGGTGTCTCTTCGCATGTCGTTCTTGTGGATCGGTCTCTGGATCGGTTGCCCGATCGGAGTCGGGATCGGCGCCCGCGCCGGGGTCAGGTCATGCCGCCGCGGCCGGCGGCTTGGCCCAGAGGTGCTCGCGCTCGGCGAACCACTGGACCACCGCCATCCGCTGCGCCTCGGTGTAATGCAGTCCCAGCTTGGAGCGGCGCCACAGCACGTCGTCCGCGGCGCGCGCCCATTCCTCGCGGACCAGGTATTCGAGTTCCGCCTGGTGCAGCCCCGGGGCAATCTCCGGGCCAAGGTCGTCGATCCGCTCCGCGCCGCCGAGCACACGCCCGAGACGCGCGCCGTAGGCCCGCGCGAGGCGCCGCGCCAGCGACGGCGGCAGCCACGGATGGCGCTGGCCGACGGCGGACAGCAGGCGCTGGAAATCGGTATCGGGCCGCTGCGGCGCGCCGATCCAGTCGCGCAGGTCGCCGCCGGGAAGATGGGCGTGCTCGGTCCAGGCCCGGCGCCGATCGCCGAGCAGGTCACCCAGCAGGTCGGCCGCATCCTCCGCCAGCTTGCGGAAGGTCGTGATCTTGCCGCCCCACACGCTCAGCAGCGGCGCGCCGCCGTCGGCGTGGGTCTCGAGCAGATAGTCGCGCGTCACCGCCGACGGATCGCCAGACGCGTCGTCCAGCAGCGGCCGCACGCCGGCGTAGGTCCAGACCACGTCGGACGCGACCACCGGCTCGCGGAAGTAGCGGCTGGCCTGCTCGCAGAGGTAGGCGATCTCGCGCTCGTCGATGCGCGCCTTGCCGAAGCCCGCCAGCGCGTCCGGCGCCAGCTCCACGTCGGTCGTGCCGATCAGCGTGAAGTCGTCTTCGTAGGGGATGGCGAAGATGATCCGCTTGTCCGGGTTCTGGAAGATGTAGGCGTGGTCGTGCTGGAAACGCTTGTGCACGATGATGTGGCTGCCCTTGACCAGGCGCAGGCTCTTCGTGGCGAGCGCCTCGCCACGCGCGGGCGCGGCGACCTCGCGCAGGAAGCCTTCGGCCCACGGACCCGCCGCGTTGACCAGCGCGCGCGCCTTCAGCGTGCGGTCGCCGTCGGCACAGCGCAGCGTCGCGGTCCAATGATCCGCGTGTCGCTGCGCGGCGGTGACCGTCGTGCGGGTGTGCAGCACGGCGCCGTGCTCACGCGCGTCGAGCGCGTTCAGCAGCACCAGCCGCGCGTCGTCGACCCAGCCGTCGGAATAGACGAAGCCCTTCGTGTACTCGGCCTTCAGCGGCTCGCCGTAGGGCGAGCGCCGCAGGTCCACGCCCTCGGAGCCCGGCAGCACCTCGCGCCGCGCCAGGTGGTCGTAGAGGAACAGGCCGATGCGGATCATCCAGGCCGGGCGCATCGCCGCGTCGTGCGGCATCACGAAGCGCAGCGGCCACATGATGTGCGGGGCGCTGCGCAGCAGGACTTCGCGCTCCTGCAGTGCCTTGCGCACGAGCGAGAACTCGTAGTACTCCAGGTAGCGCAGCCCGCCGTGGATCAGCTTGGTCGAGGACGAGGACGTGTGCGCCGCGAAGTCCGAGGCTTCCGCCAGCACGACCTTCCAGCCGCGGCCGGCCAGGTCGCGCGCGATGCCGGCGCCGTTGATGCCGCCGCCGACGACGAGCACGTCGCAGTCACCGATCGCGCCGCCCACGCGGGCGGCGTCGCGCGCGCCGGCGACGCCTGCATCGAGGGAGGCGCGGTCAACGGAGATCGGTTCGGGGATCGAGGCGGCGGTCAAGGTGTCTCCTTGGAGCGAATTGGCCGGACAGTCAAACGGCCACCCTGCGATGGCCGTTGGAAAGTTCGCAATTCTGTTCTTCTTTTTTCTTTTTAGCGCGAATATGCGCGTTTCGATTGAGGGTTAACCCGATCAATTGTTCGTTTCGGTTCCTTTAGCCTGCGCGCCATGAATCCGAACCCTCGTCAGAACAATCTGCTGCAGGAGGTGCGCGCCCATGGATCGGTGAGCGTAGAGGCGCTGGCCGAGAAGTTCGGCGTGACGCTGCAGACGGTGCGCCGGGACGTGCAGCGCCTGGCCGAAGCCGGCCTGGTGCAGCGCTTCCACGGCGGCGTGCGCGTGCCGTCGTCGACCACGGAGAACATCGCCTACCGCCAACGCCAGGCCATGCAGGCCGACGGCAAGGCGCGCATCGCGCGCGCCATCGCAGCGCGCATCCCGGCCGGCTGCTCGCTGATCCTGAACCTGGGGACGACGACGGAGGCGGTGGCGCACGCGCTGCTGCGCCACAAGGGCCTGCGGGTGATCACGAACAACCTGAACGTCGCGATGATCCTGAGCGACAACCCGGACTGCGAGCTGGTGATGGTCGGCGGCTCGGTGCGGCACCGCGACCGCGGCATCGTCGGCGAGGCGGCGGTCGACTTCATCCGCCAGTTCAAGGTGGACATCGGGCTGATCGGCATCTCGGGCATCGAGTCCGACGGCAGCCTGCGCGACTTCGACTATCGCGAGGTGATGGTCGCGCGGACCATCGTCGAGCATTCGCGCGAGGTGTGGGTCGCGGCGGACGCGACCAAGTTCAACCGGCCGGCGATGGCCGAGGTGGCCCGCCTGCCGCAGATCGACGCGCTGTTCACCGACGAGCCGCCGCCGGAGCCCTTCCCCGCGCTGATGGCCGATGCGGGCGTGGAGCTCGTGGTCGCGCCGTAGCATCGCGACGGGTTCTTTCCAAAAGCAGTTCAAGAACACAACGAGCGAGACAAGCCATGACCTATCTGCTGGCCCTGGACCAGGGCACCTCGAGTTCGCGCGCGATCGTCTTCGACGCGCAGGGGCGCATCGTCGCGATGGCGCAGCGCGAGTTCCGCCAGATCTATCCGCAGCCCGGCTGGGTCGAGCACGATGCCGATGAAATCTGGGAGACGCAGCTTGCCGTCGCCCGCGAGGTGCTGACCAAGGCGTCGCTGAAAGCCTCCGAGGTGAAGGCGATCGGCATCACCAACCAGCGCGAGACGACGCTGGTGTGGAACCGCAAGACCGGCCGCCCGATCCATCACGCGATCGTCTGGCAGGACCGGCGTGCGGAGCCACAATGCGCCGCGCTGCGCGAGCAGGGCCACGGCGCGCGCATCCAGGAGAAGACGGGGCTGGTGGTCGACGCGTACTTCTCGGGGACGAAGCTGCAGTGGATCCTCGACAACGTCGCTGGCGCGCGCGACGCGGCGGAGCGCGGCGAGCTCGCCTTCGGCACGATCGACAGCTGGCTGATCTGGAAGCTCACGAACGGCGAGGTGCACGTCACCGACGTGAGCAACGCGTCGCGCACGATGCTGTTCAACGTGCGTGAGAACCAATGGGATGAAGCGCTGCTCGCGCTGCTGCGCATTCCGAAGTCGCTGCTGCCCGAGGTGAAGCCGTCGGCTTCGGACTTCGGCCGTGTCGCGCCGGAGCATCTCGGCACGGCGCTGATGATCGGCGGCATCGGCGGCGACCAGCAGAGCGCGCTGTTCGGCCAGGCCTGCTTCGAGGCCGGCATGGCCAAGAACACCTACGGCACCGGCTGCTTCATGCTGATGCACACGGGGCCGCGCTTCCAGACCAGCGCGAACGGGCTGATCACGACGAGCGCGGCGCAGATCGACGCGACGCCGCAGTACGCGCTCGAAGGCAGCGTCTTCATCGGCGGCGCGGTGGTGCAGTGGCTGCGCGACGGGCTGAACGCGATCAAGGGCAGCGGCGAGGTGCAGGGGCTCGCGGAGAGCGTTCCCGACGCGGGCGGCGTGATGTTCGTGCCGGCCTTCACTGGCCTCGGAGCGCCCTACTGGGACGCGGAGGCACGCGGTGCCATCGTGGGCCTCACGCGCGGATCGACAGTGGCGCACATCGCGCGCGCGGCGCTGGAGAGCATCGCGTTCCAGAGCGCGGCGCTGCTGCAGGCGATGAGCCGCGATGCCGTCGCAGCCGGCGGCGCGCCGGTGAGCGAGCTGCGCGTCGACGGCGGCGCGTGCGTGAACGACCTGCTGATGCAGTTCCAGGCGGACCTGCTCGGCATCCCGGTCGTGCGTCCGAAGGTGATCGAGACGACGGCGCTCGGCGCGGCCTACCTCGCCGGCCTCACGGCGGGCGTCTACGGCAACCTCGGCGACATCGGCCGCAACTGGCAGACGGAGCGCACCTTCCGCCCGACCATGTCGCGCGACCGCGCCGAGACTCTGATGGCGCAGTGGGAACGCGCGGTGAGGCAGGCCTCGGCGCGCTGAACGGACCCCTCTTGGGAAGGCCCCATTCAGGGGGTCAGGTCTTCACCCCTCAATGACAAGTTTGAGGAAGTGCCAGACGGAATCGGCGTGCCTAGAGTTGTCGGCTTCTGTTCCATTGAAGGAGAAGCTTCATGTCTGCACTCGATACCCTGGTCAAGGTCGGTACCTACGAAGAAGGTCAGGTGCTCAACATTCCCGACGCCGTTCGGGACGAACTCCGCTTGAATCCGGGAGACCGGGTGGAGTTCCTCAGGCTCGCGCCGCACGAGTACCTGATCTATTCGAAGGAGCACCCCCTCAGCCTGGAGGGAATGATCGGCAAGCCCAAACGCAAGGTGACGATCAAGGACATGAACCGGGCGATTCGTGCCCGGGGAGGTCATGTCGGATGAAGGGCATCGATACGAACATCCTCGTTCGCCACTTCGCGAACGCGGATGACCCGCAGACTGCGGTAGCCCGGCGCTTCTTGAGTTCCCTCACGCCGGAAGATCCCGGCTATGTCTCCACCGTCGCGCTAATGGAGCTGTGGTGGGTCCTCAGCAAGACCTACGAAATGGAAAGGGCCGGCCTCATCCGCACCATTGGACGGATGCTTGCTGATCCTCGCCTGCGCGTCGAACATGAGTTCGAGGTTGCCGACGCGGTGGACCGATTTGTGATGGGAAAGGCTGACTTCCAGGACTACCTGATAGAGCGCCGCTGTTCGGGCGCTGGCTGCGTCCGAACGATGACTTTCGATCACGGCGCAGCCAAGTCAGCCGGAATGACGCTGGTCGATCAGAACCCCAGCGACTCCCCTGCCCCCAGAAGCGTGAGCACCCCCAGCACCGCGAAGATGATCGCCGCGATGCCGTGAACCAGCCGCACCGGCAGCTTGTGCGCGAGCTTGTCGCCCACCAGCACCGCCGGCACGTTGGCGATCATCATCCCGAGGGTCGTGCCCGCGACCACCATCCACAGGTCATTGAAGCGCGCCGCCAGCGCCACTGTGGCGATCTGCGTCTTGTCGCCCATCTCGGCCAGGAAGAAGGCCACGATCGTCGTGCCCAGCACGCCCAGGCGGAACTTGCCGCCGGTCTCCTCTTCGTCGATCTTGTCGGGGATCAGCGTCCACGCCGCCATCGCGATGAAGCCCACACCCAGCACCCAGCGCAGCGTCTGCGGCGACACCTGCGTCGTGATCCAGCTGCCGACAGCACCCGCACAGGCGTGATTGACCAAGGTCGCGATCAGGATGCCCAGCACGATCGGTCCCGGCTTGCGGAAGCGCGCCGCCAGGATGAAGGCCAGCAACTGGGTCTTGTCGCCGATTTCGGCGAGGGCCACGAGGCCGGTGGAGATGAGGAAGGCTTCCATGAAAGACTCAGCGGCCGAGACGAACCAATGACCACGTCACCGCCGGCCGCAAAGTCCGGGGACATGGTCAAAGGTCTCGCCAGGCTGGGAACCGGTGGGTTCCTGGCTACCTCGCGCCATGAGCCAAGGCTCAAGTCTGTTGACGCGGGTCTGCTGAATCGGCCCGTCGGGCGACGGGCGGGGTGCAGCGGCTACTCCCCAATGACAGCTCGCATTGTAGTCAAGGCCAGCCCAGGCCACGCGCGCTGCGCCGGCTCCGGCGACCCCGCGTCGCCCAGCAGCAGCAGATGTGTGCGGCCTTCGCGCCAGCTGGACGCCATCAGCAGCTGCAGCACCGGCGCGCTCACTGCGCGCACACGCTGCGGCCAGTGGACGCAGTCCTCGAGTTCCCCCACCGCCAGCGCCTGCGCCAGCAGCGCATCCGGCGCTTCGGTGAGCTCGAACTCCCAGTCCCCTTGTGCCAGTGCCTGCGCGAGCGCCAGGTCCTCCGGCGTCACCGCCTCGGCCGCGAGCAATGGCAGTTGCTCGCGCAACAGCGTGAGCTGCTCCGGCACCGCCGACGCCGGCAAGGTCACGCTCAGCCGCCAGCACAACGCGCCGCCGAGGGACTCCATCTCACTCTCCCACGGCCACGGCAGCCGCGCCGCGAGCCGTTGATGCATCAGCGTGCGCGCCAGCTCGCGCAAGGCGGGCGGCGTGCCGCGCGGCACCGGCGTCTGCACGATCAGCCGGCAGCCCTGCCCCTGCGGCAACGGCAGGAACTGCGCGATCGCCGGCGTGGGCGCCGCGGCGGGCAGCGCCACCGCCGGCGTCGGACCGGTCGCCGGCACCTTCGGCACGCGCCAGCCGCCCATGAAATCCTCGGCTAGCCCGCGCGCCGTCTGCAAGCTCAGGTCGCCGGTGAACAGCAGCACCGCGCGCTCCGGCCGCCAGTACTGGCGGTGGAAGGCCAGCACGTCCTCGCGGCGCAGCCGCTTCAGGCTGGCCGTGGTCTGCACCGGCTGCGCGCGGCCCCGGAACTGCCGCCGCGCCGCCCACGGCGCGAGCAGCAGCGCATCGGCGCGACGCAGCACCAGCGCATCGATGGCGCGGCTGCGAATGTGCTCGAGCGATTCGAAGGCGAGCAGCGGCCGCTGCGTCAGGTCCGCCAGCAGGTTGACCGCGTCGTCGCACTGATCGGGCAAAGCCTCCAGCACGATCTCCGCCGTCGACGGCGTCAACTCCAGCCGCAGCGGCAGGCCCAGCAGATCGCCCGCATAGGCGATGTCGGCGGATTCCATCTCCTCGCCGTCGCGCTTCGCGCCTTGCGCCAGCATCGACAACGCCACTTCCGCGAGGCCGTCCTTGCCCGCCGGGTCGCGCAGCCAGCCGCCTTCGCCAATCAGTCGGACCGCCGTGCGCGGCGCGCCGGGACGCGGCAGCACGATGACGCGCAATCCGTTCGCGAGCTTCGTCTGCTCGAGCGGCAACGGCTGCGGCGCCGGGGCCGAAGGCGCCTCGGGCGGTCGGTCGAAACCATCCTGCGCCAACGCCGGCCAGGCCGCCGATCCCGACACGATCGCCGTGCCGAGCATCAGCCCCCGGCGGCTCAGATCGACCGTCATGCGGCGACCCCCGCGGCGGCGCCGATGTCCGCCAGCAGCGTCAGCACCGGCGCCTGCACGACCTGTTTGCGCCAGAACTGCTGCACCTCGGCACCGCTCAGCTTGACCCACGTCGCCATGTCCTTGGCCGGTGCGCCGGCGTCGCCCCGCACCGCCCAGGCAGTGCCGAGCGAACGCGCCAGGCGGTCCGCGGTCCAGTCGTCCGACAAGGTCTGGCGCCGCAGCAGCGCCTTGGCCTTGTTGAGTTCCTCGTCGGTCACCGGCTCGTCGGCCAGGCGCAGCACTTCCTGCTGCAGGGCCTGCGCCACCGGCGCGGACGTCTGCCCGTGGGCCGCCAGCGCCTGCGCGACCAGCAGCCCCGCGTCCCGATGCGTGTCCAGACGCAGGCTGAGCTGATGCGCCAGCGCCTTCTCGTCGACCAGCGTGTCGATCAGCCGGCCGGAGCGACCGAGTCCAAGCAGCGCGTGGGCGAGCTGCCAGCTCGGCAAGGCCGGATCGTCGGCGCGCGGCACCTGCCAGACCAGCGCGGCGGCCGGCAGCGGCGCCTGCGCGAGCGACAGTTTCTGAGTCTGACTCTGAGGGCGGCGCGACTCGCGAACGTCGACCGGCTCGGGCGCCGTCGCGGGCGGCATCGGCGGCCGGATCGAGCCGAAGTAATGCATCACCCAGCGCGCGACGGCCGCTTCATCGAACGCGCCCGTGACGACGAGCAATGCGCGGTCGCAGCCGAAGCGGTTGGCATGGAAGGCCCGCACGGTGTCGATGTCCAGGTCCTTGAGCTGCTCCGGGTCGCCGAGCGCGCCGCGCTGGTACGGATGCGTCAGGTAGCCGTGGCGCTGGACGGCGAGGTCCAGCCGCGCATACGGATGGAGCTGCGGCGCCTGCACCGCCTGGCGCAGCTGTTGCCGCGCGGTGGCGAGCGCGTCCGGCTCCAGCCGCGGGTTGCTCATGCGTTCGGCCTCGGCCCACAGCACGCGTTCGAGCTGATGCGCGGGCACGACGGTCTGCAGCGCGGCGAAGTCCTCGTCGATCTCGAGGCCGCTTCGACCGCCGGCCGAAGCGACCAGCCGGTTGAACTGGCCGGGCTCCAGGTAACGGCTGGCGCCGGCGACGAGTCGCAGCACCAGATGCGTCATGCCGCTGCGGCCGGTGGGATCGTCGCGTCCGCCGCAACGGTAGACGACGCGCACCGCCGCCTGCGTGCTTGCGACCGGACGCGCCAGCCAGAGCAGGCCGTTGGGAAGCCGTTGCGGCTCGAGGGACGGGGCACTCATGGGCGGCAATCCTAGCTGCCAATCCGCTGTCAGCAGCCGGTCCGCATCATGGACGCGACGTCGTCCTACACGATGGCCCACCCGAATCGGGGGGCCTCGGTCAGGGCGACGGGGGAGCCGGCTCGCGCCGACGCCCCGCGCGCAGGGGACATGTGCCCCGCTGTCATCGTCCTTCCACGGAGAGCCCGCCATGAGCGCCTTGAACTTCGCCTACACGATCGTCTACGTCGAGGACGTGGGTGCGTCGCTGGACTTCTTCGAGCGCGCCTTCGGGCTCCGGCGACGTTTCCTGCACGAGTCCGGCGCCTATGGCGAGCTGGAGACCGGCGCCACGACCCTGTCGTTCGCGCGGCACGACATCGCGCGCGGCAATCTCGGCCAGGACTACCGGAAAGCCGAGGACGGCGCGCCCCTGGGCATGGAGATCGGACTCTCCACGCAGGACGTCCCCGCCGCCTACGCCCTGGCGCTGGCTGCCGGCGCGCAAGGCCTGACCCCGCCGATGACCAAGCCCTGGGGCCAGGTGGTGGCCTACGTCCGATGTCCCGACGGGACGCTGGTCGAGATCTGCACGCCCATCTGAACGCCCATCTGAACGCTGCCGACGCGTCCTACGCGTCGTCTCCAACGCCCGGGCGCGGCTCGACCACGATCCGCGCGTGGCGCTGGAAGGTGAAGTAGGCCCAGGCCCAATCCGCGAAGACGCGGACGCGGTTGCGGAAGCCGATCAGGAAGTACACGTGCACGAACAGCCAGAACAGCCACGCGGAGAAGCCGCTGAACTGGATCGTCCCCAGGTCGGCGACGGCCGCCTTGCGGCCGATCGTCGCGAGGTTGCCGTAATCGCGGTAATGGAACGGCGGCTCCGAACGCCCTTGCATCCGCGCCAGGATCTGCCGCGCGGCATGCCGGCCGGCCTGCTTCGCACCGGGGCTGACGCCGGGCACCGGCTTGCGGCTGCCGTCCTTCTCGAGGCTGGTCGCCGCGGCCATGTCGCCGACGACGTAGATCTCCGGATGGCCGGGGATGTTCATGTGCTCGTCCACGACCACGCGACCCGCGCGATCGAGCGGCACCTCCAGCGTGCGGGCCAGCGGCGACGCCGCCACCCCGGCCGCCCAGACCTTGGTCCGCGACGCGATGCGTTCCGTGCCGCCATCGGCGGTCTGGAGGTCGACGCCCGCCTCGTCGATGCCGACGACGCGGCAGCCGGTCCGCACCACCACGCCGATGCGTTCCAGCTGCGCCTGGGCCTGCGCCGACTGCGCCGGCTTGAACGCCGCCAGGATCCGGTCCGAGCCCTCGACCAGCAGCACCTGCGCGCGGCTGGGATCGATGCGGCGGAATTCGTCGCGCAGCGTGTGGCGGGCGATCTCGGCCAGCGTGCCGGCCATCTCGACACCGGTCGGCCCGCCGCCGATGACGACGAAGTTCAGCCACGGCGCGCGGCTGGCGGCATCGGGCAGTGTCTCGGCGCGCTCGAAGGCGCTCAGCAGCCGGGCCCGCAGCTGGAAGGCGTCAGCCAGCGTCTTCAGTCCGGGCGCGTGCGCCTGCCACTGGTCGTTGCCGAAGTAGCTGTGCGTGGCGCCGGCGGCCACGATCAATTGGTCATACCCCACGCGCTGGCCATCGGCGAGCACGATCTCCCGCGCGTCCTTGTGGATGGCCTCGACGTCGGCCATCAGCACCGTGAGATTGCGCTGGTGCCGCCGCATGTGGCGGATCGGCGAGGCGATCGACGGTGCGGACAGCCCTGCCGTCGCGACCTGGTACAGCAGCGGCTGGAACAGGTGGTGGTTGCTGCGATCGATCAGCGTGACGCGGACCGGCGCGCCGTCGAGGACCTTGGTGGCCTCCAGGCCGCCAAAACCGCAACCGACGATCACGACATGGGGAAGCACAACATGTGGGTCAGCCATGCGACACATCGTAGCGGGGATGACGACCTGGACAGGTCATGCCCATGGCCGACAATCATCGGATGCGCCGCGCCGACCGCCTGTTCCAGATCGTCCAACTCATCCGTGGACGCCGTCTCACGACGGCCGAGTTCCTCTCCCAGCGGCTGGAGGTGTCGATCCGCACCGTCTACCGCGACGTCGCCGCGCTGCAGCAGCAGGGCGTGCCGATCGACGGCGAGGCGGGCGTCGGTTACCGCATGCGGGTGGGCTTCGAATTGCCGCCGCTGATGTTCAGCGCCGAGGAAGCCCAGTCGCTGGTCGCCGCAGTGCGGCTGGCGCAGCCGCAGCTCGACGCGGTGCTCGGCCAGCGCGCGGAGGAGGCGCTCGGCAAGATCTTCGCGGTGCTGCCCGGCACGGCGCGCGCGGCGGCCGAAAGCCTCACCGTCTACGCGCCGCAGCGCGGCCTCGACGACGCCACCCGCGAGCGCCTCACCCACCTGCGCCAGGCCACCGAATCCCGCACCAAGCTGCGCCTGCACTATCTCGACCTCAGCGACCAGACCAGCACGCGCCTCGTGCGGCCGCTGGCCTGCTTCTTCTGGGGACCGGTGTGGACCTTCTCCGCCTGGTGCGAGTTGAGAGAGGATTTCCGCAGCTTCCGCGTCGACCGCGTGCAGCAGCTCGAGATGACGGAAGAGCGCTTCCGCGACGAGCCCGGCAAGACGCTCGCCGATCTGCAGCGGCGCGAGAACGCGCGCGAGAACTGGGCCTAGTCCGAACGGACCGGCGTCAGCGGTCCTGGATCAGCGGACAGGCATCGGCGGCTCCAACGCCGTCGAGCGGAATCAGCGGACCGCCACGCCCTGCGGCAGCACCGCGGCGCGCGGACGCCAGCGCAGCAGCGGCGCCTCGATCCAGCGATGGAAGGGCAACGCGGCCAGGTTGCTGAGGAACCAGGCGGCCACCAGCGCCAGCGGCGCGAGCGCATCCAGCATGGGGGCGGGACTCTCGGCGCGGTGCTCGTAGATCGCGTTCACGAGCAGGCAGACCGGGAAGTGCACCAGAAAGAGCGCATACGCATGACGCGCCATGGCCTGGACCGGCGCCTGTCCGCGCCGTTCGAACCATGCCGGCAGCGTGCCGCGACGCCACATCACGATGACCACGGCCGTCAGCGCGGCGACGACCAGACGCTCCCGGAACTGCAGCGCCAGCGCGACCACCATCAGGCCGCCCAGCGCCAGCAGTCCGGCGCGGCGCGCGGCCGGCGCCCAGCCCTGGCACCAGTAGAGCAGCACGCCCAGGCCATAGGCGCCGAAGAAGTAGATCGCGTAGGCGTCCATGTCGGCCATGCGGTTGAACTTCAGCAGCGACGCGGCGCACAGGGCGCCAACGACGGCCGGCGCCATCCACTGCCGCGACGCGCGCGTCAGCGGCAGGCAACGCAGGCCCCACATCACCAGCAGCAGCAGGGCGAAGAGCTGGAAGTCGATCGCCACGTACCAGGCGCCGACGGTCAGCGCCTCGACCGACATCAGGTCGTGCAGCAGCAGCGCATGGGCCAGGATCTGCGTCAGGTGGACCTGGGTCGGGACCAATTCGGGCAGCAGGGGCTGGACCAGCCAGGACGTCAGCAGCGTCAGCCCGACGGCCGCCATGAAGGGCGGCACCAGGCGCCAGTAGCGCTGCGCCAGCAGGGCCGGCGCGGAGCGGCGCAGTTGCGGCTCCTGCGCCGACAGCGCCCGCGCGCTGAGATAGCCGCCCAGGACGAGGAACACCTGCACGGCCATGCGGCCGTAGTCGTAGAGCCATCCCGACAGCAGCGGGAACAGGCCGTGCATCGCCTCGGCGATCGGTCCGTAGACCGACAGGTGATGCAGCACGATCAATTGCGCGGCGGCCGCGCGCAGCGCGTCCAGCGGGAACAGGCGAGAAGCCATCGGGGGTCGGCGGATTCGGTCGCCGACGATCCTGGGGAGCGCATTCGGCGGAAAACGAAGCGGCCACCGCGAGGTGGCCGTTGGATTGCGCCGGATTCTATAAGCAAATCAACAAGTTACATCGAGGCACAGATTCGGTGGCGGTCGCATGACGCCCGGGTGTCGCGCTCAGCGCTTGTCGCGCGGGCCCGGAGGACGCGGTTTCGGCGCGGGAAACAGCGTCCCGTTGAAGATCGCCGCGAACCAGCCGAGGTACCAGTCGACCAGCCGCTGCGGCCACGGCTTGGGCGGTGCTTTCACCGGCAGCGGGCGGTCGGAGGGATGGCGGCGCTCGACCGCGGCGGCGAAGGCGACGAGCCTCGCCCGGAGCGCCTGCAGCCCGGCAACCTTCGACGGCGTGGCGCCCTCGGCCTGGATCACGATCGCCACATGCAGCAGCGTGCGGTCGTCGCCGAGCGACTCCAACCGGAGTTGCGCCTGGCCCGTCACGGCGCCGGTGCGAGGGCCGCGCCCGTCGAAGCTCAGGCGCAGTCGGCTGGGCGCGTCGAGATCGAGCTGCAGGACACGACCGTCGAATCCCGCCAACGCCAGCGCGAACGCGCCCGGCGCATCGCCGGCCTGGAGGCGGGCGCCCTCGGGCAGGCTGTCCGCGAGCAGGGTCAGGTCGTGCAGCGTCTTCCAGGCCAGGGCCTGCGGGACGGGCAGCACGAGGTCGTCGTTGAGGGCGAGCGTGGGCATGTCGACGATTGTGAGCCTGCATGCCCGGTCCGACGCAGACGGGAGCGAAATTCGCTATGGTGCGCGGATGGACAACATGGACCTGCAGGTGCTGCGCCAAGTGCAGCAATGGATCGACGCCGACCAGCGCGTCGTGCTCGGCACCATCACGCGGACCTGGGGCTCGGCGCCGCGGCCGGTCGGATCGATCGTCGCGGTGCGGGCGGACGGGCTGATCACCGGATCGGTCTCCGGCGGCTGCATCGAGGACGACCTGGTCGCGAAGATCCGCGAGGGCGCGCTGTCCCTGGAAACGCCGGAGCTGATCCGCTACGGCGTCGGGGCGGAGGCGGCGCAGCGCTTCGGCCTGCCCTGCGGCGGCACCTTGGAGCTGATGCTGGAGCCGGTCGGCGCGCACTCGGCGATCGCGCCGCTGCTGGAGCGGCTGTCGCGCGGCGAGCGCGTGCTGCGCACGCTCGACCTGGCGACCGGCGCCGTCTCGCTCGCGGAGCCCGGCGCGCATTCGCGCGACGGCGCGGACCGGCTGGTGCGGAGCGACACCCAGCTGGTGACGCACCACGGGCCGCAATGGCGGCTGCTGATCATCGGCGCGGGGCAGATGAGCCAGTACCTGGCGCAGATGGCGTTGGCGCTCGACTACCAGGTGCAGGTCTGCGATCCGCGCGACGACTACCCGTGGACGCTGATCGCCGCGCCGCTGACGCGCGAGATGCCGGACGACGTCGTCCAGCGCCTGAAGCCCGACGGCCACACGGCGATCGTGGCGCTGACGCACGACCCCAAGCTCGACGACCTGGCGCTGATGGAGGCGCTGCGCGGGCCGGCGTTCTACGTCGGCGCGATCGGCTCGCGCGTGAACCAGGCCAAGCGCCGCGCGCGGCTGAAGGAACACTTCGACCTGACCGACGCGCAGCTCGATCGGCTGCACGGCCCGGTGGGCCTGCACATCGGCGCACGCACGCCGCCCGAGATTGCGCTGGCGATCCTGGCGCACATGACCGCGGAGCGGTATGGGGTGCAGGTCAGCAGCAGCGGGGCACCGTCGGATGGGAGCGAGGCCGGCTGCTTGCTGTGAACCAGGCGCGGCGTGGATCTGCCGGTGACTCGCCCGCTCAGGCAGGCTGCGATGCCGATCGACCGGACTCCCAGGCTGCGGCCATCGGCAGCAACGCCGCCGCCGCCCAGCTCGCCAAGGCACCTCGCGCAGCGAGGCTGACGCACAGCGCGGGCAGGCCGCGCACCACCTGGCCGGTGCTCGGGACGAGCACCTCCAGACGCGCCATCTCGCGTCGACGCTCGAAGGCCGCGCCCGACCAGGCGGTCAGCCACGCCGCCGGCATCAGCGCCGCCGGTCCTTGCAATCGGGCGCCGTCACGCGCCGCGGTTCTCAGCACGCCGCGCAATGCCGGCAGGTCGCGCCAGGCACCGAGGCCCGCCGCCGTCGCGACCGGCATTGCGTCGATCGCGCGAAGCTCGGCCCGCGGGGGCATCGCTGCCGGCAGCCGGAAGTCCCAGGCAAGGCCGAGCCGCTTCAGCAGCATCAGCATCCACCAGCCCGGATCGAACTCACCCGGATAGAGACCCAGCCGCGCGGAGCCGGGAAAGGCATGGTGGTTGTTGTGCCAGCTCTCGCCCATCGTCAGCAGCGAGGTCCACCGGATGTTGCGCCCCTGGACGGCAGCGCCCTCCACCTCGTGATGCATGCCGCCCGCGTTGTGGGCGAAATGCCCGATCAGCCAGTGCCCGACGACACCGGCGCAGATCCGCGCGCACACCCCCCAGCAGACGAATGCCCAGCCGCCCACGGCGTACAGCAGCAACGCGGGCGGCAGCTGCTGCAGCATCCAGGTGCGTTCCAGCAGGCGCAGGTAGCGGTCATCGGCGATGCGGGGTTCCAGCGCAATACGCGGCTCGCGCGCGAGCCGCAGCTCGCAATGCAGCTGCCACCAGCCGTCACGCCAGAACGAGACACCGTGACGCAGGTACGGATGGCAATCGGGCAGGCGCTGCGCGAAGTCCCGCAGTTCGTGCTGACGCAGCAGTCCCAGCGGCCCCGCGAGGCCGACCTGGACGCCGAACCAGATCAGCAGCCGCTCGAGCCAGCGCGGCGCTTGATAGCTGTCGTGGATCAGCTTGCGATGGCTGCCGAGCGAGTGGCCCAGCAAGAGCACCGTGACCGTGGCCATCACGAACATCAGCACGGCGGACCAGGACAGGAAGAACCAGACGCCGACGAGCGCGCCAGCCAGATTCGCGAGCAACCAGAGCGACTTCAGCGGCGAGTAGCGGACCTCGCCGATGAGGACGTCTTCCGGCGCATCGACATGCACGCGATGGCCGTCGAGGGATTCAGGGGCGGCGAATGGCATGGTGGTCTCCAGGATCAGCCTTTGGCGGGCTTGGCTCGTTTGGCGGCTGCAACGGTCTTGATGGCCTTCGTGACCTTCGCCGTCCTGGCGGGAGTCGATGGCGCCGCGGCCTTGGCCGCACTGGCGCGCGCCTTTGCCTCCTGCTTGAGCGGCCGGCCGACCGGGCAGACCTCCAGCGCGTAGCCGGTCAGGCTGTTGACGAGGTTGTCCGGGTTCAAGCGATACAGGACGAACTGCCCCTGGCGCTCGCTGCTGACGAGACCGGCCAACTCGAGGATGGAGAGATGACGGGAAATCGCCGGCGCGCTCATGTTGAAGCGCTCGGCGAGCGCGCTCGTGCTCAGCTCGCCGCCGGACAGATACGCCAGGATCTGGCGACGCGGCCCGGAGGCCAATGCTTCGAAGACGCGATCGAGTTGCATGCGAATCAGCTATTAAGCAATTTGTTAATAGCTTATCGCCAATACACGTCGCCTGACAAGTGGGAGATCGAAATGACGAAGGGCCAGCACGCGGCTGGCCCTTGCTCGACGTCAAAGCCCTCGCCGAGGGCGACGTTCACCGCATGCTGTATCCCCGCCCATCCATGCATGCCTCCACCGCGCGGTTGAACACGCCGGCGTCGTTCATCGACGAGGGCTGCGTCGTCGCCCAGCGGTTGCATTCCTGGCGGTCGGCTTCGGTCTGGCCGGCGGACTGTCCGTTGCGCGGATAGATGATCGGATCGGGCCGCGGTGGCGCGACAGGCGCGGGTGTCGCGGCGTCGGCACCCGGCGGCGGCGCGACGACCACGTAGCCCGGCCCCGGCGAGGCCACCGTGTAGTAGGCGCCGTTGGCGTAGTAGTACGGGTAGCCGCCGATGCGCAGCGTCACGTAGGCGCTCGGCAGGATCGGCACCACGAAGCCCAGCGGCGGCGCGATCACGCGGAAGCTCGGACCCCACGGCTGGTACCAGACGCCGCCGTGGTACCAGTAGCGGTTGCCCACGAACACCGCGCCGCCCGGCAGGCCGCGTGCGACGTAGCCCGGCGCGGGGTAGTAGTGGTCATGGTGGTAGCGGCTGTCCAGGCGCAGGCCGATGTCGACGCGCGCACCGCCGCCGTGATGTTGCGCCGACGCCAGCCCCGCGGACAGGGCCAGTGCGACGGGAATCAACCAACGAAGCTTGTTCATGCTGCTCATGATCTGCTCGCGCCGTCCAACGGCGCCCAGGAAGTCCAGATGGCTTATTCAACGCCGCAGCGCTCGGCCACGTCTACGGGAGGGCGTTTCGCCGGGGTAAAGAACCATTGCTTCCGAAGCCCCCGCGCACACCGTCATGCACACCGTCATGCACGCCGTCATGCACGCCGTCATGCCGGGTCGCGGCCGGACCCGCCGCCGGATCGGCGATGATGCCCGCCGCCTGGCGCCTCCCCCGTCATGGCACACCTCCACGAGAGATTCACGAGACATTCACGCCGCCGCCACGCGCCACCCCGACGCCATGATCGAGCTCTACTACTTCCCCAGCAACGCCAGCTTCGCGCCTCACGTCGTCCTGCATGAACTGGGCGTTCCGTTCCAGCTCCGGCTGGTCGACCGCGACAAGGACGAACACAAGTCGCCCGCGTTCCTCGCGATCAACCCGAACGGCCTGCTGCCCGCGATGCGCGACACGCGCGCAGGCGCGGACGACCTGGTGCTGTTCGAGACCGCGGCGATCCTGCTGCACCTCGCCGACACCCACCCCGACGCCGGCCTGATGCCGCCGCTCGGCAGCGCCCAGCGCGCGCAGGCCTACAAGTGGCTGATGTGGCTGACCAACACGCTGCAGCCCACCGTCATCGCCTACTACTACCCCGATCGTTTCGTCGCGCCGGGCAACACCGCCGGCAGCGCCGAGGTGAAGGCACAGGCGCAGGTCCGGGCCGGTGCGCAGCTGGATCTGCTCGCCGCCGAGTTCGAGCGCCATGGCGGCCCCTTCATGCTTGGCGAGCGCTACTCGGTGCTGGATGCCTTCGCGTTCATGCTCTGCCGCTGGACGCGCAACTTCGTCGATCCGGCGCGCAACCGCCCGGCGCTGGGCGCTTTCCTCGAACGCATGGCGCAACGCCCCGCGCTGCAGCGCGCGATCGAGACCGAGAAATTGCCGAAGCCCTGGTTCTGAGCCGATCGACGCGCATCCCGCGCGTCCCGCTCGTCCTGCTCGTCGTCGGCATGTTGCCGGCGCGTCGCCGTGTCCGTCAGCGCGGGGGCAGCGCCTGCAGGTAGTCGTAAAGCCGCTGCGCGATGGCGGCACGTTCGTCCGCCGGCCTCTCGACGACCAGCGGCGGCATCGTCGTGCCGGGGCGCACCGCGGACGGCTCAAGCAGCCAGCGCTTCCACGCCGCGGCGTCGTAGCCCTTGACGACCACGTCGAGGTCCAGCGGCATCTTGTCGCCGCCGTAGCCGCGGATGCGGTGGCAGCTCAAGCAGTACGTGCGGGCCAGGTCCGCCGCGTCGGCGTACTTCGCCGCCAGGCCGTCCGGCAACAACGCGCGCGTGGAGGACGGCCCCACGCTCACCGACGCGACCTGGTACGGCCACAGGGCGCCGCCCTCGGCCTGCAGGGCTTTCGACGAACGGTTGTCCCAGACCAGATAGAACGGGCCGAGCGGCACCTGCTTTTCGCCCTGCAGGTGGTTGTCGACCTGGAACGGCTGCCCGTCGGCACGCGCGTAGACCAGCCACGCGCGATGCTGCGCGAAGCGTTCCACCGGGATGCGCGAGACGAAACCGTCCAGCGCGCGGAACTCGAGCTCCTGCCCGGGCGCGCGCCATCCCTTGCCGAGCACCGCCGTCAGCACGGACTCCGCAGGGAAGCCGACATAGCGCACCTCGGGCATGCGGCCGTCGTGAATCAGATGGGGCTCGAGAACGGCGACCGTGACCGCCGCGCCAGTGCGCGTCGTCTTCCCGCCCGGGCCCTTGTCGACCTCCGGGCCGACGCCCTTGCCGGCTGGCGCAGCCAGTTCCCGGCCGAGGTCGGCCGGCTTCGGCAGTTCGACGGCGAGGACCGGCATCGCGGCCCACGCACCCGATATCGCGATCGCCGCGGCGATCGACTTGGCGATTCGCATCGCGTTCATGGTTTCAGGATCAGCATCCCGCGAGAGTGGGCCTGAACGTCCGTCTCGTTCAACCACTCTCGACGGTATTGGCCCTTGGCCAGCAGCTCAGCCTGATCGCTGTAATGCGCATCGGGCCAGACGCCGCTCTGGCCCACCGGATTGACGCCGAGCGCCTCCTGCGGCCGCGCGAAGTCGATCAAGCGTCGCGTCGACGGCCCGTAGACCACGCCCCATGGCGCGCTGCCGTTGCGCTGCGCGAGGTTGTTGGGCACCTCGTGCCCGCCGGGCACCGGGAACGGGCCGACGTTGAACACCCGGTCGAGCGGCTTCTGCTTGCCCAGCGGGTGTTCGTGCGTCAGCGTGTGGACGCTGTCCCAACGCCACTTCGTGCTGTCGGCGCCGAGCGTCATGGTCAGGTGCGCGACCGCCGCCTTCCAGGCGCGACGCACGATGTCGGTCTGCGTCTCGCGCTGCGGTGTCGAGCGGTCGTCCCACCACGGCGAGTCGGTGTCCGCGGTCAGCTTCGGCAGCGCCTGATCGAGCGCGCGCGTGCGGCGCAGGTTGTCGAACTGCGCGTCACCGAGCTCGTCCTTCATCGCCGCGCGCAGCAGCTCCGCCGCGAACTGCTGGAACAGCACCGGCGCCACGGCGTCGGCCTTGTAGGCGCCGTTCCAGCGCACCAGCGCCTCGACCAGCGACTGCTCCTCGGCCGAGGCCGAGCCGCGCAGCAACGGGATGATCGGCCGCAGCACGCGCGGGCCGTAGTCGGTCTGCACGTCGAGCTGCAGCGCCTGGCTGTTGTGGATGTCCCAGCGCTTGCCCTGGTTCAGCAGCGCGTCGAGCCGGATGCCCCGCTCGGCCAGGTTGTAGTAGCCCGGCACCGGCGTGTCGCCCGGTGGCTGGAAGTTGGCCGACACGATGTAGCCGCGTGCCGGATTCTCCTCGTGCGGATTCGCGGAGAACGGCAGGAAGCCGGGCTTGTCGGCCTCGTCCGTCGCGCCGTCGAGCACGAAGGTCGGATTCACGCCCTCGGGCCGCATCGGCAGCTTCGCCGCGGCCCACCAGGCGATGTCGCCGGCCGCGTTGGCCCAGACGACGTTCAGGCCCGGGGCGTGGATCAGGCTGACGGCCTCGCGCGCCCGGTCCAGCGTGTCCGCGCGGCCCAGCTTGTAGAAGCCGTCGAGCACCGGGTTCTCGGTCTCCAGGAAGGCCCACCACATCGCGACGGGGCGCTCGCCGCGGTCGCCCGGGATCGCGTCGTTGACGATCGGTCCGTGCGGCGAGCGGCGCAGTGTCAGCACCTGGTCCGGCTGCCCCTTGACCTTGAGCACCTCCTGGCGCGAGGTCATCGGCACCCAGCGGTCCTTGATCCAGACCTCGTTCGGATTCTCCGGATTGACCTTCTCGGCGATCAGGTCGACGTCGTCGTTCTGGAACATCGTCAGGCTCCAGCCGAAGCGCTGGTTGTGCCCCAGCAGCGCCATCGGATTGAGCGCGAGGTGATGCCCGTAGAGCTCGAACTGCGGCGTGCGCAGATGCGCCTCCCACCACACGGCCGGCGTCGAATAGGCGATGTGCGGATCGCCCGCCAGCAGCGGCTTGCCGCTGGCCGTGCGGCTGCCCGAGACGACCCAGGCGTTGCTGCCTTCGAACTGCGGCAGGCCGGCGAGTTCCGCGGCGCGTCCGCTGACTTCGGCCAGGCGCGCCAGCACCGGCGCCACGTCGGCGAAGCGGCGGTCCGCGCCGTCCGGCGCGCGGGGAGTTCCCGGCGCGTTCAGCGCCTGCGGCTCCAGCGCGCCTTTCGGACGCCACGCGAGATCGAAGATGCGCAGGTAGTCGGGCCCGAGCTGATCCCGCACCGCCGTCAGCGCCGGCTCGGTGCGGAAGGCCGCCGCGAAGCTGTAGGCCAGGTACCCCGCGATGCTGTAGGTGTCCGCCGCCGTGAACGGGCGCTTGGGAATGCCGAGGATCTCGAACTCCAGCGGCGCCGGCCGGGTGGCCTGGTATTGGTTGATGCCGTCCAGGTAGGCGTACAGCGCCCGGACCGCGCCCGGTTGCGCGGTGATCGCCGACGAGGCCGCGGCCAGTTCATCGGCGCGCTGCCGGATGCCGAGCGTGCGGAACAGCCGGTCGGTCTCGACCAGCTTGGGGCCCAGCACTTCCGCCAGTTCGCCGCGCGACAGCCGGCGCAGCATCTCCATCTGGAACAGCCGGTCCTGCGCATGCAGATAACCGAGGGCGCGGTAGAGGTCGTCCTCGTTGCGCGCGTCGACGTGGGGCACGCCCCATTCGTCGTAGCGGACGGTGACCGGCGCGCTCAGGCCCGAGAGCTGCAGCTCGCCGTCCCGCACCGGCAGCTTCTTGTAGACGTGCCAGGCCGCGCCGGCCGCGCCGATGGCCACGAGCACGGCGAGCGTGATCGCGCCGCGCCTGAGCCAGCGACCGACGCTCATGGGCGGACCGGTGCGCGCAGGTGGGACAGCGCCTCGACGCGCTTGATCAGCTCGCGGTCGTTCCAGGGCTTGTGGAACATGCCGTACAGCCCCTGGATCTGATGCAGTCGCGCATGCAGCTCCTCGTGGCCGGTGATGGCGATCATGGGCAGGTCCTCGGTGGCCAGCGCCCCCTGCACCGCCTTGATCAGCTCGAAGCCGTCCATGTTGGGCATCTCGAGGTCGGTGATCAGCACGCCGAAGCGGGTCTGGCCGAGCAGCTCCATCGCCTCGACGCCGTCACGCGCGGCGACCACCTCATGGCCGGCCTCGCTGAACAGCTTCAGCAGCTTGGCGCGCACCACGGCCGAATCGTCGACCACCAGCAGCGGCAGGCGCTCCGGCGCGGCGCTCGGAGCGACCGGCGCCGGCGGAGGAACGGTGGCGGCCGTCGGCGCCGGCGGCTGCGGTCGCGACACGGGCGGCGGCGGCGCGCCGAAGTCACGGTAGTCGCCGCGGCGCACCGTGATGATGATGATCAGGATGGCCAACGGGACCACGATCAGCAGCGGCAGCAGGAACGGCTGCAGGGTCTCAGGCAAATCAAACGGCATTCGTCTCTCCGACTCCTCCCCAAACCGGGCACGCTACACGGTCGAGGGGCGTCACTGTAGAGGAAAAGCCCTCTCGGTGGATGGCCGGTGGATGACGACCGACGAGCCGCCACCGCGTTCCCAGGGCCGATGCGCTCGCACCACAGCCCTTTGTGGCGCCGTCCCTGCATCAGGGGGCTTGTGTGACCTCCGGCCTGGACGCCGTCGCACCGGGCTCGCGCCGAGGCGGATCAGGCCCAGCTCAACGCCGACAGGTCGTTCGCGAACAGCGGGGTGCGTGTCCACAGGCCCTTCAGGCCGGCACGCGCGACGGTGATCCACTGCGGCTGGTACAGGAAGGCGGCGACGGCGTCTTCCGCCACCTGACGCTGCGCTTCGCCGAAGCGCTTCATCCGCTGCGCCGGCTCGGCCGCGTTCTGCATGAGTTCGTAAATCGCATTGAACTGTTCGCTGCGGTAGCCCCAGTAGTAGTCGGGCCGCGCGAAGTTGCCGAAGTCGTGCGGCTCGACATGCGAGATCACCGTCAGGTCATAGGCCTTGCTGCCGTAGACGCTGGACAGCCACTGCGCCCATTCGATCTGCTCGATCCTTGCCGTGATGCCGACGGCCGCCAGTTGCGCCGCGATCAACTCGCCGCCCTGGCGCGCGTAGGGCACCGGCGGCAGCTTGAGCGAGAGCGACAGCCCGGTGGCCTTGGCCTCGGCCAGCAGCGCCTTCGCGGCGGCGGGGTTGTAGGCGTTGATCGCGGTGCAGTCGACGTAGCCCGGCGTGTCCGGCGTGACGAAGCTGCCGATGGGCACGCCGAAGCCGTCGGCGCTTGCCTGGATGACGGCCTTGCGGTCGATGGCCATCGCGATCGCGCGACGCACGCGGACGTCGCCCAGCGGCGCGCGCTGGTGATTGATCGCCAGGATGGTCTTCGCACGCGAGGACGCGGTGATCACCTGGAAGCGCTTGGGCTGCGCCTTGAACTGCGTCATCGCGCGTGCCGCGGCGACGCGCGGGAAGAGGTCGACATCGCCCGCCAGCAGGGCCGCGACCTGCGCGGCCGGCTCGCTGATGAAGCGGAACTGCACGCGCGGGATCCGGATCGCCGCCGCGTCGCGGAAGCCCGGCCAGGCGACGACGCTCAGGCTCGCGCCGCGCTGCCATTGGGCGACGCGATAGGGCCCGGTGCCGACCGGGTTCTGCGCGTTGCCCGCGGCGCTTTTCGGCTCGACGATCACCGCCGGCGACTGGGCCAGCAATGCGGGAAGCTCAGGTTCCGGATGCTTGAGCGTCAGCACCACGGTGAGCGGATCCGGCGTGCCGATCGCGGCGATGTTCTCGAAAACGCGCCGGTCCTTGTTCAGGCTGTTCGGCGCGCCCGCGCGCTCGAAGCTGAACTTCACCGCCTTCGCGTCGAACGGCTCGCCGTTGTGGAAGCGCACGTTCGGGCGCAGCGTGAAGGTCCAGCGCTTCTGATCGGACGATACGTTCCAGCGCAGTGCCAGCAGCGGCAGCGCCGAGCCGTCCTCCGCGACCTTGGTCAGCGGCTCCATCACGTTGTAGAGCACGATCTCGCCGATCGCGGCGGCGGCACCCGTGGTCGGATCCAGGCCTGGCGGTTCGAGCGTCATGCCGAGCACGAGCGGACGCGCGGCGCTGCCCTGCGCGAGCGCCGGCAACGAAGCGCCGAGGGTCGCGCCGGCGGCGCCGAGCGACAGCAGATGAAAGCGGCGGCGGTCCAGGGCAATCTCCAGGAGGGGGTCCATGGCGGCGGATCATGCCAAAGCGGCGAGCAGGTCCTGCGTGTACGGGTGTTGCGGCTCGCCCAGGACGCGCGCGGCGGGTCCGTGCTCGACAGCCTCGCCGCCGCGCAGCACCAGCGCGCGATCGCACAGGACCTCGATCGCCGGCAGGTCGTGACTGACGATGACGAGGCTGATGCCGTCGCGTCGCTGCAGCTCGCGCAGCAGCGCCAGGATCTGCGCCTGCACCGAGACATCGAGCGCCGACAGCGGTTCGTCCGCGACGATCAGGCGAGGCCGTGTCGACAGCGCCCGCGCGATCGCCAGCCGCTGGCGCTGGCCGCCGGAGAACTGATGCGGGAAGCGCAGCGCGGCGTCGGCCTCCAGCCCGACGGCGGCGAGCACCTCGGCCACGCGCTCGCGGCGCTGGGCGTCGTTCATGGGCAAGGCCTGGAGCGGCTCCATCACGCTGCGTCCGACGCGCCAGCGCGGATCGAGCGAACCGTACGGATCCTGGAACACCATCTGCACCCGCGGCCGCAGCGCGCGCCGATCGCGCGCCGCCATCGCGTTCACGTCCTGCCCGTCCCACCACACGCGCCCCTGATGCGGGCGCTCCAGCGCCATGACGAGCCGCGCCAGCGTGCTCTTCCCCGCGCCCGATTCGCCGATGACACCGAGCGACTCGCCAGGCACCAGCGTGAAGTCGATGTCGCGCAGGACCGACCGACCGCCGTAGCGCTGGCCGAGACCCTCGACCTGCAGCAACGGGGTCGCCGAGGGTGGCGGCTTCACCGGGGATGCCGGAGAAGGCACCGTCATCGAGGACGGCCCGGTCATGGTGTCACCTCCCAGCAGGCCAGGCGGCCGTCGAAGCGCGGAGGCTCCGCGGCGCAGCGTGCCGTCGCCAAGGGACAGCGCGGCGTGAACGGGCAACCCTCGCCGAGCTGCGTCAGCGCCGGCACGTTCCCCTTGAGCGGATGGAGCGCCTGGTCGCGCCCGGCCCCCAGCCGCGGCCGCGCGGCCCACAGGGCCTGCGTGTACGGATGGCGCGGGTGGTCGAGCAGCTCCGGCCCGGCGCCCTGCTCCATCACGCGCCCGCCGTACAGGATCGCCAGGCGGTCGACGCGGCGCGCCGTCAGTGCCAGGTCGTGCGAGATCAGCAGCAGCCCCATGCCGCGTTCGGTCACCAGGTCGCGCAACAGGTCCAGCACCTGCACGCGCAGGCGTGCATCGAGCGCCGTGGTGGGCTCGTCGGCGATCAGCAGGTCCGGCTCCGCGGCGAGCGCCATCGCGATCAGCGCGCGCTGCCGCTGACCGCCGGACAGTTGATGCGGGTAGGCGCGCGCCTGGCGCTCATCGAGACCCACGCGCGTCAGCAGCGCCATCGCGCGCTCGCGGGCGGAGGCGCGGTCCGGCAGCAGCCGATGGAGGAGGATCGGCTCCGTCACCTGCGCCAGCACGCGCTGGAGCGGATTCAACGCCGTCAGCGGCTCCTGGAACACCATCGCGAGGCGACGGCCCCGCAGGCCGCACCAGCCGTCCTCATCGAGCGTGAGAAGCTCGCGGCCGTCGAGCGCGATCCGTCCGGTGACTTCGGCGCCTTCGGGCAGCAGGCCCATCGCGGCGAGCGCCGTCAGCGTCTTGCCGCTGCCGGACTCGCCGATCAGCGCGAGGCTCTCGCCGCGCGCCAGCGACAGGTCGATGCCGCGCAGCGCGTGCAGACGCTCGCCGCGGCGCCCGGGCAGATGCACGTGGAGATCGCGGATCTCGAGCAGCGGGGCGCTCATCGCGGCTGCTCCTTCGGATCGAGCCGGTCGCGCAGGCCGTCGCCGAGCAGGTTCAGCCCGAGCACCGCCAGCGTGATCGCGACGCCGGGCGCGAGCGCCAGCTGCGGCGCTTCGAACATCAGCGTCTGGGCCTCGGCGAGCAGCCGGCCCCAACTGGCCTGCGGCGGCTGGGTGCCCAGGCCGAGGTAGGACAGGCCGGCCTCGGCCAGGATCGCGAGCGCGAAGCTGGTCGTGCCCTGCACGATCAGCAGCGGGAGCAACTGAGGCAAGACATGACGCCACGTGATCGACCACGGCCCCTGGCCGGCGACGCGGGCGGCGAGCACGAAATCGCGCGCCCACCAGCTCTTGGCGCTGCCGTTGACCAGTCGCGCGAACGAGGGCACCGCGTGCAGCCCGATCGCCGCCATCGCGACCGTCATGCCGGGGCCGAGCGCGGCGGCCAGCAGGATCGCGAGCAGCAGCGCGGGGAAGGCGTAGCCGAGGTCGGCACCGCGCAGGATGAGCGCCTCCACCGGACCGCGCCGCGCGGCCGCGAGCAGGCCCAGCGCCGTGCCCGCGATCAGCCCGATGCCGACGGCGACGATGCCGACCAGCCAGGCGCTGCGCGCGCCGGCCATCAGGCGGCTGAACACATCGCGGCCGAGCTGGTCGCAGCCCAGCCAGTGCGCGAGGCTCGGCGACGCGAGCCGGCGGGTCATGTCGATCTGCTCGGGCGGCCACGGGGTCCAGGCCAGCGACAGCAGCGCGGTCAGGAGCAGCAGCGCGGTGAGCACGATGCCCGCGAAGAATCCGGCGCGCTTCATGTCCGAGCCCTCATGCCTCGGTCCTCGTGCGCAGCCGCGGGTCGATCCAGCCGTGCAGCAGGTCGATCGCGAAGTTGAGGAGCAGCACCAGCGCCGCGAGCCCCATGACGCCGTTGCGCACGACGATCAGGTCGCGGTTGGCGATGGCCTGCGCCATCAGCCGACCGAGTCCGGGCAGGGTGAAGACGTTCTCGATGACGATGGTGCCGGCGAGCAGGTTGGCGAACTGCAGGCCGCCAAGGGTCAGCAGCGGGATCGCCGCATGGCGCAGGCCGTGGCGCCACAGCGCCGCGCGGCGCGACAGGCCCTTGGCGCGGGCGCTGCGCATGAAGTCCTCGCGGACGATGTCGAGCAGCGCCGATCGCGCGATGCGCGCCAGGATCGCGGCCTGCACCAGCGCCAGCGCGGCGGCGGGCAGCAGCAGCGCGCGCAGGCCGGGCCACAGGCCGCCGCCGAGGTCCTCGCGCCAGCCGGGGAAGCCGCCGGCATCGAACCACTGCAGCTTCACCGCGAAGAGCAGCACCAGCAGCATGCCGAGCCAGAAGCTGGGCACCGCCAGACCGAGCTGGGTCAGACCCATCACGAGGTGATCGCCGGCACGCCCTTGCTGGCTCGCGGCCCACCAGCCGGCGGCCAGCGCCAGCACGACGGTCAGTGCCATCGCCATCAGCGCGAGCGGCAGCGTCAGCGCGAGCCGCTCCAGGAGGAGATCCATGACCGGCGCGCCGTAGGCATAGGACAGACCGAGATCACCGCGCACGAGCCCGGTGAGCCAGTCGACGTAGCGGTGCCAGGCGGGCTGGTCCAGGCCCAACTGACGCGCAAGCGCGGCGACGGCCTCGGGCGGCGCCTCGGGGCCCATGATCAATTGGGCGGCATTGCCGGGCAGCCATTCCAGCGCGCCGAAGATCAGCGCCGAGGCGGCCAGCAGCGTCAGCAGCAGCACGGCCAGGCGCTTGAGCAGGTAGTTCATCGCGGGCGGGATCATAGGGGTCGCCAGCGTCTCGCCCGCCGCCCTGTCGGGCCATCCAGGCCGCGCAATCGGCGTGCCGTACGGTGTCGCACTTTTTTACAGTTTCACCGGCATCTTTATCACATTGGCCAGAATCAGCCGCTGGATCAAGCACTTGGCGCATTGGCCCGGCTTATGCATATCCCGGACACAGGGGGACAAACAAGAAGCCACGTGCACTGCCCGGAAAGGGGTCGGTCATGAAACCAACAAGGATCCGTTGGGTCGTCGCCGCGGCGGCGCTGAGCCTCTGCAGCCAGGCGCAGGCCGCGGCTGTGCTGTTCAACAGCCTCAACAGCACGGCGACGCTGCTGTTCACAGGCGCCCAGGACGGGGCGACGCTGAACGCCACGGTCAAGTTCACGCTGACCTCCTGGTCGGCGCAGACGGCGACCTTCTCGACCATCGTCACCAACAACTCAAGCGGCCCGGGCCAGAACGTGCTGATGGCCTTCGGCATCACCGCGATCTCGCCGACGCTGACCGGAGCCAGCACCAATTCGGCGGCCTGGGGGGCGGGCATCGACGTCAACTTCCCCTCGTTCCAGAACATCGATCTCTGCCTGCTGTCCGGCAACCAGTGCGCGGGCGGATCGATCAACGACGGCCTCGGCATGGGCGGATCGTCCTCCTTCAACCTCACGCTGACGACCGACGCGTCCAACAACTTCATGACGCAGGGCATCGGCTTCACCAGCCCCTACGCCATCAAGTTCCAGGGCGTGGGGACCCTGGGCAGGTCGATCGAGTTCGAGGGCTGCATCCAGGGCACCGGGGCCTGCGGCGGCGGCGGTGGTGGCGCGGGCGGCAGCAACGGCAACGTGCCGGAACCGAACGCGCTGGCGCTGCTGGCGGCCGCCGCGCTGGCAGCCGGGTTGGCGCGCCGCCGGACGCCGCGGTTGCCGTGGCTGCCCAGCTTCTCCCGCTGAGCACAGCGCACTGAAGGAAGGCCCGCCTCGGCGGGCCTTTTTCGTGGTGCGTCCTACTTCGAGACCGTCGTCGTGGCCACGCTGGTGTTGCCGGCCGCGTCGCGGGCGACCGCCTGGATCGTGTGCGCGCCCGTCGACGCCTTCTTGACGTTCCAGGTGTAGCTGAGGCTCGTTCCGGTGCCGCTGGCGACCAGTTCGCCGTCGATGTAGATCGTCTGGCGGATGCCGGCCGCGCCACCGTTGTCGGCGGCGCTCGTCGAGATGGTGACGGTATTGCCGGCGACCTTGCTGTTGCTGGCCGGCCTGGTGATCGCGATCGTCGGCGGCTCCGTGTCGGCCAGGGCCGCATTGGCGACGGTCAAGGTCACCGGCGCACTGGTGGCGCTGTTGCCGGCCGCGTCGACCGCGGTGGCGGTGATCGTGACGGGGCCGTTCGCCACCGCCGCCGAGTTCCAGCTGAACCCATAGGGCGCCGAAGTGTCGGAGGCGACGACCGCGCCGTTGACGCGCAGATCGACGCGCACGACGGCCTGGTTGTCGGCGGCGGCGGCGTCCACCGCGACCAGCCCGCTGACGAGCGCGCCGGGCAGCGGCGCGCCGACCGAGACGACGGGCGGCTGCGTGTCGGGCGCCGGCGCGGCCAGAACGGCCTGCATCGCGGCACCGGCGTTGACGCGGCCCCAGCCGTAGAACGGATCGCGGCCGGCGGCACCGAGATCCGTGGCGGTGCTGAACAGCACGTTCTGGATCGCGCCACCGCTCATCGTCGGGCGGGCCGACATCAGCAGCGCCACGGTGCCGGCGACGACCGGGCTCGCGAACGAGGTGCCCCACCACGCGCCGTAGCCGCCGCCGCGGTTGGTGGTCCAGATGTTCTGTCCCGGCGCGGCGATCGCGACAAAGGCGCCGTAGCTCGACCAGCTCGTGCGGTTGTCGGTCTCGTCGGTGGCCGAGACGGGAATCATGCTGGCCGTGGGGGCGAGGCCTTCATCGATCCCGTTGTTGCCGGCGGACACGATCACCAGCCCGCCCTTGCTGCGCATGTCGTCGGCGGCGCCCTGCACGGTGGCGCTGCCGGCGACGCCGCCATAGCTGATGTTGGCCACGCGGGCACCCTGGTCCGCGGCCCAGTTCAGGCCCTGGGCCACGGTGCTCCAGTACGCATAGGCGTTGGCGTCGGCGATGCGCACCGGCATCAGCGACGCCTGCCCGGCTACGGCGGCGACACCGATGCCGTTGTTCATCGCCGCAGCCGCGGCACCGGCCACCGCGGTGCCGTGGCCGTGCACGTCGCTGGTGTCGGCGTTGCCGTCATAGAAGTTCCAGCCGGGGACCAGGCGGCCAGCCAGGTCGGGGTGGGTCGCGTCGACGCCGGTATCCAGGATCGCGATCCTGATGCCGGCCCCCTGCGCGCTGTCCCAGGCCAGCGGCGCGTTGATCCGCGCGAGGTGCCACTCGCTGCCCAGGTAGGGGTCATTGGGTGTCATCGCCGGGGAGATGCGCATGTCGAGTTCGGCCGACTTCAACTGCGGATGGCGCGCGAGCAGCATCGCGACGGCCGTCTCCGACGCATTGGGAGGCAGATCGACGATCGCCAGCGAAGAGCGGCCGATGCGGCGCGCCTTGCCGCCATGCGGCGAGAGGATCTTGTCGAGGTCCTTGTCGCCCAGGCCGGCCCGCATCTGCACGAGCACGCGCTGGCGCGCCCAGCCGTTGGCGGTCCCGGCGGCGGGCGGCGGCATCTCGAGCGCCGACTGCGGTCCCCCGGGGCGCACACGCAGCGCCTGCGCAAGTGCGTCGAAGGCATCGGGCTTGCGACGCGTCAGGCGCGCGAGCATGCGGCCGTCGACGGTCATCGCCACGCAGTGGTCGCCTTCGCAGAACACCAATGCGCTGGCCTCGTCGGAGGCCTTCCACGCGGACAGATCGAGCCGGTCGCAGAGTTGGCCGCCGATCAGCGCGTGGCGGATCTCGTCGTCATAGCGGTACTGCCCGCTGACGCCGGCGCGGCCGAGCATGACGAGGTCGTCGACGCGGAGGTCCGCGATGCGCTGGGCGAGCTGCCTCCGGACGTCGGGACTGAGATCGGTGTAGCGGTCCAGACCGCTCGCGGCGGACGCGTCGTCGCGCAGCAATTCGGGCCGGGCGGGTGCGCACGGCGGCGCGGAAGACGGCATCGCCGTCGAAGCCGCGGCTGCGGCGAGGACGAAGGAGGCAAGCATGGGCATGACGATCCCCTCGACTCCGCCGGGTCCGCCGACCTTGCCGGCGAACGCCGCGGGGCGTGTTGTCACCCCCCTGCTCCTCGCCGACGCGTCTGCGCGCGACCGGCACGCAAGACGCAGCAAGCCCCGGGCCAGCGCGGCAAGTGGCGATGGGCATTGAGAATTTTCAGTGCCGCGATCGGCACGCGCGCGGGAGTGTCAATTTCGCCGACGGTGAGACCGGGATCCACGCCGCGCTGCGCTGACGAACGCCGGGCTCAGTGCCGCGAAATCCCGGCACCACGGTGGCGGTCGCGACTCAGTGGCCCCGTGCCGCCAGACGCAGTCGCCGATGCACCGCCCTCGCCTGCGGCACCCAGCCCAGCCGCGCCCATCGGCGCCACATCAGCAGGCCGCGGATCCACTCGTCGGCGGCGTAGGCGATCCACAGGCCCACCAGGCCGAGTCCCAGCACCTCGCCCAGCAGCCAGCTGCCGCCGGCCAGCACGAGGAGCATCGACCCCGCGCCCACCATCACCGGGTACTTCGCGTCGCCCGCCGCGCGCAGCGCGTTGATGACGACGAGGTTGAAGGTCCGCCCCGGCTCCAGGATCACCGTGATCCACATCAGCACCACCGCGCTGGCGAGAATCTTCTGGTCGTGCGTGAACATCTGCAGCAGCCACGGCGAGGCCGCCGCCGCACCGGCCGCCACCACGACGCTGATCAGGAGCCCGCGGGCGAGTGCGCGTCGCACCAGGCGGTGCGCCTCGTGCAGCTGCCCTGCGCCGATCAGGTGGCCGACGACGATCTCCGCCGCGAAGCCCGTCGCCAGGCCTGGCAGCAGCACGAAGTACATCAGCTGCGAGGTGTAGCTGTGCGCCGCCAGCGCCGACGCGCCGAGGTGCCCCGCGATCGCCACGCTCACCATGTAGGCCAGCCGGTAGGCGATGTTCTCCGCCGCGCCCGGCAGGCCGATGTGCAGCACGCCGGCAAGCTCCGCGCGCGGCAGGCGCCACCAGTCCGACGCCTTCGGCCGCAGGTCCAGCCGCGCGCGCCACAGCCACACGTGCAGGCCGAGGCCGAACGCCCGGCTCACCGCCAGCGCCACCGCGAAGCCCGGCAGGCCGAGCTGCGGCATCAACGTGATCGACAGCAGCAGTTGCGCCACCTGCATCGCCACCAGCACCATCAGGGTGTCGCGGCTGCGCAGGTGGGCGCGCATCACGCTCGCCATCGAGGCATTCCAGGCGTCGAGCATCATGGCCGGCGCCAGCGCCATCAGGAAGGGCTGCGACAACGGCAGCACCTCCGCCGGCGCATTCATCAATCGCAGCAGCGGCCCCGCGAAGAGCAGCGCCATCAGCGCCGTGACGCCGCCCAGCCAGGTGCTCGCGCCGAGCGCCGCCCGCGCCGTCGCATCGGCCACCGCGCGACGGCCTCCGCCCAGCGCCTGCGTGATCACCACGCTGATGCCGGCGCCGATGATGCGGAACAGGATGAACAGCGTCGCCGCCAGCTGGTTGGCCAGGGCGAATGCGGCGCCGGCGGGATCGGAGATCCGCGCCGCCAGCATCGTCCCGATCACCCCGATGGCGATGCCCAGGCAGAGCTCGAGGAACAGCGGCCAGGCCAGTGCGAACAGGCGGGGCGACGGCGTGGGGGGCGAATGGGATGAGGGGGACGACATGGACGGCGGCGGCAGGGAGGTCCGCGCCGCCGCTGACAGCGGTGGACACGACGCGCGGAATTCTCGCGTGATGCCTTCGGGCCGGGGGCCGTAACCGCGATGAAACCGACATGAAACCGTGACGGCGCCGGAAGGACGCCCGGGTCTGTGGTTTCGCCGCCACCGCGGCGGGCGATCATCGATCGCCCGAGGGCCGCCGGTTCAGCCCGACGCGGGTCCCGGCGGGGTGGCGACCGGGCACATCGGCAGCCCGCCGGCCATGAGCGTGGCGCGTTCGGCGTCTTCGGCCTGCCGCAGCGAGACCAGTTCCGAACGCGCGCCGTAGAGCTCGTCGAGCTCCTCCAGCAGCAGCGCGCGCACCTGCGCCTCCGTCGTGGGCGGTAGCGCACGGACCCATTGGCGGTCGCGCCCGTCCAGGCGGTAGACCACGACCCAGATCACGCAGGTGTCGATGAATGCGGACATCCGCGCAGCCTAGTCCAGCCGCACCGGGCTGACGATGGGGACTGCCCCGACCTGTGCGCCATATTCATCGAATCAAAGCCCCAGGAAGAGGCATCAGCGCCACTCGACGACCGACACCCCCAGCCCGATCCGGGACTCGCGGAAGTTGTAGTCGATGAGGCTCTCCCCGTAGCCGCTGAACAGCTGCAGGTAGCCGTGCAGCCCGCCGCCGATCGGGAAGGCCCACTCCAGCTGCGCCGATCCGCGCGAACGATCGCCCCCCTTCAGGCTGTGCCGCGCCGTGAGGGCCAGGACGTGCCGGCCCAGCTTCTGCGTCACCAGCATCTCGCCGCGGCCGACATAGTCCTGGATGCCCGGGTTGTCGTCGCTGCCGGTGTTGAGGATCCGCCACCAGGGGCGCAGGCTCACCGTGGTCTCGCCGCGCTCCAGGCTGAGCTCGCCGATCACCCGGTTCCAGCTGCGCGACAGCGGCACCGCCCGCCCGTTGGACTGGTGGTTCAGGCTCAGGCCCACCATGCTGGCCTTCCAGCCGAACGGCAGCTCGACGTCGGTGCCGTGGGTCACGATCAGCTCGGGCTCGTAATTGGTCTCGCGGAACGGTCGCGACTCGCGCCCGTTGTAGATCTGCCAGCGCGAGTTCTGCGTGTACGCGCCCCACACCGACAGGGTGCCGTGATCGTCCAACGCCCAGATCTTGGACTTCAGGCTGATCTGGAACTTGGCCTCGTTCTTGTCCAGGTCCAGCGCCTGGACCACGCCGTTGTCCGGGCTTTCCGACGAGGACGGCGCCGGGGTCCGGTTGGATCGCGAGGTCCACGACACCGGCAACAGGTAGACCGGCCGGTGGGGGCGCGGCAGGAAGCGCGGCATCTGGTCGCGGCAGGACAGTTCCCAGCGCTCCGACAGCGTCGAGCCGAGGTAGTTGCGGGCGCTGCCGGAGGCCTCCGGCAGACGCGTGCAGGGATCGTCCACACGCGGCGAACTCGCCGCGGCGGCCACCGGCAAGGCGGCCGGCACCGGCTGGAGCCGGACCTGGGCCGCCGCGGAGGGCGGCGGCGCGTCGGGGGCCCGGCCGTTCAGGCGGTCATAACAAGCCAGACGCGCATCGTTGTCGCGGATCAGGGCGCAATCGGCCGGCGTCCTGGCCGACGAGGCCGCCGACATTGCCGGGTTCTCCGCCGGCAATGCCGCGATCTGCGCGGACGCGTCCTGCGGCATGGCCGCGATGAGCGCCGCCAGCGCGGCGGCCGCCCATGTCATCGCCATTGCCAGACGGCGGCGGAACTCCCTGATCGACATCATTGTGCTTGGCCCTTGTTCAGTCGGGCCGTCGAGTGCAAACAGCGTTCCTGGGTCCACATGGCAGAACTTTCCGCCCCGCGTCCCTAGAATCGGCCGCCATGCAGATGTATCCCTTGGTCGACCATGCGCCGGGCAAGTCCTGGCCCCGTTGGGCCGCGCTGGTCGCGCCGCTGCTTCTGGCGGCCTGCTCGCAGTTGCCCCGGACGCCGGCACCGTCCCCCGAGCCGACACCGGGCGGCGCCTTCAGCCCGGCGGCACTGCAAGCATTGCGACCGGAGCAGTTCCGCTCGACGGTCGGCTCCGCCGTCCAGGCCCAGGACCGGTGGAGCACTGACCGCGCCCGCATCCGGACGGCCTCCGCGCAGGCCTTGGCCGCGCCGCAGGACGGCGCCGCGCTGCGCGAGTTCGCCCAGGCCCTTCGTCTCGTCGCCCACTACCGGACCGAGATCGACACCGCCCGACCCGCGCTGCTCGCGGCGCTGCCGGCGCTGGACAGCCAACCGGCGGACATCCAGCGTCCGCTGCTGACCGCCGCGTACACGCTCTACGCGGTCGACGCCGCGCCGCTGCTGCGCCCGCTGCTGCCGCGATTGACCACGCCGCGCGAATTCGCGATCGCCGCCTACGCACTGATGCAGACGCGCCAGCCCGCGGACCTGGCACTGATCCAGTCCCAGCTTGCGCAGCGTGACCGCGACGAGCCACGCCTGCAGGCGCTCGCACAGGCGGTGTCCACCGCGCAGGGCGTGCCGCAGCCGGCGCGTCCGCCGCTGGCCGACCTGCTGGCGATCCGTCCGGGCCATCCTGTCGTGTTCAGCTTCCAGCGGCCTGGCCGCCAGCAGATGGGTCTGGCTTTGGTGCGACAAGCCGACGGCCGCTTCGTGCGGCGTCCCGACGGCGGCCTGTTCAACATCGAGCAACTGGCGCTGTCCAGCAGCGGCCTGCCGGGCACGATCACGCTGGGCAACACGCCGCAAGGCCTCTTCACGATCCAGGGCGCGGGACGCGCGGCGTCCAACATCTGGATCGGCCCCACCCCGTACCTGCACACGAAGGTGCCCGGCGAAGCGAGCGTGGCCGAATACGAGCAGCGCACCCCGGGCCCGAACGAGCCCGCCTGGTCGCTGGACCGCTACCGGGCCTTGCTGCCGGCGTCATGGCGCGACTACGCGCCGCTGCAGGAAGCCTGGCTCGCCGGCCGCGCCGGACGCGACGAGATGCTGATGCATGGCAGCACGATCGATCCGCGCTACTACGCCGGCAGCCGCTACTACCCCGGCACGCCGTCGGACGGCTGTCTGGTGGCGATGGAGTACTGGTCCCCGGACGGCGTGATGGTGCACAGCGACCAGATCGCCCTGCTGCAGGCCTTCACCGCGCAGGGCCGCGACCGCGGCTACATGGTCCTGATCGAGCTGGACGCCGCCCCCACGCCGGTGGCCCTCGCCGAGGTGATCCAGTCCGTGCTGGACGCCGAGGGCCGCACGAACGGACGCCGATGAGGCTTTTGGATTACCGTGGGTTATGACGCTCCCGCCGCGTTTCATTGGCAGCGGAGGCCGTCTCCCCACTAGAGTAGGCCGCACCTTGCGGGCCTCCCCTTCCGCTCCGGCCGAGCCATGTCCCACCCTCTGAAGACCGAAACCCCCAGCGCCCACCATCAAGACCTGGACCTGTACGACAGTGCCCGCCTGATGGAGGTCTTCATCGACGACCAGCGGTCGGCGGTGGAGGCGGTGCGGGCGGCGGCGCCCGCGCTGGCCGCGGCGGTGGACGCGGCGTTGCCGCGCATCGCGGCGGGCGGCCGGCTGCTGTATGCCGGCGCCGGGACCTCCGGCCGGCTGGGCGTGCTGGACAGCGTCGAGCTGGTGCCGACCTTCTCCTGGCCGCGTGACCGCGCGGTGGCGGTGCTGGCCGGCGGCGAAGGCGCGATGTTCGTCGCCGTCGAAGGCGCGGAGGACGACGAGCCCCAGGGCCGTCGCGACATCGAGGCGCTCGCGCCCACGCCGCAGGACGTACTGATCGGCATCGCCGCCTCGGGCCACACGCCCTACGTGCTGGGCGCGCTGGCCGCGGGGCGCGCCGCCGGTTGCCTGACGATCGCGATGGCCAACAACCCCGGCGCCGCGGTGCTGGCCGCCGGCGAGCATCCGGTCCTGCTGGACACCGGCGCCGAGGTGATCTCCGGCAGCACGCGCCTGAAGGCAGGGACCGCGCAGAAGATCGCGCTGAACACGTTCTCCAGCGCGCTGATGGTCAGGCTGCACAAGGTCTACGGCAACCTGATGGTGGACATGAAGGCCACCAACGCGAAGCTGGTCCGGCGCGCCGTCGCGTTGACGATGCGCGCCGCCGGCGCCGACGAGTCCGCCGCGCGCGCGGCGCTCGATCAATGCGGCTTCCACGTGAAGACGGCCGTCGTGATGCTGCTGCGTCAGCTCGACGCGGCCGGGGCGCTGGCGCTGCTCGCGCGACACGCCGGCGACGTGCGAGGCGCGCTCGCCGATCGCTGATCGCCGAGCTCACACCCGCCGGCCCTGCACGGTCCTCGCACGCAAGCGCTGCAATCCCCGATGCGACGCCCTCCCGGTTTGCGCCGACACTGAGCGTCATGCACGCTTCTTCCCTTCCGTCGGGTGCCGCCCCGGGCGCTCGCAGCCCCTGGCACTGGGTGCCCACGCTGTACTTCGCGCAGGGCATGCCGTACGTGGTCGTGATGACGCTGTCGGTCATCATGTACAAGAACCTGGAGATCTCGAACACCGACATCGCGCTCTACACCAGTTGGCTCTACCTGCCCTGGGTGATCAAGCCGCTGTGGTCGCCGCTGGTCGAGATGCTGGGCACCAAACGGCTGTGGGTCGTGACCCTGCAGTTCGCCGTCGGCGCGGCGCTCGCGATGGTGGCGCTGACGCTGCCGATGGAGCGCGCGTTCCAGATGTCGCTCGCCGTGCTCTGGCTGATGGCCTTCGCTTCGGCCTCGCACGACATCGCCGCCGACGGCTTCTACCTGCTCGCGCTGGAGAAGCATGAGCAGGCCGCCTTCGTCGGCGTGCGTTCGACCTTCTACCGGGTGGCCAACATCGGCGGCCAGGGCGGCCTCGTCTGGCTGGCCGGCGAGCTGCACGACCGCGGCGACAGCTGGGTGCTCGCCTGGCAGGGCGTGATGGCGGTCCTCGCGGGCGCCTTCCTGCTCCTCGCGGCGTATCACCTGTGGCGCTTGCCGCGCCCGGCCGTCGATGCCCCGCTCCCCCGCGACCAGCGCGATCCGGGCACCTTCTTCCGGATCTTCGCCGCGTTCTTCCGCAAGCCCGGACTCGCGGTGACGCTGGGTTTCCTGCTGCTCTACCGATTCCCGGAAGCGCAGCTCCTGAAGCTCGCCACGCCCTTCCTGCTCGACCCGCTGGACAAGGGCGGTCTCGCGCTGACCAACAAGCAGGTCGGCCTGGCCTACGGCACGGTCGGCCTGATCGCGCTGACGCTGGGCGGTCTGCTCGGCGGCTGGATCATCTCCCGCGTCGGCCTGAAGAAGGCGCTCTGGCCGCTGGTGCTCGCGATGCACCTGCCCAACGTCGTGTTCCTGGTCATGGCCTACGCGCATCCGGGAAGCCTCGCCGTCATCAGCGCGGCGCTGGCGGTCGAGCAGTTCGGCTACGGGCTCGGCTTCACGGCCTACCTGATGTACATGGTCCTGGTCGCCGAGGGCGCCCACAAGACCGCCCACTATGCGATCTGCACCGGCTTCATGGCGCTGGGCATGATGCTGCCGGGCATGTGGAGCGGCTGGCTGCAGGATCACCTCGGCTATCCGCACTTCTTCGCGTGGGTGCTGATCGCGACGGTCCCGTCGCTGGCCATGACCGCCCTCATCAGGATCCCCGAGAACTTCGGCCGCAAGGAGTCCACCGCGTGAGTGCCGCCTCGACCGGCGCCGGTCAGGGTGTCGGCCACGGCGGCAGCGACCGCCTGCTGTCGCTCGACGCCTTCCGCGGCTTCGCGATCGCGGCCATGCTGCTGGTCAACAACCCGGGCGACTGGTCGCAGCTCTACGCGCCGCTCGAGCACGCCGCCTGGCACGGCTGGACCTTCACCGACTGGATCTTCCCGTTCTTCGTCTTCATCAGCGGGATCTCGATGAGCTTCAGCCTGGCCCGCCGCGGCCAGGCGGCCGATCGCGTCGCCCTGCTGCGCCACATGGGGCGACGCGGCGCCACGATCATCCTCATCGGGCTGGCGCTGAATCTCTTCCCTTTCTTCCACTTCGAGACACTGCGCATCCCCGGCGTGCTGCAGCGGCTGGGCCTGATCACGATCCTGGTCGCGCCGATCGCGCTGTGGTGCGGCTGGCGCGCCCAGCTCGCGTGGTTCATCGGCCTGCTCCTCGGCTACGGCCTGGTGCAGACCTTCGTCGCCGTGCCGGACGCGCAAGGCGTCTGGCATCGCGGCTCGCTGCAGCCGGGCGAGGACGTCGGCGCCTGGCTCGACCGGACGCTGCTCGGCGGCCACCTCTGGGCGAAGAGCAAGACCTGGGACCCCGAAGGCCTGTTGAGCACGCTGCCCGCCGTCGCGAGCCAGATCGCCGGCCTGCTCGCCGGACGCTGGCTGGCGCTGCGCGGTCGAGATCCCGGCGAGAAGGCCGCCTGGTTCATGGTGTCAGGTCTTGCCTGCCTGTGGATCGCGCAGGTACTCGACGCCTGGACCCTGCCCATCAACAAGAATCTCTGGACGCCCGCCTTCGTTTTCCTCACGACGGGCTGGGGGTGCCTGGTCTTCGGCGTGTTCTACTGGCTGCTCGATGCCGCGCCCCTGCCGCGCATGCGCGACGCGATGGCGGGACGCTTGCGCCCGCTGGTGGTGTTCGGCATGAACGCGCTGTTCCTCTTCGCGCTGTCGGGCCTGGTGGCGCGGCTGCTCGGATTGATCCACGTCGCTGAGGGCGTCACGCTCAAGGCCTGGCTTGTCGCGCCGCTGCGCGCGCTGCCGGTGGATCCGCGCTTCGCGTCGCTGCTGTTCGCCATCGGTTTCGTGGCGGTGTTCTACGGCATCGCGTGGGCGATGTGGCGGCGCGGCTGGATCGTGAAAGTGTGAGCGGCCCCTGCGGCGCCGCCCGGTGAGAGCCTTCAATGCGACGACGACAGTGGATGACCGCGGCCCTGGCCGCGCCGGTGCTGGGTTCCCTGAGCACGCTCCCGGGCTGCGGCACCGCCCGGCCCCAGGCGCTGCCCGCGCTGCCGGGTCCCGCGCCCGACGATGCGCCGCCGCCGGCGCCGCGCGAGTTCCGCGCCGCCTGGGTCGCGACCGTCGCCAACATCGACTGGCCGAGCCGTCGCGGCCTGAGCGACGCGGCGCAGATCGCCGAGATCCACGCGATCCTCGACAGCGCCCGCGCGCTGCGCCTGAACGCGATCGTGCTGCAGGTGCGCACCAGTGCGGATGCCCTCTACCGGTCGACGCTGGAACCCTGGAGCGAGTACCTCTCCGGGGTCCAGGGCCAGGGACCGGGCTACGACCCGCTGACGCTGTGGATCGAGCAGGCGCATGCGCGCGGCCTCGAGCTGCACGCCTGGCTGAACCCGTACCGCGCGAAGCAGAGCGGCGGGAAGTCCGCGCCCGCCGCCACGCACCTGAGCCGCACCCGGCCCGAGTGGGTCAAGAAGTACGGCGACCAGCTCTGGATCGATCCAGGCGAGCCGGCCGCTGCCGATCACACGCTGGCCGTCTGCCGCGACCTGCTGACGCGCTACGCCGTCGACGGCCTGCACATCGACGACTACTTCTATCCCTACCCGGTCCAGGACGCGGCCAAGCAGGACATCGACTTCCCCGACGACGCGAGCTGGCTGCGCTACCTGCACGGCGGCGGGACGCTCGCGCGCGCGGACTGGCGGCGGGACAACGTCGACCAACTGGTGCGGCGGATGTACGAGCTGGTCCGCGAGTTGCGCCCCACCGCGCGCGTCGGCATCAGCCCGTTCGGTCTGCCGCGCCCGGACTTGCGCCCGGCGGGCATCACGGGGTTCTCGCAGTACGACAAGCTCTATGCCCACGTCGAGCACTGGATGGCGATGGGCTGGCTCGACTATGTGGCGCCGCAGCTCTACTGGCCCCGCGCGCAGAAACCGCAGGCCTTCGAGCCGCTGATGCGCGCCTGGCAGGGCGTCAATCCGCTGGGGCGGCATGTCTGGCCGGGCCTGTTCACGAGCCGGGCCGCCAACGAGGCCGAAGGCTGGCCGAGCGATGAGATCCCGGCGCAGATCGAAATCATGCGCACCGCGCCGTCGACCGGCGGACACCTGCACTTCAGCATGGTCGCATTGCTGAAGAACCGCCGGAACATCGCGGATACCTTGCGAGCCGGCGCTTACCTTCATCCCGCCCTGCCGCCTGAAACGCCGTGGCTGACCGCCCCCGCCTGCGGTGCCGTCACCCTGGAACGTCTGGCCGACGGCCGCCTCCGACTGTCCGCCCCGGAGGGCGCCCCGCCCCGCGCCTTTGCCCTGTGGAGGCGCGAGGCGCGTCGCGTCGACTCGCCCTGGCGCTTCGACCTCATCGGCCCTGACGGCGACCTGGGCGCCATCGGCGACGGCTGGCTGCTGAGCGCCAGCGCGGTCAACGCCGTCAATCGCGAAGGGCCGCGAGCAACGTTCTCGAATTGAACGTTACTGGCCCAAAACTGTCGATTCCACGCAACGACGAGTCAGCGCGGGGGCGCGCCCAGACTCCGTGGAAACCCTGTATCGCCCTGGTGCGCCAATAGCCCGGAAGAGCCCGTTTCAGGGCGCGCTCCGCCCGTTCCGTCGCGTTCGACAAACAGGTGGGAACGGCCTGGCGCCCCTGTCATTCCTTGTCACAAACCCACAACATCCCGCAAAGAGACTCACGCCCGTGCATCGCCAAGGCGGTTGCCGGAGCCTCCGGAATCCGCCCAGCAACAGGGCCCGCAAGCGCGAAAAGCCCCCCGCACGGCGGATTTCGCCGCATTGCTGGGGGCTGTCTCGACTGGTAGGCTTTTTGCTTGAGATGAAGGAGGAGCCGCGGCAAGACGGCTCCCGACACACGCGGGCTGGTACGAGCAGAGCTTGGCCGAGGATGTTTTCCTGGGCCGGAAAAACCAACGTAAAACGTTTGCGAGCTTGAGAAGTTCAGGACTTCGATGGACGAAAACGGTTGCGCGAAGAATCTGCCGACGGAGGGGCGGGAAGCCCTCCCCAGCTGCACCAGGGTTTCAGTTGTTAGTTCAGTTTGGTCTCGTCGCACAGGAGCGCAGGAATGAGTCAGAAGAATTGGTCGGGTTTCCGCAAAACCGCCTTGGCAGCCGCTGCGGCATTGGTCGCCGTCATGCCGGCCATGGCCCAGGAAGCCAAGAAGGACGCCGACACGTCCGCCGATGACGGCGCGCCGCGCGCCAAGGAAGACAAGGTCCGTCTGGGCACGATCACGATCGTGGGCAGCGGCGGCAAGCTGGCCGCCGGCCAGATGCTGAACGAGGACACGGCCAAGAGCCGTTCCACCGTCACCCGTGATTCCATCGACAAGAACCTGGCCTCGGGCAACCCGTTCCAGGCCCTGGCCCTGCTGCCGGGCGTCAACACCTTCAACTACGACGCAACCGGCCTGTTCGGCGGCGGCCTGACGGTCCGCGGCTTCGGCGCCGACCAGATGGGCATGATCATCAACGGCGTGCCGGTCAACGACTCGGGCGGCTACGCCGTGTACCCGCAGGAATACGCCGACCAGGAAAACCTGTGCACGCAATCGCTGGCGCAGGGCACCCCGGACGTGGACTCGCCCAACGCCGGCGCCACGGGCGGCAACGTCACTGTCACCAGCTGCGACCCGGAAGACAAGCAACGCATCCGTGTCAGCCAGGGCCTCGGTCAGCTGAGCTACACCCGCACCTTCCTGCGCTACGACACCGGCCGCTTCTTCAACAACAGCGCCAAGGTGTTCGTCAGCTTCTCGCACACCGAGGCTGACAAGTGGAAGGGCGAGGGCTCGGCCAAGAAGGACCACATCGACGCGGCCTTCCGCTGGGATATCAACCAGGACAACGTGATCCTGGGCTCGGTGCTCTACAACCGCGCGATCAACAACAACATCAACAGCATCAGCCTGGCCCAGATCCGCGCCAACGGCTACAACTTCGACTTCTCGACGAAGTTCCCCGGCCACCTGACCCCGGTGAACGGCACCGTCCAGAACGAAGCCGCCTCGGGTTACCTGCCTTCGCCGGCGTACTACAAGCTGGCCAACAACCCGTTCGAGAACGCGATCGTGTCGGTCTCGGGTTCGTTCAAGGTGGCCGAGAACACCTACCTGAAGGTCCAGCCGTACCTGTGGTACGGCTTCGGCAACGGTGGCGTGCAGCAGACCACGCTGGCGGAAACCAACACCTTCCTGAACCCGGCGACCGGCACCAAGGTCAGCATGGACCTGAACGGTGACGGCGACACGCGCGACACCATCATCGTCGGTCGCGCTTCGGTGACCCGCACCGTACGTCCCGGCGTCACCACCGAAATCAACACGCAGCTGGGCGACCACGCGCTGAAGGCCGGTGTCTGGATCGAGCGCGCCAACCACAAGCAGACCCAGCCGGGCGTGCGCGTGAGCGACGCAGGCGAGCTGTCCAGCGTCTGGCTGAACACCGACTACATCCTGCGTCCGGACGGCAGCCGCTATCAGGGCCGCGACTGGCAGACCATCAGCACTTCCGGCCAGTTCTACGCCAACGACAACTGGTCGTTCGCCGAGGACAAGGGCCTGCTGATGCTGGGCTTCCGCACCCCCTACGTGAAACGTGACGTCAAGAACTTCGCCAACGAAGGCGTGACGGCGGACTACAACTTCCAGAAGAGCTACAACGAGTTCCTTCCTCAGGTCGGCGTCCGCTACCAGATCACGCCGAGCCAGCAGATCTTCATGAACGTCGCGAAGAACTTCCGCGCGCCGCCGAACTTCGCGTTCACCGGCACGAACGTGAATGTCGCGAACAACGTCGCCACCCTGCGCTTGGCACCCAAGGCCGAGACCTCGATCAACACCGACATCGGCTACCGCTACCAGTCCAAGGACATCTCGCTGTCGGCGACGGTGTTCAACGTGGACTTCAAGGACCGCCAAGGCAACGCCTACGATCCGAACACCCTGAACAGCGTGTACACGAACATCGGTCGCGTGCGCACCCGTGGTCTGGAAATGGAAGTCGGCTCGGGCACGTTCAAGGGCTTCTCCGCCTACGGCTCGCTGACGCTGCAGGACAGCGAGGTGAAGAACGACCTCCGCCAGTCGGCCACCGTCACCCTGCCCACCAAGGGCAAGAAGATGACGCTGACGCCGGACGCCATCTTCGGCATGTCGGTGCAGTACACCTATGGCAGCTTCTACGGCCGCGTGAAGGTCAAGCGCACCGGCACGCAGATGGGCACGCTGGTGAACGACGAGGTCGTGCCGGCATACTGGGTTGGCGACTTCGACGCCGGCTACAACTTCGGCAACGTCAACGACTGGGTCAAGAACGTCCAGCTGCGCCTGAACGTCAGCAACATCGGCAATACCGCCTACCGCAACCCGAGCTCCGGCACGGTGCTGCAGGCCTCCAACACGGTGTTCTACTACCTGGGCGCCCCGCGCTTTGCGTCGGTCAGCCTGAGCGCCGACTTCTAAGTCGTCGCACCGAAGCGGCTCCGGCCGCTTCGCACGAAAACCGCGCCCTTCCGGCGCGGTTTTTTTTCGTCCGGCCGCCGGCGGTACAGGCCCCGCCGGGAAGCGATGCCTGACCCTCTCCGGCCCATGAGCCTGACTCATACCTGCCACGCGCATTGACAATGGCGAACGCACGGAGCCCCTCGTAAGCTCCGCGCGCCAACGCCGCCATGAGTCCGACGCCCTCCGCCACCGCCGATTCCCTCGCGCCTGACCGCCCAGCGCCGGTACGCGCGGGCATGTCATCCGGGCCGCTGGGACTGGGCCTGGACGCCGGCGGCACACAGACACGCTGGGCCCTCGCCCGCCCCGACGGCACCCTGGTCGCACGCGGCGAGGTCGGCGGATTCACCGCGCTGCTGCTGGACACCAGCGCCGGCCGCGTCGTGCTGACGCAGACGCTGCAATCGCTCGCCGCCGCGGTGCTGTCGCATGCGGCGCCCGGCGCCCTGCACGGGCTTCAGGCCGGCATCACCGGACTCGGCGAACCGGACGGCCCCGCCGGTCGGCAGCTGCGGGCGCTGCTCGCGCAACAGCTGGGCCTGGCGCCGGCGCAGATCCAGTGCGACAGCGACATCGCCCAGGCCTGGCACGCGCTGTTCCAACCCGGCGAGGGTTACCTCGTCTACGCCGGCACCGGCGCGATCGCGGCCTTCATCGACGAGGCCGGCACGCTGCACCGCGCCGGCGGCCGCGGTCCGCTGCTGGGCGACGAAGGCGGCGGCCAGTGGATCGCGCGCGAGGCGCTCGCGCTGGTCTGGCGCCGCGAGGACGAATCACCCGGCGCCTGGAACGATTCCCGGCTCGCGCAGCATCTCTTCGACGAACTCGGCGGCGCCGACTGGCCGACGACGCGCGCCTTCATGTACGGCGGCGACAGCGCGGCACGCCGCGGCTCGATCGGCCGTTTGGCGCTGGCCGTCGCGCGCGCCGCGGCGGATGACGACGCCGACGCGCTGGCCCTGCTGCATCGCGCCGGCCGCGAACTCGCCCGGCTGCCGCTGGCGCTCGTGCGCCGTCTGGGCGTGCGTCCCGTCAGCGCCGCCGGACGTGTGCTGCAATTGCATCCCGCGATCGAATCAGGCCTGCGCGACGCCCTGCCGCAAGACCTGTCCCTCACCGTTCATCAACCCGACACCGCTTTGGCCGCCGCGAGGCGGGCCGCGCTCGCCTCATGAAAACCAAGCTCCTGACCCTCGCCGCCGCCGCGCTGCTGGCGGCCTGCGCCACGCCCACGAGCACGTTGCAGATCGATCGCACCCACGTCTCCGAGAACCAGGACAGCCGCGCGCAGTTCCTGATCCTCCATTACACGGTGCTCGACTTCGACAAGTCGATGAAGGTGCTGACCACCGGCGGCAAGGTCTCGGCCCACTACCTGGTGCAGGAGAAGCCCTCCAAGGTCTACCAGCTGGTCGACGAGAACCGCCGCGCCTGGCACGGCGGCGTCAGCTACTGGGGCGGCGCGACCAACCTGAACTCGGCCTCGATCGGCATCGAGATCGTGAACCCCGGCTTCACCGAGACGCCGATGGGCCGCGTCTACGCGCCGTATCCGCAGGAACAGATCGACGACGTGATCAAGCTGGTCAAGGAGATCGTCGCGCGCCACGGCATCCGCTCGGACCGCATCCTCGGCCACAACGACATCGCGCCGGGCCGCAAGCAGGACCCGGGTCCGGAGTTCCCGTGGAAGCAGCTCGCCGACGCCGGCCTGATCGCCTGGCCCGACGCGACGCAGGTCCAGATCAAGCAGGCGATCTACCAGGTCGGGCCGGTGCCGGACGCCGTCTGGTTCCAGAAGCGGCTCGCGCAAGTGGGCTATCAGACGCCGCAGACCGGGATGCTGGACACCGCCACGCGCGAGGTGATCAGCACCTTCCAGATGAAGTACCGGCCCGCCGACTTCTCCGGGAACATGGACGCGGAGACGGCCGCGCTGCTGGAGGTCGTCACGACGCCCGGCGGCCTGCTGATGAAGAAGCCGCTGCCGGCGGACAGCCGGCCGCGTTCAGAGTATTGATGGTTCCCCGCTGACCCCGTCCCCGCACGCCCGCCGCCGCCCGCCTTGCTGAACTTCCTCCTCCGCCGCCTGGCCTCGTTGCTGCCGACCCTGATCGGCGTGACGCTGGTCGCCTTCGGCCTCATCCGGCTGGTGCCGGGCGATCCGATCGCGATCATGATGGGCGAGCGCGCGCTCGACGACGCCACCCATGCGCGGTTGATGCACGAGCTCGGCCTGGACCAGCCGCTGTGGCGCCAGTACGCGGACTACGTCGGCGGGTTGCTGCATGGCGACCTGGGACGCTCGCTGGTCTCGCACGAGCCGGTGTCGCACGAGTTCCTCGCGCTCTTCCCGGCCACGGCGGAACTGGCGCTCTTCGCGCTGCTGCTGGCGATCGTGCTCGGCATGGCGCTGGGCACCGGCGCGGCGCTGCGACGCGGCTCGCTGCTGGACCAGGGCGTGATGGGCGTGGCGACGGTCGGCTACTCGATGCCGGTGTTCTGGTGGGGGCTGATCCTCATCATGTTCTTCTCGGTGGGCCTGGGCTGGACGCCGGTATCGGGCCGCATCGCGGTCGAGTACGACGTCCAGCGCGTCACCGGCTTCATGCTGATCGACGCGGCCTTGCACGACGAAGCAGGCGCGTGGCGTTCGGCGCTCCGGCACCTGCTGCTGCCGGCGCTGGTGCTGGGCACCAGCACGATGGCGGTGATCGCGCGGATGACGCGCTCCAGCCTGCTGGAAGTGCTGCGCGAGGACTACATGCGCAGCGCCCGCGCGCGCGGCCTGTCGCCGGCGCGGGTGGTGCTGGTGCACGGCTTGCGCAACGCGCTGATCCCCGTGATCACGGTGATCGGATTGAAGGTCGGCAGCCTGCTGGCCGGCGCGGTGCTGACCGAGACCATCTTCAGCTGGCCCGGCATCGGCAAGTGGCTGATCGACGCGATCGCGCGGCGCGACTATCCGGTGGTGCAGGCGGGGATCCTGATCTCGGCCTGCACCTTCATCGCGGTCAACCTGCTGGTGGACCTGCTGTACGGCGTGGTGAACCCGCGCATCAGAAAATGAGCCCCCCAGTCGCTCCGCTCCTGCCCCCGAGGGGCGCAGTCCGCCTTGGGGCGGCCCGGCGGCGGACATGGCAGGGATGAGACGACCATGAGCGCCCTCCCCACCACGTCATCCGCCACGGCGGCGGTCGCGCCGCCCGGCCCCTTCGCCGAGTTCTGGCGCGGCTTCAGCGCCAACCGCGGCGCGCTCGTCGCGCTGGTCGTCTTCACGCTGCTCGCGCTGGCGGCGCTGCTCGCGCCCTGGATCGCACCGCACGATCCCGTCCGGCAGTACCGCGAGCACATGCTGACGCCGCCGATCTGGATGGACGGCGGACAGACCCGTTTCCTGCTGGGCACCGACGAGCTCGGCCGCGACCTGCTCTCGCGGCTGCTGCACGGCGCGCGCGTGTCGCTGGGCATCGGCCTGGCGTCGGTCGTGCTGTCGCTGATCCCCGGCGTGCTGCTGGGATTGCTGGCGGCGTTCCATCAACGCCTGCTCGCCCCGGTCGTCATGCGCGTGATGGACGTGATGCTGGCGCTGCCGGGGCTGCTGCTGGCGATCTGCGTGATCACCGTGCTCGGCCCGGGGCTGACGAACACGGTGATCGCGATCGCCGTCGGCAGCCTGCCGGAGTACGTCCGGCTCACCCGCGCCGCGGCGCTGGCGGAGCTCGGCAAGGACTACGTGACCGCCAGCCGCGTGGCCGGCGCGTCGACCTGGCGGCTGATGTTCTCGGCAGTGCTGCCGAACTGCCTGGCGCCGCTGATCGTCAACGCGTCGCTGAGCTTCTCGGCGGCGATCCTCGAGGCGGCGGGCCTCGGCTTCCTCGGCCTGGGCGTGCAGGCGCCGATGGCGGAGTGGGGCACGATGCTCTCGTCCGCGCGCGACTACATCGTCCGCGCCCCCTGGGTGGTCACGCTGCCGGGACTGGCGATCCTTCTCTCGGTGCTGAGCGTCAACCTGATGGGCGACGGGCTGCGCGACGCGCTCGACCCCCGCCTGAAGAGGGTCTCGTGATGCTGGAGATCCGCGACCTGCGCGTGCGCTTCGGCGCGTTCCCGGCGGTGGACGGCGTCGACCTCGACGTCGCGCCGGGCGAGGTGCTGGGCATCGTCGGCGAGTCCGGCTCCGGCAAGTCCGTCAGCATGATGGCGCTGATGGGATTGATCGATCCGCCCGGACAGGTGAGCGCGACCGCGCTGCGCTTCCAGGGTCAGGACTTGCTGGGCATGAGCGCCTCGCAGCGGCGCCGGCTGATCGGCAAGGACATCGCGATGGTGTTCCAGGACGCGTTGGCGAGCCTCAACCCGAGCTACACCGTCGGCCACCAGCTCGAGGAAGTGTTGCGCGCCCACCTGGGCCTGCGCGGCGCCGCGGCGCGCCAGCGCGCGACCGAGCTGCTGGAGCAGGTCGAGATCCCCGACGCCGCGAGCCGGCTGAAGGCCTATCCGCACGAACTTTCCGGCGGCATGAACCAGCGCGTGATGATCGCGCTGGCGATCGCGTGCTCGCCGAAACTGCTGATCGCCGACGAGCCGACGACGGCGCTCGACGTCACGATCCAGGCGCAGATCATGGACCTGCTGCTGCGCCTGCAGCGCGAGCAGGGCATGGCGCTGGTGATGATCACGCACGACCTGGCGGTGGTGGCGGAGATGGCGCAGCGCGTCGCCGTCATGTACGCGGGCCAGGTGGTGGAAACGGGCGCGTTGCCCGATGTCTTCGAGTCCCCGAAGCATCCGTACACGGCCGCGCTGATGGCGGCGATCCCGGAACACAACCGCGGCGCGCGCCGGCTGCAGGCGCTGCCGGGCATCGTGCCGGGTGCGCTGGACCGGCCGGCGGGGTGCCTGTTCTCGCCGCGCTGCCCGCGCGTGCAGCCGCGCTGCCGCGCGGAGCGTCCGGAGGTCGTCGACGGTGTGCGCTGCTTCTATCCCTTGATCGAGGAGGCCACCGCATGAGCGCCGTGCCAGACAAGCCGGTCGCTGCCGATGCGGCACCGCTGCTGGTGGCGCGCGATCTCGCCCGGCACTACCGCGTGAGCCGCGGCTGGCTCGCGCCGAAGGCGACGGTGCGGGCGCTCGACGGCGTGAGCTTCTCGCTGTCGCCGGGCAAGACGCTGGCCGTGGTCGGCGAATCGGGCTGCGGCAAGTCCACGCTGGCGCGGGCGCTGACGCTCATCGAGACGCCGACCTCCGGCGACCTGCGGATCCATGGCCGCGACGCCGCCGACGCGTCGGCGCGCAAGGCCTTGCGGCGCGACGTGCAGATGGTGTTCCAGAACCCGTACGCCGCGCTGAATCCGCGCAAGACGATCGCCTCCACGCTGGCCGAGCCGCTGGTGATCAACACGTCGCTGAGCCGCGCCGAGCGGCAGGAGCGCATCGAAGCGCTGGCCGCGAAGGTGGGGCTGCGCCAGGAGCATCTGCAGCGTTACCCGCACATGTTCTCGGGCGGCCAACGCCAGCGCATCGCGATCGCGCGGGCGATGGTGATGCAGCCAGGCATCGTCGTCGCCGACGAGCCGACGTCGGCACTGGACCTGTCGATCCAGGCGCAGATCCTGAATCTCTTCATGGACCTGCAGGAGGAGTTCGGGACCGGCTACGTGTTCATCTCGCACAACCTGGCGGTGGTGGAGCACGTGGCGGACGAGGTGATGGTGATGTACCTCGGCCGCGTGGTGGAGCACGGCGAGAAGCGCCGTGTCTTCGCCAAGCCGCTGCACCCGTACACGCAGGCGCTGATCAGCGCCACCCCGGCGCTGCGCCCGGCGGATCGCCGCCAGCGCATCCGCATCCACGGCGAGCTGCCCAGCCCGCTGAAGCCGCCGACGGGATGCGCGTTCCATCAGCGCTGCCCGATGGCCGTCGCGCGCTGCGCCGAGGTGCGGCCGGAATTGCGGGAGATCGATGGGCGGCTTGTGGCCTGCGATGTGATCTGAGGACTGATCACATCGAATGGAAGGCGTGAAAGCGACCTGCGCTTTCGAGTCAGCAATTCGGCTGGTTGAGGTGATTGCGGGCGACATCGGACAGGCGTGAAATTGCTGCCCACCATTCGTTGGAGCCTCCTCCATGTCATTCCGTCTGCCCGAGACCGCCTGGCCAGCAACGGGCCGCCCGTGCCCTCCTCCTTCAAGCACCCCGCCCATAATCGACTCGCCCCAAGGAGCCGATATGGACACGATCGAACACGAGCTGATCGTCAGCCTGACTGAATTCAAGAAGCAGACGAGCAACGTCTTGGAAGCAGCGAAACATCGACCTATCACGGTGCTTCGCGGTGGCAAGCCGGCCTTCTACGTGATGGACCCGATCCTGTACGAAGCGGTCATGGATGACCTGGCCGATCAGGCCACCTACCGGAAGACCATTGAGCGACTTTCCGACAAGTCACCGCTGGTCGAGGTGGACTTTGACGACCTCTGAAGAAAAGCCGCTGAAAGGGCACCGCTATGGCATCCGCTTCCATGTGGACGCATGGCGGGAGTGGCTGAATCTGGACGGCTCCGTGCGGAAGCTTCTCAAAGGACTGCTCGGCAAGCGATTGAACAAGCCGCACGTGCCCGGGTCTGCGCTTCATGGAGAACTGGCAGGCTTCTACAAGATCAAGTTGCTCAAGCAAGGCATACGCCTGATCTATCGCGTCGAGGATGGCATCCTGATCGTGATCGTCTTCTGCATTGGGAAGCGGGAAGACGGCCTTGCCTATGCGCTCACGCTCTCCCGGATCAGGCGGGCCAACTGATTCCACATAACCCAGTGTTATGGTCCAACCCGCCCATTTCAGTTGTGACCTGGGGAGCGGCGTTTCCACAATGCGCCGGCTTGCCCTCCTCCCGATGCGCTCAGTCCTCCCCCTCTCGCTGGCTCTGCTCCTGTCCGCCGCATTCCCCGCCGCTCACGCGGCCGGCGCCGCCGCGGTCAAGCCGCTCGTGTACTGCACCGACGCCAGCCCCGAGGGCTTCGACCCGGGGTTATGGGATTCGGCCAGCACGAACAACGTCAACAACCAGATGTTCCAGGGGCTGGTCCGCTTCGAGCGCGGCGGCACCGCGCTGCAGCCGGCTCTCGCCACCCGCTGGACCATCAGCCCCGACGCCCGCGAATTCACCTTCACGCTGCGCGAGAACGTCCACTTCCACACCCGGCCCTGGTTCACGCCGACGCGCACGTTGAACGCCGACGACGTGCTCTTCACCTTCGGACGTTTCCTCGACCGCGAGCACCCGTTCAACAAGGCCTTCCCCGCCAACTTCATCTATCCGCAGAACCTCGGCCTGGCCAAGGCGATCGCGAAGATGGAGAAGCTCGACGACCGCACCGTCCGCTTCACGCTGGCGCAGCCCAACGTCACCTTCGTCACCTGGTTCGCGATGGCCTTCGCCGGCATCCAGTCGGCGGAGTACGGCCAGCAACTGCTGCGCGACGGCAAGGCGTCGCAGATCAACCGCCTGCCCATCGGCACCGGTCCGTATCGCTTCCGCAGCTATGCGAAGGACGACGTCGTCCGCATGGAAGGCAACCCCGACTACTGGGGCGATCCGCAGAAGACGCAGAAGCTGATCTTCAGCATCAGCCGCGAGGCCCCGGTCCGCGTGCAGAAGCTGCTCGCGGGCGAGTGCCAGATCACCTCGCCGCTGCGCGACATCGACGTGGCCGCGATCGACCGCCATCCGGAACGCATCAAGCTCGAGAAGATCCAGGCGCTCAACATCTCCTACCTGTCCTTCAACCTGCGCAAGGCGCCGACCGACAACCGGCTCGTGCGTGAGGCGCTGGACATCGCCGTCGACCGCGACGCGATCTTCCGCGCGCTGTTCCCGCGCGGCGACGCGATGCAGGCGGTGAATCCGTTCCCACCCGCGATCCCCGGCTACAACCGGTCGATCAAGAACGAATACAACCCCGATCGCGCCAAGGCGCTGCTCAAGCAGGCCGGTTTCCCGAACGGGCTGGACCTCGACCTCTGGGCGCTGCCGGTCACGCGGCCCACGAATCCGAACGGCCAGCTGATGGCGCAGCTGATCCAGCAGGACTGGGCCCGCATCGGCGTGCGCGCGCAGATCCGCACCTACGAATGGGGCGAGTACCTCAAGCGCGCCAACGCCGGTGAACACACCGTCTACATGAGCGGCTGGTCCGGCGAGAGCGGCGACGCCGACGACTTCCTGACGCCCAACCTCAGCTGCGCCACCAACAAGTCCGGCGTGAAGTTCTGCAACCCCGAATTCGAACGCCTCATCGACGCCGCCCGCGCCACGGCCGATCAAGGCCAGCGGATCGCGCTCTACGAGAAGGCCCAGGAGATCTTCAAGCGCGAACGGCCATGGATCACGATGGCACACTCGACGGTGTACATCCCCACCAGCAAGGACTTGCGCGGCTTCAAGATGCAGCCGAACGGCGGGGTGGTCTTCGAGAACGTCTACCGTGAATAAGCCTCCCCTCCTTCTTAGCGCGCCGGCCCGAGCGCCGGGCCGCCCCACGCCGGGCCGGGCCCCCTCGGGGGGCCGGACGACGTCCCCGTCGGACGGGGGGCCGACATGAGGCTCCGTCACATTGAAGTCTTCCACGCGATCATGCAGGCCGGCACGATCAGCGGCGCCGCGCAGTTGCTGCACATCTCCCAGCCCGCGGTGACCAAGGTGCTGCAGCACTGCGAGCTGCAGCTCGGCATGCCGCTGTTCGACCGCGTCCGGGGCAAGCTCTACCCGACGCCGGAAGCGCAGCGGCTCTTCGTCGAGATCGACAAGCTCAACCGCGACCTCGTCGCGATCCGGCGCCTGGCTGCCAACCTGCGCAGCGGCGAATCCGAATCGCTGCGCCTGATGGCCACGCCGACGCTGGGCGCGTCGGTGATCCCCGCGGCGATGACGCACTGGGCGCAGGCCTTCCCGCGCAGCCGCTGCCAGCTCAGCACCAACCACACGCGCGAGATCGTCTCCGCGCTGCTGCTCGGCGAAGCCGATCTCGCGCTCAGCCTGCAGGACCCGCGTCACCCCGGCATCAAGGCCGAGGTGCTGGCCAGCGGCACGATGATGGCGCTGTGCCCCATGCACAGCCCCGAGGCGCAAGGCACCGGCCCGCTGCCGCTGGAGGAGATCCAGTCCGAGCTGATCGCGATGGCCGAGGACGACCCGCTCGGCCACATGCTGCACAACGCCAGCGAGGCCGAGGGCCGCCACCTCGACAGCCGCATCACCGTCCAGACCTACCAGCTCGCCCGCGCGCTGGTGGAAGCCGGCGTCGGCATGACCGCCGTCGATCCCTTCACCGCCGCCTCGGCCGACCGCACCCGCGTGAAGGTCCGCCCGCTGGCGCCGTCGATGAGCATCCAGCTGTACCTGCTGACCTCCGCCAGCGCACCGCTGGCGCAAGCGGCGCGCCGGCTGGTCACCTACCTGCGGGATGCCGCCCGCGCCAACCTCGAGAGCCTGGAGTGACGCGCCGCGGCGCCTGCTCCCTTTCCACGCCTTGCTTCGCATGACCCCGGACGACGCCGCCACCGCCACGCCACCGCCCATCCCCTGCGAGGAGATCGCCGCGCACACGGAGTTCCGCTCGCTGCTGACGATCCCCGGCATCGCGGTGGACCTGCGCTACGCGACGCCCGACAACTTCGTCGGCCGCAACGTCTATGGCGGACTGGACTGCGCCTACCTGCGCCGCGAATCGGCGGACGCCGTCGCGGAGGCCGCCGCGTTCCTTGGCCGCCACTGCCCCGGCGTGACGCTGGTCGTGCTGGACGCGCTGCGGCCGCAGCGCGTGCAGGAGGCGCTGTGGGCCGAGCTCGAGGGCACGCCGCTGACCCGGTACCTCGCGCATCCTGCGCGGCGCTCGATCCATTCGTTCGGCATGGCGGTCGACGTCACGCTGCTCGACGCCGAGGGCCGCGAGCTCGACATGGGCACCGGCTTCGACGAGATGACGCCGGCCTCGCACCCCGAGTTCGAGGCCGAGCAGCTCGCCGCCGGCGGCCTCACCGCCGACCAGCTCCGCCACCGCGGCTGGCTGCGCGCGGCGATGCGCCACGCCGGCTTCCAGACCATCAGCACCGAGTGGTGGCACTTCGACTTCGGCGACCGCGAACGGGTCCGCCGCGAGCTGCCGCTGGTGATCTGAGCGTCTTCCGGAGACTCCATGACCGCTTCCCGTCGCCAGATCCTGACCGGCGCCGCCACTGCGGCGGCCACCGCGCTCGGCGCGCTGCCAGCCGCACAAGCCCAGAAGGCCCTGCCCGAGCCGCTGCGCGCACGGCGGCTGAAGGTCGGTGACACGATCGGCCTCGTCAGCCCCGCCAACGCCACCTACGAGCGCGAGCCGCTGGAGATCGCCGTCGAGGCACTCGAGGCGCTCGGCTTCAAGGTCAAGCTCGGCGCCAACGTGCGCGGGCGCTACGGCCAGTTCGGCGGCACCGACGTCCAGCGCGCGGCCGACATCAACGACTTCTTCGCCGACGACGACGTGGCCGGCCTCCTGGCGCTGACCGGCGGCTCGGGCTGCAACCGCATCGTCGACAAGCTGAACTACGCGCTGATCCGCCGCAAGCCGAAGTTCTTCGGCGGCTTCTCGGACCTGACCAGCCTGGTCAACGCGATCCACCGGCAGACGGGGCTGATCACCTTCCACTGCCCGGTCGCGGGCTCGGAGTGGAACGAGTTCTCCCTCCAGCACTTCCGCGCCGTCGCGATGGACGCGCAGGCGGACCTGCTGCAGAACCCGCAGGGCGAGCGCGGCGCCAACCTGGTCCAGCGCGAGGACCGCATCAGCACGCTGCGTCCGGGCCTCGCCCGCGGGCCGCTGGTCGGCGGCAACCTGGCGGTGCTGAGCTCGCTGGCGGGCTCGCCCTTCTTCCCCGACACGCGCGGCGCGATCCTGTTCCTGGAAGAGGTCAACGAGTACATCTATCGCGTCGACCGCATGCTCTCGACGCTGCGCCTGTGCGGCGCGCTGGACCAGCTCGCCGGCGTCGTGCTGGGCAAGTTCACGCAGTGCGGACCGGGCGACGGCAACTTCGGCACGCTGACGCTGGACGAGGTCTTCGACGACTACTTCCTGCCGCTGAACGTGCCCGTCTACCGCGGCGCGATGATCGGCCACATCAAGCGCAAGTTCACCGTGCCGGTGGGCCAGCCCGCCGAGATGGACGCACGGGCCGGCACGCTGCGCCTGCTGTCGCCGGCGGTGCGCTGAAGGGTCGCGGATGACGCGGTGGGCCCAGCCCACTGACCGGGCGTCTCCACTCTTCCGAAAGGTGCTGTCATGGACCCGGCGGCCCCCGAATTCATCCCCGCGACACCGCCGGCCAGCCTGTGGGCGGACGGCACCGCGACCCCCGCCACAGCTGGCGTCTCAAGGACTCCTGATGAACTGGCGCAGGCTGCGCTCCATTGGGAAAGCACCTGGCGCATCGGGCTGCGGTGGGCCGCCGCGACGCTGACGACCGCCTATACGCCGCAGGTGCGAGAAGCGCTCCGGGGATGGGGACTGCACCTCGAGACCATGGCGAAAGGGGTGAAGGCGCGGGCGCAGGCCGGCAATGTGACGGGCATCGAAGAACGCCTCGCCCAGTTCGATCGGATCTGGTCCGCCAACCAGCGCATCCTCCTGAGCATCGGCAACAAGGATGGCCGGCCGATCGAACAGGTCGCCCAGGATCCCGCCCAGCAGGCGATGGTCTTTTTCCTGCACCACCGGAATGCGTTCTTCAACGCGTACGAGCAGGGCCGGTTCGACCCTGTGAGACAGCTGCCGCTGCCGGATCGCGACCAGTTCAACGCGCTCATGGACCGGTTGGAAAGCTGCAGCGATCCCGCCATCGGCGGCGATGTCCTGCGCCTGCTCGATCGCTATCTGCCGCAGGCCAGTCGCGCCCCGTGGCGTCGCTTCTGACCCGCCACGCGGATCAGCGCCGCGCCACCCAGTCCACCAGCGCGTCGATCGCCGGACGCGCCTTGGCCGCCTGATCGTCGTTGACGATCGCGACGACGATCCAGGTCTTGCCGGTCGAGTCCGGCACGAAGCCGGCCAGCGCCACGACGTCGCGCAAGGTGCCGGTCTTCATCCGCGCGCGGCCCTCGGCCGCGGTGCCCTTCATGCGACGGACCAGCGTGCCGTCGACGCCCGCCACCGGCAAGGTGGCCAGCAACTCGGGGCCGTGCGCGCCGCGGGCCGACGCCTGCAGCATCGCCGCCAGCTGCGCCGCCGAGGCGCGCTCGCTGCGCGACAGGCCGGAGCCGTTCTCCAGCGTCAGGCCGGTGGTGTCGATCTTCTGCGCGGCGAACCACTCGCGCACGACGCGTACGGCGGCCTCGCGGGTGTCCTCGCCGGGCTGCGCCGCCGAGGCGCCGAGCCGCAGGAACAGCATCCGCGCCAGCGCGTTGTCCGAGGACTTCAGCACCGGCCGCAGCAGCTCGGCCAGCGGGCGGTCGCGGTGCTGCGCCAGCACGCGGGCGCCTTCGGGCGTCGCGCCCTCGCGGATCTCGCCCGACAGCGTGCCGCCCAGCGAGCCCCACAGCTGCCGCAGCGCCTGGGCCGTCTCCCACTGGCGGTCCAGCACGTTCAGCGATTGCGAGACCTGGCACCCGCGCGGGAACTCGCCGGCCAGCACCAGTCGTCCGCCGCCGTCGGGCAGCGCCTCGAAGCGCGACGGCTTCCAGCCGTCGTCCCAGTCCTTGCACGGCTTGTCGTTCAGCCGGACCGCGCTGGCGTCGATCGCGAGCCCACCGAACTGCGGATACGGCCGCACCGTCAGGCCCCGGTCGTCGGACCAGAAGTCGTACTGCAGCAGGCTGCCGTTGAGGTGCAGCGCATCCGGAATGACGTTGTACGGGAACTCGGCCTGCTCGTCGAAACGCGGCGCGCCGATGTCGAGGCGCGCCGGGTTGAACAGGCCGCGATCGACGACGATGCCGCCGGCCAGGTCGCGCACGCCGTGGCGCTCGCGCACCTCGCGCAGCATCGCCCACAGCGCGGGCCAGTCGAGGTCCGCGTCGCCGCCGCCCTTGAGCACCAGCGGTCCGTCGAGGCGGCCGTCGCGCACCTCGCCCGCGGCCAGCAGCTGCGTCTGTCCCCGACTGTTGGGACCGAGCCGGTCCAGCGCCACCACCGCGGTGATCGTCTTCATCGTCGAGGCCGGCGCCATCGGCCGGTCCGCGTTCAGGCGCAGCCCGGTGCCCGGCGCGTCCAGCGGATAGGCCACCACCGCCAGCGAGGACGCCGGCACGCCGGCCTGTCGCAGCGCGGTCTCGACCGGCGCGGGCGGGGTGTCGACGAAGGTGGCGCAGCCGCTCGTCGCGAGCGCGGCAACCAGGAGCACGAAGGCGGGGATCGATCGCATGAGCAGCGACTGTATATTCCCGGCCCCGCTGCATTCCCGCAGGTTATACGCGCGAGACAAGCATTCATCGGGACGGAAACAACAAATGGGTGACGTTCCTATGACGGTGAAAACCGCTCGTGCTTGAAGATCATTCACAGCTCGCAACACAGCACCCCAAGGGTCGGCCGCGCATCGGACGACCCCAGTCGTTGGAGGCGTTCCAGGACGCCGGTCCGGTTAACAAGGAGAAGGTCGTGAAACTGAATCAACTCGCCCGTTGCCTCGTCGTGGTGGGCCTGGGCGCCCATGCGGCGGCCTGGTCGCAGGAAGTCCAGAAGATCGAGCGGGTGGAGATCACCGGCTCGAGCATCAAGCGCATCCAGGACGAGGGCGCGCTGCCGGTGCAGACCATCTCGCGCCGCGACCTCGACCGCCAGGGCATCGTGTCGGCCGAGCAGCTGATCGCCACGCTCTCGTCCAACGGCAACGGCCTGGACAACCTGGCCTCCAACGCGGACGTGGTCTCGGGCCAGTCCCGCGGCAACAACGGCGCGACCTCCGCCAACCTGCGCCTGCAGGGCGCCAACGCGACGCTGATCCTGCTGAACGGCCGCCGCATCGCGGCGCACGGCCTCAACGGCGGCGTCGTCGACCTGAACCAGATCCCGATGGCCGCGATCGAGCGCGTCGAGGTGCTGAAGGACGGCGCCTCGTCGACCTACGGCACCGACGCCGTCGGCGGCGTCATCAACTTCATCCTGCGCAAGGACTACACCGGCCTGACCGTCAGCGGCTTCACCGACGTGACGCAGCACGGCGGCGGCAACATCTACCGCGGCTCGGTGACCGGCGGCGTGGGCAACATCGACAAGGACGGCTTCAACGTCATGGCCGTGCTGTCCATGACGGACAACAAGCGCCTGGACGGCTCGCAGCGCGACTTCGTCAACAGCTTCCAGCCCGAGCGCGGCCTGTCCCCGGACACGCGCGGCACGCCGTTCGCGACGGTCTTCTTCTCGCCCACGATCACGCCGCCGGTCTACAACGGCGCCACCCTCACCAGCGCCAACATCCTGGACCTGCCGGGCGGCGCGGGTTGCGCCTCGCAACCCGGCATGGCGCCTTACGCCGAGAAGCTGTGGAACTCCGCCGCCGCGTCGCCGGCCAACCAGTTCGGTTGCGCCTGGGACTCGGGCAAGGCGGCGGTGATCCAGCAGCCGGTGAAGAACACCAACCTGGTCACGCGCGGCATGCTCAAGCTGGGCGAGCACACGCTGACCGGCGAGGTGCTGCTGGGCAAGTCGGAGTCGCAGAAGATCTTCTCCGCCAACCAGATCAGCAGCGGCAGCGCCACGGCGACGATCGGCCTGCCCAACGGCACGGCGGTGCCGAGCCCGTTCCGCAGCCTGGCCTATCCGTCGTCCGGCGCCAGCTACCAGACCGTGTGGAACGCGCTGGTCGGCGCCTTCCCGTCGCTGGCCTCGCAGGCCGGCAAGCCGCTGGCCTTCCGCTGGCGCTGCATGGAGTGCGGCTCGCGTGAATTCGAGACCACCACCGACACCGGCCGCTACCTGCTGAGCATGGACGGTCCGCTGCCCTTCCTCAAGGACTGGGACTACAAGGTCGGCGCGTCGCAGGCGTTCAGCAAGAGCAACTCGGTGCTGGGCTCCGGCTACCAGAACTGGGTCGGCCTGGCCAACCTGATCAACACCGGCGTGCTCAACCCGTTCCTGCTGGCCGGCCAGTCGCAGACGCCGGCCGCGCTGGCGGCGCTGGACGCGATCTCGGCGGAAGGCACCAAGCTCTACGGCGGCAAGTACACGACCGACGAGTACGACGCGACGGCGTCCGGCCCGCTGTTCAAGCTGCCGGCCGGCGACGTGATGGGCGCGGTGGGCGTGGACTACCGGATCGAGAAGTACCGCTTCGACGGCAACCAGACGGTCAACACCAACGACATCAACACCTGGATCTTCAACGCGCCGTTCGACAACGTGAACGCGCTGAACGGCGTGAAGCGCAAGGTGGGCGCGATCTTCGGCGAGACCATCATCCCGATCGTCAAGAACCTGGACCTGAACCTCTCGGTGCGCTACGACAAGTACACCGGCTTCGGCAGCACGACCAACCCGAAGGCCTCGATCCGCTACGCGCCGATCGACAGCCTGGTGTTCCGCGCGTCGTACAGCACCGGCTTCCGCGTGCCGACCTTCAACCAGCTGTTCAACGGCGTGACCGAGTCGCCGTACACCGGCGCCGGCGTGCCGGATCCGTCGACCTGCCCGACCAACGTGGTCAGCAACGCACCGGGCTGCCAGGCGGTCACCTTCAACACGCTGTTCGGCGGTCGCTCGGACCTGAAGCCGGAAGAGTCGAAGATGTCCAACATCGGCTTCGTGTGGCAGCCGGTGAAGGACTTCAGCGCCTCGGTCGACCTGTGGGACATCCGTCGTGACGGCCAGATCCAGAGCCTGACGCTGACGCAGATCCTGAACAACTACCAGCTGTTCCCGCAGGCCTTCCAGCGCGACGCCAACGGCGTGCTGCAGACGGTGGACACCCGTTGGGTGAACACCGGCGAGACGCAGACGCGCGGGCTGGAGCTGTCGATGCGCGGCAGCACGCCGATGAACGGCGGCCGCCTCAGCGCGGGGCTGGACGGCACCTACCTGCTGAAGAAGCGCTCCAAGCTGCTGGACAACGTGGCCTTCGGCCCGAGCGAGATCGGCCAGTTCACGCGGTCGAGCGAGCTGGGCATCCGCTGGAAGCACAGCGCGTACATCACCTACACGTATGGCGACTGGGCCTGGTCGCTGCGCCAGCAGTACAGCACCGGCTACTACGGCTACGTCCCGCCGGGCGTGGCCAACGGCAACGCGTCGGCGCCGGCCTTCGATCCGTGGGTCAAGCCCTACTACCTGCACCACGCGAGCGTGGCCTACAGCGGCATCAAGAACCTGACGGTCACCGTGGGCGTGAAGAACATCTTCGACCAGGACCCGCCGTTCGCGAACAGCTACGACACGAACACCGGTTCGGGCAGCTCGTGGGAGCCGCGTGTGGCCGACCCGCGCGGACGTTCGTTCACGCTGGGCCTGGACTACAAGTTCTTCTGATCAAGCACTGTCTGCCGCCTCGCGCGGCGGGCCTTCGGACACCAAGCCCGCCGGGAGACCGGCGGGCTTTTTCGTGATGCCGCCGAGTGCACGGGAACTCAGGGGAAAAACGTTCCTCATGCCCTGTTCCCGGATCGTGTGCAGCAGTCGGAGGACGGGTCCGGTGGGTCGGGTCATTCCCTGCTCATAGCGGCGCAGCAGACGCGCCGTCGTGTTGAGCATGTTGGCGAAGACATAGAGGTTCAGATCCTCCTCCTCCCGGATGGCGCGGACCTCCTCGGGCGTCAGGTCCCCAGGAGGCGCTATGCCGCCCCATCCCAGACGCTGCATGTGTTCGTCGCTCATCAGCCCGAGAGCGTGCATGCCTCGTCCGGTCTTCACCATTCGGTCAATCGAGTCGTACTTGCGCTTGCGCATCACAGTTCACCTCTTTCAAGAATCCTGAGTTGATGGCGGTTTCAAGATGGCCTGCGTCCATTGCGGAAAGGAAAACACTCATGGTCCTGCAGTTATGCAACTGCTGCTCATCCATGTTTGCGACGACGTTCTTGGCGTAGCCCTCAATGAAGAACCACGGAGCGCCTTGTCGATGGGCCAGGATCACGCGATACCCATCGCGCTTGCCGGCCCCGGATCGTGCGATCCGCTTCTTGAAGAGTCCACTACCGAGATTTGCATCGATCAGTCCGCGTTCCATTTCCGCCACGGCGCGGCAGAGGTCGGCGTCTCTGCATGGCCTGCTTGCGCATCCAACGTTGAAAGCCTTCGACCAGATAGACGGCATGCGCCACATCGACCTCCTCGCACTGTTGCGAGAGGAGTGAGTGACAGGTCATGCCCGGGACTGATTCGTCCTGAAGTCGGCCCTCCGATGGGGGAGATCCCGTCGTGTGGCGCCCGCGCCGCGCATTCCAATTTCTTGACGGAATCGGAGTGGTTGTCATCGGCGCGAGAACAAGATGCTCGACACGCTTCGTCATCAACCGGTCTATCGCATCGTCAAGACCCATCCGCCCTCGGGTCTCGACTTCCGCACGCATGCGGAACTCGGCATCGCCACGAAGGCAGATCCGTGTCGCCGACAAGCACTCTCGGTCTTCTCGTCCTGGCGAGAAGCACGACATCGCCAGATGAGCTCACCCCATCTCGGCGCTCACATTGCTATGGCGACGCTGACGCCCCTGCACGGCCCGATCAGTCGCCCCCACACCAGCGACCACATGGACTGGTGGCCATTCAACGACATGCTGGATGCCAACGATTTCGAGGTGACCGCCCATGACCATTGATCTCGACCTCGCCGCCAAACTTCCCGATGGATTGCTTCCGATCCCGCTCATCGAAGAACGCGTGTTGTACGAAGCCGAGCAACCCATCGTCTATCTGACGCGCAACAGTCATCGCCAGATCATGCTGGCCTATCTGGCAGGCGAGGACGCGCACTTCCGCTTCACGCTGCTGGCGCCAATCTCGGGGCGTGATCTGCGCCTGCTCGAGCAAGGACAATTGAGCATCCGTGATGCATTGACCGGCACCTGGATGTGGCTCCTGCGAGAGAGTCAGCTGACGGGCGAGTTTGGGCTCTGGGCAGTGAGCATCGATCAGATGCCGCGAGACCATCTCCCCGCACCGGGCACCCCGCTGCTGCCGGAACACGACTTGATCGAGTCGTCAAACGCGCCAGGAACTCATCGCACTTCGGTGGTGGCGCCCGCTGGTGCCACGGTGATCTGGGGCGTGCCGTCGCTCAAGCCCTGAGCGTTCTTTCGACCGGATCCAAAGTCACCGCCACGCCGATCGGCAATGGCAGGTTGGGCGTCGTATGGCCGCTCGGCCAGCCGGCGAGGACCGGGACGCCGAGGTCGCCGAAGTAGTCGGCGAGCACCTCGTCGGGCGTGTCGGCATCGGTGAAGCTGCCGAGCAGCACACCGGCGATGTCGTCGAACACGCCGCCCAGGCGCAGCTGGCACAGCAGGCGATCGATCTTGTACGGGTCCTCGCCGATGTCCTCGAGGAACAGGACCGCGCCGCGCAGGTCCGGCATGAACGGCGTGCCCATCAGCGCGACGAGCACCGCCAGGTTGCCGCCGCTCAGCACGCCGCGCACCGGCGTCGAGCCACGGTTCAGCGGATGCGGCGCGAGCGCAGGTCCAAGAGAGTCACCCGCACGAAGCCCGCGGCGCAGCCGCTCGGCCAGCGCGACGGCATCGGCCCAACCGGCGTCGCCCTTGTGCCAGTCCGAGGCCGGCATCGGCGCGTGCCAGCCGGCGACACCCAGTTGCTGTCGCAGCGCGTGCAGCGCGGTGAGATCGCTGTAGCCGATCAGCGGCTTCGGTGATCGACGCAGCAGCGCGCGATCGATGCGGTCGAGCAGGCGCAGGCAGCCGTAGCCGCCGCGCAGGCCGATCACCGCGTCGACCTGGCGGTCGTCCAGCGCTTCATGCAGGTCGGCCAGCCGTCGTCCATCGTCCGCCGCAAGATGACCGAGGAACGCCGGTCCATGGCAGCTCGGGAAGAGCTTGGCGCGAAAACCCAGCCGCTCGATCAGCGGCACCACGAGGTCGAGCGTGCCGTCCCGCGGCGGTCCGGCGGGGGCGATCACGCCGAGGCAGGCGCGCTCGGGCAACGGAGGCAGCAGGAAGGTGTCTTCAGCCATGAGCAGCGTTGAGGAACAACATCGGCGGCGCGCGCCAGGAACATCGTCGGAATCAGGATTCCAGCCACGCCGCCATCCGCGCGTCGATCGCGGCGCCGAGCGCCGGGATGCGCCAGGTCGTGGAGCAGCTGGGGTGCGGAGCGTAGCGCGAGCCGAGGTTGCTCAGCAGCGCGATCAGGTAATGCCGGCGCCGCGGCAGGATGCCGCGCACGATGCCCGCGTCGGACGTGTAGTTCTCGGTGTTGCCGGTCTTGTGGGCGAACCAGACCTCGCCCCCCGTGGCGAAACGGCGCAGGTCACCGGGCAACGACACCTCGCCCGCGTGCAGCGCGCCGTCGGGAAGCAGCCACCGGCCCGGCAGGCGCGCCGGCAGACCCGGCACCCAGCCGGGGACGCCGCCGAGCGCGCTGCTCGACAGCACCTGGTGCAGCGCCTGGTCCTGCAACGCATGCATGGCCTGGTTGCGGCTCTCGGCCGACAGCCGCGGCGCATCGGCGCGCAACCACGGCGCGCGCGGCGCCACCGGGTCCAGCCACCACAGCAGCCGCACCGTGTCCCACGCGGTCATCTGGATCTGACCCACGCCCGATCCCGAGCCGTTGCCCCAGCCGCCCTCCGCCGTCGTGTTGGCGAAGCGCAGCGTCGTCAGCCCGAGCGAGGCGAACAGCGTGTGCAGCTCGTTGCGCACCTCGCGCCCACCGTCGCGGCGGATGGCGCCGGCCGCGTGCATCAAAGTGACCAGCGCCGAGGTCGCCTCGTTGCTGCTCCACGTGACCATGTCGTAGGCCCAGTCGGACACCGCGCGCTCGCGGCCGTTGTAGGTCAACGGCTGCCACCAGCCCGCCCGGCCCTGGTCGACCAGACGGCCCACGCCCACCAGCAGCATCAGCTTGAGCAGCGATGCCGGGTACGGCGCCACCACGCGACCGCCGCCCTCGCCCACGTCGCCGGCCAGCGGTACCCAGTCCATCGCGGACCAGTCGGACGCCGGCCGCCAGGCGATCGAGTTACCCTCGGCATCGCGCTGATCTGCGAGATACCGGATGTTGCGCACGGCGCCCGCGCCCGCCGCGATATCGGCGACCAGGCCCTCGGGAAACTCACGCGAGAACAGCACGTTCGCCGCGACCGGTGCGCCCCGTTCCGGGAACGCGACCACGGCGAGGTCGATGCTTGGGGAATGCCGGATCGACCTGCCCTCGTCCTGCGGATCGCGCGTGGCGCCGAACTCCTGCGCCAGCACCGCGGCGCGCAGCGCTTCGGCGAGCGAGGCCGCGTCCAGCGCGACGGGCTTGCCGACCGTCGTCATCACGGCCCCTCAGGCGGCGCGGAGTTGCAGCCCGTCCAGCGCGATCGGGCTGGGCTTGCCGGAGATGAGGTCGGCCACGATGCGGGCCGAGCCGAACGAAAAGGTGAATCCCAGGGCGCCATGGCCGACATTCAGCCACAGCCCGCGCAGCGGCGTCTCGCCGAGCATGGGTGCGCCGCTCGGCGTCGCCGGGCGCAGGCCGGCCCAGGGCACGGCGTGCTCGTAGTCGGCCGCCCTCGGGAAGGTCTCGCGCACGTTGCGCTGCAGCGCCGCCAGGCGCTTGGGGTCGATGCTGGTGTCGTCGCCGACCAGGTCCACCATCGCCGCGACGCGCAGTTGGTCGCCGATGCGGGCGTAGAGCGTCTTGCGTTCGAAGTCCGTGACGCTGACCGTCGGCGGTCGATGCACGCCGTTGATTGGCGCGGACAGGCTGTAGCCCTTCAGCGGGTACAGCGGCAGCCGCACGCCGATGAGCTCCGCCAACGCCGCGCTTTGCAGGCCGGCGGCCAGCACGACGCCGTCCGCGACCAGATCCCCCTGGTCCGTCCTCAGCGCGACGACGCGGCCGCCCTCGACGACGAATCCGGTGGCACTGGCCTTCACCCGCCCTCGGAAATTCGGATGCCGCGCGAGCCGCTCGCCCAGTTGCACGCTGAGTGCATGGCAGTCGGCGACGGCCTCGCCGGACGTGAAGATGCCCCCGGCCAGCCATTGCGCGCCGCCGTCGCCGAGCGAGGGCTCGATCGCCAGGCACTCATCGCGGGTCAACGCCCGTTCCGGCCCGCCGGCGGGCGTGCGCGCGGCGACGCGGGCGAATTCCTCCGCCTTGCGGTACACGACCAGCTTGCCCGGCGTGCGCAGCGCAATGGCATCGAGCGCCGCGTGCCGCTGCAGTTCGCCGAAACATTGCTGGCTGAAGGCGCCCAGTTCGAGCAGCCGCTCGGTCGTGCGTTGATTCACCGGCCCGCGGCAATGCGCAAGGAACGAGGCCAACCAGCGCCATTGCGCGGTCGTGCCGTCGGGCTTGAAGCGCAGCGGGCCGTCCGGATCGAGCAGCCAGCGCAGCGCCTTCAGCGGCACGCCGGCATCGGCCAGCGGCGACACGTAGCGGTAGCTGAGCTGCCCGCCGTTCGCACGGCTGGCGCCGGTGGCGAGCGTGGCCTCGCGCTCCACGAGCGTCACCCGGTGCCCCGCCTCCGCCAGGGCCCAGGCGGTGGTGACGCCCACGACGCCCCCACCGATCACGACTAGCTGCTTCATCCCGGACGAAATCATTCTTGAATGGTCCGGGAGGTTACGGACTCGTGACGACGTCAGCCAATGAAAGCGGTGCCGCTACCCATAACCTTGTTGAATGCGCGCAAGGGTGATGCCTGCGGCTTCCGTGACGTGGCGGACTTCGCCGTCCCCCTGGGGCCTGGGTCGCTCCCCACCCAGCATCCCACGTTGGGACGTCCTGTGCGGTGGTCGATCGGGTGGTGCGGCGTCCATCCGGCATCGACCATGCACTGCCGGATCGCCTCCTTGATCAGATCCTCGCCGTGACTTCCCACGACAACGGTGGTCTGCCGGTTGATCACCTGCTCATTCAACAGATGACGGAAGATGGCCCGCGCCACCTCCGTGCAGACGCCCTTTCGTTCGTGCTCCGCGCCTGACTCGACGGCTCGACTGTGCAAGTCCAGCTTGTTGCTGTCCTTGTCGTAGCCCAGGCAGTGTTGGAAGGCCCCGCACGCGACGGCGTCTCTCAGATGCCTGCTTACCTGACGCCGATCGCCACCCTTCTCCAGCGCGGAGATCAGCGTGCTGTAGATGCGCGCATTCGGCTGGATGCCTTGCGCCAGCATGTGCTCGAAGCATCGGACGGCACCTTGCGTGTCGGCACGCCTGGCGTGCGCCAAGATCAGCGCGCCGTAGGTGAAGATGTCCGGCTCGATGCCGTCGCTCACCATCTGATCGACCCGGTCGCTGGCCCCTTCCGGGTCCGCAGCCTTCGCGTACGCCGAGATCAGCGCGTTGTACGTGACAGCGTTCGGCTCGACGCCGTTGTTCACCATGTGCTCGAACCAATCGGCGGCGCGTTTCGGGTCGGCGAGCCTTTCATGCGCCGAGATCAGCGTGCTGTAGGTGACCACGTCCGGCCTGATGCCCTTCTTGAGCATCTTCTCGAACCACTGGACGGCGCCGTCCGGGTCCATGGCCTTCACATGCGCCGAGATCAGCGCGTTGTAGATGAACCGGTTGGGACTGGCCCGAGCGTCGCCCGACCGACGAGCCGCCCGGTCCAGCTCCTCGAAGCAGGCCAGCGCGTCAACAGTCCTGGCGCCGCATTGGTGGATCGCCGTGACGGTCCGTTTCAGCGCGCTCAGCCCATTGCAGCGCCGGTCCAGGAACTCATCGATGATGCCCGCGTTGTGAGCCCGCCCGTGGCCTGAGCCCTGCTGCCTGCGCAAGGCGGCCGCGCCGGCGAAGGTGGCGGCATGGGGCACTGGCCGCTGTCTGCGAGGCCCTGCCGCCTGCCACGAGGAAGCGTCCGGTTCATTTGACAAACCACCATGAGGCTCGGCGGCATCGACATCCGCCGCCAGAGGAACTTGACGGACTGCGGACAACGGAAGGGGATACATGGGACATCCTGGTACGAGGGGTGCACGAAGTGCGCCTGCAAACCAAGAAAGTTCGTCCCGATCGTTCGCGAAACGAAAAGGGCAGCCTCCCGGCTGCCCTCCAAACATCCGGCACTGACGGGTCAGGTCATGCCAGGACGGCCGCCATCGCGTTCGCCGTCGCTTCGACGTTGCGCGTGTTCAGGCCCGCGATGCACATGCGGCCGGAACGCAGGATGTAGACGCCGAATTCCTCCCGCAGGCGGTCCACCTGTTCCGGCGTCAGGCCGGTGTAGCTGAACATGCCGCGCTGCTTCAGGAAGTAGTCGAAGTTGCGGCCCGGCACCTTGGCCGACACGACCTCGAACAGCGCGTTGCGCATCGCCAGGATGCGCTCGCGCATTTCCTCGACCTCGCCTTCCCACAGCGCGCGCAGCTGCGGGTCGCCCAGCACCTTGGCCACGACCTGGCCGCCGTGCATCGGCGGGTTCGAATAGTTGCGGCGGATCGTGAACTTCAGCTGCCCCAGCACGTTGGCTGCCTGCGCCGCGTCCGGACACACGACCGACAGCGCGCCGCAGCGCTCGCCGTACAGGCTCATGTTCTTGGAGAAACTGTTCGCGACGAAAAAGCTCAGGCCCGCCGAGGTCAGCGCCCGGATCGCGAAGGTGTCCTGCTCCAGCCCGTCGCCATAGCCCTGGTACGCCAGGTCCAGGAAGGGGATCAGCTCACGCTCCTGCAGGACCGGGATCAGCGCGTCCCATTGCGACTGCGACAGGTCCACGCCCGTCGGGTTGTGGCAGCACGCGTGCAGCAGCACGACGCTGCGGGCCGGCGCCTCCGACAACGCCTGCAGCATCGCGTCGAAACGCAGGCCGCCGGTCCTGGCGTCGTAGTACGGGTAGCTGCGGCACTCGATGTAGGAGCCCTCGAAGACCGCGCGGTGGTTGTCCCAGGTCGGGTCGCTCAGGTAGATCGCGCTGTCAGGGAAGTAGCGCTTGATGAAGTCCGCGCCGACCTTCAGGCCGCCGGACGAGCCCACGCCCTGGATCGTCGCGACGCGCTTGCTCTGCAGCGCTTCGCTGTCGGCGCCGAAGAGCAGCTTCTGCACCTCGGTGCGGAAGTTGGCCGCGCCTTCCATCGGCAGGTAGGGGCGCGCGCCCGCCTGTTCCACCACGGCCAGCTCGGCCCGGCGCACCGAGTCCAGCATCGGGATGCGACCATCGTCATCGAAGTAGATGCCGATGGACAGGTTGATCTTCTGCGTGCGCGGATCCTTCTGGAAAGCCTCGTTCAGGCTGAGGATGGGATCGCCCGCGTAGGCGTCGACGTGCTGGAACATGCTGGGAACTCCCCGTTGGACTATCGGCTCGCGTCATTATCCCCAGCCGCGCCCGCCCGCACCGGAACACCCCCCCTGCCGATGCGCCGATACAGGCCGACGACAATGCCGGCTTCGCATGACCTGATCCACCCGCTCCACAGAATCACATGATCAACGACTTCAACGCGCGCGGCGCCGCCTGCCTGCCCGGCCACATGGGCATCGAGATCGTCGAGGTCGAGAAAGGCCGCGTCTTCGCCCGCCTGCCGGTCACCCAGCAGGTGATGGCGCCCAACGGCTACCTGCACGCCGGCAGCGTCGTCACGCTGGCCGACACCTGCTGCGGCTACGGCTGCATCTCGTCGCTGCCCGAGGGCGCGCAGAACTTCACCACGGTCGAACTCAAGTCCAACCACCTGGGCACCGCCCGCGACGGCGTCATCGAGTGCACCGCCACCGCCGTCCACATGGGCCGCACCACCCAGGTCTGGGACGCGACCGTCACGCACAACGGCAAGACGATCGCGCTGTTCCGCTGCACGCAGATGGTCCTGTATCCGAAGGCCTGAACACGCCTGGTCCTGCCACCTGTGGCGCGCTTGGCCGCCATGGCATGGGGCCCCGGACGCAAGGTCCGAAACCCCACGCCATGCCGTCCCCGAACGACCGAGGACTGCGGGCTTCTCCGGGCCACCGAGGGCTGCGTCAGAGCGCCTTGCCGCTGCCGATCGCCATCACCAGACGCGTGACCAGCACCAGCTTCGGCGCGATGGCGTCGACGACGACGTACTCGCTGTCGCTGCTGTGCGCGCCGTAGCCGCGCACGCCCAGGCCTTCGATCACCGCCGCCTTGGTCGCCATGGCTGCGTAAGCGGCATCGGTGCCGCCGCCGGTTGAACGGTCGCGCACGACGAGCTCCAGCTTCTGTTCGTCAGCCAATGCCTTGACCTTGGCGGCCAGCGCGCGCGACGCGTCGTTCGGCTGCAGTGGCGGGCGTCCACGGACGAAGCTCAAAGTCACTTCGGCGTCCGGGATCAGCTTGTTCTGGATGCGCTTGCGCAGTTCGGCTTCCATGCCGTCGAAGTCGGCGAAGCGGTCCGCGCGCGCGTCCCCCTGGGCCTCGGCTCGCTCGGGAATCGCGTTGCGGACCGAGCCCGCCTTGGACATCGTCCAGTTCAGGTGCAGGCCGCGCTTCGGATCGGACAGGTCGCGCGTCTGCAGGATCTGATGCGACAGCTCGGTCAGCGCGTTGATGCCCTTCTCCGGCGCCGCGCCCGCGTGCGACGAGCGACCCTTGACCTTCAGGTCCACCGAGGCGATGCCGCTGGTGGCCAGGCGCACCGTGTCCGGCGATGTCGGGGCGCCGCCGCCTTCGAAGGACAGCACGGCGTCATGCTCGCCGCCGAGCTTCGTGATCAGCGCATTCGAGCCGGGGGACCCGATCTCCTCGTCGCCGTTGATCAGCACAGTGATCTCGGCGTAGTCCTTGAAGCCGACCGACTTCAGCATCGCCAGCGCATGGAGGATGGTGGCGACGCCCTGCTTGTCGTCGGCGATGCCCAGCCCGTAGGCGTGGTTGCCGTCGATGCGGAAGGGTTGCTGCTTCAGACCGCCGCGCTGGTAGACGGTGTCCATGTGCGCGATCAGCATCAGGCGCTTGCCGTTGGCGTTGCCGCCCTTGAACGACGCCCGCACGATCTGGCCGACCTTGGCCGGACCGTCGCCCGCGTCCGAGGTCGGCGAGGCGATGATCGTGTCCGGATCGATCAGCTGGACCTGCCCGCCGAGCTCACGCAGGCGCTGCGCGATGACGCCGGCGATGCGGTCCAGGCCCTGGCGGTCGGAGCTGCCGGACTCGATCTCGACCAGCTGCTGCAGCGTCTTCATCAACGCGGGCTGTTCCTTGGCGGCGAGCGCGTTGAGCTCGGGCACCGTCTGCGCCTGGACGCCGAGGGCGGTCATCGCGGCCAGGGCCAGCGCTGCGCGGCGCAAGGTGGGAAGGGTAGCGAGCATTGGCGAAGTCTCCAGATCGTTCTTGAAGGAACCGCCCCCTCGGGAGCGAAGGAAGGGCCGATCCTATCGGGGTCGCGTTCTTGCGTCCGGGTTGAAAGTGTTTCGTGTGCGAGGGGCTGTCGCGTTGGACGCGGGGCGCCTAGCATTCGCCGCTTTCCTTCCCTGGAGCGCCCCATGAGCCTGACGGACCCCTCTTCCCCCCGCCCGCTGACGATGATCGCGGTGCTGACGGCCGCACCCGGCCGTCGCGACGACCTGCGGGCCGCCCTTGCCGGACTGGTGGCGCCGACACGGCTGGAGCCGGGTTGCCGGGATTACCGCCTCTTCGAAATGCTCGACGAGCCCGGTACGTTCCAGATGCATGAGGCGTTCGACGGCGAGGCCGCGTTGGAGGCCCACCGCGCCACGCCGCATTTCCGCGCGTTCGAGCGGCAAGCCGGGGAACTGCTCGGCGCGCCGTTGCGTCTGGTGAAGCTGACGGCCGTGGCTTGAGGTCGGAGCGACGGGGAGTCGCTCAAGCCGAGCGGACGCCCTCGGCGTCCAGCCATTCGATCCACCGTCCGTGCGGATGCGACCAGGCGAGCGGCTCGGTGCGAACCTCCCCGCCGTCGCGCCATTGCAGCGTCCACAGCGTGCCGCTGCCGGGCGATTCCCCGGCCGGGCAGTCCGGTGGCGACGGGAGCGGCGCGAGCTTGCCCACTTCGCCGCTGATCCAGGCCAGACCACGCTCGCGCACCAGCCGACCGATGCGCTCGACATGCGTCTTGAACGCCGCGGCGTCGAAGTAGGCCAGCACCCAGACGTTGAAGATCACCGGCGTGACGCCGGCGGGCAGCTCATCGAGCCAGCGCTCCAGGACCGAGAGCCCATCCTCCGATTGCACCAGCGGCAACGGATGCCGTCGTGCATCGGAGAGGGCGCGGTCGAGGCGCTCGCGACGCGCGGCATCGCCCGGCCAGAGACACGCGCGGAGCCACCGGGCCGCCGCGTCGTCGGCGGGATCGATGGGATGCAGGTCGACGCCCATGCGGCGGCTGGCCCGCCAGCGTGACGCACCGAGCAGCGCGGCGGGGCGCTCACCCCGCCAGGCGCTGCGGATCAACGGCGCATCGGCGCGCTCGCCGGGCGTCGCCTGGACCCCATCGTCGTAAGCGTAGCGATCGACGCCGAGGATCAAGCCTGCGCTGCAGCCGAATTCGAACAACGCCAGCTCGACCGGCTGGTCGTCGGTGCCGCCCAGCCGCGTGGCGAGCGTCTGCAACGCGGGCCGCAGCACGGCGCAGCGGCCGGTCTCGTTGGTCTGCGTCGTGCGCGAGCGGATCAGCGCACGCAGCGCGGCATCCTCCCGATGGACGAAGTCCCTGAGCAGCGGTCCCAGGTCGCCGTCTGGACGCCGCGTGCCGCCGACGCTCGCGTAGTACGCGGGCAGCGGGTGCGGCGCGCCCGCGAGGATCCGGTCGTGCAGCGCGGCCAGCAGCAGCACCGGCTTGCGTTGCGTCTGCGGCGCCTCGAGCAGCAGGGCCATGAGCTCCGGATCCGCCGCGATGATCGCGGCGAGCGCCTGGTACAGCGCGTCGTCCGCGCCGTCGGTCTCGGCAAACCGGGTGAAGTGGTGGGCGATGCGCCCCAAGGCTTCGCGGTCGGCGTCGTGCATGTCGTCGATGAGGTGGAAGGCGGAACGCCCCCGCCGTGAGGCTCAGTCCGCCAGCGCCGCCTCGATCTCCCCGCGGATCGAGTCCGGCGAGTCGTTCGGGGCGAACCGCTTCAGCACCTGGCCGTCGCGGCCGACCAGGAACTTGGTGAAGTTCCACTTGATCGCCTGCGTGCCCAGGATGCCGGGCTTCTCGCCCTTGAGCCATTGCCACAGCGGGTGCGCCTCCCCGCCGTTGACCTTGATCTTGGCCATCATCGGGAAGCTCACGCCGTAGTTCAGCTGGCAGAACGACGAGATCTCCTCGTTGCTGCCCGGGTCCTGGCCGCCGAATTCATTGCTGGGGAAACCGACGACCACCAGCCCGCGCGCCTGGAAATCGCGCCACAGGTCCTCGAGCCCCTTGAACTGCGGCGTGAAGCCGCATTCGCTGGCGGTGTTGACGACCAGCAGCACGCGGCCGCGGTACTGCGACAGCTCGACCGGTTCACCGGCGATGCTGACGGCGTCGAAGTCGAACGCAGTCTTGCCATTGGCGCTCATGGGGGACCTCCTCGTTGCGGACCGGTTGGACCGGGGTGCATCCTAGCGCGGCGGCACGGATCAGGCGCGACGGCGTTCCAGTGCCGCCAGCATCGCCGCGGCCAGGATCGCGGCGCCGCCCGCCGCGGTCTTGCCGTCCAGCGTGCCGCCGCCCAGCAGCAGCGCCGAGACCGCCGCCACCGGCACCTCCGTCAGCATGACCACCGCCGTCACGTTGGCCGGCAGCCGCGCCGCCCCGTATTGCAGCGACAGGTTGGAGACGAAGAACAGCAACGCCATCCCCGCCAGCGGCAGCAACCAGGCCGCGCCCGGCAGCGACGGCCACGGCGCGAGGCCCTGGCCGGCCATGGCCGTCGCGGACAGGCCCGCCACCAGCACGCCGCCGGCGAACATGGCCAGCGCCCGCGCGCCGGAGCTGCGGGCGGCTTCGCGGCGCAGCATCACGTTGTTGAACGCGAAGGTCATCCCCCCGAGCAGTCCGAGCACGTCCGGCAGGCTGGACGGCACCGGCCAGCCGCCCTCCGACGGCGCCAGCACCGCCAGCGCGCCGCCCAGCGCCAGGGCGATCCGCAGACCGGCCGACGCCGTCAACGGCTCGCCCAGGACCAGCCGCGCCAGCAGCACCGCCCAGAGCGGCATCAGGTAGAAGAGCAGCACCACCCGCACCACGTCGCCGGTCGACACCCCCCAGTTGAACGCGGTGTTGGTGATCCCGGCCGCCAGCGTCACCACCCACAGGCCGGGGGAGCGCAGCCATTCCGCCATCGCCCCGCGCTGGCTGGCCAGCACCACGATCAGCGACAGGACGTACAGGATCACCGTCGTCCACAAGGGGTGCATGCCGGCCCCCTCGAACTGTCGGAACGGCCACCAGGAGAGCCCCCAGATGGTGGCGTTGAGCATCAGGGCGAGGATCGGCATTCGGGAACTGGGGACAGACGAAGGAACGGGGGGGACGCCCAAGAGGTGGGGCTTGTGCAACAGTCCCCCCGACGGGGCTTGGATCCGGGCTGCGGACCGGCCAACAATGCCCAGGGTTTGTAGCATGGCGCAAGGACTGACCCTGACCTCCAATCGGGGCGCCGTGCGCCTGTCATGCACGCGGCCTACCCTGTCGCGTGTGACCCGTCCACCAAAGTAGGGAGAGCTTCTTGGATCACCTGGCCTGTTTCGCCCCCGAGGATTTGCAGTCCAAGCCCGGGCCCGACCTGCAGACTTATCACTGGCGGCTGCTGGCTCAAGGAGACTCCTGGTTCTCGACCGCCCAGGCCAAGCTCAGCGCGCACGCGAACCTGCTTCAGGAACTGGTGCTGACCAAGGCCGCCGTCGCGATCAATTGCGCCGGACAGCGCGAAAGCCTGTCCAAGGTGGTTGAACTGGCGTCTTCCCCCGACTTCGTGCGCCTGCTCACCGCGCCCGAGGCGCCGGTCTGGGACGGCATCCTGCTGTCCGTCGGCGGCAACGACCTGATCCAGGCGGCCCAGACGCCGACGCAGATCGACGGCGTGGAAGTGCCGCTGCATCTGCGGCTGCTGCGCAACCAGACCGAATGGGGGCCGCCGTCCGCCGGTGTCGGCCGCTACTTCTCGGAGCCCGGCTGGGCCACCTACGCCGAGTACCTGAAGGCCAACCTGCGCCACCTGCTGACCTTGCGCGACCAGGGGCCGTCCGCGGGCAAGCCGGTCTTCATCCATTGCTACGCAGTGCCGATGCCGCGCCCGGCCGGCGCGGAAGACGCCGGCCACGGCCCGTGGCTGTATCCAGCGCTCAAGGCCTACGCGATCCCGGCGGCCGACTGGGCGGCGGTCAGCCGACTGATGGTCATGCACCTGGCGCTGCTGCTGAAGACGCTGATGGCGGACAAGGAGCAGTTCCCGGGGCTGTTCGTGTTCGACTCGACCGCCGTCCCCCTGGCCGCGGCCACGCCGGGCGCCAGCGGCATCAGCGGCGACTGGCACAACGAGATCCATCTCAACCACAGCGGCTGCCTGAAGATCGGCCGCGCCTGGTCGGAGCACATCGACCAGGTGCTGACCACCGGCGGCATCGTCGTCGCGGCGCCGCCGACCGGGCGCGGGCGCGCGCGGCGCTGAGGGCTTCAGGACTGCCACCGCCGCTGGCCCTCACCCCTGCCCACTCCCGCAAGCGGGAGAGGGAGAGGGAGTAAGAATGAACGCCACAAACGACGACGGCCCCGCGAGGGGCCGTCGTCGTTTGAGCGGAAACCTCCGCCCGGCGTCGCGCTCAGTGCTTGTCGCTGCGCGCGATGGCCAGCAGGCGGTTGAGCTCTTCGGCGTGCTCGATCTTGTTGTGCGCGTGCCAGCGCCCGACCACCCACATGATCCCCGCCACCAGCAGGCCGAAGATCGTGATCGATCCGAAGGCCGAGGTGCCGAAGCGCGTCAGCATCGTGTACAGCGCGCCCAGGCCCAGGATGCAGGCCTGCTCGTTGAAGTTCTGCACGGCGATCGAGCGGCCCGCGCCCATCAGGTTGTGGCCGCGGTGCTGCAGCAGCGCGTTCATCGGCACGACCAGGTAGCCGCCGATCCCGCCCAGCACGATCAGGAAGGGGATGGCCAGCCAGAGGTTGTTGATGAAGTTCAGCACCAGCATCAGCAGGCCCATGCCGATGCCCAGCGGGATGACGCTGGTGGCCTTGTCCAGCCGCACGACCATCGAGGCCACCACGGCGCCGACGGCGGTGCCGATCGCCACCACGCCGGCCAGCGCCGACGCCTGCGTCGTGCCGTAGCCCAGCGCCGCCGCGGCCCAGGCGAAGACGATGTAGCGCATGTTCCCCGACACGCCCCAGAACAGCGTCGTCATGCCGAGCGAGATCTGGCCCAGCTTGTCCTGCCAGAGCCGCGAATTGCAGGCGGCGAACTCGCGCACCAGGTCGGTCGCGTTGTGCGCGATCGGCTGCAGCGGGGACTCCGTGCGGGGGATGCGCAGGTTGAAGAGCGCGGCGATGAAGTACAGCACCACCATGAAGGCGATGGCCGCCTCGGGCGGCGTGTCGATGCCGGTGTCGATGAAGGGGACGTCGATGGCCAGCAGCCACGCCGACGCCTTGTCGCCGATCAGTTGGCCGCCGAAGACGGCGCCCAGGATGATGGAGGCGATGGTCAGGCCCTCGATCCAGCCGTTGGCCTTCACCAGTTGGGACGGCGGCAGGAGCTCGGTCAGGATGCCGTACTTGGCCGGCGAATAGGCGGCGGCGCCGAGACCGACGATCGCATAGGCGATCAGCGGGTGCACCCCCACCAGCATGCTCAGGCATCCCAGCACCTTGATGGTGTTGGAGATGAACATGACCTTGCCCTTGGGCACCGCGTCCGCGAAGGCGCCGACGAAGGGTGCGAGCACCACGTAGAACAGCGCGAACATGGGCACCAGCGCGGCACGCTGCCACTCGGCGGCGCCGCTGGTGCGGAGCAGTTCAACGGCGGCCACGAACAGCGCGTTATCAGCCAGCGAGCTGAAGAACTGCGCTGACATGATGGTGTAGAAGCCTTTTTTCATCGACCCGGCATACCTGGAACTGCGGTGAACACGCTGGGTCCACGGGGTGGGGAAAGGCAGCGCTGCGGCGGGTTTATAGCATGCGCTCGTTTTCGTAACAGCGCTTCACGGGACAGTGTCCCTGTGCTATCCAGCACCGCTTTTCCGTCTCCCGGACGCCCTCCCCCTCGCGCCGCGCGGGAGCGTGAACCCGTTCATGGCGCGGCACAATGGGCGACCATGCCGCGTCCGATCGAAGCCCTCATCCACCAGCCCGCGCTGGCCCACAACATCGCCCGCGCCCGCGCCTGCGCGCCCGACGCGCAGGTGTTCGCGGTGGTGAAGGCCAACGCCTACGGCCACGGCATCGAGCGTGCGTTCGACGCGCTGCGCAGCGCCGACGGCTTCGCGATGCTGGACCTGGACGAGGCCCAGCGCGTGCGCGATCTCGGCTGGCGCGGCCCGATCCTGCTGCTGGAAGGCTGCTTCGAATCGCGCGACCTGGAACTGTGCTCGCGCCTCAAGCTCTGGCACGCGGTGCACCACGAGCAGCAGGTCGACTGGCTGGCCATGCACAAGACCCATGAGCCGCACCGCGTGTTCCTGAAGCTCAACAGCGGCATGAACCGGCTGGGCTTCACGCCGAGCGCCTTCCGCGGCGCCTGGACGCGGCTGAACGCGCTGCCGCAGGTGGACGAGATCTCGCTGATGACGCACTTCTCGGACGCCGACGGTCCGCGCGGCATCGCGCACCAGATCGCCGTCTTCAAGGAGGCGACGGCCGACCTGCCAGGCTCACGCACGCTGAGCAACAGCGCCGCGATCCTGCGTCACAGCCAGGACCCGGCGGTGCGGGCCGACTGGGTGCGCTCAGGGATCATGACCTACGGCAGCGCGCCGGACTTTCCGGAGCACGACATCGCCCACTGGGACCTGAAGCCCACGATGACGCTGCGGGCCAAGGTGCTGGCAGTGCAGCACCTGAAGGAAGGCGACAGCGTCGGTTACGGCAGCAGCTTCGTGGCGCAACGCGCGATGCGCATCGGCACGGTCGCCTGCGGCTATGCGGACGGTTATCCGCGTCACGCCGTGCACGGCACGCCGGTGCTGGTCGGCGGCCGGCGCAGCGCGACGATCGGTCGCGTGTCGATGGACATGCTGGCGGTCGACCTGAGCGATCTTCCCAACGAAGGCATCGGCAGCGAGGTCACGCTGTGGGGCCAGGGTCCCCACGGCTCGGTGCTGCCGATCGACGAGGTGGCCCGCGCGGCCGGCACGATCGGCTACGAGTTGATGTGCGCGGTGACCCGGCGCGTGCCGGTGCACGTCGAGACGCTGGGCTGAGGCCCGGCGATCGTCCGGCTCCGTCGGCGTCATGCACCTGGACTGGACGCCGGCCGACTGGGAGCTCGAGATCTCCGCGATCCGGGCCAGCGGTCCCGGCGGCCAGAACGTCAACAAGGTCAGCAGCGCGGTGCACCTGCGCTTCGACATCCGGCGCTCCACGCTGCCGGCGCTGATCAAGGAACGCCTGCTGGCGCTCAGCGATCAGCGGATCACGGCCGAGGGCGTCGTGGTGATCAAGGCCCAGGAATCACGCAGCCAGGAGCAGAACCGTGCCGATGCGATCGCGCGCCTGGTCGCGCTGGCGCAGAGCGTGGCGCACACGCCGAAGACGCGTCGGGCGACGAAGCCGACCTACGGCTCGCAGAAGCGCCGCCTGGAGGCCAAGAGCCAGCGCGGCGACATCAAGGCCGGGCGCGGCAAGGTCCGCGGCGACTGAGCCGGCCGGGACCGCAAGATCGATGAGGGAGAGGACATGTTCAAGGCATTGCGGATCCTGATCCTGCTCGGGATCCTGTTGACGGTGGCGGTGACCACGCTGGTCGGCCGCTGGCAGGCCCAGTCCTGGAAGCGGCCGCAGGTCGTGACGCTGTATCCGATCAACGCGTCGGGCGACGCCGTGACGGACCTCTATCTGGAGCGACTGGACGCCGCCGCCTTCGCGGGACTGGCGCCCTACTTCCAGCGGGAGGCGGCCCGGTACGGCGTGTCCTTGTCCGAGCCGGTGCGGATCGTGCTGGGCAGCCGTGTACGTGTCGCGCCACCCGCGGTGCCGCGCGACGCGGGGCCGCTGTCGGCGATCTCGTGGAGCCTGCGGATGCGCTGGTGGGCCTGGCGCCAGACGCCGCCGAGCTCGCCGGTGCCGGACGTGAAGCTCTTCCTGATGTACCACCCGCCGGACTTCGCCGGCGCGCTGCCGCATTCGATCGGGCTGGAGAAGGGCCGGCTCGGACTGGTGCACCTGTTCGCGTCGAAGGGACAGCAGGCGCAGAACGAGGTCGTCATCGCGCACGAGGCGCTGCACACCTTCGGCGCGACCGACAAGTACGACCCGTCGACGCTGGCGCCGGTGTTCCCCGAGGGCTTTGCGGAACCACGCCAGGAGCCCCGACATCCGCAGACGGCGGCCGAGCTGATGGCCGGCCGCATCCCGGTACGTGAGGGCGAGCAGCGGATCCCATCGGGCCTGGGCGAGACGGTCATCGGTCCAGCGACGGCGGTGGAGATCGGCTGGGTGAAGTAAGCGGGCGTTGCGGCCCCCTCCATTCGAGGGGGCCTGCCGACGCTTTGCAAAGCTGACATGGAGAAAATCCCGCCCGAGAGGGAAGGAACTCCATGAACAAGAAGATCGGCGGGCTGACGCTCGCCCTGGCGGCCGTCACGAGCATGGCCGCTTCACCGGCGCGCGCGGAGCGCTTCGAAGCCACGTTCACCGGCACGCTGACGCGGATGCAGTCCACCGTCGGCTGCCAGGACTGGGAAAGGATCGTCTGCGCATCGCGGCAGGATCTGTCGCCGGTGGCGCCGATCACCTTCACCCGCTCCTTCGTGTTCGAGGTGGGCGGCCCGGGGATGAGCACCGCCGTCGGCACGGGCGTCTTCGAGCCCTCCGTCGACTGGTACGGCCGCCCCATGCGCTACGAGCTGGGCGACCAGGCGATGGGCAGCCTGACGAGCAGCGAGCCGGTCTCCGGGGCGCTGATTCCGGCCGGTGTCCTGGCGCACGCACAACTCACGGCGCCGGCTGCCATCGACGGCAGCTACGTCAGCACCTTCCACATCCGGGACATCAGCACCTACCTCGATGCGGCCGGCGGAGAGTCCCGGGCGGACCTGTGGGGCGCCAACGAGAGCGTCGGCTGGACGACCGCGAGCGGGCAGAACGTGAGCCTGATGTTCCAGTTCATGCAGGCGATGCCGTTCGCGGTGACCCAGCAGAACCTGTCCGAGGCGATGTCGGTGAGCGATTTCATCGCGCGCATGAACCAGGACTTCTGGTGCCAGGGCTGCACGCAGACGCTGATCGTCTCGGCGACGGTGGCGGGCGGCGGCACCATCAGCGATTACCTGTTCCACGGCTCGATCGGCGCCTTCAGCGTGCGACAGCTCGGCGCCTCAGCGGTGCCGGAACCGGCGACCTACGCGCTGATGCTTGCCGGCGTGGCAGTGGTCGGCTTTGCCGCGCGGCGTCGCAAGTCGGGCTGACGAACGACATCGCGACGCGACGCGCGAATCGATCACCACAAGAGGGAGGATTCCATGAAGAAGCAGTGGATGGCCGTCGCGCTGAGCGCCGGTCTCAGCCAGATGGCGATGGCGACGACCTACAAGGTCGACTTCGAGGGCAGCCTGCTCATCGGCAGCAAGACGGTCAATTGCCCGCAGGAGTCCATCGACTGCGACGGCTTCGTCCAGGACCTGAACGTCCAGCGCCAACCCTTCTCGATGAGCTTCACCTTCGAAATCGGGGCGTCACCAGGGCGGTCCAATCTGTTCACCTCACACGTCGCATCGACCGATCCGATCTCGGGTCGCAGCATCGACTCGTGGTCGGCCACCGAGCGTTATGCCAACTGGGCGACGGGTGACGCCAAGGCGTCTCAGGTCCCCGTCCTGCCCTCAGCCTCGCCGAACCCCTTCGACGGCGCCGCGGGCGTGACGCATCAGGTCTTCACCTCGGCGATGCGGAGCCGGAACGTCCGCGCGTGGACCGACAACCAGCAGGTGATCAGATCCTCCGAGGGCTGGGGCTTGAGTAGTTCCGAACTCTGGATGGATGCCTCCGGCGCCGGCTACCAGACCTTCGTGGCACTCAGCGGGAGTACACCCTTCAGCGGCGGCACGGTCGACAACTACGATGACCTCGAGCCGATCGCCTACTACCTGGACATGTTGAAGCAAGGCATGACCTGCCAGACATGTGTCCAGCTGCAATGGTTCGACAACCTGTACTCCACCGATGGTCTGTACAGCGGCGTTCGCATCGACGGCCGCGGTCGCCTCGTGTCGATCACCGAGATCACCGCGGCGGTGCCGGAGCCGTCAACCTACGCGCTGATGCTGGCCGGCGTGGTCGCGATCGGATTTGCCGCCCGCCGACGCAAGGCGGGCTGAACGGCCACGACGCAACGAGTCGGTGGCTCAGTCCACAAATAGGGAGGAACTGCGATGAAGAAGCGTTGGATGTTGGTCCTGCTGAGCGCGGGACTTTTCGAGGCGGCGATGGCGGACGTGCTCGTCACGGTACAGGGTGCCAACTTCATGGGCGAGAAGACCGTCGATTGCCCTGGGACCTCGGTGGACTGTGCGGGCCATGTGACGGACATCAGCCTGAGCGGACCGCTGTCCGTGAACTTCAACATCGCGTTCGGTGCCACACCGGGCCAGACGACCTTCGTCACGCGGACCACGAGCTTCACCGATGTCGTGACCGGTCGCGCGTTCAGTGTCTTCAGCGCCACGCAGCGTTATGCGCAGTGGGTGACGGCCGATCCGGCCGACGGACAGAACCCCACCCTCCCCGATTCCCCCGCAAACCCGCTGGAGGGGGATGCCTCCGCCACGCTCAGTGTCCTCAACTCGGCTTACCGCAACCGAAGCATCAGTGTCTGGGCCGATACCGGTGAGGTCTTCCGGTCCACCCAGAGTTGGACACTGCAGAGTCAGCAAACCTGGCGCGGTGACGGCGTCTCCGGTTATCAGCGTCGGCTCTCGCTCAACGGGTATGACAGCGGGTTCATGGCCACCCTCGACAGCTACGATGATCTCGAATCCGCGGACTACTTCGTCGATCTGCTCACGCGCAGCCAGGATTGCGTCAATTGCGTTGGCATCCTGATGCAGGACTGGCACACGGGCGTCGACGAGACCTTCAACTCCGTCTACCTGGCGGCCGGCGGCCAGCTCACGTCGATCACCGGAAGCACGGCGGCGGCGGTCGTGCCGGAACCGTCGACCTATGCGCTGATCCTGGCCGGCGTGGCGGGGATGGGTGTTGCCGCCCGGCGCCAGCGCGCCGCTGCGACGATCAAGCCCTGATCTCTTCCAGCAGATCCGGGTGGCGGTCGAGCAGCCTCAGCAGCTTGATCAACGCCAGCGGCGGCTGAGTCTTGCCGGTCTCGTAGCGGGAGAAGGCGTTCACGCCACCGCCGAAGATTTCTCCGGCTTCGCGCTGATCCAGCGCGAGCCTCTTTCGGACCTCCGAGATGAAAGACGGATCGACCTGCGACGCATTCACCTGCTTCGAGAATGCGCTCACCGCGCGCATGACGCGCCCAGACTCGTCCATGTCCATCGTCACCTCATCGCAAGATGGGCAGAAGTCTCCGGTAACCGCGGTAATGATCGTGGACATGCCCTTGTAGACATGCTCAATATCTCGGGTGTCGCGTACCGTCTTCGCGAATCCGCAGGCCGGACATTTCATTTCACAACTCCTTGAATGAGACGAGCACAACTTCCTCGGCCACGCTCAACTTCAGGTAGATCCGACCTCGAAGCGTCGTAGGCCGATAGACGTCTTGCCACTCGCGATGATCGTGATACGTGGTCATGCTCTTGTAGAAGTCACCCTGGCCCAGCGCCAGCACCACGTCGGACATCTGTTCCTCGTCGAAGCCCAGGGCCTCAGCTCCGAGGGACGCCGAGAGCGTTGCTCGAATGCGCCCTTGTGACACCAGTTGCTTGACCGTGGCCAGCGGGTAATGCGCCTTGTGCTTTTCCATCGAATATTAACCTAGTTGGTTAGTGACGGAAATCCGCATTGGCGCTCCGTCATCGAGGGCGAAGCGTGTGATCGAATGAGGCGCGAGACCTTGCGATTGCGCAAGACCTGGCCCCGCTTCCCGCTTCAGCGGGAAGCCTTCAGCGAGGCATCAGGAAGAAATCAGGAAGAATTTCGAACCGAACGAGAGAAGCCGCTCACCGCTGCGGCCTTGTCGCCACGTAGATGCTGCCGAGGCACAGCACCATGCCGGCGAGCGCCAGCATCGTCGGCCGCCAGCCTTCAAAGATCGCGGAGATCCCCAGCGCGATCACCGGGATCACCACGCCGGTCAGCGCCGCGCGCGCCGTGCCCTGACGTTGCGCCAGCTTGAAGTACAGGACGAAGGCGATCACCGAGCCGAACACCGCCAGGTACAGCAGGCTGAACACGTATTCCGGCGTCCACGCGAAGTTCAGGCCCTGCCCCGTCGTCACCGACGTGACCAGCAGGAACACCGCCCCGTAGCCCATGCTCCACGCCAGCACCGGCACCAGCGGCAGGCCGCGGCGGGTCAGGGTCAGCGTCAGCACGTTGCCGATGCACGCGGCCAGCACGGCCGCCAAGCCGATCGCCAGGCCGTAGGCCGCCGTCGGGCGGGCGCCCGTCGAGGCGATCTCCGGCCAGAAGATCATCACCACCCCCGCCACCGCGCCCGCCGACACCGCCAGGAAGCGGCCCGTCACTCGCTGGGCGAAGAAGATCCGGCCCGACAGCGCGTTGCCGAACACCATCAGACAGAACAGCACCGCCACCAGCCCGCTGGGGATGTGGCGCTCCGCCTCGTAGACAGAGTAGTAGTTACCGCTGTACTGGACGATCCCCGTCGCCAGCATCAGCCCGTGCGCCGACCACGGCAGCTTCAGCGACAGCTTCTGCCAGCGTGCAAAGCCGGCCAGCATCAGCGCCGCCAGGCCGAAGCGCCAGCCCACCGAGTTCAGGATCGGCACGCCCGAGGCGAGCTGATAAAGGATCACGTGCCAGGTGCTGGCCCAGATCAGCGTCGGGCCCCAGAACAACCAGCGGTCGGAAACGGTGGACATGATGTGCGGCAGCGATCTGTACCGGTCGCCCACGTGGGGAAGCATTCAGCGGGCCGGTGAAAACGACGAGGCCGCCCTTTGGGGGCGGCCTTCGGTGGGGAGCGACCCTTGTCGGGACCGCTCAGGACGAGCCGGAATCCGGCGCTTCGGTGAGGCGCTTCAGTCGGCCGCCTTCTTGAAGGTTGCCAGCAGCGCGCCGGCACCGACGAACAACGAGCCGAAGATCCGGTTCATCGCCTTCAGGTGCGATTCCGAGCGCAGCGCCCGCAGCACGCGCGCCGCGAGCAGCGTGTAGCCGGCCATCACGACGGCGTCGGTGAAGGCCAGCGTCGCGCCGATCACCGCGTACTGCTGCGGCAGGCTCTGGTGCAGGTTCAGGAACTGCGGCACCACGGCCAGCAGGAAGACCGTCCCCTTGGGGTTCACCGCGTTGATGCCCCAGCCGCGCAGCACCAGCTCACGACGCGACACCTGCCGGCCTTCGGCCTGCTCGGCCACCAGCGGCCTGGCCGGCGAACGCCACTGCTGGATGCCGAGGTACACGAGGTAGGCCACACCGGCCCACTTGACCACCGCGAAGGCTTGTTCCGACGCCGCGATCAGCGCGCCCAGTCCGGCGCCGACCACCACGATCTGGGTCAGGATGCCCAGGATCAGGCCCATGGTCATGAAGTAGCCGCGCTGGAAGCCGTGATTCAGCCCGGCGCTCATCGCCGCAATGGCACCGGCGCCCGGGGACAGGCTGATGGCCCAGGAGGCCGCGAAAAACCCCAGCCAGACTGACAACTCCATGATCGACTCCTTCGAAGGAGCCGAGGTTGTAGCACGCCACCTCTGCGCCGACGAAGGTCAGGGGCAACGCGGCTCCGTGCCCATCGGCCTTGCGGGCCACCACCATTCCCCCTGGAGGGTGGGCTGGCGGGCATCGGCCCGGGTTATGCCCCCCGGCACATTCGGAATGCCGCCCGGACGGCGGCGCTCCAATAATCCCGCGCCATGTCCGCCTCCGTCCTGCTCGTCGTCGTCATCGCCTACTTCTCGCTGCTGCTGGCGGTGGCGTGGTGGACGTCGCGCCGCGCGGACAACGACAGCTTCTTCATCGGCAACCGCAACAGCCACTGGGGGCTGGTCGCCTTCGGAATGATCGGCACCTCGCTCTCCGGGGTGACCTTCATCAGCGTGCCGGGCTCCGTCGGCGCCGGCGCGTTCAGCTACTTCCAGATCATGCTGGGCCAGTTCGCCGGTTACGCGGTCGTGGCCTTCGTGCTGCTGCCGCTCTATTACCGGCTCAACCTCAGCTCCATCTACCGCTACCTCGGCGCGCGCCTCGGCGTCGCCGCGCACCGTACCGGCGCGGGCTTCTTCATCCTGTCCCGCACCCTCGGCGCGACCGCCCGGCTCTACCTGGTCGTGCGCATCCTGCAGGACCTGGTCCTGTCCCAGTTCGGCATGCCGTTCTGGCTCAGCGCGCTGCTGGTGCTCGTGATGATCCTGCTCTACACGCTCGAGGGCGGCGTCAAGACCATCGTCTGGACCGACACGCTCCAGACCACCGGCATGCTCGGCGGCCTGGTGATCTGCGTGGTGTTCCTGCTCCATGCGCTGGGCCTGGACCTGATGTCGGGCTGGCAGCAGATGCGCGCGGCCGGTCTGGCCGACGTCTTCGTGACCGACCCGATGAGCGCCTCGCACTGGGCCAAGCAACTGCTCGCCGGCGCGGCGATCGCCGTTGCGATGACGGGCCTGGACCAGGAGATGATGCAGAAGAACATCTCGGTCAAGCGCCTGGCCGACGCGCAGAAGAACATGATGGTGATGGCGGCCATCATGACCGTCGTCGTGCTGCTGTTCCTGTTCCTCGGCGGCCTGCTGACGATGTATGCGCAGCAGCAGGACATCAGCGCCCACGGCGACCGGCTCTTCCCCGCCGTCGTGATGGGCCACCTGCCGGCCTGGGTGCAGCTGATCTTCGTGATCGCCCTGATTTCGGCGCTGTTCCCGAGCGCCGACGGCGCCATCACCGCGCTCACCTCCAGCACTTGCATCGACCTGATCGGCCTGCAGGAGCGCCGCGACTGGGACGAGGCCCGCAAGCGCCGCGTCCGCAAGACCGTGCACCTCAGCTACGCCCTGCTGTTCCTGCTGCTGACGCTGGGCTTCCGATGGCTGGACGACCCCAGCATGGTCAACCTCATCCTCAAGCTGGCGGGCTACACCTACGGCCCGCTGCTGGGGTTGTTCGCCTTCGGCATCCTCACGACGCGAACCTTGCGGGCGGGCATCCTGCCGTGGGTCGCACTCGCGGCCCCCGCGCTGTGCTGGGTCATCGACGCGCATCAGGCCACCCTCTTCGGGGACTACCGGATGGGGCTGGAGCTGCTGCTGGTGAATGCCGCGCTGACCTTCGGCGGGCTCTGGGCCGGTTCGCGTTCTTCGATGGGCGGCATCGAGCGTTCCGCAGTGGCGGACTGACACCCGCCCGCTATCCTGCGGCGACATGCCCACGCCGCACGTTCCGCCGCAACCCCTGCCGCGCGCCGATCACTCCCGTCAGGCCCATCACGCCTCGGCGCCCCTGACGTTCGCCCAGCGCCACCACGCGCGTCTGCACTGGATCCAGAGCCTGCGGCACCGGCTGCGCGGCCAGTTCCTCCTGCGGCTGCACGTCTTCGTCATCGCGCTGCTGATGCTGGGAGCGCTGATGCTGGGCGGTGCCGGACTGAGGGCGCTCGGCGTCGAAGCGCTGGCCTGGCGCTACGCGCTGCTGCTGCCGATCAGCTACCTCTTCTACCTGGGTCTGCTGCGCCTGTGGGCACTGGCACTGCTGCGTGGCGACGGATCGCCGCTCGAGGCCACACCGGACCTGCTGGATCTCGGCATCCGACTGACCGGCAACCTGGGACGCCCGACGCCACCCGTGCCGTTCCGGACCGGCGGTGGCGGCAACTTCGGCGGCGGCGGGGCTTCCGGAGACTTCTCCACAAGCGCATCCACATCCTTGTCCACCGACTTGCCAACATCCTTGTCCACAGGTTTTCCAGTGGACTTGCCAACAGCTTCTCCCTTGGACTTGTCCCCAGCCGGCGATGCGCTCGGCGCCGCTGGCGACGCCGTGGGCGGGCTGGACGAGAGCGCCCTCGTCGCCGCGCCCGTGCTGCTGATCGTCGGGATCGGCGCGGCACTGGGCTTCTGCGTCTTCGGGCTGTTCGGCGTGGAGGTGCTGTTGGCGGTGTCCGTCGAACTGGCGCTGGCGAGCGTCGCGGGCGGCATGGCCTGGCGGCGCCTGCACGAAGAAGGCTTCTGGCGATGCGCGGTCCGGCGCACCTGGCTGCCGGCCCTGTCGCTGGTGGTGGTGGGCGTGCTGCTGGGGGCGGCCGTCGACCGCTGGATCCCCGCCGCCGACTCGCTGCCGCATGCCTGGCAACTGATCCGGTTGAAGTAGCGGCGAGGGCGGGCGGGCTCCTGCCGCGAGCGGGTCGGGCCGGCGGCGACAATCCCGCCCCATGGCTGCTCAGAAATCCCACTACGTCTGCTCCGAATGCGGCGCCACCAGCGCCAAGTGGCTGGGCCGCTGCCCGTCCTGCAGCGCCTGGAACACCCTCGTCGAAACCGCCGCGGAACCCGCCGCCGGCAAGAACCGCTTCCAGGCGCTGGCCCGCAGCCAGCCCGTCGCGACGCTGTCCGAGATCGAGGCCCGCGACTTCGAACGCACCCCGACTTCGCTGGAAGAGTTGGACCGCGTGCTGGGCGGCGGCATCGTCACCGGCGGCGTGGTGCTGATCGGCGGCGATCCGGGCATCGGCAAGTCGACGCTGCTGCTGCAGGCGGTCGACGCGCTGTCCCGGCAGATGAAGGTCCTCTACGTCACCGGCGAGGAGTCCGGCGCGCAGGTCGCGATGCGCGCCCGCCGTCTGGGCCTGGACGGCTCCCAGGTGCGCGTGCTGGCCGAGATCGGCCTGGAGAAGATCCTCGCCACGATCGAGGTGGAGCAGCCCGACTTCTGCGTCATCGATTCGATCCAGACGATGTACTCCGAGCAGCTGTCTTCGGCGCCCGGCTCGGTCGCGCAGGTCCGCGAATGCGCCGCGCAGCTGACCCGCACCGCCAAGTCCGGCGGCTGCGCGATGGTGCTGGTCGGCCACGTCACCAAGGAAGGCGCGCTGGCCGGACCGCGCGTGCTGGAGCACATCGTCGACACCGTCCTCTACTTCGAGGGCGACACCCACAGCAGCTACCGGCTGGTCCGCGCGATCAAGAACCGCTTCGGCGCGGTCAACGAGATCGGCGTCTTCGCGATGACCGAGAAAGGCCTGAAGGGCGTCACCAACCCGAGCGCGATCTTCCTGTCCACGCACGGCGAGCCGGTGCCCGGCTCCTGCGTGCTGGTCACGCTGGAGGGCACGCGGCCGCTGCTGGTGGAGCTGCAGGCGCTGGTCGACGGCGGCGGGCCCAGCCCGCGCCGGCTGTCGGTGGGCCTGGAGCGCGACCGCCTCGCCATGCTGCTGGCGGTGCTGCACCGGCACGCGGGCGTCGCGACGATGGACCAGGACGTCTTCGTCAACGCCGTCGGCGGCGTGCGCATCAGCGAGCCGGCGGCCGATCTGGCCGTGCTGCTCGCCATCCAGAGCTCGCTGCGCGGCAAGCCGCTGCCCAAGGGCTTCTTCGCCTTCGGCGAGGTCGGCCTGGCCGGCGAGGTCCGCCCCGCGCCGCGCGGCCAGGAGCGGTTGAAGGAAGCCGCCAAGCTGGGCTTCTCGATCGCGGTCGTGCCGCAGGCCAACGCGCCGAAGAAGCCCATCGACGGCCTGACGGTCCACCCGGTCGCCCGCATCGAGGACGCCATCGAGATCCTGCGCGGCCTGTGACGCCGCACGGGCCGGCGATGGCGACGGCAATGGCGATGGCGGCATCCGCAATCGCCACACCCCTCGCCGCGGCGGCGCGACGACAATCGCGGGTTCCGCCCGGCCACCCCGCCCGGCACCCGGCTTCACCCCTTCGGAGTTCCCCCGCATGAACCGCCTCGCCGGCATCCTGCTCGCCCTCGCCGCCATCGTCCTCGGCACCTACTTCTTCGGCTGGAAGGGCGCCATCCTGGGCACGTCCGCCGTCATCTTCTACCTGCTGCTGCAGTTCTCGCAGCTGATGCGCGTCATGCGCACGGCCCAGAACTCGCCGCTGGGGCACGTCTCCAGCGCCATCATGCTGAACTCGAAGCTGCACGCCGGGATGAAGCTGATCGACCTGATCCGGATGTGCAAGTCGCTGGGCATCAAGGTCGGGCAGGACACCTACCGCTGGACCGACACCGGCGGCGACGCGGTGGACGTGGTCATGGAACGGGGCGTCGTCGCGCGATGGACGCTGATCCGCGCCCAGGAGCCGGAATCGGCCGCCCCCGCCGACACACCGGCCGCATAAAATCCCCGACTTCGCAGCACCCGGCCCATTCGCGGCCGACAAAGGAAGACTCATGTCTCTGGACGATCGCGACGGCAAGATCTGGATGGACGGCGAGCTGGTGGACTGGCGCGACGCCAAGATCCACGTCCTGACGCACACGCTGCACTACGGCTGCGGCGCCTTCGAGGGCGTGCGCGCCTACCAGACCGACAAGGGCACCGCCATCTTCCGGCTGCGCGAGCACACCGAGCGCCTGTTCAACAGCGCCAAGATCCTGCGCATGAAGATCCCGTTCTCGATCGAGCAGGTCGAGGAAGCGCAGAAGGCCGTCGTCCGCGAGAACCAGCTGGCCAGCTGCTACCTGCGTCCGCTGACCTGGATCGGCAGCGAGAAGCTGGGCGTCAGCCCCAAGGGCAACAAGATCCACCTGATGGTCGCCGCCTGGGCCTGGGGCGCCTACCTGGGCGAGGAAGGCCTCAAGCGCGGCATCCGCGTCAAGACCAGCAGCTACACCCGCCACCACGTCAACATCACGATGACGCAGGCCAAGACGGTGTCGAACTACACCAACTCGATCCTGGCCAACATGGAAGCGACCGAGGACGGCTACGACGAGGCGCTGCTGCTGGACGCCTCGGGCTTCGTCTCCGAAGGCGCGGGCGAGAACCTCTTCGTCATCAAGAACGGCGTCGTCTACACGCCGGACCTGTCGGCGGGCGCGCTCAACGGCATCACCCGCAACACGATCTTCGCGATCTGCGAGGACCTGGGCCTGAAGCTGGTCGAGAAGCGCATCACCCGCGACGAGGTCTACATCAGCGACGAGGCCTTCTTCACCGGCACCGCCGCCGAAGTCACGCCGATCCGCGAGCTGGACCGCATCGAGCTGGGCAGCGGCAGCCGCGGCCCGATCACCGAGAAGATCCAGTCGGCCTTCTTCGACATCGTCAACGGCCGCAATCCCAAATACGCCCACTGGCTGAGCGTGGTCTGAACGGGCGGCCTCTGCCTCCCGCCCACCGGACCGCCAGCCTCCGCAAGCTTTCAAGAACAAGATCATGAGCGCCAACACCACCACGCCCAAGGCCACCGTCGAAGTCACCGCCCAGGACCTGCAAGGTCCGGGCGTCGTCTTCTGCCCGAACCCCAAGATGCCGCTGTGGAGCAACCATCCGCGCGTCTTCATCGACCTGAGCCACACCGGCGAAGGCGCCTGCCCGTACTGCGGCACGCTGTACAAGCTGAAGGCCGGCGAGCACCTGCCTTCCGGCCACTGAGCCACGACGGCCGACCGTCCCCCGATCGGCCGACGCCCGCTCCCTTGAACAAGGAACGAGACCCATGGTGCGCAAGCCTCAGACCGCCCTGCTGCTGGCCTCTCCCGAGGACACCGAAGCGCAGTTCTACGAGGCCCTGCAGGCCGGCGACCTGGAGCGGCTGATGGCCGTCTGGGGCGACGAGGACGAGGTCTGCTGCGTGCATCCCGGCGGGCCGCGCGTCGTCGGCGCGGCGGCGATCCGGGCGAGCTTCGAGCAGATCTTCGCCAGAGGCTCGATCCCCGTTCATCCGGAGTGCCAGCGCAGGCTCGTCAACGGCGAGACGGCGATCCACCAGGTGCTGGAGCGCGTCGAGATCACCGACGAGGACGGCGTGCAGAGCGCGTGGGTCGTCGCGACGAATGTCTACCTGAAGACGGCGCTGGGCTGGCGCATGGTCGCGCACCATGCCAGTCCGGGCACCTCGCAGGACGTGAAGCAGGAGCTGTCGATCGTGTCCGCGGGCGCGCCGACGACGCTGCATTGAGAGGGTTGTCCATGCAGTACCAGGCGCCTCCCTGGTTGCCCGGAGGCCATGCCCAGACGATCTGGCCCGCGCTGTTCGCGCGGCGCTACGACGGTCCCCCGCCGCAATTCCGCCGCGAACGCTGGCAGACGCCGGACGGCGATTTCGTCGACGTCGAGCACCTCGTCGATGCCGCGGACTCGCCCGCCGAGCGGCCGTTGCTGGTCCTCTTCCACGGCCTCGAAGGCTCGGTGGAGAGCCAGTACGTGCAGGCCTTCGCGGCGATGGCCCAGCGACGGGGCTGGGCCTTCGCGATGCCCTACTTCCGGGGGTGCTCGGGCGAGCTCAACCTCGCGCCGCGCGCGTACCACTCGGGCGACTACCTCGAGATCGGCTGGATGCTGGAGCAACTGCGCGCCTCGCATCGCGGCCCGATGATCGCCGTCGGCATCTCGCTCGGCGGCAACGCGCTGCTGCGCTGGGCGCAGGAAGCCGGCGAGAGCGCCGCGTCCACAGTGAAGGCCGTGTGCTCGGTCTGCTCGCCGCTGGACCTGACGGCCGCCGGCCATGCGATCGGCAAGGGCTTCAACGGGCTGGTCTACACGCGGATGTTCCTGCGGACGATGATGCCCAAGGCCATGAGCAAGCTGAAGCAGCATCCGGGCCTGTTCGACGCCGAGCGGATGCGGCGCGTGCGCAACCTCTACGAGTTCGACAACATCTTCACCGGGCCGCTGCACGGTTTCCGGGACGTCGACGATTACTGGCTGCGCGCGTCCGCCAAGCCGCATCTGGCGCGCATCCGCATCCCGGCGCTGGTGCTGAACGCGCGCAACGATCCGTTCGTGCCGGCACACAGCCTGCCCGAGCAGAGCCATGTCGGCGCGCATGTGACGCTGTGGCAGCCGCGCGAGGGCGGGCATGTCGGCTTCCCGTCGGGCCGGCCGCCCGGCCACGTGCGCACGATGCCGGAGCGCGTGACCGACTGGCTCGCGACGCGGCTCTGAGCCGCACGCGCCCACCCACAGCGGCCCGCCTCGCGGGCCACGACCGGAAAGGAACGCTCATGGACGCGATCGTCGAAGCCGCGCTGAAGAAGTGGCCCAACGTGCCGCACTGCTACGGCTGGCTGGCGCTGGACGCGCGCGGCGACTGGTACATGCGCGATGAGCGCATCCAGGCTGCGGGCCCGTTTCCGGCGGTGAAGGGCAGCCGCATCGTGCACGACAAGCTGATCGGCTTCATCGACCGCAACTACGCCTCGGACGACCAGGGCGCCTGGTTCTTCCAGAACGGGCCGCAGCGGGTCTACGTGGAGTTGGAGGCCGCGCCCTGGATCTGGCGCCTGCAGCCGGATGGCCGCGTGCTGAGCCATACCGGGCGCGAGGCGCAGGTCGTCGGCGCGGTGCTCGATGAGCGGGACCGGCTGTTCCTCGAGACGGATCTCGGCCTGGGACTGGTCCACACGCAGGACATGGGGCCGGCCGCGGACGCGCTGGAGGCAGGCCACTGGGCGATGTCGAACGCCACGCACGCCGAGCTGATCGCCCGTCATGGGGTGTTGCTGGCGCCCCTCGACCCGAAAAGGGAGTCAGGCAAGTCCTGACCCTCCATGAAAAAGCCGACCCGCGGGTCGGCTTTCGTGTCTCTGGCGGGCGCGGTTTACTGCGACGCGGCGGAGGCCGGAGCGGCAGGCACGGAGGCACCGGCGTCGGCGCCGGAAGCGGCCGCCGCGGGCAGCTTCGGCTCGTCGAACTTGGCGCCGCCCTGGTTGGCCATGTAGACGACGGCGCGGGAGATCTCGAAGTCGCTGAAGTCGCCGCCGCCTTGCGGGCCCATGTTGCCCTTGCCCTTGAGGGCGGAGTGCACCAGGGTGTCGAAGCCGGTCTTCACGCGCGGGCCCCAGGCGTCATGGTCGCCGAGCTTGGGCGCGCCGGCCGCGCCGGTGGCGTGGCAGGCCGCGCACTGGCCCTGGAAGACCTGTTCGCCGGTCTTCATGGCTGCGGGGTTCGTGAGGTCCTTGAGCTCGATCGAGCCCACGGGCTGGATGCGGGCGGCGACGGCCTGCGCCTCGAGGCCGGTGCCGCCGGCGCCGGGCTTGATCTCGCTGGACACGTAGTTCGCGAGCATCACGATGATCACGATCGGAATGACGAAGGCGAAGAAGACGGCGACGACCAGTTGCTTGGGTGTCTTGATCGGGCCCTCGTGGGCGTCGTGTCCTTCGGCGTGCGTGTCCTGGGCGTTGGCGTGGTCCTGGGTTCCGCTCATGAATTCCTCGTGGATCGAATCGAATACGGCAGAAGCGAGTCCGAGTTTCGAAGGGGGTGTCGGATGACGTGGCGCCCTGGGAAAACCGGACCGGGGAACAGCAAATCGGCGCAGTATAGCCAGCCCCCTGTCGCCCCACCCTGGGGCTTTCGTCAAGGTCGGCACGTTGGTGGGGCAGGTGTTGCGCGAGGGTCGCGCAGGTGTTCGCGATGGTTCCGTTTTGCCGGGACGCGTGCGGTCGGGTCGGGGAGGGTCAGAAGAAGGCTAGAATGCGCGCTTCCCGCGGCGACCGTGGTGAAGTGGATATCATTGGGCCCTCCGAAGGCTTAGTCGCAAGTTCGATTCTTGCCGGTCGCACCAGAATACCGAGAAGCCGGTTGTCACGAGCGTGGCAACCGGCTTTCTGCTTTCTGGCGTGGCACGGCGCGCCCCCCCGTCGGCGGGACCGCCGACACGCAAATTCGCTCATGCGGGTGCCGCCATTTGTGCGATTGATCCGCGAACGGATTTCCCTAGAGTTCCTCACCTCTGCTCCAGCGCGACCGGCCAGGTCAGCGCCTCGCTGGAGCTGGCTTCACGCCCGCCAAGAGGTCTTCGGATGGAATTGCTCAAAGAGAACTGGATCAGGCTCGCCTACGGCGTTGCCAGCATCGGCATCGTGTGGGCCGCGTATCACTTCCGCGCCGAAGTGCTGGCGGACAAGGACAGCTTCGACCGCTTCAGCTACATCGGCGGTGTCGCGACCTTCATCGGATTGTTGATCACGGTGTCCGAGGTACTGCAAGCGATCAGCATTTCCAAGGGCATCCGCGCCGAGGCTCGGGCGCTGCTCGCCGAAGCGCGGAAGGTGGATCGCGCAGCGCTCCTGAGCGAGTGCCTGTTGTTGATCGACCGCATCAATGACGACCTCATCGACAACCGGAGGTCCACAGCCCTGCAATGCGTCCAGCAGGCTCGGCGGTCATTCTTGCGGGCCGTGCCGCCTGGCCCTGAGACCGACGAGTTGTCCATCGGGCTCGTGGGACTTGAGGCGCATCTTCAGGACGCCATCCGATCCAACGATCGAGACGAACGTCTCTCCAAACGCGTTCTGACCGACATCCAGGAGCGTTCCCTGGATGTGAAACAAGCCCTTGAACAACTGATATCCGGAAGGAGCAAACCCCATGTTTCCTGAGAAGGTCCGACACTTTGTGTCCGAGCTCGTGCAGCGCACTGAAGCCGGAGAGCTCCCGTGGACGTACGACTATTTCGACGCTGTCTTCTGCACGGCAAAAAACTTCTCCGCGAGGCTGCTCTTCTCCCAGAACTCGCGGGAGTCTTGCACCCAATTCGTCCTGGTCTATCGCGACGCCGAAGACAACCTCTACGACTTCTGCGTCACAAGCCTTGCCAGTGACATCACCGATTACCACCTCGCGAAGCAGCTCTTCGACACGGCCCGCGCCAGCGGGATGGCGCTCCCGTTCTGACATCCCGAAAGATGGACACTGAGGTCACTCCCACCAAGGAACAGAACGCCATGCGCCTCCTCATCCTCGGCGGCACCGTCTTCCTCGGTCGCCACGTCATCGACGCCGCGCTGGCGCGCGGTCACACGGTCTCGATGCTGAATCGTGGCCGGCACGGCCCGGGTCTGTTCCCGGAGGTCGAGCGCGTCATCGGCGATCGCGACGGCGACATGAGCGCGCTGCGCGGTCGCGAGTTCGATGCGGTCATCGACTGCACCGCCTTCAACCCCGCGCAGATCGAGCGCACCGTCGCCGCGCTCGACACGGGCGCGCCGCACATCGTCCTCGTGTCCTCGATCTCGGCGTACGGCGTGTTCCCGCCGCATCGCGTCTTCGACGAATCAACGCCGCTTGCTGAAGGCAACGAAGGCTACGGTCCGCTGAAGGCCCGTGCCGAGGAAGCACTCGCCCGCGCCCTGCCCGACCGCCACGCGATCGTGCGCCCGGGGTTGATCGTCGGCCCGCATGACCCGACCGGTCGATTCACCTATTGGCCGACGCGCGTCGCGCGCGGCGGCGAGGTGCTCGCGCCGGGGCGGCCCGAGCGGCCGGTGCAGGTCATCGATGTCCGCGACCTCGCCGCGTTCTGCGTGACGCTCGCGGAGTCACGGACCACCGGCGCGTTCAACGCGGTCGGCCCGCCACTGCCGATGCAGACGCTGCTCGACGCTTGCCTGCAAGCCGCGCCGGGCAGCGATGCCCGCTTCCACTGGAAGCCGGACGCCATGCTGCTCGTGCTCGGCGTGGCGCCGTGGACCGGGCTGCCGCTGTGGCTGCCCGAAGAGGATCCGACCCACGGCGGCATGCTGCTGGGCGACGCATCCCGCGCCGTCGCCGCGGGTCTCATGACCCGGCCCATCCAGGAGACGGCCGCCGACACCCTCGCCTGGGCGAAAGCACCGCGCGAGGCGGGCTGGGATGCCAGCAAGCTCGTCACGACGCTGTCGCCGGAGCGCGAGGCCGAGATCCTCGCCGGCCACTCCGCCACGAGCCGGCCGAGCGGCCCGGGCGGCTCCGGCCACATCACGTCAACCTGAACACCCCGATCGCCGTCGACAGACGCAGCGACTGGTCCTTGAGGCTCTCCGCCGCGGAGGCCGCTTCCTCGACCAGCGCCGCGTTCTGCTGCGTCATCTGATCCAGCTGACCCACTGCGGCGTTCACCTGATTGATGCCGTCGCTCTGCTCCTGCGACGCCGCGCGGATCTCGGCAATGATGTCCGTCACCCGCTGCACGCTGGTCACGATGTCGTTCATCGTCGAACCCGCGTCGCTGACCAGCCGCGATCCGGATTCCACGCGGTCCACGCTCGTGGCGATCAGCGTCTTGATCTCCTTGGCCGCCTGCGCGCTGCGCTGCGCCAGCGAGCGCACCTCGCTCGCCACCACCGCGAAGCCCCGGCCCTGCTCGCCGGCCCGCGCCGCCTCGACCGCCGCGTTCAGCGCCAGGATGTTGGTCTGGAACGCGATGCCGTCGATCACGCCGATGATGTCGGCAATGCGCCGCGAGCTGTCGCTGATCTCGCCCATCGTCGCCACGACCTGACCCATCACCGCGCCGCCGCGCTGCGCCGTCTCCGCCGCCGATCCGGCCAGTTGATTGGCCGTCGTCGCCGCGTCCGCGGTCTGCCGCACCGTGCCCGTCAGCTGCGTCAGCGACGCCGCCGCCTGCTGCAGGTTGGACGCCGTCTGCTCCGTGCGCGCCGACAGGTCCATGTTGCCCGTGGCGATCTCCGCGCTCGCCGTGCTGATGCTGTCCGTCGATCCGCGCACCTCGCCGATCAGGCGGACCAGCGCGCCCTGCATCTCGCTCAGCGACCGCAGCAGCTGGCCCGTCTCGTCGCCGCCCGTCGTCTCGATGCGGCCCGTCAGGTCGAAGCGCGCGATGGCATCGGCCACCTCCGCCGCCTGGGCGAGCGGACGCGTGATCGATCGCGTCAGCCACACCGCCAGGGCCCCGCCCGCCACCAGCGCCACCAGCCCGAACACCACCAAGGCGGTCCGCGCCCGCGCGTTGGTCTTCGCCAGCGCCTTCAGCGCCGAGTCGAGCTGATCACGCTGCTGCTGCGCGATCACGCGGATGCTCTCCAGATACGCCGCCGCGGCCGGCTTGAACTGCTCGTCGAAGAGCTGCTTCGCCCGCGCCGGATCGCCTTGCTTCTTCGCCTCGGTGATCGTGTCGCGCACCTTGATGTAGGTCTTGCGCAGATCGATCACGCGGTCGAAGGCGGCGCGTTCCTCCGGCGAGTTCAGCAGCTTGTCCATCCGACCCTGCAGCTCCGTCGAGGACTTGGTCGACTCCGCCGCCTGCTCGGCGAAGAAGGTCGCCAGGGCCGGGTCCGCGCTCACGGCGATCGCCGTCGTGCGCGTCCCGCCGTTGAAGACGTTGCGGTACCAGTCGGAGGCCACCCGCTCGGTGACGATGGTCTCCTGGTACATGGACTCCGTCTGCGCCGCCACGCGGCTCAGACCCAGATATCCCATCGCCGATCCGATCAGCGCAATCACCAGCACCAGGGCCTGCACCAAGCCCAGTCGCCGGCCGATGGACCCGCGGACGTTCACGTTGGACGCCATGTTTTTTCTCCTCGGTCGCCGGCCCGAAGGGAGATCGGACCCCGCGCGGCACGATGTTGGCACCCCCACCGTACACCCATCTCAAGCCGCCGTTAAGAGGCGTCGGCCCTGTGGAAAGCTTGGCACAGGTGTGGGCGATGCTCAGATCCGGGGCGTCAATCGCACCTGAGGGAGGGGCTTGAGCGAGCCGACATCCAGCGTGCGCGGCTGACCGGAAAGCTTGCGCGGCGTCGCGGCGCCGATGCGGTCCAGGCCGGTGAGGAACCGCGCCGCCTCGGCCCGCATCGCCGACGAGCGCTGGTAACGCGTATCCGTGTCGAGCAGCACCAGCCAGTCCGCCACCGTCCCCGACCCGGTGCTCCTGCTCGTGCCTGTCGCCATCACCGACGCCATCACCGACGCCAACTCCACGGTCGCCGGCTGCATCACGCCGAGGAAGGTCGTCAGCCTGGCGCGCCGATGGCTGTCCCAGCCTGCCCCGCCCTCGGCGCCCGACGGGTGGAAACGCGCCACCAGGCGCCGAGCCGCCATGTCGCCCGCCTCCGCCAGCGCGGCGATCGTGCCGGCGGGCATCGCGAGGTTGAGCCCGCCCTCGTCGGCCTTCTGGCTGATCTGGACGATGCGGTCGCGGAAGCCCGGCGTGGGGAACAGGATCTCGTCGCGCCAGTTCTGCATCGTGGCGACGATGCTCCACAGGAAGCCGGCCAGGCCCACCAGCGGCGCCTTCTCCCGCGCCTGCGGCGCTTGGTGCTCCCAGCCGTCGACCAGGTCCGGCTCCGGCCAGTAGCGCAGGCGGCCGCCGCGGTCGTCCTCGGGCAGGTAGATCCGCCCGCCCTCGTTGCCCGGGTCCTCGGGTCGGATCACGTGGTCCGGATGCGGGCGCTTCAGGTTGACCGCGAAGGTCGGATGGCGCGGCAGCATCGCGTCGAACAGGTGCAGCGGCAGGTTGCTGCCGATGCCGCCGTCCGAGAACCAGATGCGCGTCGCCCGCAGTCTCAGGCCGCGGCGCTCCTCGGCCGTCACCGCGGCGCGGACCGCGGCCTGCGTGCGCTGGTTGGCCGTGCGCGACCAGTCCACGGCGTACAGCGGTACCGCCGACAGCAGCAGCGGAAAGCTGAGGCTCATCCGGATCGCCACCACCACCGGCAGATCGCCATGCCGGGGCAGCGGGCGCAGCTCGCGGCCCTGGGCGCTCTCGATCACCGGACCGTCATGGCCACTGCCGAACTGGGCCACCAACGCCGCCATCACCGCAGGAGGGAACAGCCGCGACCACTCCGCCGGGTCGTAATAGAACATCGGCGTCCCGGGCCGGAACGGGATGCTGTAGACCATCTGCTGGCTGACCGCGCTGGTGATCACCTCGAGGTTGATGCGCCGCGTCGCCGGGTCCGGTCCCCACAGGTCGCCGAAGCTCAACGGCGGGCCATCGACGCTCTTGCCGGCGAGCTCGTTGAAATAGACGTGGAGCCAGTCGGTGAGCGCGGCTGGTCCCTCGTGGCCCGGCTGGGTCTGGCCGCTGCACAGGCCATAGCCGTTGTCCTTGAGCCCGCGGAGCAAGCCTCGGGTGAAGAGCAGCAGCACGGTCCCGGCAACGGCTGCCGCCACGAGTGCGACGATCACCGCCAGCCCCACGACCGCGAACAGCTTCTGCCAGGGCCCGGTCCCTGCGTCCGGCATGAGCAGCCCGGCATAGGGCACGAGCAAGGCGGCGCCAATGCCGGCGATCGCCAGTGCCGCGAAGCCGTGCATCGCGACCATCCCGCCGAGGACCGACGCCACCGCCGCGCCCACCGGCTTGCCGAGCGCCCGCGTCAGCACGTCGAAGTGGCGGCGCAGCGCGGGGACCGGCTGGAAGAGCGTGAACAGCCGACTGCGAGCGGGGCCACGTCTTGCCCCGGGGAGTTCGGCGCCGAGTTCCTCCGGCAGCCGGGCCAGCCGCTCGAAAGCGCCGGCATGGCCGCGCTGACGGCCGAATTCCGCCGCGGCGCTCGCCCCGGCCGCGATCGCGCCGGCCGAGGTGCCGCCGATGTTCTTGAACCGGTATCGATCGGAGAGCCCGGCCACCAGCCGCGGGTAGATGACGCCGCTGGTGACACCGCCCTTCATGACAAGGTCGCAATGACTGACCCCGTCCGCCTCCGGCACCGCCTCTGACTGCCGCATGTCGTCGCTTCCCACGTCGCCCTCCATGACGCCCGATTCTCAGGGTCCGGACGACGAGCGCTGTCAGGATCCTTCGGACTCGGCCTCGCGCACCCTGCCGTCGCGGAGCATCACGCGGTGGTCGCCGAAGCGCGCCAGATCCTCGGGGTCGTGCGTGATCATCAGCATCGGCACACCGACGCGCTCGAGCAGCGTATCGAGCTCCGTCCGCATGCGGCCGCGCAAGGCCGGATCCAGCGCGGAGAACGGCTCGTCGAGCAGCAGCGCGCGCGGCTCGTTCACCAGCGCGCGCGCCAGCGCGGTGCGCTGACGCTGTCCTCCGGACAACTGGTGCGGTCGCTGCTGCGCGACGCGTTCCAGCTCGAAGGCCTGGATCCAGCGGTCGACCGCCTCGCCGCCCTCGTGGCGTGACGGGTTCCGCCAACCGCGCTTCAGGGCGAAGGCGATGTTCTGCCGCACCGTCAGCCGCGGGAACAGCGCGTAGTCCTGGAACAGATAGCCCAGCCGCCGCTCGCGGGCCGGCACGTCGATGCGCGATGCGCTGTCGAAGACCGGATGACCGTCGATGTGGATCGTGCCGGCGTCGGGCTTCAACAGGCCCGCGATCGCCTGCAGCGTCAGGCTCTTGCCGGCGCCCGACGGCCCGTAGATCACCGTCCGCCGCGCATCGGTGCGGAAGGCGACATCGAGCTCGAAGCGACGCCCGCCGCCCTCGACGTGCTTGCGGATGCGCACCTCGAAGCTCATGCGCCGCTCCTCGGTCCGGCCAGCCGGCCGGCGGCCAGCAGCACCACGACACAGGTCAGCGACACGATCAGCACCAGCAGGTTGGCGGTGTCGTCCTGCCCGGCCTGCACCGCCTCGTAGACCGCGACCGACAGCGTCTGCGTCTTGCCCGGGATGCTGCCCGCGACCATCAGCGTCGCCCCGAACTCGCCCAGCGCGCGGGCGAAGGCCAGCAGCACGCCGGCCAGCACGCCGCGCCACGCCATCGGCAGTGTCACGCGGAAGAACAGCGCCCATTCATTGAGCCCCAGCACGCGGCCGGCGCGCTCCAGCTGCGGATCGACGCCCTCGAACGCGGCGCGCGCGGACTTCATGACCAGCGGGAAGGCGACGATCGTTGCCGCGATCACCGCGCCCTGCCAGGTGAAGATCAGGTTGATGCCGAAGGTCTCCCACAGCCACGCGCCCAGCCAGCCGCGCTTGCCGATGACCACGAGCAGGTAGTAGCCGAGCACCGTCGGCGGCAGCACCATCGGGAGCGTCAGCACGGCGTCGAGCAGCTCCCGGCCCGGAAAGCGCAGACGCGCGAGCGCGAAGCCGGCGACCACCCCGAGCACCAGATTGAGCGCGGTCGCCCAGCCGGCGACCTTCAGCGACAAGGCGAGCGCGATCCAGGCAGGTTCCACGGGGGTGCCGCTCCTCAGCCGGATATCAACGGCCGTTCAGGGCTTCTGGAAGCCATGTCTGGCCAGCACCGCCTGACCGGCGGCCGAGGCGACGAAGTCCAGGAACTGCCTGCCGCCCTGGGCATTCGTGCCGCCGTTGGTGACGGCGATCGGATAGGAGATCGGCGTCTCGGTCGGCACGCTGAACAGGATGCGGACCTTGTCCTTCAGCACGAGGGCGTCGGTCGCGTAGACGAAGCCGGCCTCGGTCTCGCCGCGCGACACGTAGTCCAGCGCCTGGCGCACGTTCTGCGCGTAGACCGCCTTCGGCTCGACGGCCGTCCACAGCTTGGCCTTCTCCAGCGCGCCCTTGGCATAACGGCCGGCAGGCACGCCTTCCGGCTTGCCGAGGGCGATGCGCTTCACGCCCGGCTGCTGCAGATCGGCGAGCGTCTTCAGCGCGACACCGTTCTCGGCCGGCGTGATGACGACCAGCGCGTTGCTGACGAAGTTGCGCCGCGTGCCGTCGACCAGCAGCTTCTGCTGCTGGGCCTTGTCCATCGTCTCCTGGTCGGCCGACGCGAAGACGTCGACCGGCGCGCCCTTGGTGATCTGTGCGAGCAGCGCGTCCGACGCGGCGAAGTTGAACTGGACCTTGGTGCCCGGATGCGCAGCCTCGAAAGCCGGGGCCAGTTCCTTGAACGCGTTGGTCAGGCTGGCGGCGGCGGAGACGGTCACGTCCGCTGCCTGCGCGAGGCTGGCGGCCATCAGCGCGAGGCCCAGCACGGCGGCTCGGCGAGCGATCTGGACGGGAAGAATCGAGCGCATGGCGAGTCCCTCGAAGGGCGGACACGGAGGAGGCTCGCAATATATCCCAGGATATTGCGCCTCAGGCGGCTAGGAGCTTCATCAGCTGCTTGATCTCGCCTTTGCAGGCTGCCAGTGCGGTCTCCTCGATCTGCCGATAGAGCGAGATCAGCGCCCGACCGGACTCGGTGAGCGCGCTCCCGCCGCCTTTGGCGCCACCGGCGGCGGTGGCAACGGCGGGTTCCTTGAGCGCGCGGTTGGTCTCATCGATCAGCAGCCACGCGCGGCGATAGGACATGTCCAGCGACTTCGCCGCCGCGGTGATGGAGCCGGTGTCGTCGAGCGCTTCCAGCAACGCGATCTTGCCCGGCCCGATGGCGATGACTTCGCCGATGGTGACGCGCATGCGGAACTTGAGCGCTGGCTTCAGCGCCGGTTTGGGCGTGGACGGAGCGGGAGTCGAGCGGGCAACCATGTCGCGCATTACACCCGAAGCCGCGCCCGGAGCGCGCGCTCAGTCCGCCAACTTCCAGCAGCCTCGTCCGGCGGCCTTCGCGGCGTAGAGCGCGTTGTCGGCGCGGCCCAGCAGGGCCACGTCGCCCTCGGCCCCGCCGTCATGGCAGGCGATGCCGATGCTGGTCGACAGCTGCAGGTCGTGTCCTTGCAAGGTCAGCGGCGCCTTCACCACCGCCAGCACCTTCTCCGCGACGAGCGCCGCCTCCTGAGGGGCATGCAGGTTCTCGATGATCAGGACGAACTCGTCGCCGGCCAGGCGGCAGAGCTGGTCGGTCTCGCGGATCGCGCCGCGCACGCGGTCGGCGAAGGCCCTCAGCACCACGTCCCCCGCCGCATGCCCCATCGAATCGTTCACCTGCTTGAAGTGGTCCAGGTCCAGGAACATCAGCGCCATCGTGCGCTCGTTCCGACGCGTGCGGGCGATGGCGTCGGCGAGGCGGGACTCGAACTGGCGCCGGTTCGGCAACCCGGTCAACGGGTCCACGCGGCTGAGCTGGTCCAGTTCCCGCTCCACCTGCTTGAAGGGCGTGATGTCGGTCGCCAACGTGTACACGCCCGCGACGCTGCCGTCGGGACGCAGGTCGGGCACGTACTCGGCGAGCATGTCGCGCACCACGCCGTTGGATTCGGAGCGCGTCTCGAAACGCTGCCGCACACCGGCCAGCGCCGCCTTCAGGAAGGGTTGCCGCTGCGCATGCAGCACCGGCCCGATGACCTCGGCCAGCGGCCGGTCCAGCGCGGCCTCCGGCTCCATGCCCATCCAGGTCCGGAAGGTCGCGTTGAGGAAACGCAGGCGCTCCTCCGCGTCGATGTAGGAGATCAGCACCGGGAGGTTGTCCGCGATCGTGCGCAGCCGGCGCTCGCTGGCCTCCTGTCGCAGCATCGCATCGTGCAGCTCCAGCGTGCGCGCCTCGACGCGCAGCTCCAGCGACGCGTTCAGCTCCGCCAGCGAGCGGTCCTGCGCCACCTGCCGTTCCGCCAGCTCGTTCAGCGCGTGCGACAGCACCGCCGCCTCGCGGTAGCCGCCGACAGTGGGGAGCGCGTCCTCGCTCAGGTGACGGCGCTGCGCGATCGCCTTGGCCAGCTGGTGCAGCGGCCGGCTCATGCGCCGCGCCAGCCACCAGCTCAGCGGCACGGCCATCGCCAGCAGCAGCAACGCGCTGAGCATGATCTGGCGCCGCAACCCGTAGTAGTCCGCCAGCGCCACCGCCACCGGCTGCCTCACCAGCACCGTCCAGCCCAGGCCGGGATAAAGGCCGTAACCCTGGCTGGGCACGCTGACGGCGAAGTAGTCGACCCCGTCGGCCTCGTGGTGCCGCAGGCCCTGGCCGTGCTCGGTGCCGATCGGCATCGGCTTGCCCTCTCGGTCCGACGGCCCCAGGATCACGACGCCATCCTTGCCGAGCACCAGTGCATCGGCCTGGTGGGAGGCCATCGTCGCGTCGATCAGCTCGCTCTTGATCTGCCGCGCCCAGCCCCAGCTCAGGTGAACGCCGAACACGCCCTGCAGCTGGCCGCGGCTGTCGAGCAACGGGATCGCGAAGTCGACGAAGCGCCACGGCTCGTTCTGGCGCGGCAGCAGCTTCTCCAGCAGCAGGGCCGCATGCACGTCGCCGACGAAAGGCTGGCCGCCCTTCGCCCCCTGCCACCATGGACGCTTGGAAACGTCGACACCGTCCAGCAGCCCCCCGGCGGCCGCCAGCACCTTGCCCTGCCCGTCGGTCACGCCCAGCCACGCGAAGTGGTCGAAGCCCACCTGCACCTGATCCAGCGCGCGGCGCATCGCCTCGGGATCGTCGAAACGTCGGAAGGGCTCCAGCTGGGCCAGCACCCGGACTTCCTTGAACTGCTGCGCCATGCCGCGATCGAGCGCGTCGCGGAAGTCGACCGCGACCTGCCGCAGCGACTCGACCGCGCGGCGCTCGGCATGGGCGCGGGCGAAGTTCTCGATCAGCACCGCGGAGGTCAGCAGCGCCACCGCCACCGCCGCGAGCACCATGGCGGTCAGCCAGCGGCCCAGCGAGGCGCGCGAGCCGCGCGGGGGGACGAAGCCGTCGGCGTTCACGCCGCCGGAACCGGGGGGACCGCCAGGGGCTGGCGGGGAGGGCAGGACCTGCGTGTTCTCATGCATCGCGACAGTTGTAGCGAGAGCCGGGCCGACCCGCAACGCGGGATAGTGCCACTGCACCAGCGGCGGGCAAAGACCGACCCTGCCCGGGCACCGTCGCGGGGCGGGCTTTGCAGGCGCACCAAAAGCGATCAAGCTGGAGGCGTTGCCCGCCCGTCCGCCGGACCGGGGTGGGCACGAGGCTTGCAACCTGCCCTTCCCGACCGCCAACCGGAGGCGGTCCGTCCCCTGGAGACCTCATGCATGCGCTGACCCTTCCGGCCGCTGGCCACTATGACGAGATGCTGCTGCAAAGCGGCGCGATCCGGCCCAGTTACCAGGACTTCGCGGACTGGCTGCACGCGCAGACGCCCGACGCCCTCGCCAAGAAGCGGGCCGAGGCCGACCTGCTGTTCCACAAGGTCGGCATCACCTTCGCCGTCTACGGGGACGAGGCCGGCGCCGAGCGCCTGATCCCCTTCGACACCGTCCCGCGCATCGTGCCCGCCGACGACTGGCGGATGCTGGAGCGCGGTCTGCGCCAGCGCGTCACCGCGCTCAACCGCTTCCTGTGGGACATCTACCACGACCATGAGATCGTGAAGGCCGGCCTGATCCCGGCCGAGCAGGTCTTCGCCAACGCGCAGTACCAGCCGGCGATGCAGGGGCTGGACCTGCCGCTGGGCGTCTACGCCCACATCACCGGGGTGGACCTGATCCGGCACTCCGACGGCGGTTATTACGTGCTGGAAGACAACCTGCGGGTGCCTTCCGGCGTCAGCTACATGCTGGAGAACCGCAAGATGATGATGCGGCTCTTCCCGGAGCTGTTCGCGAAGTATCCGATCGCGCCGGTCGCGCACTACCCGGCGCTGCTGCTGAACACGCTGCGCCAGGCCAGCCTGGCGGACAACCCGACCGTCGTCGTGATGACGCCGGGGCCGTTCAATTCCGCCTACTTCGAGCATGCCTTCCTCGCGCAGCAGATGGGCGTGGAGCTGGTCGAGGGCCAGGACCTGTTCGTCAAGGACGGCTTCGTGTTCATGCGGACCACCGTCGGCCCCAAGCGCGTCGACGTGATCTACCGCCGCATCGACGACGCCTTCCTCGACCCGCTGGCCTTCCGGTCGGATTCGATGCTGGGCGTGCCGGGGCTGCTGTCGGTCTACAAGCAGGGCCACGTGGTGCTGGCCAACGCGGTCGGCACCGGCGTGGCGGACGACAAGTCCATCTACCCCTACGTGCCGGACATGGTCCGCTTCTACCTCGGCGAGGAACCCATCCTGCACAACGTGCCGACCTGGCAGTGCCGCAAGCCGCAGGACCTGGACCACGTGCTCGCCAACATGGCCGAGCTGGTGGTGAAGGAGGTGCACGGCGCCGGCGGTTACGGGATGCTGGTCGGACCGGCCTCGACCGCCGCCGAGGTCGCGGCCTTCAAGGAACGCGTCAAGGCCGACCCCTCGAACTACATCGCGCAGCCGACGCTGTGCCTGTCGAGCTGCCCGACCTTCGTCGAGCGCGGCATCGCGCCGCGTCACATCGACCTGCGGCCCTTCGTGCTCTCGGGGCGCGAGGTCAACATGGTCGCCGGCGGCCTGACGCGCGTGGCGCTGAAGGCAGGCTCGCTGGTCGTCAATTCGTCCCAGGGTGGCGGCACCAAGGACACCTGGATCCTGGAGAACTAATGATGAAGCCCCCACGCTCACTTCGTTCGCTGCCCCCCGAGGGGGCGCACGCCCCCCTTGGGTCGGCCCGGCGGGAGGCTTGAATGCTCAGCCGTACCGCCGCACAGCTCTACTGGATGAGCCGCTACATGGAGCGCGCCGAGAACCTGGTGCGCATGCTCGACGTCACGCATTCGCTGTCGCTGCTGCCGCAATCGCGCGGCGCGGCGACGGAACTCGCCGCGCCGCTCGCCGTGACCGGCACGCTCGAGGCCTATCAGGCGCGGCATCCGCAGTTGAGCGCCGCGCAGCTCTTCCGCTTCATGGGGATCGACCTGGAGAACCCGGCCTCGGTGCTGTCCTGCATCCGGCAGGCGCGCGAGAACGCGCATGCGGTGCGCGGCCAGATCACCGCCGAGATGTGGGAAGCCATCAACACCAGCTGGCTGGAAGCCCGCGAGCTCGCGCGCAAGGGCGTGGCCGAGCCCTCGTCGTTCTTCGACTGGGTGAAGGAGCGCTCCCACCTCTTCCGCGGCGCGACCTACGGCACGCTGCAGCGCAACGACGCGTACTGCTTCATCCGGCTGGGCACCTTCGTCGAGCGCGCGGACAACACCGCGCGGCTGCTCGACGTGAAGTCGCAGCTGATCGCGCCGGCCGTGGACACGCTGGCGCCGGTCGACGCGCCGAGCGAAAGCGCGCCCGACTTCTACGCCTGGAACGCGCTGTTGCGGTCGCTGTCGGCCTTCGAGGCGTACCACGCGGCCTATCGCGACAGCCTGAACGGCCGCCGCGTGACCGAACTGCTGATCCTGCGTCCGGACGTGCCGCGCTCGCTGCGCGCCTGCTGCGACGAGATCCGCGCGGTGCTGCCGCAGATCGAAGCGCGCGAGGGCGCCGAGGACGCGGGCCGCAATGTCAAGCAGAGCGCCGGCCGGCTCGCGCTGCGGCTGGAGTATGGTGCGGTGGATGAGATCCTCGACCAGGGGCTGCACCCCTGGTTGACGGGCTTCCTGCAGGATTCGGCACGGCTGGGCCGCGACATCCAGCAGGCCTACTTCGAGGCGCAGTGACGGCAGGCGGCCGACCGCCCGGCCGCACGACCCCTTTGATCCTCCGGATCCGAGGGCCCCACCGCACAGAAAGAGCGCCATGCATCTGCACATCTCGCACGAGACCGTCTACGCCTATGACTCACCCGTGGCGCGCAGCACGCAGTACCTGCGGCTGACGCCGCGCCCGACGCGCGGCCTGCGCGTGCTGCACTGGCAGCTGGAACTGCCGTCGCCCGCCAGCGCCTGCAAGGACGCCTTCGGCAACACCATGCACGTGCTGAGCCTGGACGGGCCGCGGCGCGACATCGTGCTGCGCGCGATCGGCGAGGTCGACACCGATGACGCGCCGCCCACGCCGGACCCCGAGGAAGAGCTGCCCTCCCAGCTGTTCCTGCGCGACAGCGCGCTGACGCGGGCGGACGAGCAGTTGCGGCAGTTCGCCGGCGGCTTCGCGGACGCGGCGAAAGCCGACGCGCACGGCGCGCTGCTGGCGTTGATGGCGGCCATCGGCGAGCGCATGCCTTACGTGCGAGGCTATACCGATGCCGCGACGCCCGCGGCGGAGGCCTTCGAGACGGGTCACGGCGTCTGCCAGGACCATGCGCAGGTCTTTGTCTGCTGCGCGCGGCTGCTGGGGCTGCCGGCGCGTTACGTGTCGGGTTACCTCGCGACGGATTTCGAGCATGTGGCGAGCCACGCCTGGGCGGAGGTGCGCCTGCCCGCGGCCGACGCCACCGCCCCCGCGCACGGCATGGCCGGAGGCTGGCTGGGCTACGACATCAGCAACCAGTGCCTGGCGGACGGGCGCTACGTGAAGCTGGCGACCGGCGCGGACTACCTGGACGCCTGCCCGGTGCGCGGTGTGCGCACGGGGGGCGGACTGGAGACGATGCGGGCGGAAGTGCACGTGAAGCCCGGCACGACCGACCAGCAATGAGCATGCACCACGACGGCGCGCCGCCAGCCTGATGCGCTAACCTTCCGCCCATGACTTACTGTGTTGCCATGCGGCTGCGTGCCGGCCTGCTGTTCGCGTCGGACTCGCGGACGAATGCGGGCGTGGATCACATCGCCACGTTCCGCAAGATGAATCTGTTCGAGCAGCCCGGCGAGCGCCTCGTCACGCTGCTCACGGCCGGCAATCTGGCGACCACGCAGAGCGTGGTGAGCCTGCTGCGCCAGCGCGCCTCGGCCGACGGCCGGCACCTGATGAACCTGACGTCGATGTACGACGTCGCGGAGCTGGTGGGCAAGACGCTGAAGGAAGTCGTCGCGCGCGACAGCGACGGCGTCGGCCAGCTGAACCAGGGCGTGGACTTCGGCGCCAATTTCATCGTCGGCGGGCAGATCCGGGGCGAAGCGCCGCGCGTCTTCCACGTCTATCCGCAAGGCAACTTCATCGAGGCGACGGAGGACACGCCCTACGTGCAGATCGGCGAGTCCAAGTACGGCAAGCCGATCATCGACCGCGTCATCGACTTCGACAGCTCGCTGGCCGAGGCCACGAAGTGCGCGCTGATCTCGTTCGACTCGACGATCCGCAGCAACCTGTCCGTGGGGCTGCCGATCGACATGCTGCTCTACAAGACCGACAGCTTCGCGCCGGCCGAACCGCACCGGATCACCAAGGACGATCCCTACTTCAAGACGATCAGCCAGGGCTGGGGCGGCGGCTTGAAGCGGGTGTTCGAGCAGCTGCCGGACGAAGACTGGTTCGCGTGAGCGGACCGGGCCGCTGCTGGCGGCTCAAGAGCGAGAGGCTGTCGACGCCGCCTTGCAGCGGATCGCGAAGTCCACGTGGTAATGCTCGTCATGGCGCACCCACGGCTTGCTTCTCATGAAGCTGAGGTGCTTCTCCAGCCACGGGCCTCGTTTCGTGGCGAAGAGCTTCGGCAGATAGGCACGGTCGAAGATCACCTGCGCAATGCCCGTGCCCTCCGCTCTCGCCGCTACGTCGAGCTGGTAAAGATGCTCCGCCATCGCCTCGAAGTCGATGCGGTACTCGCCATGCCGCGCCGCCCGGTCGAACTCGATGTCGTAGCCGAAGCGCTGCGTGACGGGCGTGGGCAGCGGCACTGACCGGTCCTTGCCGTCCCTGACGGGGACGAAGAAGTCCACCGAGGTGCCGTTCTGATGGGTGCGATGCGGCTTGAAGCGCCCACCGTCGGCGAGGCCTGTTTCGCCATAGACGAAAACGGTGCCTGGGAGCGCGGTCTCCAAGGTCCGGTAGCTGCGCTCGACGATCTGCGCCACCGACGAGTGCACGTAGGTTCGGCCCGCACCGGCGGCGATCGTGCTGTACGCCGAGAAGTTCGGACCGCTCAACGGGAGGCGGACGCTGTCGGCGATGCGCCCGTTGGCCACGGTGCCGAAACAACGGCTTTCGGCGGCGGCTCCGATCGACGGGAGGAAAGCGATCGCCGCCGAGACGCCAAGGAGCCACGGCGTCGGTCGCCGCAGTGCTGTCGTGCGATTCAAGGCGCGGACGATCCGGATGTGGCCGCGCCACCCTCGGCCGCCGGCGGGATCGGCTTCGCGAGCTGCGCGTTGATCTCTTCGAGGATCCGTTCCAGCGAGTCCTCGCCGTAGCCGCGGTGCATCGCGGCGATGCGGCCGTCGCGGTCGATGATGAACAGATGCGGCAGCGCGTTCACGCCGTAGGCCCGCTGCGCAGACTTGTCGGCGTCGTTGACGAGCTGGAGCTTGAAGTCCTTCATGATGCCGGCCACGCGGCGGAAGACCTTCTTGTCCTCGGTGTTCACCGCGATCACCCGCAGACGCTCCTTGGCGACGCCCTGCAGGCTTTCGAGCTGAGGCAGCTCCTTGAGGCAGTACGGGCACCAGGTCGCCCAGAAGGTGACGACGACGATCTGCCCGCGATGCTTGGCGAGGTTCAGCTCGTCCCCGTCCAAGGTGCGGCCGAGCCGTTCAGGCGCGAGGTCGCCGCGCTTCAGGCCTTCGGCGTGCACAGTCCCTGCGATCAAGGCGCACGCGGCCAGCAAGGTTCCCGCCAGACGGCGCGCTCCGACCTCGAATCTCATGGGTGACTCCCTGTCACGGCTCGCGGTCGAGACGCCGCGTGCGTGGGGAGTGATGCTAACGCGGCGGCTTGCAGTCGCAGACCTCGCTGCCGTTGTCGAAGACGACCCGCCAGCGGCCGTCGGCGTCGAGCCGCCATGTGGAGGCGAAACGCGCGACCAGCTTGTCCTTCACATGCACCGGTCCGGTGGAGTACCCGAGCTTGCCGTCGGGCAGCACTTCGACGAGATCGGGCGCCCAGGAGAACGGCGCTTCTGCGCCGTCGAAGAAGCGCTTCCAGTGCGCCAGCACGGCGGCCCGGCCGCGCAGCGGCTGCTTCCCGTCGATGAAGACGGCGTCCTCGGCGATGAACTCGGCGAAGGCCTTGAAGTCCCGCTTCGCCATCGTGGCCGCGAAGGCGACTTCGGCGGCGCGCACAGGATTGCTGTCGCCGACGCTGGCTTTGGCGGAAGACGCCGCAGCCGTCGAGGAGGTCATGGCGGTCGCACTCAACGCACCGGACGTCAGCGCAAGCGAGGATCGAAGGATCAAGCGGCGGTCGGGCATGGCGGGGCTCCTCGGAGTTCGAGGCGAAGTCTAGGCACGAACCGATCTTCAGCAGGAAGTCAGCTGACGCGCCGTGCCCTTGTTCCAAGGAACGCGGTAGACGCCAGCGCTCGCGGTGCGCGCATGCAGGACGATGAGCGGCCACCAATCGACCAACCGGGAGGCCATCGGCCAGAACGTCTGGGACGCCCATTGGTTGTCGAGCACATAGGCGATCAAACCGTTTCGTCGTATCGCCTTGCGCTCTTCACCCGCCCGCTTGTTCAGCTGATCGCGCGTGATCACGACCCAGCAAGATCCCTGCACTCCGAGTCCATCCATGCCGTGTCGGCCATGTGCGCAGGAAACACTTCCTGCAGATGCACGACCCGCTCCGCGAGATGCTTCTCCTCGGACAGAACCGCCATCGCGCGAGCAATGGTCTCCGAAAGGTTGTTGTCGAACATCACCTTCATGCGGCGACCCTTTGCTCGAACTCGACGGCCGCCATGACTTCCTGAGGTGTCGCACGCCAGAGCCTCGAGACGAAGTCCAAGGCGCCCTTCTCTGCCATGTAGGACTGGTGGACGGTGATGGTCGGAACGCCGGTACGCTCGATGATGGGATGCCCGAACTGGCGGGACGGATCAATCACGATCAGTCGCTTCCTCGGCAACGGAAACCATCGCAAAGGCTGACCGTTGCCGTCGAAGTCGATCTGATCTTTCAAGGCCGGCCTGACGATCCGATCGAAAACGTACTGACGCCGCCGAACATCCACCAGCCGTCGATCCTGCGCGGAGGCGCCGACCACATCCATGAAGATGCGCTTTCCATCTGTCAGGAAGCGCTTGGACTGCAACGGGTATGGACCCAGGTCTTCCCGGGCCACTTCAATCGTCGCGCGGACCGCCTGCAAGGACACGCCTTGCCGGATCAGCTGCGTGACCATCCGCAGTTCCATCAGGTCCTTGAAACCCAGCACGTAGTCGCCGCCGATCTCTTCATCGTCGGCGTACTGGAGAAGCCACAAGGGCTGGGTGATCGACGTCCCTGAGGCCGTCCGGCGCGAATAGCCTTTCAGCCATCGGCGCACGTTGCGCACATCGGCGCCGACCAATTGGGCAGCGCGAGGAATGCGGTAAAGACCGGTACCGACAAGCGAATGACCTTGACTCATGACGAAGCAGTTTAGGAACGCCTCGTGAGTCCGGCATCGAGCCGGCGGGGGATGTTGCCGCTGGGACACGCCCCATCGGGCGCCCCCCTTCAGTGGGTACTCAATCGTCGAGTGATTTCAGGAACTGCTTCAACTCCGGCGTCCTCGGCGAGCCGAACACATCGGCGGGTGTGCCAATCTCATGCACCCGTCCCTGATGCATGAAGATCACTCGATCGGCGACCTTGCGCGCGAAGTTCATCTCGTGCGTGACCATCAGCAGCGTCATGCCCTCGTCGGCCAGCGACTCGACGACGCGCAGCACCTCGCCGACCAGTTCGGGATCGAGCGCCGAGGTGATCTCGTCGCACAGCAGCACCTGCGGCTCCATGGCCAGCGCCCGCGCGATTGCCACGCGCTGCTGTTGGCCGCCGGACAGCTGGTCCGGCATCGCGTCGAATTTCTCCGCCAGGCCCACGCGCGCCAGCAGCGCGCGTGCCTGCTCGGCGGCGTCCTTCTCGGAACGCCGCTTCACCAGCGTCGGCGCCAGCATCACGTTGCGCCCGACGCTCAGGTGCGGGAACAGGTTGAAGCTCTGGAAGATCATCCCGACCTGCTGCCGCAGCGCGCGCATCGCCATCGCGCTGTCGTGCAGCAGCGGCTTGTCGGCCACGCGCAGCGAGCCGTCCTGGAACTGCTCCAGCCCGTTGATGCAACGCAGCAGCGTGCTCTTGCCCGAGCCGCTCTTGCCGATCAGCGCGATCACCTCGCCGCGCATCACGTCCAGGTCGATGCCCTTCAGCACCTCGTTCGTCCCGTAGGACTTGCGCAGCGCGGTGATGCGCACGATCGGCACGCCCGGGGCAGGCATCGTCGTCGGTGCAGTCTCGCCGTCGATGGCGTGGTCGATCACGTGATCGATCGTCTTGTCAGGCAGTGCGGCCATGCTGCTTCCTTTCGAGGTGTTGGGCGGCCAGGCTCACGGGGAAGCACAGCACGAAATAGAACAGCGCCACGCAGCCGAAGACCAGGAAGGGCTTGAAGCTCGCGTTGGCGATCATCCCGCCGGCCTTGGTCAGTTCCACGAAGCCGATCACCGACGCCAACGCGGTCCCCTTGATGACCTGCACCAGGAATCCGACCGTCGGCGCGATCGCCAGGCGCGCGGCCTGCGGCAGGATCACATGTCGCAGCTGCTCGCCGAAGCTCATCGCCAGGCTGCGCGCGGCCTCCCACTGGCCGCGTGGCACGGCCTCGACACAACCGCGCCAGATCTCGACCAGGTAGGCGCTCGTGTAGAGCGTCAGCGCCAGCGAGGCCGCCGTCCAGGCCGAGACTTCGATGCCCAGCAGCGAGACGCCGAAGTAGGCGAGGAACAGCTGCATCAGCAGCGGCGTGCCCTGGAAGACCGCGACGTAGGCGCCGATCACGCGCTGCGTCTTGGCCCCCAAGCCGATGCGCAGGCACAGCAGCGTCGCGCCGACCAGGCCGCCGCCGATGAAGGCGATCAGCGACAGCGCCACCGTCCAGCGCAAGGCGAGCGCCAGGTTGCGAAGAATGTCCCAGAGGGTGAACTCAATCATGGGCGCCTCCCGTTCCGGTGCCGGCACCTGCCAGCCGTCGCCACAGCGGCGGCTTCAGGGCGACCGGCGTGCCGCCGAACAGCCACTTCGGCCCCGCCCAGAGCAGGAAGCGCCGCATGATCATCGACAGCGCCAGATAGATGGCCAAGGCGACGAAGGTCGCTTCGAACGCGCGGAAGTTGCGGCTGTGGATCAGGTTGGCGGCGTAACTCAGCTCCTCGGTGGAGATCTGTCCGCACACCGCCGTGCCGAGCATCACGATGACGATCTGGCTGGTCATCGCCGGCCACACGCGCTTGAAGGCCGGCGGCAGGATCACGCGCGTGAAGACCTGCGTCGGACCGAGGGCCAGGCTTTGCGCCGCCTCCCACTGACCCTTGGGCGCGGCCTGGATGCCGGCGCGCAGGATCTCGGTGCCGTAGGCGCCAAGGTTCAGCGTCATCGCGATGAGCGAGGCGGCCTCGGGCGACAGCTTCACGCCGAGCGCCGGCAGGCCGAAGAACACGAAGAACAGCTGCACGATGAAGGGCGTGTTGCGCAGCAGCTCGACGTAGACGCCGACGCCGCGTCGCAGCGCCGTCGACCCGCAGGCGCGGGCCCATGCGCCCAGCGTCGCGATCAGCAGGCCGAGCGGCACGGCGATCACCGTGAGGCCCACCGTCCACGCGAGGCCGCGCAGCAGCAGCGGCCATTCGGCGAGGACGGCGCCGAAGTCGAACTCGATCATGGGCGGCTCCCGGGGTGCCTGCTAGACGCGATCAATGCCGAGGTGCAGCGACGTCGCCGCTCAGAGCGGCAGTTCGCCCGCGCCGCGGCCCAGCCACTTCTTGGAGAGCGCTTCGAGTTCCCCGCCCTGCTTCGCCGCGGCGACGATCGCGTTGACCTTCGCGAGCAGGGCGTCCTCGCCCTTGGCCACGCCGATGAAGCACGGGCTGTCCTTGAGCAGCAGCTTGTATTCGATGTTCAGGCCGGGCTGGCGCTGCATCAGGTTGCCGGCGACGGCGGCGCTGGTGGCGACCACCTGCGTCTGGCCCGCGGCGAATGCGGCGATGGTGGCGTTGTTGTCCTCGAAGCGCTTGAACTCCAGCGTAGCCGGCGCGACCTTGGCGAGTTCCTGGTCCTCCATCGCACCGCGCGTCACCGCGACGGTCTTGCCGGCGAGGTCGGCGAAGCTCTTGATCGCCAGGCTCTTCGGCGCGAAGACCGCTTGGTAGAACGGCGCATAGGCCGAGCTGAACGAGATGACTTTCTCGCGCTCCGGGTTCTTGCCGAGCGTCGAGATGACGAGGTCGGCCTTCTTCGTCTGCAGATAGGGAATGCGGTTGGCGCTGGTGACCGGCACCAGCTCGACCTTCACGCCGAGCTTGGCGGCGATCAGCTCGGCCATCGCGACGTCCAGGCCTTGCGGCTTCATGTCGGGACCGACGAAGCCGTAGGGCGGGTAGTCGGTGGGGATCGCGATCTTGATGGTCTTGGACTTGGTGATCGTGTCCAGCGCGGTCTGCGCGTGCGCGCCCGGCGCCATGACACCGATGCTGAGGCCGAGGCCGGCGGCCAGCAGCAGGCGACGCGGCATGAGGGTGCGGACGGAGGGACGGGCGGCGTGGCTCATAACAGGGCTCCTAGGTAGGGGGCGGGGGCGGAATCGGCGGCGTCGGCCGCCACCGTGCGCGCGCGGGAACGGCGCGCCGGCGCGGCGGGGGAAGCTGAGGAAGACGCGGAGGCACTCGACGCCATCGGCGTGAGCGCCTGCCGCAGGTGATGCAGCGGGTCGTCGGTCTGTGTCTCGAGCTGCAGGCCGGCCTGCACGCTGGCGAGGTGCTCGGCCATCAGCGCCTCGGCGCGGACGGCGTCGCCCTGCTCGAGCGCGGCCACGATGGCGACGTGCTCCTGGCAGGACTGCGCCGCGTCGTGCGACGACTGGTAGAGCATCGCGATCAAGGTGGTGCGCGCGGTGTAGTCGCGCAGCGTGTCGGCGAGCAGGCTGTTGCCGAGGCACTCGGCCAGGCAGACGTGGAAGTCACCCAGCAGGAAGCTGCGCGCGCCGACGTCGTCGCCGCGCAGCGCGGCCTTCTCCTGCGCGAGGTGCTTCTTCAGACGCGTGAGCGCGGGCTTGTCGAGCGGTCGCCGACCGCGCAGCAGGCCGAGCTCGATGACGCGTCGTGCTTCAAACGCCTCACGGGCTTCATCGCGGGAGGGGGCAATGAGGTACCAGCCGCGGCGCGCGCTGACGGTCACGATGCCGCGCGCGGCGAGCCGCGTCAGCGCCTCACGGACGATGGTGCGGCTGCAGTCGAAGAGCAGCGCGAGCTGCTGCTCGCCGAGGCGGGTGCCCGGCGCCAGCTTCTGCGCGAGCACCGCATCGATGATGCGCTGGCTGATGTCGGTGGCGGTGATGCCCATGCACGGGGCTTTGCAGCTTCCGTGCCAGCGCGGGTCCACCCGACCTTCCCAGGCTCATCTGTCTTGTATGCAAGCCAGAACGACACCCGCGCACCGCCGTTGCGCACAAGATTGGTGTGGTGGGCACTGGCGAGGTGCCCGCCTTGCGTCGATGATCACGCCGCCAAGGCCTTGAGCAACGCTGGCCCCGCTTGGTCCTCTTCGCCCTTCAGAAAGGGAACACCCTTGATCCGGTCATAGAGATTGAGCAATCGCTTCTCCGCGCGTTCAAGGATCGTCTCGTAAAGCATCGGGCGGATCCGCACCGTGTCGCTGTAGACGGTCACCCGGTTCTCGCCGCGCGCGATGCAATCTCCCAGAACGTATCCATCGACGCGCGTGTGGGGCTTGAGGTATCCACGCTCGTCGAGCTCTCGGATGTACTCCCACACCTGCTCACGGTCCTTGCCCGTGATCGTGCGTCCGGTGGTCTTGAGTTCGATGATGGCCAGGTGATCGATGCCGTCCACTTCATGGACGTCGTCATAGGATGGACTGGCGTAGAGACCGATGCTGCTATCGGGGAGGACGACAAAATCCGGCCGACTGCGGGACCCAGTACCCACTTGATCCTTGAAGAGCTTTTGAATCACCTTGGTCATGCCAAGATTGGCGGTGAATTCCGCTGACTCGAACTGCGGCCCGAACATCCACAGACCGCGCTCGAAGACGGGTTGAAGTTCCCGGACTTCATCGACTCCGACGACGTCCAGCTTACCGCGCAGTTCTGTCATCAGCCGAAGCCGGCATTCGACCTCATTGAGCACCAACGCCGCCATGCTGGCCGACCAGCGGCCAAGGATTTCGCGGAGGGCACCCGCGTTCGCGTCGGGGACGCGATCATCATTGCTTGCTTCCATACTTGCTATCTCCTTCAGTAAGAAGACAGTCAGTGTCTGAAAGAAGTTCGGCGCCGAATATGGCGCCGAATTGCAGGAGTCGCTGATATGGAAGTCAGTGTCAGCCGTCGACCCGCATCGAGTAGTCAACCGCCTTCGCGTCTTTGGTCAACCGTCCGACCGAGATGCGGTCGACGCCCGTCGCCGCGATCCAGCGCAGCTGGTCGATGGCCACGCCGCCGGAGACTTCCAGCAAGGCCTGACCCCCGGCGATCGTCACCGCCTCGCGCATCATCGGCTCGCTGAAGTTGTCCAGCAGCACGCTGACCGCGCCGGCCTTCAGGGCCTCGCGCAGTTGCTCGATGGTCTCGACCTCGACCTGGATCGTCACGCCGGCGTCCAGCGCCTGCGCCTGTTGCAGCGCCTGCGTCACGCCGCCGGCCGCGGCGATGTGGTTCTCCTTGATCAGGATCCCGTCGTACAGGGCCAGGCGTTGATTCGCCCCGCCGCCCACGCGCACCGCGTACTTCTGCGCCAGTCGCAGGCCCGGCAGCGTCTTGCGCGTGTCCAGCACCGCGCAGCCGCGCGGGTTCGGGCTGGCGCCTTCGATCGCGCGTGCATGTGCGCGCGTCGTCGTCGCCGTGCCCGACAGCAGCTGCAGGAAGTTCAGCGCCGGCCGCTCGGCCGACAGCAGCGAACGGCCTTCCGCCTCGATGCGGCAGACCACCGTGTCGGGCGCCATGTCGGCGCCTTCCTCATACGACCACTCGATCCGCGACGACCCGTCCAGCGCCAGGAAGACGCCCTCGAACCAGTCGCGGCCGCACAGCACCGCCGCCTCGCGCACGCGGACATGCGCCGTCACGCGCCGGCCCGCCGGCACCAGCCGCGCGGTCCAGTCGGCGACGCCGATGTCCTCGAACAGCGCATCGCGGATGTTGCGCGCGCGGGCTTCGTCCAGGGTCTCGTTGTGATCGAACATCGTCGCGGGTCTCTGACTGGCGCCGGGTTACTCGGCCTCGCCGATCGAGATCGACAGCTCGCCGAAGCCCTCGATCACGCCGACGATCTTGTCGCCCGGCTTCACCGGACCGACACCTTCCGGCGTGCCCGTGTAGATCAGGTCGCCCGGCTCCAGGTGATAGAACTGCGACAGGTTGGCCACCAGCTCCGGAATGCTCCAGATCATGTCCGACAGGTCGCCGCGCTGCTTCTCCACGCCGTTCACCGACAGCGTGATCGCGCCCTTGCTCAGCTCGCCCTGCTCCGAACGCGGCACCAGCTCGGTGATCACCGCCGAGTGCTCGAAGCCCTTGCCCAGGTCCCACGGACGGCCGATGGCCTTGGCCTCGTTCTGCAGGTCGCGGCGCGTCATGTCCAGCCCGGCGGCGTAGCCCCAGACCGCATCGCCGGCCTGCTCGGGCGTGGCCTTGAACACCGGCTTGCCGATCGCGACGACCAGCTCCATCTCATAGTGCAGGTTCTTCGTGCCCGGCGCGTAGGGGATGGTGCCGCCCGACGGCGCCAGCGCGCTGGCCGGCTTGGTGAAGTAGAACGGCGGCTCGCGATCCGGATCGCTGCCCATCTCGCGGGCGTGGGCGGCGTAGTTGCGGCCGACGCAGAAGATGCGGCTGACGGCGTAGAGCGCGTCGGTGCCGCGCACGGCCACGGCGGCCTGCGGCGCTGGGGGGAAGAGGTAGTTGCTCATGACGGTGCGGACGTAACGATCGAAACGATCATGAAAGGAAAGAAGGGTGCGCGCAGCATAACCTTGGCAAATCCGCGCCGCATTGCTAGGGTTGCGACCATGTTTGAAGCCCGCCCCGCCGGTCAGCGCCTGACCGTCCTGACGTGTGCCCTGATCCTGGCCGCCTGCGCCAGCCCTGGCCCCTCCTCCACCCGTCCCTCCTCCGGCGGCGCCAAGGTCTCCTCCTGGCCCGACCGGGACGGCCCCGACGCCGTCGTTCCCCCCGATCTCAAGAAGGTCCCCGATGCGGTGCCCCGGCTGGAGTCCATCCGCAAGGGCGGCCCCAACAAGCCGTACGAAGTGCTCGGCGAACGCTACGAGCCGATCGCCGAGGACAAGCCGCTGGTGCAGAAGGGCCTGGCGTCCTGGTACGGCCGCAAGTTCCACGGCAAGCCGACGTCCAGCGGCGAGATCTACAACATGTACGCGATGACCGCCGCGCACGCGACGATCCCGATCCCGAGCTACGCCCGCGTGCGCAACCCGAAGAACGGGCGCGAGATCATCGTGCGCATCAACGATCGCGGCCCCTTCCACAAGGGCCGCATCATCGACCTGAGCTACACCGCCGCGCTCAAGCTGGACGTGCTCAACGGCGTGGCGCCGGTGGAGATCGAACGCATCACCTACGAGGACATCCGCACCGGCGCGTGGACACGCGACCGCGACACCCTCTCGCCCGATCCGAAGGTCGCCCCCGACACGCCGGTGTATGCCGCCGCCACGCCCAGCGGCGCGCCCGACCTGACGACCACCGCACAGATGCGCCCGCCGGTCACGCCGGTGCCGGCGCAAGTGCCGCTGCCGGCGCCGCTGATCCCGCCGGTGGCCAAGGCGGACCGGCCCGCCGCGTCCTCGACTTCCTCGACGGCGACGGCCTCTCCGTCGACGCTTCCTTCGACGTCTCCGTCAGCGGCGCCCGATGCGGGCATGACGCCGATTCCGATCACCGCGCTGCCGCCCGGCAGCGACCTGCCGCCGTCGGGCCAATCCAAGGCCGACGCGATGGCGACCGCCACCGCCGGCGCGATCGCCGCGACCGACTCGCAGGCACCGGTGCCCGCGCTGAAGATCGCCGCCGCGCAGGGTTACTGGCTGCAGTTCGGCGCGTTCTCCCGCATGGAAGGCGCCGAGCAACTGCGCGAGCGCTTCACGCGCGGCATGGAAGAACTCGCGCCGATGCTGACGATCTTCAAGGACAAGAACCTGCACCGCCTGCAGGCCGGCCCGTTCGCGAGCCGCGAGGATGCCCGCGCCGCCGCGGACCGCGTCCGCACGTCGATGGCGCTGACGCCGATCCTGGTCGAGCGGCGCTGAGGACTCAGCGCCCGCCGGCCACGTCCAGCGTGGCACCGACGGTGTAGCTGGCCGCGTCGGACATCAACCAGGCGATGACTTCGGCGATCTCCTCCGCGCGGCCGAGCCGGCCGATCGGAATGCCCTTGGCCGCTTCCGCCAGCCGGGCCTGCAGCGTTTCCGCGGGAAGGCTGTCGGCATGGATGTCGGTCTCGATGACGCCGGGGCGTACACCGTTGACCCGGATGCCCTGTCCGATCAGCTCATGCCCGAGGCTCAAGGTCAGCGTGTCCACCGCGCCCTTGCTGGCGGCGTAGTCCGAATAGAGATTCGCCGATCCGCGCTGCGCCGCGCGTGACGACAGGTTGACGATCGCGCCGCCGCGTCCGCCGTGCGCGGTGCTCATCCGCAAGGCGGCCTGCTGCGTGCAGTAGATGAGCCCGAAGACATTGACCTCGAAGACACGCCGGATGCGGTCGGGGGTCAGGTCGGCCAACGAGGCCATGCGTCCCACCATGCCGGCGTTGTTCACCAGCCCGGTGAGCCGGCCGAGCCGCGCATCGACCTGCGCGAACATCGCCGCGACCTGCTGCGGATCGGCAACGTCGGCGCGGATCGTCACCGCCCGCCGTCCCAGCGCCTGCACACGCCGCGCCATGTCTTCGGCGGCATCGACGTCCTGCCGATAGTTGAGTGCGAGGTCGTGGCCACGCGCCGCCAGCAGCAGCGCGGTCGCCGCGCCGATGCCGCGGCCGGCGCCGGTGATCAGCGTGATCGGGCGATCGGCCTCATCGGTCGTCGCGGCGGGCCCGCCGGCCCCCTCGGAGTCAGGGACATCATTCGTCATGCGCGCGATTGTGCGCGAGGCACCGCTTTGCGATGATGATCCGCATGCCGCCGCTCGACGCCGCCACGCTGCTGATGGTGATCGCCGTGATCGACGCCGTCGCGTGTGTCGTCTGGCTCGCGCTGGGCGAGGCGCTGCGCATCGCGCCGCGGGCCTCGCGGCGGATCTCGGCGTATCACGGCCTGCTCGCACTGGCCTGGTGGCCGACGCTCCCGGACTCGATGGAGCGGCTGGTCGCGCTGCCGCTGGACCTGGTCTCCGCGGGCCTGCTCACCGCCGGCGTGCGCGCGCTGACACGGGTCCGCGACGGCGCCTGGGACATCGTCGCCATCGTCGGCCTCGGGCTCGTCGCCACCGCCTTCACGGCCGGCGATCCGGACCTGGCGACCGCGCGCGCCATCTCCAACCTCGTCGGCGGGGTGCTGGCGCTGATGGCCGCATGGGATGTCGCCATCGGCGCGGGCTTCCGGATCGGACTCACCAGCGTCGTCGTGCTGCCGTACGGCGTGCTGGCCGCCGGCTGCTTCTGGCGCGCGGGCGGACTGCTCGGCTGGCTCCCGGCGGGACTGAGTCCCGCGGGCCTGGGCGCCAATGCGCCACTCGCGTTGTTGCGCCTGGTGGTGGATCTGTCGATCGCCACCGGCCTGGTCGCGCTCGTCATCCAGCGCCTGATCGCGCGGGTGCGCCATCTGACCCGTCGCGATGCGTTGACCGGCCTGCTCAACCGCCGCGCGCTGGAAGAGCACCTCGCCCGCCTGCAGGCGCAGGCCGAGCGCGGCCGCCGCCATGCCGTGCTGGTGCTGGACGTCGACCACTTCAAGCGCATCAACGACGAGCTCGGTCACGCCGGCGGCGACGCCGCGCTGCAGCACCTGGCGGGCGTGCTCGGGGCGACGCTGCGCGACACCGACTGTTTCGGGCGTCTGGGCGGCGAGGAATTCGCCGTGTTGCTGCCGGACTCCGACCTGGACGGCGCGATGCTGGTCGCCGAGCGCCTGCGCGAATTGCTGCAGAAGCAGCCGCTGGCGTGGGGCGACAAGCTCTGGCCGATCAGCGCGAGCTTCGGCGTCGCAACCATGCATCCGGGCGACGCCAACGGCCACGGCGCGCTGTCGCGGGCCGACGCGGCGATGTACGCGGCGAAGGCGCGCGGACGCAATCGCGTGCTGCGCGCCGCCGGCGAGCCGGAACTCGCCTGATGCTGCCCGTCGCCGATCCCGTCACGCTGATCGCCGCACTGGTGGCGCTGTTCGGCGTCGCAGCGGTGGTCTGGCTCATGCTCGCCGTCGGTCTGCGCGAGTCGCCCTGGGCCTGTGCCAGCGTGGCCGGCGCGAACGCGGCGCTGGCGGGCTCGTTCCTGCTGCATGAGGCGCTGGGTCTCGCACCGCGCATGAACGACGGGTGGTCGGACTTCCTGTCGCTGGCGGCCTTCGGCCTGGTCCGCGTGACGGTGCCGCTGGTCGGCGAGCGGCCCGCGCCATGGCGTTCGACCGCGCTGCTGATCGTGGCTGTCGGACTCGGCACGGCGCGGTTCACGGGCGGACCGGGGACGCTGCCGCACACGCTGGTGCTCTTCGGCGCCATGAGTGCGCTTGCGCTGCTGTCGGCCTCCGACGCCTGGCGGCTGATGCGCGCACGCGGGCTGAATGCACGGGCGGCGCTGGTGCTCGCCTCGCCGCTGGTGGTCGTCGGGTTGCTGCTGCTCTCGCGGCCGGTGGAGGCCTCGCTCGCGCCGGGCCGCACCGGGGACATCGACGTCGCCAGCGCCTTCAACATCGCGTGGTTGTGGGCCTCGTTGGTGCTGGCGCTGTTGATCAACGGCTGGATCGCGTTCCTGCTGCTGATGAAGCTGGTGCTGGAGATCCGCCGCCTGACCGAGCGCGACCCGCTGACCGACGCGCTGAACCGGCGTGCGCTGTCCGAGGCCGTGGACCTCGAGCATTCGCGCCAGATGCGCGGTCACGGCTACGCGCTGGTGCTGCTGGACATGGACCGCTTCAAGCAGCTGAACGACACGCTCGGCCACGCGGCCGGCGATGCGGCGCTGAGGTCGCTGGTGACGCTGCTGAAGCCGTGCCTGCGCGAGGTGGACCGCTTCGCGCGCCTGGGCGGCGAGGAGTTCTGCGTGCTGCTGCCCCACACCGGCATCGCCGGCGCCGCCCTGGTGGCGGAGCGGATGCGGACGCTGCTCGCGGAACACCCGTTCGCCTGGGAAGGACAGGGCTGGCCGCTGACGGCCAGCTTCGGCATCGCCGAGTCCATGACTGGAGACGCCACCGCCGCCGATGTGCTGCGACGCGCCGATCAGGCGCTCTACCGCGCGAAGGCGCAGGGGCGCAACGTGGTGCAGGCGGTGGAACTCGAACTGGCACGGAGGCCGGAGCGCTGATCCGCTCCGGCGATCCGCTTCAGGGGTCCGCTTCGGGGATCCTCTCTCGGCCTCCTTCGGCGAAGTGCCTGTGTGAAGCGTTCGGGTGCAGCCCCGTCAGAACCGGCCGCGCACGCTCAGCATCACGCTGCGCGGATCCCCGTAGTTGGGATAGTCGAGGTTGGCCCAGTAGGTCTTGTCCAGCGCGTTGCGGACCGACAGGCCGAGGCTGGAGTGGTCGTTCAACTGGTAGTTGGCATGCAGGTTCAGCAGCACGTAGCTGCCCTGCGTGACGGTCACCGTGCCCAACGTCGGATGCGGGATGCCATAGCCCGCCACCGTGCTCTGCGCGTTCACGCCGGCGCCGACGGTGAGCCGCTCCCACGCGCCGCGCAGGCGGTAGCTGGTGCTGATCTGCACCGTGTGGCGCGGCAGGTTGGCGTAGATCAGGTCCAGCGCGTTGCGCGTGATGCGCGTGTTGGCGTAGCCCGCATTCAAGGTCCAGCCGGGCGCGAGCTGGCCGGCAACGTCGAGCTCGAAGCCCTTGGTCTTCGTCCCGTTGACGCCGATGTAGGCGGAGCCGCCGTCGGGCAGCGTGCCCTCCGGCACCGACGAGTCGCGCACCGCGTAGTGGTCCTGCTTGGCCTCGAACACCGCGGCAGACACCGCCAGGCGCTTGTCGAGGAACTCGCCCTTGATGCCGAACTCGGTGTTGCTGCCGCGGATCGGCGCGAGCAGGTTGTCGTTCTTGTCCTTGTAGTTCTGCGGCTTGAACAGGTCGGTGTAGCTCGCGTACAGCGAGACCGCGTCGCTGATGTCGTAGACGACGCCGAAGTACGGCGATACCTCGTCGGTCACCTTGTAGGCGCCCGTCCGGGCCGTGAAGTTGCCGGACGCGTTGAAGGCGTCGGTGCCGGTCTTCCAGTAGCTCAGCCGCGCGCCGGTGATCACCGACAGCGGCTCCAGGATCTTCCACCGGCCCATCGCGAAGACGCCGCTCTGTTCGGTCTCGGCGACGCGCTTTGCGCCGGTGGCGCTGAAGGTCGGCGCGGGCGCGTTGCCGTCCCAGCTGCGGATGTCGGGGATGTTGTAGCTCCACGAGGCGACCGACGTCAGCGTCGGCGTGGTCGTCGTCGTCTTCACGCCGTTGGCGCCGATCACCAGATCGTGCTGGCGGCCGAACAGCGTCAACGTGCCCGAGGCGTAGAGATCCAGGCTGTCGCGCTTCTCCCAGCTCTTGCCGACGGCGGCGAGCAACTTCAGCCCCGCGCCGGTCTTCGGGTCCGGATAGCCGCTGGCATAGGTGCGCAGGCTGAAGGTGTTGCCTTCGCTGTGGTTGGCGATGGCCTTCAGCGTCCAGTCGCCGCCGAGCTTCTGCTCGAGCTGCGCGTAGCTCGTGCCGTTGTGGCGCGACCAGCGCGTCCACGGCGGCGAGAAGCTGGTCTCGCGTGGCAGGTCGGCGAGCGAGCCGTCCGACGCGAAGCGCGGGATCGTGCCCCAGATCGGCCCCTTGGGCACGTTGTTCTGGTCCTGGTAGCCGAGGGTCAGCGTCGTGCTGTCCGTCAGGTCGGCTTCGACGGTGGCCATGAAGGCGGTCTTGGTCTCGCTGTGCCGATCGCGATAGCCGTCCTTCTCCTGCGCCGAGGCGATCAGGCGTGCCCGCACGCGGCCGTCGCGGGTGATCGGCGTGTTGAGGTCGGCCTCGACACGATGGAAATCCTCGGAGCCCATCACCAGCCCGCCGTAGGCCGAGAACGCCTTCTCCGGCCGCTTGCGGATCATGTTGACCGTCGCGGACGGAATGCCGGCGCCGGTGGTCAGGCCGTTGGCGCCGCGCACGACGTCGATGCGGGAGTAGAAGACGGTGTCGTACTCCTGCTGCGTGCCGCCGCTGTAGGTCGGCACGCCGTCGGTCTGGAAGTCGGTGATCTGGAAGCCCCGCGCGAAGTACAGCGGACGCTGCGTGTCGTAGAAGGACACGTTCACGCCGGTGATGTTCTGCATCACGTCGTTGATGCTGATCAGCGTCTCGTTCTCCAGGCGGCTCGCGTCGAGGCTGCTCATCGACTGCGGCGTCTCGCGCGCGGTCAGCGGCAGGCGCGTGCTCGCTCCCTCGAGCTTCTTGCGCGCGGCGCTGATGGTGACGCGGTCCAGCGCACGGCGGCGATCGGCGCGGGTCGCGCCCTCGCCGGTGGATTCATTGGCAGCTTCGGCGGCAGGTTCAGCCGCAGCTTGGGCGGCATCAGCGTCGACATGCGGGACATCGGCATCGCGGCCGGACGCCGGCATCGACTGGGCCATGGCGGCACCGGCGGACAAGAGCAATGCGACCGCAGCCGCGACAGGGGTTCGAGAGGAGCGTGACATGGGAAGGAGCAGCAGCAAGCAGGCGTGAGCCCGCATACCGGCGCGCGCAAGGGCACCGGCCCCGGGGAGGGAGGTGAATGACGGAGGCTTGCGGGATCGGCTCCAGCGTCGCGCGGCGTGTGCAACGGACGTTGCAAGGCGCGGGGAGCAAAAGATCAGGCTGGCGGGAGGTTCATCGGCGGGGATTTACCCAACAGATGAGAACTGTTCTCATTGTAGAAACAGATCCGACCAGCAGTCGGGCAAGACCTGTCACCGTGTGCGGGCTTCAGGCTGGGCCTCATTCGAGTCGCCAAGCGCGGGCTCTCCACGGGGCATGGGGGATCCCTCCAGGACCCCCAAGCCCCATTCCGGCCCCAGTGGCATTCGTGGCGTTCGTAGCGTTCGTGGCGTTCGTGGCGTTCGTGGCGGCAGGTGTGTTCGTCGACGGCCGTGCTCAGGCCAGGGCGACACGGTTGCGGCCCAGGTGCTTGGCGCGTTCGACGGCGGCGTTGGCGCGCGCGATGAGCAGGTCGGTCGCGTAGGGCGGCGCGCTCGCCAGGCCCATGCTGAGCGTCACGTCCAGGCCCGGTGCGAGCTCATGCCACGGGTGCACGGAGACGCTGGCGCGGATGCGCTCGCAGACCTCGAAGCCGCGGTCCGCAATGGTGTCGGGGAACACGACGAGGAACTCCTCGCCGCTCCATCGCAGCAGCAGGTCGGAGCCGCGCGTGTTCTCGCGCAGGAGTTCGGCGAGCTCCTGCAGCACACGGTCGCCGATCTCGTGGCCGTGGCGTTCGTTGATGTTGCGCAAGCCGTCGGCGTCGATCAGGGCGACGGTCAGCGGACGCGCCTCCTGCTCCGCCGTGCGCAACAGCGGCGGCAGGCGGGTTTCCAGGCAGCGCCGGTTGCCCAGGCCGGTCAAGGGATCCTTGAACTCGGCGGCATCGCGCGCGGCGACGCTCGCCGGGTCGGTGGCGAATTCCGCCTCCATGCGCGAGACGAAGTACTGCGATTGCGCCATCAGCTGCGAGACCGCGCGCCGACGCTCCAGCGTGCGCGCCTGTTCGAGGTGGAACAGCGACGGCCCGAGCAGCGCGAGCGCCTTCGCGGCCCGATAGCTGGCCTGGTGCAGCCGCACGCGCAGGAACAGCGGCACGTCGTGAAGCGCGGGACTCGTCGCCGCTGCCGGTGCATCGGCGGTCGCGACGTGCTCGGTCTCCGCGCACAGCACCTGCAGCTGCTGCCAGGCCATGCGGGCCTGTCCGCGCGCGAGCTGCAGCTCGGCGAGCATGCAGCGCAGGCGCCAGTCCAGCAGCCGGAAGCCGGCGCGCTCGCATTCGTCGCGGGCCTCGATCAGCATCGGCTCGGCCTCGTCGAGGCGCCCCATCAGCAGCAGCACCTCGGCGAAGTTGGACGCGGTCAATGCGATGCCGTAGCGGTCGCCGAGCTGCAGCGAATGCGGACGCGCCTCGCGGGCGAGTTCCAGCGCGCGTTCGAGCGTGCGCGTCGCCTGCGCCGGCGCGGCGCCGTCGCGTTGCAGGTGGTAGGCGCCGAGCGCGACCGTGCACAGGTTGGTCAGCGTGACGACCTGCTCGAACGGCGTGGCATTGCTGCGGAGCAGGCCCGCGGCCTCGCTCATCAGGCGCTCGGCCTGCCAGGGATCGCCCATGCGCTCGAAGCAGGCGCCGAGGCCGTTCAGCGCGACCGCATGCAGCCGCATGTCGCCGAGCTCGCCGGCGAGCTTGAGCGCCTCATGCGCGCAGGCCAGCCCTTGTTCGTACGCGCCGAGCTCGCAGGCGGCGAGGCTCATCCAGCGCAGCAGCTCGCACATCGCGGGGCTCGCGCCCAGCGGACGCATCAGGCGCAGCGCCCGCTCGCCGACATCGAGCATGCCGGGCAGATCGCCCATGCGCAGCCGGAAGAAGCTGCACAGCTTGCCGGCCTCGGCCTGCTCGTTGATGAAGCCTTCGGCTTCGGCGCGATCCCAGATCGCATCGGCCAGCGCAACGCCGTCGTCAAGCCGCGCCTGCTGCTGCGCGAGCCGCGCGCGCTCGAGCAGCTCGCTCAGCGGAACGCCGTCGAAGGCGGGCGCCGGAACCGGGACGGAAGAGGAAGCACCATGCGGAAACATCCGGCAAGGTTAGCCGATCAGGCGGCATGCGACGGCTGCGGGCCCTGCGGGGCTTACTTGCTCGTGGGCATCACGAACTCGGCGCCCTTGGCGATGCTGGCGGGCCAGCGCTGCATGACGCTCTTCTGCTTCGTGTAGAAGCGGACGCCCTCTTCGCCGTAGGCGTGCATGTCGCCGAAGAGGCTCTTCTTCCAGCCGCCGAAACCGTGCCAGGCCATCGGCACCGGGATCGGCACATTGATGCCGACCATGCCGACCTGCACGCGGCGCGCGAACTCGCGCGCGACGTTGCCGTCGCTGGTGAAGCAGGCGACGCCGTTGCCGAACTCGTGCGCGTTGACGAGGTCCAGCGCCGCGCCGAAGTCCTTGACCCGCACACAAGCCAGCACGGGGCCGAAGATCTCTTCCTTGTAGATGCGCATCGACGGCTGGACGTGGTCGAACAGCGTGCCGCCGGTGAAGAAGCCGTCGGGCAGGCCGTCGACGCGGTGACCGCGGCCGTCGACGACCAGCGTGGCGCCTTCCTCGACGCCATGGGCGATGTAGCCCTCGATGCGGTCGCGCGCTTCGCGCGTGACGATCGGCCCCATCTCGGCGTCGAGCGCCATGCCGTTCTTGATCTTGAGCGCCTTCGCGCGCTCGGCGAGCAGCGGCACGATGCGGTCGGCGACGTCGCCGACCAGCACGGCCACCGAGATCGCCATGCAGCGCTCGCCGGCCGAGCCGTAGGCGGCGCCGATCAGCGCGTCGACGGCCTGGTCGATGTCGGCATCGGGCATGACGACCATGTGGTTCTTCGCGCCGCCGAGCGCCTGCACGCGCTTGCCGTTGCGGGCGCCGGTCTCGTAGATGTACTGCGCGATCGGCGTGGAGCCGACGAAGCTCAGCGCCCGCACGTCGGGGTGATGCAGCAGCGCATCGACGACCTGCTTGTCGCCCTGCACGACCTGGAAGATGCCGTCGGGCAGACCGGCCTGCTTGAAGAGTTCGGCAACGGCGAGGCTCGGCGACGGGTCGCGCTCGCTGGGCTTGAGGATGAAGGCGTTGCCGGTGGCGATGGCCAGCGGGGCCATCCACATCGGGACCATGAAGGGGAAGTTGAACGGCGTGATGCCGGCGACCACGCCCAGCGCCTGGCGCGTGGTCCAGTTGTCGATGCCGGTGGAGACCTGCTCGGTGTAGTCGCCCTTGAGCAGTTGCGGCACGCCGCAGGCGAACTCGACGACGTCGATGCCGCGGCTCACCTCGCCCTGCGCGTCGGTGAAGACCTTGCCGTGCTCGGCGGTGATCATCGCGGCGAGGCGGTCGCGATGCTGGTTCAGCAGCTCGAGGAACTTGAACATCACGCGCGCGCGGCGCAGCGGCGGCGCATCCGCCCAGGCGGGGAAGGCGGCCTGCGCGGCAGCGACAGCGGTGTTCACGTCCTCGACGTTGCCGAGCTGGAGCTGGCGGGCGACCTGGCCCGTGGCGGGATTGAAAACCGCTTGGCTGCGACCCGATGTCGCCGGGACTCGCTCACCAGCGATGAAGTGGGTGATGTCGGCGCTGTCGGTGAAGGCGGCGGGGGCATGGGCGGACGAGGTCACGGCGGTCTCCTGCTTCTTGGGGGGTGGGATGAGTCTAGGCACCGGGCCCTCCCCTGCCTAGCCCAGATCACCGATCACATTGTTCGATAGACTGAACAATCATGGCCACCCGTCCCTCCCCCCGCTCCCCCGCTCCTGCTGTGCCCGCCCCCGCAAGCCCGCCCTCGGAGGGTGTTGGTCCTTCGTCCATACGGGGGGACGCGCGCGATGAATTGCTGTGGTCGCAGCTGCGGGCGCTGATCGCGGTGGCGCGACTCGGCAGCTTCACCAAGGCAGCGCAGCGGCTGGGGCTGTCGAAGGCGGCGATCAGTCAGCGGGTGGCGGAGCTGGAACGCCACCTCGACCAGCAGCTGGTGCAGCGCACGACGCGCTCGGTGCGCCTGAGCGAGGCGGGGTTGCGGCTCGTCGAGCAGGCGGAGCCGGGCCTCGTCCTGCTGAACCGCAGCCTGAGCGAGGCGCGCGAGGCGGCCGGCGCGCCACGAGGATTGCTGCGCGTCACGGCGCCGGTGGCGCTGGGCAGGCAACACGTGGCCCCGGCGCTGCCGGCCTTCTTCGAGCGCTATCCGGAGTTGCGGATCGAGCTCGACCTGTCGGACCGGCTGGTGCCGCTGGCGCAGGAGGGCTTCGACCTGGCGATCCGGCACACGAGCGCGCCGCCGGAGACGCATGTGGCGTTCAAGCTGTGCGCGTCGCGGGCGCTGCTGACGGCGAGTCCGGCCTATCTGGAGCGGGCCGGCGTGCCGCAGCATCCGGCGGAACTGGCGCAGCACCGCTGCCTGCCGTATCTGCGGCCGGGCCCCGCGCAGTGGTTCTTCGAACGCAGCGCGGGCGACGCGGAGCCCGAGCGCATCCGCGTGCCGGTCCAGGGTCACTTCCGCGCCAGCAACAGCGAGGTGCTGCGGGACGGCGCGCTGTCGGGGCTGGGCATTGCGCTGTTGCCCGACTTCAGCGCGCGCGATGCGATGCGGGAGGGTCGGCTGGTCGAGGTCCTGCCCGACTGGCGCGCGGTCGGCTTCTTCGGTGATGCGATCTACGCGATCCACCCGTGGAGCAGCCACACCCCGCAGGGGGTGCGATTGCTGATCGACCACCTCAAGGGCGTCATGAGCGAGGGGTATTGACCGCGGCGCCGATCCCCGAAAGGGCATCCAGCCGCGCCCGAAGGTCGGCGATCTCGGCGGCGAAGTTGTCACGGGCGGTCGTGGCGCCGACGAGCTCCATCTCGGCGGCGAGGCGCTTGTCGGATTCCGCGGCGGAGGTCGCGACCTGGCGCTCCAGCTGCTGGCGGAGGTCGGCGAGTTGTCCGTCCTTGCCCGCGATGGCGAGCTGGTCCTTGGCCTTGCCGACGAGCGCGTCCGAGGCGATGTCGCGCGCGTGGCGCAACTCGATGGTGAGGCGCTCGATGCTGGCGTCGCGTTCGGCGACGCGGGAGAGCGCTTCGTCCCGGTCGGCGGCGGCCCGGTCCAGATGCGCCTGCAGCTCGTCGCGCTCGGCTTCCGCGCGCTCGTTCAGGTGCAGCAGCGCGGCGAGGTCCGTCTCCGTCCGCGCGAGGCTGTCGCGCCAACGGGCGGCGACGTCCTCCATCAGATGCCGGGCATCGCGGAAGGTCGCGGAGATGCCGGAGGTGGCGGCCGGCGCGGCGACGGCCGCGTCGTCGAGTGTCGTGTCCATGTCGGTTCCCAATGAGGTCCGTGAGCCGGAGGGATCACGGCGGCGACCGAGTCGTGTGTCGGGCGCCCATGGACGTGAAGGCGACCGTGGGATGTCGATGCTTTAATCGCCCCCTCCTGGAGGCTGACGTTTGGATGGCGAGCCCGTCACTGCCAAGATGACGACCAGCCGACGCCCGTCGCAGGCCGACCGCCAAGGAGTGACCGACCATGAGCACCGTCTCCATCCTGTCGAAGCTGTTCCGCCACCAGGCCTGGGCCCATGACGGGTTCCTTCAGGTCCTCGAGACGCCCGACGCCGGGCAGCACCCCGAAGAGCGCCAGACGGCCCTGCGGATCCTGAATCACTGCTACGTGGTCAACCAGATCTTCACGGGGCACCTGACGGGCCGGCCGCACGGGTACACGGCCAGCAACACCGTCGAGACGCCGACGCCGGAGGCGCTGCGTGCGGCGCACGCGGCGTCGGATCGATGGTTCCTGGACTACGTCGCGTCGGTCACGCCGGAGCAACTGGCCGAGCGCATCGCATTCACCTTCACCGACGGCGATCGTGGCGCGATGACGCGCGAGGAAATGCTGTTCCACGTCGTGACCCATGACGGGTTTCATCGCGGCGAGGTCGGGCGCCTCCTGAAGCAGATCTCGTTGTCGCCGCCGCGGGACACCTTGGCCGTGACGCTGCACCGGGAAGAGCCGGAGCGGCGCAAGCACGGCTAAGCCGCGATGTCCCGGTCCAGCGGACGGAGGTAGTAGCAATCGAACTCGCCTTCGTCGACGAGCTCGAATCCGTGCCGCTGGTAGAAGCGATTCGAGTCGCTCTGCTTCAGCGCCCCGACCCGCACCGGCAGGCCGAGCCGCCGCGATTCATCGAAGACGTCCGCCAGCACCGCAGCGCCGATGCCGCGACCTTGGCTCGACGGAGCGATGTAGAGGTGATCGAGCGACAGCCACTCCGCCTGCGGCGTCGTGACGACGAAGCCGACGCGATGTCCGTTGACGACGATGTGCCGCGTGCGCGCCGGATCGAAGCTCGACAGGAAGCGCTCGCGGGCGCGCTGGGGATCGAAGCGGCCGATGCGCTCGAGGCTTTCGCGCATGGCGGCGATGCGCAGGGCCACCAGAGCATCGGCGTCCGTGGACTCAGCGCGCTGGAACTGAACGATTGGCAGGGAGCCAGGAGCGTGGATCATGGCGACGGATTCTCCGCGCGTCCTCAGCGGTCATCCGGTCATCCGGTCATCGCGGAAGAACAGTCCGAGCCGCCTCCCCAGGCTCGCGATCCACAAAAAAGGACGCCCGACCAGCAGAGCTGACCGGGCGTTGCAAGTCCTAGAAAGGACGTCGTTGGGATCGGTGCCGTCCATCGGGGCCTTGCGGGCCGCGCCGTTGGAGGGCGTAGATGCACTCTAGGGCGAACCCTGAGCATGCGGCATCCCCTCAAGGTGGGATACATGCGAAAAATGGTCAGCAGGTGTAAGAGCGACTCCGCATTACGGAAAACTGCACGCTACCGCCTTGTTCGCACCATGACTTTCGTGCGGTGGCGAACAGAAGCCACGTGACAGACCTGCCGTGACGGGCCCACCCGGATAATCGCCCCCCATGACCGCGCCCAAGCACCCCAACAAGTCCGCGCCTCGCCGGCCCGCTCCCAAGACTTCCGGGAGCCCCGCCAAGGCTGGCACGCCAGCGCGGGGTCCGCGGCCGCAACAGGGATTCGCTGGCCCGGGCCCGTCCGCTCCGCCCGCCGCGGCGGCGCCTGGCGCGCCGCCCGAGGCCTGGAGCGATGCCGATCTCGAGGAGCTGCAAGCGCTGCTCGACGAGGTGCCCGCGCCGCTGGAACCGCTCGACGTGTCGATGCTCGACGGCTTCCTCGTCGCCGTGATCCTGCAACCCAAGCCGGTCCCGCTGTCCGACTGGTGGCGCTGGGTGCTCGACTCCGAGGAGGGCCGGCCCGCCCCCGCCCGCTACGACGCGCGGCCGCTGCTGCAACTCGTCCAGCGCCGCGAGCACGACCTCAAACAGGCCATCGCCGATCGCCAGTGGTTCGATCCGTGGGTGTTTGAACTCGACGAGGACGCCTCCGCCTCCGAGACGGTGCTGCCCTGGGTCGCGGGCTTCGCGCTCGCGGCCGATCTGTTCCCGGCATTGATGAACCTGGACGAGACCGAACTCACCGAACCGCTCGCCCAGCTCTACATGCATCTGGATCCCGAGGACCTCGAGGACGCCGATGCGCTGCTCGAGGAGATCGAGAGCCTGGAGCCGCCGGAAGAGCTCGACGACGCGGTCGAGAGCCTCGTCCGCGCCAGTCTGCTGCTGGCCGACGTCTCCCGGCCGCAGCCCGCCCCCAAACCGCAACGGCCAGGCGGCCATCGCGGGGGGCCTGGCGGTCCGGGCGGCCCGCGCCGCGGCGGACCGCCGCCCCGTCGCCTGCGCTGAGGTCGTCAGCGCAGCGCGACTTCAGCGCTCAGCGCTGAGGAATCGCCGCGCCGGGTCCGACCTGGCGTTTCATCCACTCGCTCATCTCCCAGAGCGTGTGTCCCACCGACTCGCGCGCCGAATAGCCGTGCGACTCGAACGGCAGCGTGACGTAGCGCACCGTGCCGCCCGTGCCCGCCAGGGCCTGGTACAGCCGCGCGCTCTGGATGGGGAAGGTGCCGGAGTTGTTGTCCGCCTCGCCGTGGATCAGCAGCAGCGGCTCCTTCAGCTTGTCGGCGTAGTTGAACGGCGAGAGCTTCTGGTAGACGTCCTGCGCCTCCCAGTAGGTGCGACGTTCGCTCTGGAAGCCGAACGGCGTCAGGCTGCGGTTGTACGCGCCGCTGCGCGCGATGCCGGCCTTGAACAGGTGGGTGTGCGCCAGCAGGTTGGCCGTCATGAACGCGCCGTAGCTGTGTCCGCCCACGACCATGTGCTCGCGGTCGCTGACACCCAGCTCCACCGCCTTGTCGATGACCGCCTGCGCGTTGGCCGTGATCTGCGCGATGAAGCTGTCGTTGACCGTCTTCGGGTCACCGACCACCGGCATCGTCGCGTCCATCAGGACCACGTAACCGTCCAGCAGCAGCATCAGCGGGCTGGTGGCCGCGAAGCTGTTGAAGCGGTTGCCGGAGCCGCTCACCTGACCCGCCGTCGACGCGTCCGTGTACTCCAGCGGATAGGCCCAGACAAACGTCGGGCGACGCTCGCCGGCCTGGTAGCCCGGCGGCTTGTAGAGCCAGAACGACAGCTCGACGCCGTCCGCGCGCTTGAAGCGGACGAACTCGCGCTGGATGTCGCGCAGCTGCGGCGACGGGTCCTTCACCTCCGTCAGCGCCTGCGCCGTCGCGAGCGCAGCGCCGCCGCGCAGCATCACGTTGCCGGGCTCGCTGACGCTCTCGCGTACGGTCAGGACGCGGGCGCCTTCGGTGTCGAGCACGGCCAGCGGGCGCTCGTAGTGCGCGCTGTCGCCACCGTTGGCCTCGGCGCCGGACTGGAACACGCGCGTCTTCTTGTTGTCCGCGAGCACGAGCCGGTCGATGAAGGGCTTGTCGCCTTCGGGGCTCGCACCCGTGCCGAAGTACCAGATCGCATCGCCGTCCAGGCGCACCACCGCCCGACCCGTCGGCTGCATCCGATGCACCGGCGTGCCCGGATCGCGATAGCGGTCGCGCACCGAGCGCTCGACCAGGCGTTGCGCCGGCGACGTGCCGTCCGTCGTGACGAGCTCGGTCGACGTGCGCATCTTCGTCAGGTCGAAGTCCTGCACCAGCGCCTGCTTGCCGCCTTCGAGGAACTCAAGCCGCGACAGCCGCTGCGGGACGCGATGCACCTCGCGCGCCTCGCCGGTGTAAGGCGCATCCAGGCGCATCAGCCGGTCGCGATGGGGCACCTGCGCGCGGTTGTCGCCGCCGTCCAGCGCCTCGACCCAATAGACCGCGCCGTCAGCGCCGGGGGAGGCGAAGAAGTGGCGCGGACCGGTGATCACGCCTTCGACCGGCACGCCTTCCTTCAGCTTCACCTTGCCGATCGCCGCGACCTTGCCGTCGATGCCGCGGACCTCGGCCTGCGCGGCGAAGTCATCCCAGCCGACCTGGTAGCTGAACGGGGGCAGCAGCCGCATCGTCAAGACCTGACCCGGCGTGCCCAGCGCCTCGAGGTGACTGAAGAGGCCCGGCTCGCCGACCGGACGCACCGCGCCGGTGTTCAGGTCGATGCGCGCCAGCTGCGAGGTCGCGTGATGCGCGAAGACGGTCGCCTCCTGCGCATTGGTCAGCAGGTCCTGCTGGGTGCGCTCCGGCGAGTTGCGTGCGATGGATTCCTGGATAGCCGGACCCGACGGCGCGGCGAAGGTCGGCGCCGGACCGCGCCTGGCCGGCACCGTCAGCGTGACGAGCTCATGATCATTGAGCCACACGACGTCGTTCTCGAGCATCGTGTGCAGCTTGAGCTTGGGCACGGCCTTGAGCTTGCCCGTCGCGACGTCGCCGACCCACAGCTCGACGGCCGTGTCGGTGCGACGGTTCAACAGGAAGCGCTTGCCGTCCGGCGAGAAACGCAGGTGATGGAAGGCACCGCCCGCGGGCAGCACGACGGGACGCGCGACGCCGTCCGCGCCGCTCTGAAGCGGGCGCAGCGACAGCGATTCGATCGTGGTGATCAGCTGCGGGCTGTCGGTCGCCGGGTCGTAGCGCAGGCCGGCCTGACGCAGCACCGGCCGCGCGAGCTCGGCGATCGCGCGCGACTTGCGGTTGACGACGATCGCCAGCGTGCGCTGGTCCGGCGAGACCTGGAAGACCGGCAAGGCCTTCGCGTCGAGCACCGCACGGATCGCCTCGGACGGCTGCTGATAGATCTGCGCCAGCGTCGCGGCGGAGGTCAGGGCCGAGGTCGACGCGGCCTCGTCCGCCGGCGCCGCGATCGCGGAGAGACCGCCGAACGCGGCGGACAGGGACAGGGTCAGCGGGATCAACGACGAGGCGCGAGGCGTGGGCATGTGTCGGCACCGTTAAGCAGAGGAAGGCGGCAATCTAGCAGCGCCCTCCCCCGATGTCCGACGTCAGCCCCCCGGGTGATCCCGAGGTTTCAGGCTCCCGGCCTCACGTCCGAATCACGCAGCGAACAGACGCGCCGCATGCAGGCCCAATCCGGTCGCGACTGACGCGAAACGGTCGCCGCGCACCGTCTTGGCGTCGGGGTAGTCCGCCGCGATGCGGTCGGCCAGCACGGTCAGGCCGGTCGAGCCGCCGGTGAAGTACAGCGCATCGATGTCCGACGGCTTCAGCCCCGCGCGCTCGACCGTCTCGCGACCCGCCTGCGCGATGCGCTCGATGTCGCCGCGCAGCGCATCCAGCGCCACGGCTTCCGAGAGCGGCACCGTCAGGCCGGACTCGATCAGCTGCAGGTCGATCGTGCAGTCGCCGCCGCCGGCGACTTCGATCTTGGCGTCTTCCGCGCGGTTCGCGAGCTCGTGGCCGAGCCGCTCGTCCAGCACCGTCATCAGTCGCTGGTGATGGCGCGGATCGCCGTAGAAGCCCTTCATGTTGCGCAGTTCCAGCACGCGCTGCGGGCTGTAGCAGGTGTTGATCAGGTGCCAGGTCGCGAGGTCGAAGTAGACGCCGCTGGGCACCTCGCGCGGCGTTTGGCCGGGCTTGACGGGGCCGAGCGCGCGATAGCCGAATTCGCGCAGGATGCCGGTCAGCTCGATGTGGCGGTCGAAGTCCGTGCCGGCGATGTGCACGCCGTGGTTGGCGAGGATGTCGTCACGGCGATCCAGCCGCTTCGCGCGGTCGGGGCCGACGCGCACCAGCGAGAAGTCGGAGGTGCCGCCGCCGATGTCGGCCACCAGCACGAGCTGCTCGCGGTCGGCCTGCTGCTCGAAGTCGAACGCCGCCGCGATCGGCTCGAACTGGAAGTGCACGTCCTCGAAACCCACCGCCCGCGCGGCGGCGGCCAGCGAGGCCTGCGCCGCGGCGTCGCGCTCAGGCTCGCCGTCGACGAAGTAGACCGGCCGGCCGAGCACGACGCGACGCGGCTCGTGCCCGTGGGCATCGGACAGGCCGGCCTGCTTGCGCAGGCGCTTCAGGTAGCCGCTGAGCATGTCGATGTACTTCACGCCGCGGCCGCCGCCGACGTCGGTGACCTGGTCGATCAGGCTGGTGCCGAGGATGCTCTTCATCGAGCGCATCAGCCGGCCGTCGACGCCCTCGACATAGGCGTTCATCGCCGCGCGGCCGAAGGCGCGCGGCGGGCCGTCGGCGTCGTGGCGCCCCTCGGCGAAGTAGAAGACCGCCGTCGGCATGGTCACGTTGCCGCCTTCGAGCGGCACCAGGCGCATCGCGCCGGGGCGTTCGATGTCGGGCACGGCGACCGCCGAGTTGGAGGTGCCGAAGTCGATGGCGCAGAAATCGCGCGGCAGGTCGGAAAGCAGAGAGGACATGGCGGCGCGGCGGAAATGCGAAAAGGGCGCGGATTCTAGCCGCGCCCTGGTTTCGGGGCTCCGGCGCTCCGATGACGCCGGGAGGGGTTCCGCCGGATCAGGCGGGCTGCAGGCTCCGCACGGCCTGGGCAGGCAACGCGTCGCCATAGAAGCCGAAGTCCAGTTCGGGCCGCTTGCCGCTCATCAGTTCCGCCAGCGCGCGGCCGGAGCCGGCGCCGTGCGTCCAGCCCAGCGTGCCGTGACCGGCGTTGATCCACAGGTTGGACGCCTTCTGGCTGCGGCCGATGTAGGGCACGTTGGTCGGCGTGCTCGGGCGCAGGCCGGTCCAGAAGTTCGGCTCGGAGAGGTCGGCGACGCCCGGGAACAGCTCTTCATAGCGACGCACCAGCGACTCGCAACGGACCTTGGAGGTCGGGCTGTCCAGGCTCGTGTCCAGGCCCACCAGTTCGGCGGTCCCGGCGATGCGGACGAAGTCGCCCAGACGCGAGATCGCGATCTTGCGCGCGTCGTCCAGCAGGCTCACGGTGCTGGCCTGCTCCGGCTTCTTCAGCCGCAGCGTGGCCGAGTAGCCCTTGGCCGGATAGATGTTGAGGTGCTCGCCCAGGGACTTCGTCAGGGCCGGCGCATACGACGCCAGCGCCACGACGTAGGCGTCGCCCTTGAGCCATTGCGTCTGGCCGGTCTCGCGCGACTGGATCTGCACGCCCGCGATCTCGGTGCCCTGCGCACCGCCTTGCGACTGCAGGGTCACGATGTCGTGGTTCCACAGGAACTGCGCGCCGCGCTTCTCGGCCAGCTTCGCCAACGCCTGCGTGAAAACGCGCGCGTCGCCGGATTCGTCGCTCGGCGTGTAGGTGCCGCCGAACACCGCATGCTGGGCCGAGCGCAGCGCGGGCTCGATCGCCAGGACTTCGTCGCGGCTCAGCACGCGACGGTCGACGCCGTGGCGGCGCATGATCTCGGCGCCCTGCGCGCCGGCCTCGAAGTCGGCTTCGCTGCCGAAGAAGTGCAGGATGCCCTTCTGGAGGCGGTTGTATTCGATGCCCGTTTCCGCGACGAGCGATTGCAGCGACTCATGGCTGTAGCGGCCCAGGCGCACGAGCTGCTCGACGTTGCGCTCGAACGCGGCCGTCGTGCACTGGCCCAGGAAGGACAGGCCCCAGCGCCACTGCGCCGGATCCAGCCGCGGGCGGAACAGCAGCGGCGCGTCGTCCTTCAACAGCCACTTGGCGACCTTGAAGGGCGCCCCGGCGTTGGCCCAGGGCTCGCAGAAGCAGACCGAGATCTGCGCGCCGTTGGCGAAGCTGGTTTCCAGCGCCGCATCGGGCTGGCGGTCGACGACGACGACATCGTGACCCTGGTCCAGCAGGTACCAGGCGGTGTGGATGCCGATGATGCCGGCGCCGAGAACGATGACCTTCATGGAGAGCTCCAGGTGAACTTGTGGTTCTGCTGCGGTTCAGCGTTGGACATGCATGCTTCAGGCCAGCGGGCGCAGGATCAGCTGCAGTCCCAGCACGGCCATCACGACGGCGATCAAGGCATCGATGCTGCGCCAGACCGCCGGCCGGCGCAACGCCGGCGCGACCGCCGCCGCGCCGAAGCCCAGCAGCGAGAACCACATCCAGGACGCCACCGAGGCGCCCGCCGCGAACGGCAATTGCAGGCCCGCCGGCTGCTGCGCACCGACGGTGCCCAGCAGCACCACCGTGTCCAGGTAGACATGCGGGTTCAGATACGTCATCGCCAGCGTGCTGCCCAGGACCGTCGGCAGCGAGGCACTGCCCGCCTGCGCCTGCAGACCGGCCCGGGGGGACAGCGCGCGCAGCGCCGCCTTCGCGCCGTAGGCCAGCAGGAAAGCGGCACCACCCCAGCGGAAGAATTCCATCAGCAGCGGGCTGGCGGCGATCAATCGGCCCAGCCCGAACACGCCCAGCCAGATCAGGAGCATGTCCGACAGCGCGCACACCACCACCACCGGCGCCACGTGCTGGCGCATCAGGCCCTGCCGCAGCACGAGCGCGTTCTGCGCGCCGATGGCGACGATGAGACCGGCTCCGGTGAGCCAGCCTTGCAACAGGGCTGCGCTGGACGATGACATCGGAGGGATCCGGCTGAAACGGGGCGGGAGGAAGAAGGTGTTGGGGCGAGCGTTGCCACCCGTCCGAAGGAACGGTTCGCCGGATTGTCGGGAGCACACCCGCTTTCATGAAGCGGGATTAATATCTCAGCGTCTCCATTAGGAACGCTTATGAAAGACCTGGACGCCGCCGGCCTGGATTGCCTTGCCGCGCTGGCCGACGAACGCAGCTTCGAACGGGCGGCAGAGACGCTGGCCATCACGCAGAGCGCCGTGTCGCAGCGGCTGCGCAGCCTGGAAGCGCAGGTCGGACAGCTGCTGGTCGTGCGCTCCCGGCCGCTGCGCCTCACCGAACCCGGCAAGCGCCTGCTGCGTTATGCGCGCCAGCTGGCGGCGCTGCGCTCCGACGTCGTCCGGGAACTCGGCGTGCAGGCGGCCCAGGCCGAGCGGCTGCCGATCGCGGTGAATGCCGACAGCCTGGCGACCTGGGTGCTCCCGGCGCTCGACCCGCTGGTGCAGCGCGGGATGCGGGAGGGATTCGGGCTGGAGCTGGTCGTCGACGACCAGGACTTCACCCATGACTGGCTGCGCCAGGGCGAGGTGCTGGGCTGCGTCACGACCGTGCCCCAGGCCCTGCGCGGATGCATCGCCCAGCCGCTGGGCGTGATGCGCTACATCGCCGTCGCCAGCCCCGACTTCGTCGCGAGGATGCTGCCCGACGGCCTGGGGGCGGCCAACTTCGCGCAGGTGCCCTTCCTGGTCTTCAACCGCAAGGACGACGCCCAGCAGCAGTGGGTCCGCCAGGCGATGGGGCTGCGCTCGGCGCGGCTGAACGCCCGATACGTGCCATCCAGCGAGGGCTACGTGAACGCGGTGCGGATGGGCTGGGGGGTCGGCGTCGCGCCGGAGCTGCAGGTCCGGCCGCTGCTCGCGAGCGGGGAACTGGTGGCACTGCGACCGGAGGTGCAGGTGGAGGTCGCCCTGTACTGGCACCAGTGGAAGCTCGGCGGGGAGACCGCCGCCGGCGCCGCGGGCGTCGCCAACGCCGCAAGAACCGGGAAAGCCGGACAGGCCTCAGCGCCGGAAGGCGGTGCGCCTCCGGCGTTGCTGGACCAGATCGGAGAAGCGCTGGCCCGGGGTGCCCGGGACGCCTTGATCAGCGCTTGAGCGACGCGACCTGCACCTGGGTGTCGGCTTGCGCTTTCAGATGCGCGGGGACCACGGCCGGCGCCGCCGATGCGGGCGTGGCGCGCTGCTCGGCCAGACGCAGCCGGTAACCGCCGCGCTCGTGCTTGTCCTGCACGGAATTGGCCAGCCAGGCGGAGGTCAGCACGACGCTGCTGACGATCGCCCAGGTCATCGATTTGTGAATCAGTGGAGACATGAGAAAGCAATGGCTTCCACGAACTAGGGAAGGTCCGGAGCATAGTCACCCCTGAATGAGGGGGGCATCACACCTAAGAGGGGCGCGTGGTTATTTCGCCGCACCTGTGGTGGGCACGCCCCAATCTGTGTGTATTTGTGAACGCGATTCCACCGCACCCGCGATCTGGGGATTTGCCTGAAGACAAAGACGCGCAAACTGTGTTTCACCGCGCGGCGCAGCATCGGCACCGGGCGGCGGTCACACCCCGTGCTTTTCGACGAGGTCCATCATGCGAATCACGTCTGCCCTGCGCCTTTTCCGTCGCAACTCGTCCGGCACTCACGAACCGGAGCCGGCCGATATGGGCACCGCCTTCGGGATGGAAGCCAGCTTTGGCGACGACAGCGAGTACGAGGACTTCCGGCGCAGCGACTACGGCCTGGAGTCCGAATCCGCCCCGCCGGCCACGATCGAGTCGCCCCTGTCCTGGATGGCCGCCCGGCGCGGCTGACGCGGCAAGGCGCCCTCTGCGGGCGCCTTTTGCATTCCAGTGACGCCGCCCATGCGGCTCTGGGCGCGGATCAGCGGATCAGCAGCACCGGCACGTCGCTGTGGGCCATGACCTTCGTGGCGACCGAACCCAGCACCAGCTTGCCCAGCGCCGTGTGGCCGTGCGAGCCCATCATCAGCAGATCGAAGCGACCCTTTTCGGCAACGGCCGTGATCGCTTCCGACGCATGCCCGGTCTTGACGACGTACTGGGCCTTGATGCCGCGCTTGTCCATGAACGTGCGGATTGGTTTGAGGACCTTCGCGGCCTCGTCCTCGTAATACTCGGCGAGCACGGCCTTGTCGAGGACCGCGGCGGCGCGCGGCGGCACGCCCGGGACCACGTGCACCACCGTGTAGTCATGCGATCCGCCCAGCCACTCGTCGTGGGCGGAGAGATAGGCCAGCATGCGCTTCGAGTACGTGCTGCCATCGACGGCGACGAGGATCTTCATCGTGGGGTCCCTCTCTGACGGCCGACGTCCGGCCACGGAACAGTGTGGCACAGGGTCGGTTCCGGAAAGCCGCTTGCGAGCCGCAGGTTGCTTCGTCCTTGACGTTGGACAATCGCGCTTTCCGCCCTCCGCTGATCCGCCGTGCGCCTGCAACTGATCTCCGACCTCCATCTCGAGCGCCAGACCGACTTCCAGACCGTGGCCGCGCCCGACGTCGACCTGCTGGTGCTGGCCGGCGATGTCGGCTCGTACCAGGCCGGCTCGCGGCTGGTGACGGACGACTTCGGCCTGGGCCGCTTCTCGCCGAAGCGCGACGGCGCGCCGTGGTCGCGGGTGCTCTACGTGCCGGGCAACCACGAGTACGACGGCATCGACTTCGCCACCGCCCATGCGCGGCTGCGCCAGACCTGCGCCGATCTCGGCATCGAGTGGCTGGACCGCGAGGAGATCGTCATCGGCGACGTGCGTTTCCTCGGGACGACGCTGTGGGCGGACTTCGACGCGCTGGCCGCGCGCGAGGCGACGCCGACCAAGCAGCTGGCGGCGCGCGAGAAGGCCTTCCGGGCGGCGAATCATTACCTGCGCCGGTTCTCGACGTTGGTCGACGGGCAGCACATGCTCGCCGAGCGGCAGCGCGACCTGGCGCTGGAATGCCAGGCCTGGCTGCGGGAAGCGCTGGCGCGGCCTTTCGACGGCCGGACGGTGGCGGTCACCCATTACGCCCCGACCCTGCGCAGCGCCGACCCGCGCTACGGTCTGACGCCGGGCACGGCCGGTTTCTGCAATTCGCTCGACGACCTGCTGCCCTTCGCGGACCTGTGGCTGCACGGCCACCTGCATTGCGGCCACGACTACGTCGTCGAATCGCCGTCCGGGCCACGCGGCGAGGTGCCGCATCGCTGCCGCGTCGTCGCGAATCCGCTGGGCTACGCCAACAAGGGCGAGCAGGAGGACTACCGGCCGGACCTCGTCATCGAGGTCTGAGCCCAGGCCCCCAGCGCGCCGAGTCCGGCCGCATGCGGCCAGATGTGGCTCGGCCTCAGCGCTTGGCTGGCGGACCGTCGTAGGTCCACAGGTACTCCCGCGGCATCGGGCCCTTGTTGCGACCGCCTTGCTGCGTCTGTTCCCACGCGTGCGCCAGGATCCCCACCGAGCGCGAGATGCAGAACAGCCCCCGCGCCAGGGGCGCCGGGAAGCCGAGCTCGGCGTAGATCACGGCCGTGGCGCCGTCGATGTTCATCGGAATGCGGCGGCCGTCCTTGCGCCGCCGCAGTTCCGCTTCCACGGCCCGGCCGATGGCTGCGAAGCGGCCCGACACGACGCCGAGCTGGGCCGCCTCGTCGACCAGTTCCAGCAGACGGGGCGCGCGCGGATCCACCGGATGGAAACGGTGCCCGAAGCCCGACACGAACTTGCCGCGCAGCTCGATCGCCTCGTCCAGGCCCGCGACGGTCGCGTTCTCGAGCGAGGCGCCGGCGTCCATCCGCGCCGCGATCGACTGCAGCATCTCCACACACTGCTCGCCCGCGCCGCCGTGGACGTCGCCGAGCACGTTGATCGCCGACGCCATCGCGTTGTTGAGTCCGACGCCGCAGGTCGCCGCCATGCGCGCGATGGCGATGCTCGGTGCCTGCGGGCCGTGGTCGACCGCGGCCATCAGCGCGACGTCCAGCAGCTTGGCCTGCTCCGAACCGGGCAGCTCGCCGCGCGTCATCAGCCAGATCATCTGCGCGAAGCTGACCTGTCCGATCAGGTCCTGGATGGCGTGGCCGCGATAGCGGATGACGCCCGGCGACATCTCGATGATCGAGGTGCGCCACCAGTCCGGCACGCGTTGGTCGTGCACCGGCCCGTCGCCTGCGGGCGCCTTGTCGTCGTTGGTGCTCATACGGCTTTCTCCTCTTTCAGCGCGGCGCGCTCGGCGGCGCCATAGCCCAGTTCTTCCAGGATCGCTTCCGTGTCCTGACCGAGCCGCGGTGGCGGCGTCGACACCGACGGCGCGTGGCCATTCAGCTTGAAGCCGGTGCGGAGCACGCGGACGTCCCGGCCGACGCCAGGCACGTTCTCGAAGTGGGCGACCATCCCGCGATCGGCCACCTGCGGATGCGCGAGCGCCTCCTTGACCGAGTACACCGGCCCCGCCGGCACGCCCGCGTCGTTGAAGCGCTGCCACCAATCCGCAGCGGGGCGGTCGCTCATCGCGGCCTCCAGCAGGTGCTTGAGTTCGGCGCGGTGCTTCAACCGCGCGTGACGATCGACGAAGCGCGCATCGGTCTTCCATTCCGGATGACCGACGGTGTCGCAGACCGCCTCGAACTGCTCCTGCTTGTTGGCCGCGATGTTGAGCAGGCCCTGCCCCGTCCGGAAGGTGCCCGAAGGACTGGCCGTCACGTTGTCGTTGCCCATCGGCTGGGGCTCGCGTCCTGCGACGAGCAGGTTCGACACCGCCCACCCCATCGTCGCCATCGCGGCCTCGAGCATCGACACGTCGATGAAGGTCGCCTCGGCGCGTTCCTTGTCGGCCAGCGCCGCGGCGATGGCCATCGCCGCGGTCAGGCCGCCGATCGTGTCCGCCACCGGATGGCCGACGCGATAGGGCGCAGTGTCCGGATCGCCGGTGATGCTCATCATCCCGGACATACCCTGGATGATCTGGTCGTAGGCGGGCAGGTCGCGCAGCGGGCCGTCCTGGCCGAAGCCCGAGATCGCGCAATAGACCAGCCGCGGATTCACCTGTCGCAGCTCGTCGAATCCGACGCCCAGGCGCTGCATCACGCCGGGTCGGAAGTTCTCGACGACGACGTCCGCCGTCGCCACCAGCTTGCGGAACACCGCCTTGCCGGCGGGCCGCTTGAGGTCGATCGTGATCGAGCGCTTCCCGGGGTTCTGCGCCAGGAAGGACACGCCCATGTGCGCCTGGTTCAGCGCCGTGTCGGCGCCGAGCTGGCGGGCGAGGTCGCCGGTCTCGCGCGCCTCGACCTTGATCACGTCGGCGCCCAGGTGAGCCAGCTGGTGGCAGGCGAAGGGGCCGGCCAGCACATTGGTCAGGTCGAGGACGCGGACGCCGCGGAGCGGAGATTGACTCATGCGAGGCTCCGTCGCGCGCTCAGTCGACCTTGACGTTGCCGCTGCGCACCACGTCGCCCCAACGCTTCTGCTCGCGCAGCAGGAACTGCGCGGCCTGCTGCGGCGTGCCGGCCATCGGCACGCTGCCTTCGGACTGCAGCTGCCCGATCATGGCCGCCTTCGAGAGCGCCTTCTGCACCTGCGCGTTCATCCGTGTCACGACTGCTGCCGGCGTGCCGGCAGGCGCGACGATCATCTTCCAGTCCGAGGTGTCGAAGCCCTTGAAGCCGCTCTCCGCCACCGTGGGCACGTCGGGCAGCACCGGCAGCCGCGCGGCGGAACTGATCGCCAGCGCGCGCAGCTTGCCGGCCTTGATGAAGGGCACGACCGTCTGCGGCGTCGCGAAGTAGTAATCGACCTGCCCGCCGAGCAGATCCGTCGCCGCCGGGCCGGCCCCCTTGTAGGGGATGTGGGTCACCTGGATGGCGGCCTGCCTGGAGAACAGCTCCCCCGTCAGATGGCCCACCGTGCCATTGCCGGCGGAGGCCATGGTCAAGGTGCCAGGTTTTGCCTTGGCGGCGGCAACGAGATCGCCCACGGTCTTGAAGCTCGAGGACGACGAGACCACCAGCACCACCGGCTGCCCAGCCACCAGCGCGACCGGCGTGAACGCCTTGGCCGCGTCGTAGGGCATCTTGGGATAGAGCGTCGGGTTGATCGCCAGGTTGGCGGTCTGGCCCATGCCCAGCGTGTAGCCGTCGGCCTTGCTCTTGGCGACGGCGTCCAGCCCGATGTTGCCGCCGGCGCCTGCCTTGTTGTCCGCGACGAAGGTCCAGCCGGTGTCCTCGCGCACCTTCTCGAGGATCAGCCGCGACACGATGTCGGTTCCACCGCCCGGCGGGAAGGGCACGATCAGCTTGATGGGCTGCGTCGGGAACGCCGCATCGGCGGCCTGCGCCGCCGTGGCGGTCATGCCTGCGCTCGCTGCGGCCATCAAGGTGAAGGCGGTGCCCCGGATCAGGAACTGCGTCATGTCGCGTCTCCGTGTTTGTTCTATCTAGCAGAACGTCGGTTTGTTTGATAGAACTGTAGGACGTCTCACCAGGCAAGAGACCAGGGATTACCCGTGGCCGACAACGACGACTCCTCTTCCGATACCGCCGACAGCACCGCCGCATCGAGCGGCGTGGCCGTGCTCGATCGCGCGTTCGCGCTGCTGGGCGCGTTCGGCCAGGACGACGACGCCCTGTCGCTGGCGGAGCTGTCGCGGCGCACGGGCCTCTACAAGAGCACCGTGCTGCGGCTGCTGGCCGCGCTGGAGCACGGCGGCTTCGTGCGGCGGCTGCCGGACGGCCAGTACGCGATCGGACCCGCGCCGCTGCGCCTGGCGACGATCTACCAGCGCTCGTTCCATGTCGGGCCGATCGTGGAACCGCTGCTCAAGCAGCTCAGCACCGACACGGGCGAGACCGCGTCCTTCTACGTCCGTCATGGCGAGGCGCGGATCGCGCTCTATCGCTGGGAGCCGGCGCGCTCGGTGCGCGCGGCGGTGGCAGTGGGGCAGCAGTACGCGCTGCACCAGGGCGCGTCGGGCAAGGTGCTGTGCGCGTTCTCGGGCGCCTTGAGCGATCGGGGCGAGGGCCTCTCGGCCATCCGCGAACGCGGATGGGCCGCCTCCTATGGCGAGCGCGAGCCGGATACGGCCTCGGTCGCCGCGCCGGTGTGGGCCATCGACGGGCGCGTGCAGGGCGCGATCGCCCTCTCCGGACCGCGCGTGCGGCTGTCGCCGCCGGAGACGATGCTGGTCGCCTGCCGCGCCGTGCTCGGCGCCGCGCGCGAGGCCAGCCGGCTGCTCGGCGGCGATGTCGCGTTGCTGGAAAACGCGTTGCGCACGGTGTCGGTCGCCGATTTCGCGACCGGCGGCTGAGCATGAAAAACGCCGGCACAAGGGCCGGCGTCGGAAGTCTCTACCGCTGCCTGGGAGCAGCGCAACGATCAGCGGCGATCAGGCCGCGCCGTGGCAGTTCTTGAACTTCTTGCCCGAGCCGCAGTGGCACGGATCGTTGCGACCCAGCTTGGGCGTGTCGCGGCGCACCTGCTCGACGTGGTAGCGCTGCTGCTCCGTCGCTTCCTGCAAGTCGACGACGGTCAGGATCAGGTCTTCGATGGCCTCGTCGATGTTCTTGAGCGGATGCTCCTCGTTCAACAGCTCGACGATCTCCACCTCTTCCGGCGTCTCGGCCGGCAGATGGCGATACAGGCGCGCCAGCAGCGCGTTGATGTTGTCGTCGGCCTGCTCATGCAGGTCGGGGAAGGTCACCGCGGCGTACTCGAAGCCGCCGACCCACGGCAGCAACGCCTGGGTGATCGGGTCTTCGGGCAACTGCGGCGCGTCCGGATCGACGGGCTCTTCAGCCACGGCGTCGACGGCGGCGTCGGCAGAAGCCTCCGCGGCGCCCTCGGCGGGGGCTTCGCCGTCTTCCGCAGCCGCTTCTTCGGCCTCCAGGTCCAGCACCACCGGGTAGAACCAGCCCTGCTCCAGCATGCTCTGGTTCAGCGAGGCGAAGCGGCGCTCCACCAGCGAGCGGATGCGCGCCAGCCAGGCGGGGTCGATGTCGTCGGGCAGCGCGCGGCCTTCGTAGTCGAAGATCGGCGGCAGCCATTCCTCGATCGGGATCAGGCGGGGCTGCACCAGCACGCTGGCCAGGTAGCCGTCCAGCATCGAGGCGTCCAGCGGCTCGAGCGGCTCGGGCGTGATGGCGAGGAGTTCGTCGAGTTCGTCGAACTCGGCGTCGGAAAGGTCGTGGGCAATGCTCATGGGGCGCGATTGTCGCCGGTCGCGTCGGCAGGGGTGTCGACGGACGGCGGCCGCACCGCGTCGATCAGCCGTTCACGCATCCAGCGCTGGGCGCTGCGGTCCTCGTTGCGCAGGTGCCAGAGCACGTCGACGTGCACCGGCGACAGCGGCATCGGCAGCGGCCGGTAGATCAGCGCCTCCTGGTAGCCGGTGGCGCTGATGAAGGACTGCGGCAGCACCGTCAGCAGGTCGGAATGCGCCACCACGCGGCCGGCGGTGAAGAATTGGTTGACGGTCAGCGCGATCCTGCGGCTGCGCTTGAGCGCCGCCAGCGCCTCGTCGACGAAGCCGTAGGGCCGACCCGAGAAGCTCACCAGCAGGTGATGCGCCTGGCAGAAGGCGTCGAGCGTCAGCTCCTGGTCGGCCAGCGGATGGCCGCGCCGCATCACGCAGACGTAGTACGAGTCGTACAGCCGCTGCTGCCGGATCGCCGCCATGTCGCCCTGCCCCTTCAGCGCGGCGACCGCGTTCGGGAAGTAGCCGAGCGCGAAATCCGTCTCGCCCTGTTCCAGCAGCAGGCGCGGGTCGCGGGTCGTCAGCGGCAGCACGTGGACGTTGGCCAGGGCCCGCATGCGCTCCAGCTGCTGCATCAGCGGCGGCAGGATCAGCGCGGCCGTCGCGTCGGCCATGGCGAGGCGGAAGGTGTATTCCTCCGACGTCGGCTGGTAGTCGCCGGGATCCAGCGCCACGCGCAGTCGCGTCAGCGCCGAACGGACGTCCGGCCAGAGCCCTTCCGCCCGCGATGTCGGCTTCATCCCGAAGGCCTGGCGCACGAACAGGTCCTCGCCGAGCGCCTCGCGCAGCCGCTTCAGCGCATGGCTGACCGCCGGTTGCGTCATCGACAAGCGCTCCGCGGCGCGCGTCATGGAGCGCTCGGCCATCACGGCGTCGAACACCTTCAACAGGTTCAGATCGAGGTTCCGGAAGCTCATGGAAGGCACTTTTTCACGGAAGACGCGCGGAGGTGGCGGTGGCGCAACGGGACGAAGAAGGCCCTCAAACAGGTCATCGTGGCCCCAGCTTGCGCATTCCTTGGCACTCGGCGCGGGGCGGCGTGACGGCCATCACGGGTTGAACGCGATCCGCCCAATGATATGCACGCTGTTTATACATTCGATGCTCATCTTTCATTGGCGGCATGCCTAGGGGAAACCCTATAGTTCGCTCATCGGTTCTACAGAGCCGACCCAACAAGCCAATCAAAGGAAATCGCCATGAGCGTCGCTACCCAAACCTTCGGTCTTCCGCTGAGCCGCACGGTGCGTCGCGGCGGCACGTTCGCCACCATCGGTGCCCGCGTCTGGGCCCGTACGATCACGAACGTCAAGGCCCGCATCGAGTCCGCCAAGATGGCTCGCGCCGAGCGCGAGATCCTGGCCCTCGCCGCCCAGTACGAAGAGAGCATGCCCTCCTTCGCCGCTGAGCTGCGCGCCGCGAACGCCCGTCGTAACGGCTGATCAGCCGACCCCGCCGGGCGCCGTATGGGCCCGGTCGCTGGTCCGGAGACGGTGTGATGTGAGCGCAGGCTCTCATTAGACATCGCACTCGGACTAAGCAAAAGAAAAGCCCGCTTCGAATCACTTCGAGCGGGCTTTGCCTTTTCGGGCTTCCCCGGACCCGCCTCTTCCGAGGCGGTCGCCGGGTGGAATTCGGGGAACGATCAGGCCTGGGCCAGACGCTGTTCGATCTTGGCCTTGGTGGCGGGCAATTCCGCCGGCAGGCCTTGGGCCAGTTGGACGAACAGTTCGTCGTGAAGCTTCAGCTCCGTCGCCCAGTCCTCGTTCGAGATGTGGGTGACGGTCTTGTACTGTTCCGGCGTGAAGGCCAGGCCTTGCCAGTTCAGGTCCTCGTAGCGCGGGCTGGTACCGAAGGCGTGCTCGACGCCCTGACCCTGGCCGTCGACGCGCTCGAGCATCCACTTCAGCACGCGCATGTTCTCGCCGTAGCCGGGCCAGACGAACTTGCCGTCGGCGCCTTTGCGGAACCAGTTGACGCAGAAGATGGCCGGCAGCTTGGCGCCGGACTGGGCCAGCTTGGCGCCCAGCGTCAGCCAGTGCTGGAAATAGTCCGCCATGTTGTAGCCCATGAAGGGCAGCATCGCGAACGGGTCGCGGCGCACGACGCCCTGCTGGCCGGCGGCCGCGGCGGTGGTCTCGGAGCCCATGGTCGCGGCCATGTAGACGCCTTCGGTCCAGTCGCGGGCCTCGGTCACCAGCGGCACGGTCGTCGAGCGGCGGCCGCCGAAGATGAACGCGTCGATCGGCACGCCGGCGGGGTTGTCCCACTCGGCGTCCAGCGCCGGGTTGTTGGTCGCGGCGACGGTGAAGCGGGCGTTCGGGTGGGCGGCCTTGGCGCCGGTTTCCTTGGCGATCGCCGGGGTCCAGTCCTTGCCCTGCCAGTCGACCAGATGGGCCGGCGGCGTGTCGGTCATGCCTTCCCACCAGACGTCGCCGTCGTCGGTCAGCGCGACGTTGGTGAAGATGACGTCCTTGTCCAGGCTGGCCATGCAGTTCGGGTTGGTCTGCACGTTGGTGCCCGGGGCGACGCCGAAATAGCCGGCTTCCGGGTTGATCGCGTAGAGGCGGCCATCCTTGCCGGGCTTGATCCAGGCGATGTCGTCGCCGATGGTGGTGACCTTCCAGCCTTCGAAGCCGGTGGGCGGGATCAGCATCGCGAAGTTGGTCTTGCCGCAGGCGCTGGGGAAGGCGGCGGCGACGTGGTGCTTCTTGCCTTCGGGCGAGGTCACGCCCAGGACGAGCATGTGCTCCGCCAGCCAACCCTGATCGCGACCCATCGTCGACGCGATGCGCAGCGCGAAGCACTTCTTGCCCAGCAGCGCGTTGCCGCCGTAGCCGGAGCCGTAGGACCAGATCTCGCGGGTCTCAGGGTAGTGGACGATGTACTTCGTCTTGTTGCAAGGCCACTTGACGTCGGCCTGACCGGCTTCGAGCGGCGCGCCGACGGTGTGGACGCAAGGGACGAACTCGCCGTTGTCACCCAGCGTGTCCAGCACCGCGCGACCCATGCGAGTCATGATGCGCATGTTCACGGCGACATAGGGGCTGTCGGACAGCTCGACGCCGATGTGGGCGATCGGGGAGCCGATCGGGCCCATCGAGAACGGCACGACGTACAGGGTGCGTCCGCGCATGGCGCCGCGGAACAGCGCGTTGTCGCCGTTCTGCAGCAGCGCGCGCATCTCGGCAGGTTCCATCCAATTGTTCGTGGGACCGGCGTCGAGCTTGTTCTTCGTGCAGATGAAGGTGCGGTCCTCGACGCGGGCGACGTCGCTCGGATCGCTCCACGCGAGGTAGCTGCCCGGGCGCTTGGCCGGGTTCAGCTTCTGGAAGGTGCCGGCATCGACGAGCTGCTGGCACAGGCGGTCGTACTCGGCCTGGCTGCCGTCGCACCAGTAGACGTCCTTCGCCTCGGTGAGGGCGGCGATCTCGGCGACCCAGGCGACGAGACGCTGGTGTTTGACGTAAGCCGGTACGTTCAGGCGCAAGCCTTCCATTACGGGTTGGTTCATGGCGGTTCCCAATTTGAGGATATGAAAAGCGGAATTGGGTCAGCTCCGTTCCGGTGGCTCCCGCCCCTGTTTTTCAGAGGAGGAGACCGCGGAGCTGACCCAATGCCGCGCCTCAGCGTGGTGCTTCGCCGAACACTGGTTCCAATGTAATCACGCCGTAACTCCAACGCTTGCTGGGGTTATGCGTTTCTGGAATGGATCGATGCTCGGCTAGCCAAGGCCGCGCGCAAAGGCGTGGGCAAGCGGGGTGCCGGTGTCGAAAGTCCTTTAACTCTGAACTTTCGCCGTCCAACTCTGAACTCCCGTGCATGGCGGTGGCCGCTGTGACCGCGGCGATGCCTACCGCCGAAGAATGGCCATGAAGAATCTTTAAACTTTTCTCAGAGTGTGCGCACACACTCATTTCGCCGTCAAGAGAAGTTCTTCACGGAAGATGTTCACAACTTTGTGAATACAAGGTAGAGTGGGTCCCAGTTGTTCCACCGTTCATTTTTTTCCAAGGATCGTCCATGAAGCTCACACCTTTCGGCGAGGCAGTCCGGCTGCTTCGTATGAGGTACGACGCGTCGCTCAAGGCCATGGCGGAAGCTCTGCAGATCAGTTCGTCGTATCTCAGTGGCATCGAGTACGGCGAACGCCGACTCACCGACAAGCACATTCAGGGCGCGCTCGCTTTCTTCGCCGGTAAAGCCAGCGCCGAGGAACTGGCCACGTTGGAAGCTGCAGCCGGGCGCTCCAAGGACATCATCGCGATGGACTCGTTGTCGCCCGACGCTCGCGGCTTGGTAGCTGCGTTTGCCCGTCGCTTGCAGGAGGGCGACGCGCCGACCCCTGAGATTCGCAACTGGATTGAGAAGAAAGGGCGCAGCAAATGACAACGCTTGGCAATGCGGGCCGCGGCGGTCGCACGCCAAAGGGCCTGAAGGTCGCAGCGATGAGCTACGACAAGCTTGAGGAGGTGGCGAACGGGCTGCGGCCCCTCCTACCTGTGCTCAAGCGTGTAGGACGTGATGGCTCCGCCATCGACTGCATGCGGGTACTTGAGCAGACGCTGCCGAAGGCGGGCTACAACTACATGTATGTGGAGAAGGAGGAGTTGCAAGACTGCGCCGCCTTCACGATCCCCGAGCAGAACATTGTGGTGCTGCGAGAGGACGTGTACGAGGGCCTGGCGAAGGACGGAGTCTTTGCTCGTAGCACCGTGGTGCATGAACTTGCACACATCGTCTTGAAGCACGCGGTCACCCTCCATCGAGGTGCTGCACTTGGACAGCACAAGTTCTATGAGGACTCGGAGTGGCAGGCCAACTCGCTGACGGCTGCGCTGATGATGCCGATCGAGATCTGTAGGCAGGCGCGTTCTGCGCACGAGCTGGCCCAACTCTGCGGCACCAGCGCCCAAGCGGCTGGCTACAGGATCGAAAACTTGGTGAAGCGTGGATTGATCGAGGCGAAAAAGGAGATCGGCTTGTTCGACAACCTGCGCTGAACGAAAAAACCCGCGAATCGGTTCCGATTGCGGGCTCTCGAGTGGGGTGAAACAGGGTCAAACCTCATTCACCTAGGTCCACTGGTTTGTCTGGGGAGACGACCAGAAGTGTATCTGCACTGAGGACTTGGGGACAAGCCAAAACCCTGCCACCTTCTTCACAGGAGGTAAGCATGGCTTACGCACGCGTGAAGAGCGTCTTCGTGCACGCCTACACCCGCTTGCGACTCGGCAAGCGGGAAATGGTGTGCCAGCACTGGCGCTCGCACCCGGGGCAGCTGTCGTTGTTCGACTGATCTGCCTCGTCATCAACTAGAGGCGGCCGCCGACGAGGGCGGCCGCTCATAGCGGCGCCATGAAAGCACCGCGCCCCAACCCACTTCCGCTATGACCACCATCACCGCGAACGACCTTCTGTATCGGGACTACACGTGGACCGCGCTGCCCGGAGACGACCCTCGTCGCACCGGTGCACCCGACAGCGTCCTGCTAAACCGCCACGAAGGATATGAGGTCCTCTACTTCATCAATCGCTTCTGCGCGGGCAATACCTGGAACCCAGGGCCGGCGGCGACCAAAGCCACCGCTCAGAAGGCTGAGCGTCTGATCCGCCTTCATCTCCCATCGACGGTCCGCTCGCGCGAGCGCATCTGGCAGTGGCTCCTGCAGAACTGGCAGATCCACATCTAGTGCATTGAGCCTGCCTGTCACGAGAACGTGTCAACGATGCAGCGGCCGCTGCCGCTGCAGTTCTTTCCTCGGAGCGAGTTCATGCAACCTGAACTGAGCACGCTGGTCCAATCTGCGCTGGCTTGGCTGTCGTCCCGCTGGGACGTGATCTTTACGGCCTTATTTGCCGTTGGTGGACTTCTTTGGATCTGCGCCAGGACTGGATCCACCCATGTGCTCAGGGCGCGCCTGTGGCAGCTGCTGTTAGGAAAGCCCGAGGAGCCCTCGGGCTTCCTCTCGAAGTTCCTGGCCGATCGCGACGCACTCATGCGCTTCAGGCACCTGACCGGCATCAGGGTGGCCACGACCGAGTGCGCCGAACGCCTTGTCAACTGGGCAACGGAGCGACGGATCGATCTGGACTTGGTTCGCGCAGCGGGAGACCACTTCAATGTGAACTTGCCCGGCTTCAATCGAAGACCGCCTAGACCAGGGGCGATCATCACGACGGCCATCTTCGCTTCCCTAAGCGTGTCGCTGGCCTTGCTTGTCACAGCGTTCGGAACAACGACCTTGGCTGGCATCAGGGTCGTCAAGACCAACACGTGGTATGCCGTCGACGAAACTGGCTCGCAGCGGCTCGAGCGTCTACGCCGAACAGGCCCCTTGGTCACCGCAGCGGCGTGCAAGAAGGATCATCTGACGGAGGCTGCTGCTACCAGTGTGAGCAGCTACGACATATCAGTCCTTTGCGAGCTGATGGGTTCGCCGGAAGGGCGGCAAGCCATCCAGTCGGCCAAGCGGGAGCAGATCGTTGCGACGGCGTTCATCGCGATCATCTTGACTTGGTGGGGCCTGATGGGCTTTCTCGCCGTTCGACGAGGTGGCGTGGCGCTAAGGCTCTACCGCATCGTGCACTTCGGGTACGCGTGAGGCATGTTGAGCGAAAGCATTCTTGCGCGGACACCTCCACAGTCCGCGATTGCTTCTCATCGCGAGAAGGCAAGCGCAGCCAAGCCCGCAATCACCGCGACCACCTGTACTTGACGCGACTCGCGCTTGCCCGTTGCCACATAGCGAGCGAAATGCTCGCAGTTGTGCCCGATAAGGTTGTACCGAGGATTCTGATGCGCTTTGCGAATTCGATCGATGGCATCGCGTTCGTCCGTAATGCGGCCCAGCACATCCCATTGACCGGTTTGTTGAAGCCACGCCAACTGGAGTTGGGGCGGCGTCTGATGAATAACCACAGGTTGCTGGCCACCGAACACATTCGGAATCTCTAGTCGATTTCCGACATCCAAGATTCCGAAGTGATCAACGCCCTTGGCGGCTGATCGTTGCTTGATCAGATAGAGCCCATCATCCAGATGCTCGAACGGCATGTTTAGTTCCTCCGTATGCGCAGATTCTTAGCGCTTACGAACATGCATTCGCTTAGTGGCTTCCTGAGCGGCACTGAGCTTGTCGCAAAACTGCACCGCCCGTCAGCGCGCTCCACGCGTCAACGGTCATGCAAACCTTCGCACGACGGACTCCCGTCTAGACAAACTGACCAGAGCACCAGAGCACCAGAGCACCGGGGCGCGTCGATTTCGCTCGGAGACGGAGGATTGGTCTAAACCTTGGCGGTGCTATCGCGGCTGGTCTGGCCATGCTGCCGGGCCCGCCAATCAGAGCGGCCACCTGGTGGCGAGAACCCACTGTGGGTTCCGGTCGATTTGACCACCTGTGCCGGTCCAAGTTGACCGGGTCACGGTTGACCGGTTGAGGCTGATTCGAGCCGTTCGCGGTTCACCACCTGAGTGGCGGCTCCCGCCAAAACCGACCGCCAAGCGCCGCTGGCCAGAACAGTAGCCTCACCGTCGAAGCTGGCCGCTTGTCTGTGGCGCTTGCCTCATGCATACCTTAACGAGCGCCTCCGCGCTGCGGGACAGACGCAAGTGGACCCCATGAAGTCAGTCACCGTGATCGCTGAACTGGCGGCTTTGCATTTGGCGTGCCGTCAAGAGGCCTCAGGGAACTAAGGCCCAAGGGCAACCGCAAAGGCAGGCATTTTGATCGCCTGCTCGCCTATACGCCGTAGGCTGCCATGAAGACCCGTACAGCCTCGCGCAGAAGAGCCCTGTTTTCTCGAGGATCCGGCATCTCAATCTTCAGCAGTCCGCGGATGTGCCCCGAGCCCAGGAACATCGACAGGAACAAGTCCGCTGCCTGAAGAGGGTTCCGCACGTTGAGCGTGCCCGCTGAGTGGGCGCGGCGCAAGTATGCGGCCAGCTCGCTGTTCACCCGCTCCGGGCCTTCCTTGTAGAACGCACGGCAAGTTTCCGGTTGAACGCCCGCGACGCCATAGACAGCGCGCATCGCGCCCAGGGCGTCCCCGCGCGCCAGCGCAAGAAACCGGGCGCCAACCGCCATCAGCGCCTCCTCCGGTTGGTCCGGGTCTAGCGCCTCGGCGCCCGGGGTCTCAGCCACCACCGCCGCCGTCCTGTTGCGCACGACAGCCTGGAACAGCCCCTCTTTGGAGCCGAAGTTGCTATAGACGGTCATCTTGGACACACCGGCGTCCGCGGCGATGGCATCCACGCTAGCACGCTCCAAGCCATGCTCGTTGAAGTGGTTTCGCGCGGCTTCCAAGATGCGCCTGCAGCGCTCGGGATCGCGCGGACGCCCCCGCTGGGGCTTGGGAGCAGGAACGGGGTCGGTGGACATGGGCAAATTTAGTGTACTTGACAGTTCACTATATCTGAACCACATTACTGTACTAGAAAGTACATCAATTCATCGTCTCATGACTTCCTCCTCCCGCCGCCGCAGATCGGTCTCCGCGGCAACCCGCCTCCCGGTGCTGGCGGCAGCGGTCGCGCTGTCGGCGTGCTCGACGCCCGCCGTCCAGCCGCCGTCACTTTCAGCGCCCCTCGCGACTGCATTTGCCCACTCCGATGACGTGCAGGCGCAAGGCGCGGCCGCGGGCCCTGAGTGGTGGGCCGCCTGGCAAGATCCCACACTCACCTCGCTCATCGAGGAAGCGCTGGGCGCCAACCAGGACGTCGCCATCGCGCTCCAGCGCGTCGCCCAGGCTCGCGCGGGCGCCGATGCCCAGGCCTCCCGCCTGTGGCCGACGGTGGGCGTGCAGGTCTCCGCATCGCGCAGCAGCAGCGGCCTGCCCGCGGCCGCAAAGCAAGGGACGCCCGACACGCAAGCGCTGCGCGTCGGCGTCGACGTCGCCTGGGAAATCGACTTAGCGGGGGGCGTTCGCGCGGCCCGTGACGCGGCGCAGGCCGACAACACGGCAGCGGTTGCAGGAGTGCAAGGCGCGCGCTTGTTGATCGCCAGCGAGATTGCGCGCCAATACTTCGTGCTGCGCAGCGCCGAGGAGCGGCTGCACATCGTGTCGGCCCTGGCCGATGCCCAGCGCCAGACCGCCGCACGAGTGGAGAGTCGTCTGCGCGAAGGCCAAGCCAGCGCATTCGACCACGACCGTGCCCGCGCCGAAGCTGACGCGCTGGACGCTCAGGTGCCAGCACTCCGGATGTTGGTCGGTATCACGCAGACCCAGCTAGCGGTGCTGCTCGGCCGCAGCCCGTCGGTACGCGTCCTCGACGACGACAAGGGCTTCGCGTGGCCTGCGGCGCGTGCCATCACGGCGGGCCAGCCCAGCGAACTGCTGAGGCGCCGCCCCGATCTGGTCGCTGCCGAGGCGCGTGTCGCTGCCGAAGCGCTGCGCACCGCCGAAGCCCGCGCCCAGTGGTGGCCCAAACTGTTCCTAAGCGCATTGGTGGGTCGCCAAGACTTGCGGCTGAACGCGCTCGAGCTCGCGCCGGCTCACTTCTCCAACGTCGCGCTGGCCTTTGCGATGCCGGTCTTCAACGCCGGCCGCATCGACGCGGGCGTTCGCGTGCAATCAGCGCGCGCCGACGAAGCACTGCTCGCCTGGCAGAAAGCGGTGCTCGTGGCAGTCCAGGAAGTGGAGGACAGCCTGCTCGTGCGCTCGCAGGAGGCCGAGCGCAACGCGGCCCTCGCACTCACCGTCGAACACCGCCGCCGTTCGCTGCAGCGTGCCGAGTCGTTGCAGCGCGAAGGACAGATTGACCTGCTGGCCCTGCTGGACGTGCAGCGCTCCGTGCTGGCCAGCGAACTGGCCTTGTCGGAAAGCCGCCTGCAGCGGGCGCTGGCCGACGTACAGCTCTTCAAAGCCCTGGGCGGTGGGTTCTCGATCACGCAGCCCGGCACCCACGTGACTTCACTTGCCGCAAGGACGTCCCAGTGAACAGGATCTTGCCCGCCCTCTCTCTTTCAAGCGTCGCCGTTGCCAGCCTGCTGCTGGCGGCCTGCAGCGAACGGCCCGCACCGGCCGTCGCCGTGAAACCAGTTTTCGTGACCACCGTGACACCGGCCAACGCCGCGCAGACCCGCAGCTTCACCTCGGTGGTTCGTGCCCGTGTGGAGACCGAGCTGGGATTTCGGACTGGAGGCAAGGTGGTCGAGCGACTCGTCGAAGTCGGGGACAGTGTCAAGGCTGGCCAGGTTCTGGCCCGTCTGGATCCGGCCGACTACCAACTGGCCGTGAAGGCGGCTGCGGACCAGGTGCTGGCCGCGTCCGTGGACGCGCAGCAGGCCGCTTCCGATGAGGCGCGCTTTCGCCGGCTGCTGGCGGACGGGTCGGTCGGCGCCGCCGATCACGAGCGCCAGAAGGCGCGCGCCGACGGCGCGGCGGCGCGCCTGGATCAAGCGAACCGCCAGCTCGAGCTGGCGCGCAATCGCGAGGCGTACGCCGCGCTGGTCGCGCCCTACGCAGGCGTCGTCACGACGCTGAGCTTCGAGCGCGGCCAAGTGGTCGCGGAAGGCCAGCCCGTGCTGTCGCTGGCCCGCGATGGCGACCGCGAGATCGTCGCCGAGCTGCCTGAGGACTGGGTCGGCCGGGCACGAAGCCTAACAGCCACGGCAGCCCCCTGGAACGACCCGACATCGCAGGTCCGCCTCGTGCTGCGCGAACTTTCGCCGCAGGCCAGCCCGCAAGGCCGGACCTACCGCGCGCGCTATTCGGCCGCGCCCGAATCGCACGAGACCGTGGCTGCGCTGCCGCTTGGCAGCACGATGCATTTGGCGCTGTCGGCACCGCATGCAGGCCCCGCGACCGCAGTGCTTCCCGTGAGCGCCTTGGTCAAGGGCAGCGGCCCCGCCGGCGTTTGGACGGTGAACGCCAATGGTTCGGGCCTCGTGCTCACACCGGTCCGAGTCGTGGCCATCGATGACGCCACAGTCCAGGTCACGGGCTTGGCCGCTGGCAGCAGGGTCGTCAGCGTCGGCGCTCAGAAGCTCGATGCGGGCATTGCCGTGCGCGCTGTCGAGCGCCCCCCCGAATCCGCCGCAACCCCTGTGGTCAAGAGCAGTTCATGAAACGCTTCAATCTTTCGGAATGGGCTGTCACGCACCGGCCCATGGTGCTGTTCCTGATCATCGCGACGCTCGTCGTCGGCAGCCTGTCGTTCAGCCGCCTCGGGCGGCTGGAGGATCCCAATTTTGACGTGCCGCAGATGACCGCCATCGTCGTGTGGCCCGGCGCCACGGCGCAAGATGTGCAGGACCAGGTGCTCAACCGCATTGAGCGCCGCCTGCAGGAGCTGGATCACTTCGACTACGTGCGCAGCTTTTCGCGCCAGGGCTACGGCGGCATCACGCTGTGGATGAAGGGCGGCAGCAGCAAGGAAGAACTGGAGAACGCGTGGTACCAGGTGCGCAAGAAGATCGGCGACACGCGCCAGGAGTTCCCCGAGGGCGTGCGCGGGCCGTTCTTCAACGACGAGTACAACGATCGCTACAGCGTGCTGTATGCGTTGAGCGCTCATGACTTGTCGATGGCCGAGCTGCTGGCCCTGACGGAGGACGTGAAGCGCCGCCTCCAGAGTGTGCCCGGCGCCGCCAAGGTGGACGTGCTGGGCAAGCAGGCCGAGCGGGTGTACGTGGAGTTGTCGACGCGGCGCCTGGCCTCACTCGGCATCGCGCCGACGGCGGTGTTCGACGCACTGGCGCGCCAGAACCTCGTGACGCCCGCCGGTTCGGCCGATGCCGCGCACGACCGTGTGCAGGTGCGCGTGGACGGCGGGCTCAAGAGCACCGCGGACGTTGCCAACGTGACGTTGGAAGTCGGTGGTCGGCTGCTGCGAATGGCCGACATCGCCACCGTGCGCACCGGCTATGAGGACCCGCCCAGCTTCAGCATCCGTCACAACGGCGTGCCGGTCCTGGCCATCGGCGTGACCATGCAGCAAAACGGCAATGTGCTGGACTTCGGCAAGGCGCTGGAGCAGCGGCTCGACCAGATCAGGCAAGAGGTGCCGGCAGGGGTCGAGATCCAGCAGTACGCCGACCAGCCGCGCGTGGTGGCCGAGTCGGTCTGGGAGTTCGAGCGCTCCTTCCTGGAGGCGCTGGCCATCGTGCTGGCCGTGTCCTTCCTGTTCCTGGGCTGGCGCACCGGCATCGTGGTCGCCGCATCGGTGCCCCTGGTGCTCGCGCTAGTCGCCGCCGTGATGCATGCCGCCGGCTGGAACCTCGACCGCATCTCGCTCGGGGCGTTGATCATCGCGCTGGGCCTGCTGGTGGACGACGCCATCATCGCCGTCGAGATGATGGTGGTAAAACTGGAGGAGGGTTGGGACCGCCTGCGCGCGGCCACTTACGCCTACACCTCCACGGCGTTTCCGATGCTGACCGGCACGCTGGTCACGGCCGCCGGCTTCATGCCGGTGGGCTTCGCCAAGTCGATTGCCGGCCAATACGCGGGCGGCATTTTCTGGATCGTCGGTACGGCGCTGATCCTGTCCTGGCTGGTGGCGGTGGTCTTCACGCCGTATCTGGGGGTGATGCTGCTGCCGAAGAACCTGGCGAGCCGACATGAACACGGCAACCACCACGACCCCTATGACCGGCCGGTCTACCGACGGCTGCGCGGCATCGTCGACTGGGCGGTGCAGCACCGAGCCTGGGTCCTGGCCATCACGGTGCTGGTCTTCGCCGTGGCCGGTGCCGGCATGCTGAAGGTACAGCAGCAGTTCTTCCCGACAGCGTCGCGGCCGGAGTTGCTTGTCGACCTGCGGCTGCGCGAGGGCGCGTCCTTCGCCGCCACCGAGCATCAGGTGAAGCTGCTGGAAGCCGAGCTGTCCAAGGACCCGGACATCGAGTTCTTCACGGCGTACACCGGCGCTGGTACGCCGCGCTTTTATCTGTCGATCCAACCGGAACTGCCCAACCCCGGGTTCGCCCAGTTTGTCATCAAGACGGCAGGGATTGAACAGCGCGAGCGCGTGCGCGCTCGTCTGATGGAACTCTTCGACAAGGATGAGGCCTTCCCCGATGTCAGGGCGCGCGTGCAGCGTCTGGAGTTCGGCCCGCCGGTGGGCTTCCCGGTGCAGTTGCGCGTCATCGGCCCGGACAAGGCGCAGGTGCGCGAGATCGCCTACCGCGTGCGCGATACGGTACGCCAGAGCCCGCTGGTACGCGACACGCAACTCGACTGGAACGAGCAGGTCCGCTCGATGCAGGTCCACGTCGACCAGGACAAGGCGCGGCTGCTGGGCCTGTCCACGGCCGACGTCCAGGGCCTGGTGCAGACCGCGCTGGAGGGAGCGCCGGCAACGCAGATCCGTCGCGGCGAGGAACTCGTGGACGTGATCGTGCGGGCGATACCCGACGAGCGCAAGCGCATTGGCCAACTAGGCGATCTTCAATTGTTCACGCGCAGCGGCGTCACCTTGCCGCTTTCGCAGGTGGCGCGGGTCGAGCCGGGCTTTGAAGAGCCGGTGCTGTGGCGGCGCAACCGCGACATGGCACTCACCGTGCGCAGCGACGTCGTCGATGGCGTTCAGGGGCCCGACGCCACGGCGAAGATCCGGCCGTCGCTCAAGCCGATCATCGACAGCCTGCCGGTGGGCTACCGCATCGAAGAAGGCGGCGCGATCGAAGAGAGCGACAAGGCCAACGAGGCGCTGTTCGCCGTGTTTCCCGCGATGTTTGCAGTGATGTTGACGCTGCTGATGATCCAGCTGCAAAGCTTCTCGCGCCTCTTCATGGTGTTCATGACGGCGCCGCTGGCGCTGATCGGCGTGGTGCCGGCGTTACTGCTGTTCAATGCCCCGTTCGGCTTCGTCGCGCTGCTCGGTGTGATCGCATTGAGCGGCATGATCATGCGCAACTCGATCATCCTGGTCGACCAGATCGACCAGGACATCGCGCGCGGCCTTGCGCCCTGGGTCGCCATCGTCGAGGCAACGGTGCGACGCTCGCGCCCGGTGGTGCTGACAGCGGCTGCGGCAGTTCTGGCGATGATCCCGCTCACGCGCAGCGTCTTCTGGGGCCCGATGGCAATTGCGATTATGGGTGGCCTGGTAGTGGCCACGGCCCTGACCCTCGTCTTCGTGCCTGCGCTGTACGCGGCTTGGTTCCGCATCCGACGCGACAGCCCCGCGCAGGCGCCTGCGGAATCGACGCCAGGGCTCGCCGCGCGACTTGCGGACGGAGAGGCCCATGCTTGAGTACAGAGGTCCCCAGGGCGCCGGACCGCCGCATCGGCATTCACTCACAAGGAGGATGTCGATGACTACTGATCGAGGCGCGAATCGTTCCGGTCGAAGTGCTCGCTCCAAAGCCGGCTCAAGCATCGCCGGGCGCTGAGCGTGATCCCGCATGACAACCACATCGAGCCGACTGTCGGTCGGTCAGACGGTCAGCCTTCCATGCAACGACGAGCCCTTCTGACGCTGGCCGCGCTCTCCACCACCGGCCTCGCCATCGCCCAGTCCACTGCCAAGCCCAGCCCACCTCCCTCTGGCCACAAAACGGAGCCCATCACCATGAATGACGTCATCATCATCGGCGGCAGCTTTGCCGGCCTCGCCGCCGCCCTGCAGCTCGGACGTGCCGGCCGCAAGGTCACCGTTCTCGACACCGGGTTGCCGCGCAATCGCTTCGCCGGTCACTCCCATGGCCTGCTTGGCCACGATCACAAGCCGCCGCTGGACATCCTGGCCGAGGCGCGGCGGCAACTGGCGCGATATCCCGCGATCAAGCTCGTCAATGCCAAGGCCGACAGCGTCGCTGGCGCCATCGATGATTTTTCCGTGGTCACTGGCGACGGCGAAAGCTTTAGGGCACGCCGCGTGGTCCTGAGCTATGGCGTCGCCGACCAGATGCCTGATGTGCCAGGCTTTGCCGAAAGCTGGGGCACGTCCATCGTTCCCTGCCCCTATTGCGACGGCTTTGAAGTCGCCGGCCAGCATTGGGGCCTTGTCTGGTCGGGGCCGCCGTCCCACCAGTCCGCCAAGCTGTTTGGCGATTGGACCGACAAGTTGACGGTGTTCGCCGATGGTCACTACATCGCGCCCGATATCCAGGCCGATCTGGCGCGCCGCAAGATACCTGTCGTCGATGGCCGCATCATCGAGATCGCCCATCGCAAGGGCCATATCTCCACCGTCAATCTCGATACCCACGGCAATGTCGCGGTCGATGTCCTGTTCGCCCATCCGCGTAACAAGCCGTCGGCAGGCCTGCATGAATCACTGGGCCTCGTCACGGTCGATACGCCCGCCGGCATCGCCCTTAGGGTCGACGAGCGCCGCCAAACCAGCATGCCCGGCATCTACGCCGCCGGCGACCTCGCCACGCCCTTCCTCCCCTCAGTCACCCAGGCCTCGTGGCAGGGCGCGATGGCGGGCATCTTCGCCCAGCAGTCGATGCTGACCTGAGGGCCTGATCCCTTCTCCGGTGCCCGCAGGCTGCCGCGGCACCGGCATCCGCATGACGAGGCGTCACGCGTGCATTGGTACGTGTGCGGCCGCGCTTCGCCCGCATTCGCCTGATTCAACCAGAGATCTTCATGACCAACCAACCCACTATCCTAATCACAGGCGTTTCCTCCGGCATCGGGCTCGCGACAGCCAAGAAGTTCGTCGCGTGCGGCAGCCGCGTTTTCGGAACGGTGCGCAGCCTCCAGAAGGCCACCCCGATCGCCGGTGTCGAGCTGGTCGAGATGGACGTTCGCAAAGACGCCTCGGTGCTCGCCGGCGTGCTGACAGTGATCGGCCGCGCCGGGCGGGTCGATGTCCTCGTCAATAACGCCGGCGTCAGCATGATCGGCGCGGTGGAGGAGACCATGCCTGCCGAGGCGGCCGCCCTGTTCGACACCAACGTGCTGGGCGTTCTCAGAGTCTCGCAGGCGGTCCTGCCGCACATGCGGGAGCGGCGGCAGGGCAGGATCATCAATGTCAGCTCCGTGCTGGGTTTTCTGCCGGGACCCTACATGGGACTCTACGCCGCATCCAAGCACGCCATCGAAGGGTTGTCGGAATCGCTGGATCACGAGGTTCGCCAGTTCGGTATCCGCGTCACTCTGGTGCAGCCTTCCTACACGAAGACCAGCCTCGAGGCCAACTCGCCCCACGCGGCCACGTTGATCAATGCCTACGACAAAGAACGCCAACGCGTCACGCGGTCGTTCTCTACCAATGTCAATGGCGGCGGCGACCCGGCGACCGTCGCCAACACCATCGTCGATGCGGCATTTGGAGCCAGGCGGATGCGACGCCCGCCCCCGGGCCAAGCCTCACTTCTGAGCAAGTTGCGCCGCTTTATGCCCGCCGGCCCTGTCGACAAAAGCCTGCGCAAGCAGCTGGGCCTGGGCTGAGGCCAGGCCCATTCGGATTCCCTTCGGCAAGTCATTGCCGTGCGACGCCCCCGCGCGGGGCCTACGTGAAGGAGCTCACCCATGAAAACTTACCTTCGTGCTTACGTCCTGGCGGTGCTCGCTGCGCTAGCGGGCTGTGCAGCATCGGTCGACGAGAAGACGTGCGATGCGCCTCAGATTCAGCGAGAGCTCGGCTACACGCCTCCAGGCTGTGAGCAGGCCCCCTGAATTCAACCGTGGCCAGCGTGAGCCGTTAGTCCGTCATCCCAACTAAAACCAATCCCGGGAAAGGGTGAACCTTCGCACTCGCGTCGGCGTTGCAGCCGCACTTGAGTGAGCCAACTGCGAGCGCAAAGCCAGTTCATGTAGGCAAAGGTCCGACACCAAGAAGCGGCGACTCCGACTTTCCGAATTTTGTCGTACGGCGCACAGTACCACCCATCAGCCCTGCAACCGCGCGGGTTTCCTCTGCCAACTTGAACGGGTGTGCCAATGTCGCGTTTATCTGTGAAGCAGCTTCTTGTGCTGGCGTTTGGTCTACTGGCGGCGTGTGTGACCGCTGTGTCCCTTCTGGCGCTTCACGATCTTGGTGCCACGAGCGGCCGTTTCACCGACTTTGTGAACGGTATTGCCCAACGGGAAGGGCTGGCGGTCGACCTACGTATCGAGGCGAACCGCCGCGCGATCGGGGTGCGGGACATGGCCATCGCTCAGTCCCCCGGCGAGTTGCAGGCAGGCAAAGAGATGGCGCTCAGTGCGCATGCGCAGCTCGGTAAAACGCTTGAGAAGCTGAAGAGCACCGTCCAGCGCTCCTCCACGAGCGATCGCGAGCGCGCAATCCTGGCACGCATCCTGGAAATCGAGGCCAAGTACAGCCCGGTGGCTGCCGGCATCGTTGCGATGGCGGACGCGGGCAAGCGTGAGGAGGCTACGCAGGCGATCAGCCGGGATTGCCGCCCGCTGCTTTCCGCCCTTCTCGCCGCGGCGCGCGAATACGTCGACGAGACCCGGGCCCAAGCCGACCAAAGCGTGCGCTCCGCTGAAACCGACTACGCGGGTCAGCGCTGGTGGCTCGGGATCGCAAGCGCAGTGGCCGTTGCGGCCGCGATCGCGCTCGGACTCTTCATCACCCGGCGCATGCTGCGAGCGCTCGGCACGGAGCCCGCCGTGCTGAGCGAGGTCGCGCAACGCGTGGCACAGGGGGACCTGAGTACCGTTAGCGGTGCCGACTCGGCACCTTACGGTAGTGTGCTCGCGTCGATGGGCCAAATGCAGCAGCAGCTCGTCACCCTGATCGGACAGGTGCGCCAGGCTGCGCAAACCATCGCCGGCGCCAGCGAAGAGATTGCGCACGGCAACAACGATTTGTCGAACCGGACCGAGGAGCAAGCGTCCGCACTTGAGCAAACAGCTTCTTCCATGGAGCAGCTCAGTGCCACCGTTCGGCAAAACGCCGACAACGCCGTGCAAGGCAGCCTGCTAGCTCGGGGTGCTAGTGAAGTGGCGGGCCGGGGCGGCGAGGTCGTCAGTCAAGTGATCGGGAAGATGCGAGGCATCCAGGACAGCAGCAAGCGGATCGGCGACATCATCGGAACCATCGATGGGATCGCATTCCAAACCAACATCCTGGCGCTGAATGCGGCAGTGGAGGCTGCGCGCGCAGGTGAACAGGGGCGCGGATTCGCAGTTGTGGCGTCGGAGGTTCGCAGCTTGGCTACACGCTCGGCACAAGCGGCGAAGGAGATCAAACAGCTCATTAACGACAGTACCACCCGTGTTGAGGAGGGTACCGCCCTCGTGGATAAAGCTGGCGCCACGATGGAAGAGGTAGTTGCCGCGATCGGGCGCGTGACTGACGTCATGGCTGAGATCAGTGCAGCAAGCGCAGAGCAGAGCACCGGTGTGTCCCAGATCGGTCAAGCAGTCGCACAGATGGACCAAGCCACCCAGCAAAACGCTGCGCTCGTCGAAGAGTCCGCGGCTGCCGCAGACAGCCTGAGGGAGCAAGCCAATCGGATGGTCGAGTCGGTCGACGTATTCAAGATCGACGTCGGCGGAACGCACGCTGCCGCTGCTGCGCAGGCGGGGGGACGCATTCGCCATGTGTCGCTGAATGGCGTGAACGAGAGGCGCATGAGGGCCGCGCCACTGACCTCGTCAGAGCATTCGGCACGGAGGACCTCCTCAGTGCCGTCGACTAGCGATGGCGTCTGGGCCGTCATCTGACCCGCGTGGGGGCTTCGCAGCCCGCCGCCTCAACGCGGGCCGCTTCAGTTGGCCCCGCGACGTGACCGGCACGCTGAGCCTAGCCGCACTCAGTTCGACGCCCTGGTGCTAGGTCTGCCCTGGCAGTACGTGGGCGAGGCGGGCAACGGTTTCGTCATCAGCAATGAAAATCTCCACGCGCTTCTCGGTCTCTTGCGCCAAGTAGCCGGCGTGGTCAGCAAGAGGCGCCGCGCTTGGATAATGGGGCTGAGGCGTGGGGGCAGCCTGCCTGGGACGGTGCGACGGGCCGTGCACCTGAGCACGGAGTCGGTGCTCTTGGATGGCGGACCGCTGGTGAATGCTGAAGAGAGCTGGCCCCTCCCGGCGCGCCCGGTCGGCGGCTATTCCGCCACAAAGGCTCAGGCGGAACGCGAGGCGCTCGCCGCGTCGCAAGCCCGGCTGGACGTTGTCGTCGTCCGCCCGCGATTCATCTGGGAACGCGACGACACGACCGCGCTGCCGCAATTGTTGAAGGCTGTGGATTCTGGCAAGTTCGCCTGGATCGACGGTGGGCGGTAACCGGCGGGCGCTGGAGTCTGCCGGTCACAAGGCAGGCGTTGGCGCCCTCAGCCGTTGAGGTGACGTTGAACGTCGGAAAGGCGCGCCGCGACTTGAACTATGTGCGGCCCGTCACCCGCGCGCAGGGGTTGGCAGAGCTGTGCGCCGTCCCTCCCGGCTGATGGCGCTCTCGGCTTGTTGCTACGGCCGCGGCACCGAAGTTCTCCCGCTGCTGCGGTTAACGAACGTCCGCTTCCGCTGGCGGATTCAACCGGTCGATGCAACACACTGATCGCTGTGTTCCAAGGCCAAGCGGAAGCTCTCGATGCACAACGCTCAGGTCAATCGATCGACGATGCGATCGTGATGCTCGCCAACTGGATGGAGCTCCCTCACGATAGGCTGACAGAAGACGACCGCGCGGTCCTGATCACGATTGGCGGCTTGCTCTATCGCGAAGGTCTAAGTCAGCGACGTCTTTAGCGACACGTTTTCAGGGCAGCAGGCCATCCGGATCGATGGCGAGAATTGAACCCGCGAGCGGCCTCAGCCAGACAGCGTCTAGGCACTATCCGTGCGAATTTGGTGCGAGCTCCCCTCGGCGCCTCTGCTTCAGGACTGGAAGCGGAGGTCGACTCAGTCGTCGCAGCGAGGCCCGCGCCGCCAATGAATCACGATTGCACATGCTCAGTTACGGACACTCTGCGAGACGGCCTCTTGCTGAAGGCTCCAGCGAACGGGCAATCTCCTCGTTCACCGGCGCAACCTGCGCAAGCCAAGACACTGTGAGGCCAAATCCGGGCGTGATGTGCACCAGCGCACTGAGCGCGGCTTCAGATGGTGCCAGCATAGTCGCATGGTACAAATTTCCACCGCGACGAGCGAGCAGCTTCATCTTGCCCTGGCGAGATGGGTAGTTTCTGTTGAAGCCCTCTTGCAAGAAATTGACCGCGTTACAAAGGGTGGACATCCGAACCCAGCAGTAATGTGCCATTTAATCGCCGCAGCTGAAGCTAATCTCCTGCGATGCGAGGAGGCCCAATCATTGTGAACGCTAGGCTTAATTGCCACGATTCTGAACAGGGAGGTCATCGATGGATAGAGCCACCCAGCGAGCTTTGAAGTTCTGGCGACAGACTGATACCGAGGCTCGACCGCGAGAGCGAGCTACCGGCGGACATGAGGCCAAGGTAAACGCTGGGGAGTCGACATGGATTACCTCGTCGGAATGCACTAGGTCGTCGTGCTTGAGAGTGACCACAACAGCACCGAGCGCACGATTCGCCGGGAGCTGGAGCGGAGCCTGGGCGGCGCCGCAGGCGTGGTCGAGGCGCTTCTCGCTGGCGGCAGAGGGGACTACGGGGTCAGAACAGCAGCAGGTGCCGCAAGCGAGCGCTGGCGCGACGCGATGCTCGCCGCGTTGGATGCGGCCCACCTCGAGTTTGCTGCCTTAATTCTGCGACTGGCCGGCGACGAGCTCGATGAAGCGCTGGCGGATGAGCTTGTGACGGTCGACAGCCGGGCAGTGGCCCTTATGGAGGCTACTCCAGCAATGTGAGAGCTCGGTGGCAGATTACGAGTTCCTCTATCGCAATGCCGAGTTCGGACTTTTTGCGCCGCCAGATCTCAAGTGCTCGCTGGGCCTCATCCCCCACAAACGGCGCTTGGGCACCCTTGCGGGGGCTCGCGTCCTTCCAAGCAAGCTGCTCAGCCACGACGCAGCGCTGCAAGTGCAGCATTGCAGCTGAAACCCTGAGACGGCTAATCATGCGAACTCTCGGATACGCGTCGCGCGGCCCGGTGTCTGACATAGATCTCAAAGGCAGCCAGCGTGATGAGGCTACACCGTAGAGCGTTTTCGCGCGATGGCTTTACGTGAAATCTGAGCGACGCCAGCATGACTTGCTGAATCGCGTCTTTGTCCTGGCCCAGTTGGAGGAGAAGAGCGTCGGTCCTGACCGCGTCGGCCTGATCGAAAAATCGGCCGGCCGCGGGCGGATCAGCAGCTGGGCACCATCGACAGGCCCCGCAAGCCAGGCCGCCCAGTCCTCAGGCTCACCGTCGACCACAGCGCGCTTGTCCTGCTTGTCGGCAGGCAGGTTCGGATCTGGCTTGTGCAGTCGGGCCAGCATCGAATGGCCGTCGCAGTTTCACGTCAGCATCGTGTAGTTAGGAACGATCTCGCCCGTGGCCCAGTCCGTCCAGTGGTTCCAGGTCCCGGCGAGCATCCACGGCAGCCCGTCGGCGCGCTTAAGTTACCACCACGCATTGCGCCCCGTCTCCCAGTTGGGTTACCGGTACCAGCTCGCGGGAATCAGACAGCGGCGCCCTTCTCCCAAGCTGCGCGAAACGTCGGGCTCGTCCCGACCGTCTCCCTACAGTGTTGATCAGGTTGAGGGCGGATGTGAGGTCCTGTCCGATGACGCCTTTGAACAGTTGCCTATGCCAAAGGCCAGGATTACTCGGCAAGCGTTCTCCCGAAGAGCGGAACTCGATAAAGGTCTTGAAGACCAATGCCGCTGAGGTTTGCCCTGTTTCCGGGGCCGTCCTGTGGCTGTGAGAGGGGCTATCGACCATGCCACGCGGGCAGCCGCGCACGGAGCCCGATACGGCAAACTGCCAGACAACGTGAGTACGCTGGCGGAGATGAGCGACAGCAAACGCTGCGTGGTTGCCGCGGCTCTAGGCTGGCTGCAGGCGCTCGATTTCTGCGGGCCGACGACCGCTGAGTGCGGTACCGGTCATCCGACGTGTGCGGGACCGTGTGACTGGTGAACCTCCGGAACCCGCCGCTCGGCCGACTCGGTGCATTGGCCCGCGCGACGCCGCCGTCAACAGCAGCTATGACGCGGTGCGAACTAGCGGTCTCGACCCATAGCAGCCGGTCGCGCTTTGTCGAAGCCGATGTCGGTTTGCGCACAGCCCAAAACTGAAAACCGGCCCCGATCAGCCACTTGGCGCTGAACGAGTCAGCGGGCTTTGAACCCGTGTCTCATTCAAGTCTGAACTTTCAGTTTTTCGTTTCGCTCAACTTTGAATTTTCAGCGCCGACACGGCAGGTCTTCCAGCCTCCCGGCGGTGAGGCTGTGCGCGCAAACAACCGGGCTGCCAGCGACCGCGGACAGCCATCAGGTGTGAGCGCCGCCTCCTGAGGAACTCGTTGAGCGCGGTGGCCCACACGGTGATGTTGCGGGCGCATCCTCATGTCTGAGGATGCGCCCCGCAGATCGGCTACCTATAACGAGACTTGCTTGCGGGACACCGCCCCCACCGCGGGCTGTCGAATCGGCAAAGGCAGTCCCGTGGGTATCAACAGGCCAAGCCACTCATTTGGTCACGACGCCAGTCAAAAGGAGGAAACATGCTCTCTCCAGCGGAAATCGCAGCCGTTGTCGCTGCGACTAAGGGCGCCGTCGACCTTTTCGACAGGTTGGCAGGGCCGATCAAGCGGGTCATTCTGGGTCACCCTAAGTTCGAGCAGGCAGAAGCAAAGGATCAGCGTTGGCGTTTTCGCGTGGAGACCGAGGGAAAGGATGTCGTCGTCAAGGAAGGCGATTACACCCGCCAAACGATCACCGATGCGGACCTCTCAAAAGCACTTGGTCCCCAGGATCTCGCGCTCGTTCAAACCTACGAACGCAAGATGCAGGACTACTTTGACCTGTGGACCAGCGTCTACGCTGCCAAGGACATGTCACAGGACCCTCTGGTGAACGCCAAGACGGACGCCCAGTTGAAGAAGCTGATCGGCAATATGAGGGGAGAACTGCTCGGCATCCTCTCCTTCCTACAAAAGATCGGCGTGCATCTTGATGACCACTACATGCATGTTCGTTCTTTGGTCGAGCAAACAGTTCCCCAGTAGCTCCCGCGCGTTCACAACTTCGTTGCGCAAGCCGCAACGACCAGCCGATCCCTCCTGCTCGGCACGCCTCTCCTGCACCGCCTCATGCACGCTCTGAGCCAAGCCCGCCTCGCTAGTGTGCTTGAGCAGCCGCTTGGCACGTCCTGCAGATGATGCAAGTAAGCTCTTGCGCCATGGCGGCCGTTGGGGCAGCCACCAAAGGCGGGGTGCTTGTGAAGGCGTCCGGTGCGAGCGCCTCGGTGAAGATTAAAAAGATGGATAACCAGTTCCAGGAGGGACGCACCTACCCGCGCAGTGTTGACCCCAACGCCCGCTGCCGAACGTCTCGCTGTTCCTCATAGACTGCGACATCTCCCACGGAACACGTCACCATGCGAAGGAAACCGGAACCGCTTTATCCCACCCGGCTTGCGCGCACGATTGATGCGTCGGAGATCCCGGGCTTTGAACCATGGAGCGATCCAGGAGGCGACTACCAGGCGGGCCGGCCTTATGGCGAACTCACTCGTGAAGGCAGAGTGCGCTTCCTCGTCATGTCGCTTCACATGCAGATGCGTTGGCGAGGAGAGGACGGACAAGATGAGCTGCAAGTCTTCGGACCGGCCGGACATGTGCAGGCTCGCTCCAGCTATCCGGACGTGGATGAGCTACTTCCGACCGTGCTGACGGCGTTGGCCTATTTCTGGAATATTCAGCCCGCCGTATTTGTCGGGCTTGTCAATGACATCTTTGGCGCAGACTTCGGTGTTGACTCAACGGTTCCGCAGGACTGCTATCGACGTGCGGGAATGCTTCCAGGTGCCTCACTCGCCAACCATTGGCTGCGAACCAGGTCGTAACCGCTTCTTGTCGACGTTGGAATCGGTCGGAGGCCACGGCTGATTCTGTGGGCCGCCTCATACCCGATGCGGAAGCCTGAGTGGAGGGCAGCTGAGGGTCGAGTGTGGCTGTTCGCCACCGAAGGCAGCGGTCATTCGACCGACGCTAGCGCGCCTCGGAACTCACCATGTCGGCTGCAAATCCATCAGCGGTCATTGAGCGCGCGCGATCCGCGCCGGTCCGATGTCTGCTAAGCACCATTGACTGTGCGCCGAAGTCGCGTTATCCATCGGCCGCAACCGCTGCAGAACGACCGGCGGCATCAGGCTGGTCAGACTCCTTCGCTCTCAGCAATCCGGGCGGCGGCGCTGATCGGGAACTGCCATTCGACCGACAGCGGCGCGTATGTCCGCCGCACCTCCGAGACCGGATGTTCGACCAAGCGCAAGCCTCGAGGGATCTTGAACAACCGGTCTGGTCCGTGGTGACCGGGTGATGCCGATGCATTGCAGACTTCGGGGCAACCGTGGCGAAGCCCGGTGCGATGGCCTTCCGCCTTTCCGGCCTGACAAGGTCACGATGAACGCGTGGGCTTCTTTCGCGGCGTGACGGAGCCCAGGCTGCCCGCGAAACGGCGCGCAAAGTCCTCGCGTTCGAACGCCGCCATCACCATGTCGATGAAGGCTCGCGTCTTGCCAGGCAGCAGGTTGCGACTGGCGTAGTACAGCGAGATGGCGCCGGCGTCCGCCCACCAATGCGGCAGCACCCGCACCAGCTCGCCCGACTCCAGCCAGGGCAGCACGTCTGGCACCGCCACCATGGCCACGCCCAGGCCCAGCCGCGCCGCCTCGCGCAGCGCCGCCGGATCATTGACGACGATGCTCTCGCGCAGCACCGCCGGGATCTCTTCGCCGTGCGCGTTTCGCATGGCCCAGGTGCGAATGCGGCCGGACGAGAGCGACCGCATCACGACGCCGTCCAGTTCCGCCAGGCCCGCGGGGTCGGAGGGAGACAGGCGCCGCGTCAGGTACGCCGGTGACGCCACGGCGACGATGTGAGCCGGCGCCAGCGGGCGGGCCACCACGCCGGGCGACAGCTCGAAGCCGCCGCCGATGGCCGCGTCATAGCCCTCAGCGATCAGGTCCACGGCGCGGTTCTCGAAATGCCACTCCGGCCGGATGCGCGGATAGCGAGCGAGGAACTCGGGCAGCAGCGGCAGTAGGTGGCTCAGTCCGAAGGTCGGTGCCAAGCTGACCTTGAGCACGCCGGCCGGCTCACCGTCTTCCGCCGTGACCGCCGCGATCGCGGCTTGCAGCGCCTCCAGATTGCCACCGATAGCCCCTAGGAAGTTCTCGCCGGCCTCGGTTAGCGTAAGTCGGCGGGTGGAGCGCTGAAACAGCCGCACGCCCAGGTTGCGTTCCAGCATCGCGACATTGCGACTCACGGCCGCCGGCGTCAGCGCTAGCCGGCGGGCCGCCTCCGAGAAGCTGCGGGCCTCGGCGCTGCGCATGAAAGATTCCAGATTGGTGAGGGTCTCCATGCGTGCAGCTTAAACGAATGCTTGAAGATGATCCAATCAACTGCTGACTAATCAAGTGGTAATGAAAGCGGGACATTCACGCCACCGATCTTCTCGGCAACCCAAACGGAGTGAAACCATGAACGCCGCTATCCTGAACACCACCGCTTCCCAAGCCCTGCCCCTGGCTGGCAAGACGGCTCTCGTCACAGGCGGTTCGCGCTCGATCGGCGCGGCGATCGCCAAGCGTTTGGCCGCCGACGGCGCCCAGGTCGCCTTCACCTATGTCGGCTCGGCCACACTGGCCGAAGAAACCGTCGCCGCCATCGAGTCGGCTGGCGGCCGTGCGCTGGCCATCGTGGCCAACGCGGGTGATCCGGAGGCCGTACGTGCTGCCGTCGCTCAGGTTGTCGACACCTTCGGCGGTCTGGACATCCTGGTCAATAACGCCGGCATCGCGCTTGGTGGCCCCATCGAGCAGATCAAGTTCGAGGACTACCAGACCATGATCGCCGTCAACGTGACCGGCGTCTTCGTCGCCACGCAGGAGGCTGTGCGCCACATGAAGGACGGTGGCCGTATCGTGCACATCGGCAGCTCGATGACAAAGTACGCATCCTTCCCCGGCGCTTCGCTGTACACGCTGACCAAGGGCGCCATCACTGGCTTCAACCGCAGCCTAGCGCGCGATCTGGGCCCGCGTGGCATCACGGTCAACACCGTGCACCCCGGTCCCACCAACACCGACATGAACCCGGCCGATGGCGAACTGGCCAAGCTGCTGGTCCCGCACATGGCAGTCGGCCGCTACGGCCAGCCGGGTGAGATCGCCAACGTCGTGACCTTCCTCGCCAGCCCGCAAGCCTCGTTCGTCACTGGCGCCGACATCGTGGCCGATGGCGGCTTCACGTCCTGAGTCCGAGACCCGCCTCAAGGAGTCCAGCATGAACACGTCTATCGCCCCCATCGGCATCATCGGCGCCGGTCACATCGGCACCGCCTTCGCCCGCGCCTTGGCGCGCTGCGCCATCCCGGCCATCCTGTCCAACAGTCGCGGCCCGCAAAGCCTGCAGGCGCTGGTCGATTCGATCGGCCCCAGCGTGCGCGCTGGCAGCCGCGAGCAAGCCGCGGCGCAGCGCATAGTGCTGGTCGCGGTGAACTGGTCCAAGCTGCCTGCGGCGCTGGCCGGCCTGCCGGACTTCGCCGGCCGCATCGTCATCGACGCCAACAATCCCATCGAGGCGCCGCTGTTCAGGCCGGCCGAACTGCACGGCCGCGCGTCGACAGAAGTGTTCGCCGACCGGGTGCCGGGTGCGCGCGTGGTCAAGGCCTTCAACCACCTGAAGCCCGAGCAGTTGGCAGCCGACCCCGCCGCAGAAGGCGGCCGCCGCGTGCTGTTCTATGCCGGGGATGAGCCCGCAGCCAAGGCTGAGGTCGGGGCGCTGATTGAACGTCTGGGCTTTGCCGGCATCGACCTCGGTTCTGTTGCGCTCGGTGGCCGGCTGTCTCAATTCCCCGGCGGCCCGCTGCCGGCCCTCAACCTCGTTCGCTTCGATTGAAGCGCGGCCTTGATCCTAGACAGCAGAAGTTCCATGGCCTCATGCCTGCTGCTCGAAAGGGCGAGCTGGGCGGCACGAAGGTCAACTGCGGACGCCGGTCACAATTGACCGGCACGCTTGCCCTGACCGGATGGCAGCTCTGCGGCGTAATCGTCTTTCAAGAAGGCTTCTTTGAATGACCGCTCCCGCTGCGAAGCTGCCTCTCGCCGGCGTCAGGCAGCTTCAGGCTGGCTGCAGGCGCTCGATTTCTGCGGGCCGACGACCGCTGAGTGCGGCATTGGTCATCCAACTGGTCCGGCACCATGTGGCCGGCGCCTCCTAGCTTGCGGTATTGCCCATCATGGTGGGGCAGAGCCTCCGCCGGCGCCTCGACAATCCTCCTTCAGCCGTCATCGCATCCGGTCGCCTCTTCCTGCTAAGGGGAAGAACAGTTGATCTACGTTCGCATCTGCTTCTGCATCGCCGGCACGGCGTTGGCAATTCGCCATGCGTGGCATGGCCACTTGCTTCTGGCGCTGGCTGGAGCTCTGACCGCAGTCATCGCACTCACAGGGGTGCTTTGGGGCGGGGAGCGCCGCTCGGCGAACCCGCTTGGTGGAGCTCTTAGCTGGGTTGGGCCTCGTTGCTGGCCTGGGCGGCATGCTCAACGACAGCCCTACTTTAGACATGGAGCTCCAGCACGCATACGCCGACGCGACGCACTACCTGTTCTTCGCGGAACAGACCTGCCGTGCCGCGCCTTATGGGATGGTGGGGCGCGCATCAACGGCCTGCATGATGCAAGGCCCCACCGAACAGGTCTCGCTTGCCAGGGACCTCAACAAGGCGCTGCACAACCCGTCGCCGGCATGGCCGATCTTGGACGAGGCGCGCCAGGCCCGTGAGGGGCCTCAGAGAAACGCTTGTGCGGCCGCCTTCGCGGAGGTGTACACACACTGCGGTACAGGCTTCATGGAGCCGCGAAGCATCAAGCACCTCCTGAGCGAGGCTGGCGGACCGGCTTCGAAGTAGGCGTCGTCGGCGTGGTCAGCCATCGTGCCCGCGCGATTCCCCGGAGGCCCATCGGACGGGCAAGGGCCGGCATCATCGTTGTCGGTTCGCGGCAGGCGCTGTATTTCTCGCCTGGCGCTGTCAGCGGGCGGGGGCCTGCGTTCAGACCATGGCTTCAACCGCTGGATGGGCCCACCCAAAACTTGGCGCTGAAGTTGCTCAGGTGCCGCGAATGAGGATCGGGCTTGGCCTGGAACGATGCAGGTATGTCGCCACCGGCGCCGCCGTTCCTGAAGTATTCCTTCACGGCGTGGAGCGCCAGCAATAGCAGGCGCTCCCACTCGCGATGGAGCTGTTCTTGACGCTCCTCAGCAAGCTTTGCTGCGCTGGGCTTTCTGGTGGGCGGCGGCACTGAGTAGTCCGGTCGAAGGTCTACGTCGTGGTGGAACGTCATGCTGCCGTAGTCCCACGCATCCTCAGGCGTTCGCCGCCAGCTGTAGTTCACCCGAACGCTCAGGCGTTCGCTGAGCAGGCTTTGGGTGCAGGACGTTGTCCTCGACGTGGAAGAGTTGGTCTTCCTGCTCCTCCGTTTCGACGCGCTGCTTCATGTCCTCCACGGCGGCCACCAGGTCGCCTCTCTCGCCGGCAAGACGCTGCAAAGCGATTCCGCGATTCCGCGAGTGCGCTGCAGCGCTCACTCGCGGGATCCGCTCTCCGTCAAGCCGGCACGGCCGCCCAAACCGGCGCCAAGACTGAAACGAAGGCCGGCGGTGCCTTGGACAACGCGCGGTCGGCAACCACCACCAAGACGCTGGCAGGTTCAGTCGTGTGGCAGTCGAACCGGAAGCGCTGAACGCGGCTGAGCGCCGGGCAGGGCGTGAGGTCTGGCCGCCGCCCGACACACGGGTGCCGATCTTGGGTTACCAGTCGACAAGGCGAGCATGGGGGTTGGGCCAGTGCTTGCGGAGCATCGTCAACACCGTGTTGACCCACTCGGGGTCTTGCGCGGCGTCGATCCCGACATAGCCATTGCCTCGCGCCCAAGTCTCCAGGCGGAACGGCAGCTCGTCGATGTCCTTATTGCCGACCACGTCGGACAAGTACGCACCCCGGGAGCCTGGACCAGTTCGGGGCTGTTTTTCGTCCTACGACAACCGTTCAGTCCTGGCGGACTCGCCTGGCACCGGGGACTTGCTGGTTGCACGATCAGGCCCAGTACTTGAAAAGCGTCGAACTGAGGCTGTTCAGATTCAGCGGCTTGAGGAAGAAGTGTTCAAACAGTCCCTGCTCCTGCCCCGGCAATATGTTCCCGCTCATGGCGTCAAGGTGCAGCGGCGGATTTCCAAAGCGCCGGATGGCGCGAGCAAAATCGCATCCGCTCATGCCCGGTAGGTCGATGTCGGTCAGAACTGCCCTAACCGGCTCGGCGCAATATGCGGCAAGCCCGCTCTCCGCATCCCGAGCGCCGACGACTTCGAAGCCACAAAATTGCAGGTACGTCACGAGGCTATCGAGGGAATCCTCGTGGTCCTCCACAACTAACAAACGCATAGCCGCTCCAGGGGGGACCGCAAGCTCAGCGTGTCGCTAGCGGCTATGGTGTCCCTCCGGCGCTGCACGGACGGTGAACCCATTGGGGCAATCTGATCTCCCGATGGCTGCACGTTTCCGGCAGTAGATACCCTTGGCTGTAATCACTTGCAGTTGCGTTGCTCACTCATCGAACCGATCATCCGCGCGTGGATATTGCAACCCCCACAGTCCTAGTGCTGGATGACTACCAGATGCCGCCGAGGCTCTGGGAACTTGGTTTTCCATTCAAGGTTGGAGGGTGACGATAGCCCAGTCGGAGTCGGAGGCTGTGCGACGGCTTGGTGAGGAGGCCCCCAGCGTCCTCGTGATCGAGCCCTATCTCCGGGAAGGGCGTGGTATGGCTGTTGCGGCCCTCGCGCGCGTCCAGCCAACGAGCGGCACCTGGATCATTGCTGTGACCTCGCATGTCCGACGCGGCGACGAGGCCGGATACGAACCTACGCTCTTTGACCGCGTCCTATACAAGCCGGTTACCGAAGGGGAGCTTGAGAGCGCCCTCGCCGCAAGGCCATCACGTCGGCAGTGTCCATAGCAAAGACGTTAGCCGAAGAAGTCCCAACAGATTGAAAAGACTGACGCCCATGTCCGGCTGCGACAGTGAACTTGAAGCCTCCTCGAAATCTTGATCCAGCCGGAATCCACTGGCCATCGGTCGGTGGCTACTGATTTTTCGGAAGCCTGCAAGCTCAGCGTCCCGCAGCCTGAGGCGGAGAAGACGGCGGCGTGCTTGCGTTGTCCATGTCCGACACGATGCGCCGCCCGTCGGCACTCTTGCGCAGCACGAGTGTGAACTTGCCGAAGTCAGGCCGATCTGCCGAGGAGCCCCATGTGCCAATGACATACGCCAGCTCCCCCCGAAGTGCAGAACGCGATGGGGCGCAAATGCAGAGGCATGCCCGCGCCATGCGAATACGCCTTGCGGATGGCTTCTGCGCCGCGAGCCGGCGGCTGACCACTTGGCAGCGCCATGCCGTCGGCCTCGAAGAGCGCGGCGAGTGCCTCGGGCTTATTGGCCTCCCAGGCCCGCGCGTAGTCCTTCAGAACGCGGTCTACATCAGGCGGCAAGCTGATGGTCGGCTGGGCCTGGGAAGCGACGGTACTAGACGCCAAGGCGATGGCGAGTACGAGGGTCTTCATGAATGAGCTTCGCCGATGGTCCTGACTTGCCTTATTGAGCCGACCTGAACACGCTTCGTCGGGCGACCACGATTCCAAAGCTTGTCAGACGTGTCCTGCATGCGAACAAGATCAACTCCGGCCTGAACACACTCTTTGGCTTGGCAACATCACGCGTATCCAGGTGATTTGCCGTCATGAGTTCAGAAACCGACCCGCGGGACAAAGCCCCGCATATGCCACGCCACGATGCACGAGTGCAGACGCAGGGGTTTGCGTCGGGCGGCCATGGACGCGACATTTTCTTCGCCGCAGTGCAGGCGACACGCATGCCGATGGTCGTCGCCGACCCGCGCCAGCCGGACGCGCCACTGGTGTTCGCGAATCAGGCATTCCTTGAAATGACGGGGTACGCCCTTGAAGAGATCCTCGGTCGAAACTGCCGCTTTCTTCAAGGGCCGGAGACTGATCCGGGCACGGTGGCGCTCGTCCGCGAGACCCTGAAATCCGAGCGCGAGTTGACGGTCGAGCTGCTGAACTATCGCAAGGACGGGTCAACCTTCTGGAACGCGCTGTTCCTGACTCCGGTGCGTAGCGAGGACGGCGAGTTGATCTACTACTTCTCATCCCAGCTCGATGTCAGTCGGCGGCGCGATGCGGAAGCTGCATTGCGCCAGGCGCAGAAGATGGAGGCATTGGGCCAACTGACCGGCGGCATCGCGCACGACTTCAACAACCTGCTACAGGTCATTACTGGCAATGCCGAGATTGCGGCTCATCGCGCGCGGTCGGCCGCGCCGGAAGACGCGTTGCTTGCGAGATCGATCGCCAACGTCAGAGCGGCGGCGTCGCGGTCCGGCGCACTGACTCAGCAACTGCTCGCGTTCGCCCGAAAGCAGCAGCTTCAAGGCCGTGTGGTGAACGTCAACGAGACCATTTCAAGAACTGCGGACATGGCTGCGAACTCGCTCAGTGACGTGCGGGTGGTTCTTGAGCTCGATCCCTTGCTGGCGAACGCCCGTGTCGACCCCTCGCAGTTTGAGACGGCGCTGCTGAATCTGATGGTGAATGCTAGAGACGCTATGCCACGCGGCGGCCGCATCTGGATCCGGTCAGCGAATCTCCGCGCGAACCAGGAGGACGCCGCCAGTCATGGCCTCGCGTTGCCCGGTGACTACGTGACGGTCTCCGTCAGCGATGAGGGCGTCGGCATCGCTGCGCCGATCCTGGCTAGGGTGATGGACCCGTTTTTTACGACAAAAGCAGAGAGCGGGGGTACCGGACTGGGCCTCTCCATGGTGTACGGCTTCGCTAAGCAAAGCGGCGGCGCGGCCACGATCTACTCGGAGGAAAGGGTAGGCACCACTGTTCGCCTCTATTTTCCGGCGATTGCGGACTCCGCCGCAGCCACAGAAGCTCCGAAGATCCAGCCAAGGGCCGGCCAAGGCGAGCATATTCTCGTCGTGGATGACCGACCAGAGGTCGCACAGACCGCCGCGGCGATGCTGGAGGCCGCCGGCTACACATGTTCAGTCGCCCACAGCGCGCAGGAGGCGATGCAGTCGCTCCGGCAGCATCCCGACGTGAAACTCTTGCTGACCGACATCATCATGCCCGGCAGCAAGAACGGGGTCTTGCTCGCGCAGGATGCGCAGCGGCTGAAGTCCTCGCTCAAGGTGCTGCTCATGACCGGGTTTGCAGACGGCAGCCCGGGTCGATGGGGCGGAGAGAGCTACGACATCGTCTTCAAGCCGTTCACGTCGGAAGACCTGCGCATTAGGGTTCGTCGGGCACTAGATGGTCAGGCTTAGAAGGTGCGTCCTGTCCTCATGAGTCGACTCTACAGTGTTGATCAGGTTGAGGGCGGATGTGAGGTCCTGTCCGATGACGCCTTTCAACAGTTGCCTACGCCAAAGGCTGCAGGATTAGCGAGTTGCTGCCACACCTCTTGACTTCAACGGCGCCGTAGATTGCGTCATAGAGCCAGCGGAGCTGCGAACAGCGAGAGCTCTGCACGCGTTCGAACCTCCGCATGACCTCGCAAGCATCAATGCAGGCCCTGATCGGCAGCTTTACGCTCGACAGCGGTCATCGTTGCCGGCGCGTCGACAGGTGCACCGATGACGGCTTTGGATCCCGGACCGTGAACCCGGCTACGTTCTGCGGATGACGGCACCCGCTGCGGTGCTGATCGTCATCCCTGGATTTGTACTTCGGCTTTGGGCACGAAGCTGCCGCCCGATGCGCGGCGCCGAGTATCTGGAGATGCCGGAACCTCCCTCCACTCCTACTTCCTGGAAGCCGCCGTTGCCGGCGGCCGATCCCGCTAGTGACAACCGCCTTCGGCTTCGTCAGATCTCCGTCTGCTCGGAAATCTCCAGTGCGTCATCGACCTCAATGCCGAGGTACCGGACCGTCGACTCCAACTTGGAGTGCCCGAGCAGCAATTGCACGGCGCGCAGGTTTTTGGTCCGCCGATAGATCAGCGTCGCCTTGGTCCGTCGCATCGAATGCGTCCCGTAGTCGGCAGGGTCTAGCCCGAGTTCCTCCACCCAGCCTTCCAAGATTCGGGCGTACTGCCGCGTCCCAAGATGCGGCGAGCGGTGCATGCGACTGGGGAACAGGAAATCCTCCGACCTCAGTCCCGCTTGCTTGATCCATCGCTGCACCGCATCGCGGGTCGCCGGCGTGATCTCGAACTGAACAGGGCGCTGAGTCTTGTGCTGCATTACCACCGCGCGGCTAGCCACAGCGTCACCGTGACAGACATCTCGCACCTTGAGCGAGACGAGGTCGCAACCTCGAAGCTTGCTGTCGATTCCGAGGTTAAACAGCGCGAGCTCGCGGACGCGGTTCTCCATCTGGAGCCGGACTCGGAGTGCCCAGATGTCCTTGACTTTGAACGGCGCCTTCTGGCCGACGATCTTGCCCTTGTTCCACGGCTCGCGCGAAAGGGTGTTGACTGCTGATCCCATGATGGTCTCCCATCGAGTTGAGGGACATCCACGATGCGCCATGTCGATGCCGGGCCCATGACGGTGTAGCCGGACGACAGCTCACAGGGAGGCTGGCCAACTGTCAGTCGCGGCCAGGAGCGAACTTCGGCGAGCGACCGGTTTCGGGTAGGCTACGCCTCGATCGGCGTTCACCGATATATAGAAAGACGGGAGGGAAGAGATGGCTTGGGACGTTTCGCTGTTCAAGTTCAGTCGGAGATACAAGGATGCCTCCGAGATTGCCGAGGACGAACAGATCGAAAGCATTGGCTGTTTGAGCGAAGTACAGACCACCATCTCGTCTGTATTCCCAAACACTGACTGGACAGATCCCCGCTGGGGAATCTTCTCCAGCGAGATTGGTTCAATCGAGTTCAACGTGGGAAAGGCTGACCCGGTGGAAAGCATTGGCCTTCATGTGCGGGCCGATGACTTCATCGTGGACGGAATTCTGTTGCTCTGCGATCGATTTGGCTGCCAAGCGTTGGATGCGTCCGATGGAAGCTTCCTCAGCCGGTCGGATCATCCCGAGCGGAACTTGCAGAAGTGGCGCGCATATCGGGATCAGATCGTCGCCGGCAGTAGATAGCTGCAAGCGGCCAGGGGCGGACGTCCTCGGGTGACCGATGGTCGCGTCCCTTGCCTCAGGAATCGACAGCCGCTTCAATTGAGGCGGCGCTTGGCCGCGAATGCCAGTCCACCCAGGCCCAGAGCCAGAAGCACGGCGGTGGACGGCTCCGGCACCGGCGCCGGCGCCGGCATTTGCATTGGCATCATGGTGACGAATCGCGCCTCCCCTCCGCCAGTCTGCCCCTCGAAGCCGAGGCCGACGCTGAAGATGCCAGGCGCCTGCATCCCGCTGCCTACGAGTAGTCGGCCGTCGTGGGTCACGAACATGTCTTCTCCGGAAAAGTACGTCTCCATCCCGGTGATGACGTTCGAACTGCCGGCGAGCGCGAGCACCTTGAAGCTCATGTTCGCTAGATTATTACTGTAGCCCAGCATGGTCACGAAGGTCGTGTCGGTGCCCGGGTCGTATTCGACACCGCGTACGTCGGCGAGCTGAAGGAAGGGATCATGCGTGATGCCTTGGGGGTCCGACAGAGCGGACACTTCGCCGAGAAACTGGCCGGTGCTGTCGAAGCGATTCAACGAGTACTTGCTGGCAACGAGGAGGTCGCCATTCGGCAGCGCTTCGACGTCGAAGCCCTCCACGCTCTTGTACAGCGAACCCGAAGTCCCAGCGACGTCGAACTTGAAGACCCCGTTGGCTGCGCCCACGAAGAAGTGATTGCCAGTGGCATCGAAGCTGATCTTGCCGAGGCCGAGGTTGCCCCCGATGGAGCCGGAGAACGCGTAGGAGCGCACGACTGCACCCGAAGCGTTGATTGCCAGCACCGAGGCTGAGGGCGAGAACGTGCCGCTCGAGCGCACCACGTACAGCAGTCCGTCTGAACCGAAGCTCAGGCCCCGGAGGTCGCCGCCGGTCAGGGACAGGCTACCGATCAGGTCGCCTGTCGACGTGTATTGGTTGATGACCGAGTCGTTGGTCGAATAGATGCTGCCCGACGTGAAAGTGATTGATGCCAGTGCGGCAATCGGGAATGCAGCGAGCGCTAGAACGGCGGCTCGAAGAATCTTCTTCATTGGAATCCTCCCTGTCCCTTGGCTGGGGGCCAGATGGTATGTGTGCCCCAAGCCACCTCGCCCCCCCATGTGCGGGGTTCGAGACATCGCACGGGAACTCGCGGTGGAAGCGTGGTTGCACGCCGTTGCAGGTGTTGCTGGCTTGTCGGCGGTTTGGCCCGCCCAGGCGGTGGACCGCTTTGGGTCGACCAGAGTCTGCCGCGCCAGGGACCGGTCATGCACGCCGCCACGCCGGTGCCAGGTGTCGCGATCGGCCGCTGTCCGACAGGTCGCCGTTGTCCATGGCGGGACCGGCCACCGAAGCGAAGGTCGGCTTGATGGAGATCAGCGTGAGTTCATCCGATCGGCGCGACTGGCTCCTCACGCTGCGATGCCGTCGCGGCACGGACGCCTTGTTGACCCAGCTGATATAGGCAGCAAGGCGGGAGAGAAGCGCGGCACCTGTCATCCGGCGGACTCGAAGTCCCGCTGTCCATTCGGAGTTCCGCACGGCAATCCCCAGCGATGGACCGAGCTCGAGGCTCCATGTGCGGCCCGGGATCAACTGTCGTGCGGCGCTTCGCCGCGCTTCCCAGCAGCATTGTGTGCTTTCCCCTTGAAGGGAACGGACTGCCAGGCTGCGGTTTCTTGAAATTGCGTGCCGTCGATGAGCATCTGGCAACTCGTCCGTGCAAGGCGCGCAGCATGAGCGGTCACAGCGATCGAAAAGTGCTTTCGGTTCAGCAGCGAGACAAGGCTGACCGGGCCCTCGGCCTTCCGATAACAGCACATCGCCGCGCTGCGACTCGCGAGGAACAGGGCACGTCGAAGGCATTGGTCGCCGCCGCGCCCGATGTGTCCGAGGCGGGTCAGATCACCGGATGATTTTTGGATGGGGACAAGGCCGAGGTAGGCGGAGAACGCTCGGCCACAGCTCCACGGCGGCGGATCTGGAATCGACGCCGCCAGCGCAGTCGCCGCGCAATATCCGATGCCGGGGACGGTCGACAAGGAGATGCTTCTTGGCTGGGATGCGTGCCAGCGGAGGAGCGCCTTCTTGATGGCCGCGTTCTCCGAATGGGCCGCGCGAAGCCGAGCCAGGCTTGAGCGGATCGTGAACTGCATCTCGTGCGGCATGCCTTCGAGCTCGGTCTCCACCTCCTCATCAGACGCCTGTCTAAGTCCCGCGGCGGTCCTCCATCGCACGCTGCCCATCTCCAGAAGAAAGCCCAGCACCTGGTTCGCACAGGCGGTCTCGTGACGTACGACCAACTCCCTCATCCGATGTAGCGAGAGCGCTGCAATCTGATCGCGTGACTTCACCAGCACTGCGCGAGCGTCAGGGAGGCGGGCGGCGAGCAAGATGAGTGCTGAATCCTTCTTGTCATTCTTCGGGCCCATTCGAAGGCGTGCGACAGCGCGCGCGTGGAGCGGAAGGGGGGTATGCCCCTGCGCAGCAAGAACGTCGCACCAGTGCCCCGCGCCCACACACGCTTCCATGGCAGCGATCGACGGTGGCAGTGAAGCAAAGAACGGCTCCATCTCGTCCCTCGCCAGACTACGGCAGCCGAGATCGCGGCCGTCTTCAGCCTGCATTTGCACTGAGAAGACGCGTCTCGCGAGGTCTAGTCCTACGAAGCGCACATCGCATAGGTCCACGGCAGCCTCCAACGAAGCTGTGCAAGGTCCCGATTCTGTTGCGGGGTTCGGCTGCCGTGCCGAATGCCCCTTGGGGCCAGGTGTCCGTAGTCGGCGTGGGTCTTGACCAAGGCGACCCGGTGAGGACGGACGCCTTGTGGGCTAACTGATCTAGGGCAAGGGCGCTTTGGATTTGACGCAGGAGCTAGAGGACATCTTCCTGGTCGCTATCGCTGCTGTTGCCGTCTCGATCAATCCCCCCGTACTCGTAGGCATAGTGCATGTATTCCTCCAGTTCTGCCGCCTTGCGGTTCGTCGCCTGCGAGAACAGAAATCCGTCCGCGACCGGTGCAAGCGACATGGCGCCCTGCGGGTTGTGGTACTGCTGGAAGCCGATTTGCTGAGCATGGCCCAGGGCGCCGATCTGTTGTTGGTGCAGGACGTTCACTGTGTTTGGAAGCGGTTGCGGGTTGCCCTGGAAGGTCAGTTCCCCCTGCAAGGCTTCCTCGCGTGTTGCGTAAACTTGCCCAGTGACATCGCTGTAGAAGGTCCCGTTTGGCCGCTCGGTGACAACCCGCTGGATAGGGGCTTTGGAGGCTTGGCCGAGCGCATTGGCGCCCGTCAGGGCGTCAATTTGCTGCCGCTGCGCGAGAACGCGGGGACTGTTGTCAATTGCTCGCTGTAGAGCTGATAGGCGTGACTCACGGCCAGCGTCGTGCGCGCGGCGTGCGACATAGTCTGGCTGTGCCGCCGCGCGTCGTTGTGACGCTTGGGGGCTTGAATCCTGACGGTTCTGCATGAGAGATTCCTCCGGATGATCAAGGCATGCCAATTTATCCTTGGCTCTCTCCACGCTACATTGGGTAGGGGCTGAAATTTGCATGGCGAATTGACCGAGGGCATCAGCCTCGGCCCCAGCCGCGGGTGGCTGGCAGGTTCCCTTCTGGCCGAGGCTGTGTGAAAACGCTGCTTCGTTGCTCACCGGCGAGAAGTCGACCTTTCAGATCCGCTCAGGATCGACGATCGCACGGACGCCAATGCTGTCGAGACCCCGGAAACAGCGCGATCGCCGAGTTTTCACACGGCCTCGGCCTGAAGTGGACTTCAGTTTTGCAGCGGAAGCGGACGTTCGTTAACCGCAGCAGCGGGAGAACTTCGGTGCCGCGGCCGCAGCAACAAGCCGAGAGCGCCATCAGCCGGGAGGGACGGCGCACAGCTCTGCCAACCCCTGCTCGCGGGTGACGGGCGGCACATAGTTCAAGTCGCGGCGCGCCTTTCCGATGTTCAACGTCACCTCAACGGCTGAGGGAGCCAACGCCTGCCTTGTGACCGGTGGGCTCCAGCGCCCGCCGGTCAGCGCCGACAGCCCATCCCAGATGCTAGCCACGGCTCGCACGAGGCGGCCGGGCACCTCTTTGGTCGGAACGTCTCTCCCCTGGCTCTGCAGCAGAGCGCTAATGAACGCGCGGAATTCGACGACGTCGTCATCGGTGATGAAGTAGCACGAGCCTGTCTCGCCCGCAATCAGCGCACGCTCGATTCCGTGCATCAGATTGGCGATGTGCGTCGTCGAGGTGCGATACCGCCCACCGTCGATCCAGGCGAACTTGCCGGAGTCCACAGCCTGCAGCAATTGCGGCAGCGCGGTCGTGTCGTCGCGTCCCCAGATGAATCGAGGGCGGACGACCACGACGTCCAACCCGGCTTGCGACGCGGCGAGCGCCTCGCGTTCCGCCTGAGCCTTTGTGGCGGAGTAGCCGCCGACCGGGCGCGCCGGGAGGGGCCAGCTCTCATCGGCGTTCACCAGCGGTCCGCCATCCAAGAGCACCGACTCCGTGCTCAGGTGCACGGCCCGTCGCACTCCCGCTCGCGCAGCGGCTGCGAATACCTGCCGAGTGCCTGCGACGTTGGTCTGCACCTGCGCGGCCGTCGCAGGACCGTGATCGGTGTCCGCTGCTGCGTGGATCAATGCATCGCAGCCAACCATGCCTTTCGCCAAATGGGCGGATAGCAAGCTGCCTTCGAAGGGCTTGGCGCCCAACGCGCGAACCGCGGTGCACGCGGCTTCACTGCGCGCCAATGCAACAACCTCGACACCGTGCGACACGAAATGGCGAATCAGATTGCGGCCAACGTAACCGCTGCCACCCGTGAGGAACAGGCGGGCCGGCAACGCCGACGACGAGGGCTGGGACGATTCAGGGGCAACAGGGTTCATGTTCGATGGTGCGTACAGACGTGAGAGGGCCGCGGGCTGGCGTACCGGCCCGGGCGCGGGAAAGTGAAAGAACGGGGAGGTGCGTCAGCGGCGGCGGGCTGCTGCCGCTGGTTCAAGGAGCACTGGGCGGTTGACCAAGCCGTCGATTTCAAGCAGCAACCGATCACGCTCCGCCTTTGGGAACGTGTGGAAATCCAAGCTCTCCAACAGCTTCAGCCCCTCCAGGGCCAAGTAGGCGAGCAGGGCGCCCCGCGGTTGTGCCGCGTCGGCCTGAACCGCAGCGATGACGGCCGATTGATTGGCCTGCATGGATTCCCGCAGGCTTGCGTCCTGTACCAGCGCAGCGCTCAGGCTCAGCGCCGCGGCACGTTGCGCGAGAGGCAGCGGTTCAGCAGCGGCGGCAATGCGCCCGCGAACCGTCCGGGCATCAATCTCGGCGAGGCCCTCCGCCGCCGCAGCGTTGAAAGCGTTGTCCCGTGCCAAGGCGCGCTGCACGAGCGCCTGGATCAGCGCCTGTTTGCTCCCGTGGTCGTACAGCACGCTTGCCTTGCTGACGCCGGCCTCGGCGGCAACTGACTCAAGCGTCAGCTTGGCTGGGCCCTCTCGCGCTACCACGGCCTCCGCAGCGTCCAGCAATCTGTCTTGGTCAATTACACGCGTGCGCCCCATGCTTAATCCGTTTATTTCCGACCGGATGGATATTAATTTCCAAGAGCACCTAGCGTCAAGGACACTGGGACGCGCAGGGCCTCGCGGTCAGAGCGCAACGCCCTGCACTGCCGCCGCCAGCGGCGCGATCACGGCCATCTCCAGTTCGCCCAATGACATGGACGCGGCAGCGACGTTCTCCAACAGGCGCGTCCTGCGGCGCGTCCCTGGGATGGGCACGACGGTCACGCCCAGCTGGGCAGCACGGGTCTGGAGCCAGGCGAGCGCCAGTTGCGCTGTGGAGATACCCCGCGCAGCGGCCAGCCCGTCCAGCGTTGCTACCAACTGGGCGTTCGACGCTTGGTTGTCAGCCTGGAAGCGTGGGAAGTGCCGACGGAAGTCGTCTGCAGCCAGAGCCTTGCCGAAGGCGGCTCCAGTGAGCAGTCCGCGGCCCAACGGCGCGAACGGGACGACCGCAACGCCGAGTTCTGCGGCCAAGGGAGCGACTTCCTGCTCGATCTGGCGACTGAACACCGACCATTCGGACTGCAGCGCGGCGATGGGGTGAATGGCATGCGCAGCACGCAGTTCTTCCGCGCTGACTTCGCAAAGGCCGAGCGCACGCACCTTTCCGGTCTTCACCAGCTCCGCCATCGCACCCACCGAATCCTCCAAGGGCACATCCGGCGTGCGGCGATGCATGTAGTAGAGGTCGATGGTGTCGATGCCGAGACGCTGAAGCGATTGATCGACCGCGTGCCGAATGTATTCCGGACGGTTGCTGAGACTCCAGTCGTCGGGCCGTTCGACGGTGCGCGTGTAGCCAAACTTGGTGGCGATCACCACACGCTGCCGATTCGCCTTCACGAAGGGCGCGAGGAACGTCTCGTTGGCGCCCAGACCGTACATGTCCGCCGTATCAAACAACGTGACGCCCATGTTCAAGGCCTGCTCCAGAGTCGCACTCGCCTCCGTGGTGTCGGTGGTGCCGTAGAACTCGCTCATGCCCATGCAACCGAGCCCCTGGGTGCCCACGAGGGGACCGCCTGTGCCGAGATGAACGCGAGGGAGTTGGGAGAGAGGTGATTGCATGTCGTTGAATCCAGGCTGGGGAAATCCCAGTTATAACCACGTAGTGAACTACAGGGTCAAGGGCTCGACATGCTACTGTCGGAATTTGCGAAGGAGACGGGGCTGTCGCCAGAGACGGTCCGCTTCTATGTCGGAAAAGGCTTGCTGAATCCGGGCCGAGGTGTGCTTGGCGGCAGCAATCCGTACCAGGTGTTCTCTGCCGATGACGTGACGGCGGCGCGGATGATTCAGCTCCAGAAATCGCTGGGCTACTCGCTGGGCGAAATCGCGGTGCTCAACCGCGAGTACCGGGAAGGGGCGAAGTCCGCCGCGCGGACGGCACAGGTGTTGCGGGATCAGATCGACAAGCTGCAATCACAGCGTGCGGCGCTGGATGCAGCCCTAGCCTTCCTGACCGAGAAGCTCGCATGGGTGGAGGCCGGCAAGCCCGGTCCCGCTCCACAGTTCCCGTGTTGAATTACGGATGCCAGCTGCACCGTTGGCAGAACCACTCGACGGTCAGGCGCCAAGTCTCTTCCTGCGCCGCATGGGCAAGAAATGGAAGCGCAAGAAGCCGACGCAGTTGCTGAGCAGGAACGCAAGCTCGGCCAGCGCGCTCACCCACGCCCCCAGCCACAGGTTGTGGGCGATCCAGAGCAACGTGCCGAGCATCAGTTACACCCTCATCCGTTTGTCATCCCGAACAAAGGCCGCGTGCGTCTGCACGCAGTGCCCCAGCCAGGCGAGCGTGCTGACCGTTGAGAGCGGCAGGATCAAGTAGATGGATGAGGCTGTCGCCAGAAACACAGCCTCCATGCGGGGGGTACTCCAGTGGCAACTGACGAGAAACCGGGCGCTGGCGAGCAGCATCAGCCCCGCTGACGACCAGGCGCTGAGCAAGAAGAACTGGATGGCAAACAGGGTCGTAGACAGGCTCAGCAGGACAAGCACGCCCTTTCGCCCCCGGATTTGGAACGAGACCAGATCAATCAGCAGCGAGCCCGCGGCCATCCGTGTTGGCAGGGATCTGGAAGGCGCCGTCGACTCGTCCCAGTCGTAAGGCGCCTTCGGCGCGCAGAACCCTGTGCGCTCAGCGATTGAGCAGGCGACCGCCGTCGACCACGATTTCCGTGCCAATCGACCAGCGGGATTCATCGGAGGCCAGGTACAGCACGGCCTTGGCGACCTCTTCAGGCGTGCCGAAGCGGCCAAGCGGGATGGTGGCCGCGATGTCCTTGTTCAGTTGTTCGCGGTAGGACTCGGGGATGCCCAGCTTGTCGTACAGCGGCGTGTCGATGGGCCCCGGGCTGACCGCATTGATGCGAACCCCGCGCCCGAGCAGCTCGGTCGACAGCGTCTTCGACAGGTTCAGGACCGCTGCCTTGGTGGCCGCGTAAACGGAGGAGCGGTCTGCGCCCACATGCGCGCTGATGGACGTGTTCAGGACGACCGATGCGGAGGGAGCGAACACCGGCAGCAGCGACTGGATCAGGAAGTACGGGCCCTTTACGTTGACATCGAATGAACGGTCGAACATCTCTTCCGTCCAGTCTTCGAGCGGCAGCCAGACGGAGATGCCCGCGTTGAGGAAGGCCACGTCCAACTGGCCGTAGTGGTTCTTGACGGCTTGTGCCAGGTCCCTCTGCGCTGCCACGCTGGCCGAATCGGCGCGCAGAACCAGCACCTCAGGTCCGAGTTCGGCCTTGGCCTTGGCGATGGAATCCGGGTTGACGCCGGTGACGATCACGCGGGCGCCTTCGGCCAGAAACTGCTTGGCAGTTTCCAGGCCAATGCCGCTGGTGCCGCCAGTGATGAGGGCGCGTTTGCCTTGCAAGCGTGACATGACTTTCTCCTGTAGACGGCCACCCACCGTGGCCGATGAGGAGAATGTGAATCCATGTCTGAATTTCTATAAGATGGCTCGATTGAATACCATCCATGCATTTTGGGTATGAATTGGAGGGGCACTTGGACCGACTCCTGCTGATGACCTGCTTCGCGCGTGCCGTGGAGACGGGGAGCTTCACGGCCGCAGCTCGTGACCTGGGCCTGGGGCAGCCGAACGTGAGCCGCTACGTCGCAGCGCTGGAGGAGCACCTCCAGACCCGGCTCCTGCACCGATCCACACGGAGGCTTGCCCTCACGCCAGAGGGGCAGCGCTACTACGCGGACGTCCGCCGGATTCTTGATGCTGTGGACGAGTCCGAATCGTCTTTTAGGAGCAATGTCGACCCCTCAGGGCTCTTGCGGGTAGCCTGCCCCACCGCGCTGGCCCATGCTTTCGTGTTGCCGCACGTCCCGACTTTTCTTGAGCGCTATCCGAAGTTGACGCTGGACCTGCAAATCAATGACCGCTATGTCAACCTCGTCGATGAGGGGACGGAGTTGGCGATTCGCATCGGACACCTGGAGGACAGCGCGCTGCGCGCCCGACGCATCGGGTCTTACGAGCGGGTGTTCGTGGCGAGTGAAAGCTACTTGGCGCGGCGCGGCGTGCCGCAAACGCCTGACGACCTCCGAGACCACGACTGCGTCATCTATACGCTGCTGTCGTCGGGTGCTACTTGGCGCTTTCGTGAGACCGATGTGCCCGTTTCCGGCAGGCTCAGAGTGAACTCACCTGAAGCGGTCTGCGCGGCGGTCGTTGCAGGCTTGGGAATCGGCCACGGCCCGGCATGGCTCTTCGACGAAGGGTTGAGGAGTGGGCGCTTGAAGTTCATCTTGACGGGCTACTTCGCGCCAGCCGTGCCTGTCCAGATCGTCTACGTCGCCAATCGACTTTTGCCGACGCGAGCAACCGTGTTCATGGATTTCATTGCCGACGTCTTCTCCCGGATTCCTGCCGTTGGCGGCACCGTCAAGCCAGTCATCGCCGGTCAGCAATGACGGCCACCCACGGATGGTTTTGCCTCAATCGCACGGCCCCGCGCCGGTGCTGAAACCGTGCAGTGGTGCGGCTGGTGCCTGCAGATGGGAACTGCCATTCATCCGCGATTTTGGGCAACGAGAGATAGACGCCGTTGCCACCGATGCGGCCTTGAACTACGAACGACTTAGACAAGTCGAACCCCTAACTCGGACCTAGCACTGCTGGCGGCTCGAAACTTGCGGCCACGACGGTCGCACGCCGGCCATCGACAAATGTGGCCTACGGATAGTTGGCTGGCGCGCCCCCTCTCAACGACCGACTAGACATGATCGACTGCTGTTCGGCAGAGAGATCGACGAGTCCAAGAGCCGCTTAGGGTCGTTTGCGTGAGTCCGCGGAGACCCGCAGCGGACCTCCGATGAGGTGCACCTCGACCCGGCCCGGTGAGCCACAACGAACGGCAGCTCCAACTCGCGGACCGGTCGCTCAGGCCGTATCCCGGCTCACATCATGATGGCCGGAATGGGACTGCCACTGTGATCACGCAGAACGGCGCCGACCGACTGAGATTGCTGCTGTGCTGACTTGCGACCCGCCGAGAGCGGGCCAGCATCTCTGCGCTGTGGCCGCTCGCTGCCCGCCCAGCGTTGCAAGGCCGCCCGCGGGACTCACTCGGTCCCGCTGCCAACGCTTGCATCACCGCACCCAAGCCCTAGACTGACGGCACGCCACCCCACCCAGACGGCAGTCGACCGAGGCGCGGTGCCGACACCATGCGTGATCGCCCGTCCGCCGCCGCCGCGAAGTTCGAACAGCTGGCTCGTGAACTCGAGCAACAGATCAGCGCTGGCGTGCTGCGGGCTGGTGATCGCCTGCCTTCGGTGCGCCAGACCTGTGCCAGTCGGGGCCTGAGCCCGAGCACGGTCTTCCAGGCCTATTACCTGCTCGAATCGCGCGGGCTGGTCCGTGCGGAGCCGCGCTCCGGCTACTACGTCGCCGCCCGCGCGAGCGGCGTGCTGCTCGCCGAGCCCAAGACGTCGGCACCGCAGTCCGGATCGCAGCCGGTCGAGGTCAACGACCTGATCTACGCCTGTCTTGGCGCGGCACGAGCGCGCGATATCGTGCCCTTCGGTTCCGCGTTCCCCAGCCCGACCTTGTATCCCCTGGATCGGCTGCGCCGCGCGCTGGTCTCCAGCACGCGCCGGCTCGACCCCTGGAGCATGGTTGAGGACCTGCCGCCGGGCAATCTGCGGCTCAAGCGCGAGATCGCCAAGCGTTACCTGCTGCAGGGCATGGCGATCGCCACCGATGAGATCGTGCTGACCCATGGCGCGATGGAGGCGCTGAACCTCTGCCTAAACGCCGTGACGCGGCCGGGTGACGCAGTGGTGGTGGAGTCACCGACCTTTTACATGGCGCTGCAGGCGCTGCAGCGCCTGGGCTTGCGCGCCATCGAGGTGCCGACGCATATGCGCGAGGGCATCGACCTGAGCCGTCTGGCACAGGTCCTCGAGCTCCACCGCCCGAAGGCCTGCTGGCTGATGACGAGCTTCCAGAACCCGCTCGGCAGCCTGATGCCCGAGGCGAAGAAGCGCGACCTCGTCGAGCTGCTGGCCCGCCACGAGGTGCCGCTGATCGAGGACGATGTCTACGCCGAACTCTACGAAGGCAAGACAGCGCCGCTGCCGGCCAAGGCCTTCGATCGCCGCGGCCTGGTGCTGCACTGCTCGTCGTTCTCGAAGAGCCTGTCGCCGGGCTACCGCGTCGGCTGGGCGGCGCCCGGCCGGCTGTCGCGCGAGGTCGAACGCCTCAAGCTGATGACCAGCCTGTCAGGATCGATCCCGGTGCAGGCGGCGCTGGCCGAGTACCTGCAGGAGGGCGGCTACGATCGCCATCTGCGCGGCCTGCGCGAGGCGCTGCGGTCGCAGCGGAACAGTCTGTTCGACGCCGTGAGCCGGCACTTTCCCGATGGCAGCAAGGTGCTGCGGCCGGCGGGCGGCTATTTCGTTTGGGTGGAGCTGCCGGTCGGCGTCAATGCGATGGCGCTGCACCAGGCCGCGCTGGCGGAGCGCATCAGCCTGGCCCCGGGCCCGATGTTCTCGGCACGCGCCGAGTTCCAGCACCACATCCGGCTGACTTGCGGGCAGCAATGGGACGGCACGCTCGAACGCGCCATGCGCGCCCTGGCGCGCCTGGTCGACGACGCCGTGCGCGCTGGGCAGCCGACGCCTGCACCCATCTGATCCGGTCGCCGGCGGCGGCAACTGATCACGCCAGCGGTGCATGCCGCCGCGCAGAGTGAAGGCATGCCCCAACCCACCCTGCCTCGCGTATGCCGCACCGCCATGCCGCGCTGACGCTGGTGCCGGCCAGCCATCCCGCATCCGGCCCCAACCTGTCCCTGCACGAGGTGATGGACAAGCTGGGCCCCTCGGTCTTTGCCGGCCTGCTCGATGTCGACGGCAGGCTGCGCTATGCCAACCAGGCCGCACTGCAGGCCATCGGCCGCACGCCGGAACAGGTGCTCGGCCAGCGCTTCGAGGCCACGCCCTGGTGGCAGGGCTGCGAGTTGTCCCGGCAGCGCGTGCAGGAGGCACTGGCCAGCGCGACACGCGGCGAAGCCTCGCGCTTCGATGTGCGTATCGCCAGTGCCAGCGGCTCCATGCTGGCCATGGATTTCTCTTTGCTGCCGCTGTTCGGCCCCGACGGACGCGTGCTCTGGCTGATCCCTTCCGCTCGCGACGTCAGCGAACGCGAGCAGGCGCAGCAGCAATTGCTGCTAACTCGCCACGCGGTCGAGCAAGCCAACGATGCCCTGCTCCAGGTCGGCCCGGACGGTGCCGTTCTCGATGCCAATGCCGCGGCCTGCCGGCTTCTCGGCCTGGAGCACGCCGAACTGTTGCGGCTGCGGGTGCCCGACATCGACACCCAGGTCGACGAGGCGCAGTGGCCGCAGCGCTGGCGCGAGCTGTGCGAACGCGGCGCGCTGCGGTTCGAGACCAGCCTGCGTCACCACGCGGGCCATGAGATTCCGGCCGATGTCTCCGTCAGTCTGGTGACCAGCGGCGGCACCTCCTTCGCCCATGTCTGCATCGACGACCTGCGTGAACGACGCGCCGCCGAACGCCGCATCCAGCAACTGCTGCAGTTCGACGAACTGACGGGCTTGCCGAACCGCCAGTTACTCGTGGAGCGCCTGGACGCGATCCTGCATACCAGCGCCGAAACCGCGGTGCTGATGCTGGAGCTCGACCGCTTCAAGCGCATCAACGACGGGCTCGGCCCCCATGTCGGCGACGCCGCGCTGCGCGAAGTCGCTCGGCGCATCGCCGCCACCGTGCGCACCGTCGACCTGGTGGCGCGCCGCGGCGGCGATGAGTTCGTGGTCGTGATGCCCGCTCCTGCGGACGCGGCGACGCACATGGGGCAGGCACTGCTCGACAGCATCGCCCGGCCGATGACGATCGAAGGCCACGAGATCCACCTGACCTGCAGCATCGGTACTGCCGTGGCGCCGGCCGACGGCGACCATGCCGACACCCTGCTGCGCCGCGCCAACGCCGCGCTGCACCAGGCCAAGCTGCTGGGCCGCAACCAGGTCAGCGCCTATGCCGGTGCGCCGCATGACGACGACCCCGAACGGCTGACGCTGGAGACCGCGTTGCGCCATGCGCTGCGCGACGAACAGCTCGAACTGCACTACCAGCCGCAGCTCGACCTGGGCCATGGCCGCATCGTCGGCGTCGAGGCCTTGCTGCGCTGGCAGCACCCGACCCTGGGTCGCATTGCCCCCGACCGTTTCATCCCCATCGCCGAGGAAACCGGCCTGATCGTGCCCATCGGTGACTGGGTGCTGCGCCACGCCATCGAGCAGGCGGCGCATTGGCAGCGCGCCGGGCTTCCGCCGCTGCGCATGGCGGTCAATCTGTCGGCGCGCCAGCTGCTGCAGCCGGACCTGGCGCGGCGCATCGAGGCCCTGCTCGCGGCCAGCGGCCTGGACCCGCGGCGGTTCGGCGTCGAGGTCACCGAGAGCATGCTGATCGCCAACTTCGACCAGGCGGTGCAGCACCTGAGCGCGCTTCGCGCCCTCGGCGTCGAGGTCTCGCTCGATGACTTCGGCACCGGCTATTCCAGCCTGAGCTATCTGCGCCGGCTGCCGGTGGACGTGGTCAAGATCGACCGCTCGCTGGTGCCCGACGTCAGCGCCCCGGCGGAAGCGGTGTCGATCACGCGCGCCATCATCACCATGGCCCAGCAGCTGCAGATGAAGGTGCTCGCCGAGGGCGTCGAAAGCGAAGGCCAGGCAGCGCTGCTGGCCGCCAACCGCTGCGACCAGATGCAGGGCTACTGGTTCAGCGCCGCGGTGCCGGCGGAGGCCATCGAAACCATGTTGCGCGAGGGCCGGCAGATTGATGCAGCGCTGATCGGCCGGCGTTCGCGGCAGCGCACCCTGCTACTGGTCGACGACGAGGAGAACATCCTCGCCGCGCTGCGACGGCTGCTGCGCGCCGAAGGCTGGCTGGTGCTCAGCAGCACCAGCGCCGAGCAGGCGCTTGAGCAGATGGCACGGCACGAGGTCGACGTGATCCTGTCCGACCAGCGCATGCCGGGCATGACCGGGGTCGAGCTGCTGCGCCGCACCCGCCAGCTCTACCCGGAGACCATCCGCCTGGTGCTGTCGGGCTACACCGAGCTGCAGTCGATCACCGACGCGATCAATGAAGGGGCGATTTACAAGTTTCTCGCCAAGCCCTGGGACGACGAACAACTGCGCGCTCATCTGCGCGAGGCCTTCACGATCAAGGAGATGGCCGACCAGAACCGCCGCCTCGGCCAGGAGGTGCAGGCCGCCAACCAGGAATTGGCCCAGCTGAACCGGCGCCTGCAGACGCTGCTGAGCGCCCAGCGCGAGCGCAACCTGCGCGAGGTCGGCAGTCGCGAGGCGGCGCAGGAGCTGCTGGATGCCGTACCGGTGCCCGCGTTCGGCATCGACGACGAAGGCCTGCTGGTGTTTGCCAATGCGCCGGCTCGCGCGCTGTGCGGTCTGGCCGTCGATCGGCTGGGTGAGCCGGCCGGCGAGCAGTTGCCGCCCAACCTGCGGCAAGCGCTGGACGGCGACGCCATGCTGGTGACGCTGGCCGGGCGCCGCTGGTGGGCGATCAGCCGTCTGTTGGACGGCAATGCGCGCGGCCGCCTGCTCGTGCTGCTGCCGCAAACCGAGGCTCCGAAATGAAAAGTCCAGAAACCCCTGAGAAAACGCCGGTGGAGCCGGCTGCGCTGGCGCAGCTGTTCCGTCACAGCCTGCGCGACGGGCGGGTGCACCCGCTGCTGCATCCGATGCGTCGGTATCGCCAGGAGTCGCCGCGATGAGCACGGCCTTGCGAGCCATCACCCGCGACGAGTTGCTTGCCGCGCTGCGCGACCTGCCGCCGCTGCCCTCGCTGGTGCTCGAACTGGTCGAGTCGCTGGGGCAGGAAGGGCTCAGTGCCGAGCAGTTCGCCACCAAGATCTCCCAGGACCAGGCCTTGGCCGCCAAGACCCTGCGCTTGGCGAACTCGTCCTTCTACGGTCGTGGCAGGCGGGTTGGGTCAGTGGCCGAGGCGATCGGCGTGCTAGGCCTGCGCACCGTGCGCGGGGTCGTGACGGCCGCTGGCCTGGCCGGCAGCTTCGGCCACCCCGCTGATTTCGATCACGATGCCTTCTGGCGCCACTCGCTAGGCAGTGCCCTGTGCGCGCAGGCGCTTGCCAGCGAACTGGGGCGCGACGACGCCGACCTGGCCTTCACTGTCGGCCTGTTGCATGACATCGGGCGGCTGGCCCTGGCCAGTGCGTTTGCGCCGGCCTACGCCGAGGTCGGACGCTGGCGGCACGAGCAGGACTGCCCCGCCGATGATGCCGAGCGCGGCGCGCTCGGCATCGATCACGCCGAGGTCGGCGGGCTGATCGCCGGGCATTGGAACTTCTCACCGGCCATCGTCGACGCCATCCGCGAGCACCACGCACCATCGGCCGCCGCCGGGCTGACGCTGACCGGCATCGCTCATGTCGCCGATGCCATCGCCCATGCGCTGGGACTGACCGGCGATGCCGACGAGGCGGTGCCGAGCCTGGCACTGCCGGTCTGGGCCGCATGCGGCCTGGACGACGCCGCCTGCCAGCGGGTGTTTGCGCACACCGAGGCCCAGTTCGAGGCCATCTGCGAGGCGCTGCTTCACTGAAGGACCCCCATGACCAACGCCGAACTCCTCTCTTTGCAGCGCGCCAACCAGGAGCTGCGAGCGCTGAACGACAGCCTACGCAGCGCGCAGGACCAGTTGCTGCAGTCCGAACGGCTGGCCTCGATCGGGCAACTCGCCGCCGGCGTGGCGCACGAGATCAACAACCCGATCGGCTATGTGTTCTCCAACTTCGGCACGCTGCAGGCGTATCTCGTGCGTCTGTTCGAGATGCTTGAGGCCTACGAGCAGGCCGAGGCGGCGCTGGCCGGCAGCGCCGTCGCGGAGCGGCTCGCGGCCTTGCGCGAACGGGTCGAACTGGACTATCTGAAGCAGGACATCCCCATGCTGATGGGCGAGTCCAAGGAGGGCCTCTCCCGGGTGCGCCAGATCGTCCAGGACCTGAAGGATTTCTCGCGCGTCGACACCCACCAGGAATGGGTTTGGGCCTCGCTGCACCAGGGCATCGACTCGACACTGAACATCGTCGCCAATGAGATCAAGTACCGGGCCGACGTGAAGCGCGAGTACGGCGAGCTGCCCGACGTCGAATGCCTGCCCTCGGAGCTGAACCAGGTGTTCCTGAACCTGCTCGTCAACGCGGCCCATGCAATCGGCCCGGAACGTGGCCTGATCGTCGTGCGCAGCGCCGACGCCGGCGACAAGGTCTGGGTTGAGGTCGAGGACGATGGCTGCGGCATCGCGCCCGAGCACCTGGCGCGTGTCTTCGACCCCTTCTTCACTACCAAGCCGGTCGGTCGCGGCACCGGCCTGGGCCTGTCGCTGGCCTATGGCATCGTGCAGAAGCACCAGGGCCGCATCGACGTGCGCAGCGAACCGGGCCGGGGCTCGTGCTTTCGCGTCACGCTGCCGGTGCGGCGTCCGGGTACCTCCGGGGCTGCAGCATGAGCGCTGAACCCACGCCCTGGACCCTGCTCGCCGTCGACGACGAGCCCAACATCCTGGCCGTGTTGCGGCGGCTGTTCCGCAGCACCGGCTGGCGCATCCTGACCGCCGGCAATGCCGAAGAGGCGCTGGCCCTGCTCGCCAACGAGCCCGTCAACGCCGTGCTGTCAGACATGCGCATGCCGGGCATGGACGGCGTGCAGCTGCTCGAACGCGTCGGCCAGGGCTGGCCGCAGACCGCGCGCCTGCTGCTGACCGGCCAGGCCGATCTGGGCTCGACCATCGCCGCCATCAACCACGGCCGCGTGCACCGCTACATCGCCAAGCCCTGGAACGACGACGAGTTGCTGCTGACCCTGAGGCAAGTCGCCGAGATCCAGCAGCTCGAAGCCGACAAGCGGGCGTTGGAGCGCCTGACGCAACAGCAGAACGACGAGCTGAAGACGCTGAACGCGAGTCTGGAGGCCCGCGTTGCCTTGCGGACCGAGGAACTGGCCGCGGCCAACGACAGGCTCAAGCGCAACTACCTGACCTCGATCAAGGCCTTCACCGCGCTGATCGAGCTGCGCGACCGCGCCCAGGTCGGCCATGCCCGCCAGGTCGCCGATCTGACGCGGCGCATCGCGCAGGTGATGACGCTGGACGCCAACACGGCGCACGATCTGCCCATCGCCGCACTGTTGCACGACGTCGGCCACATCGGCCTCAGCGACGCGGTGCTGGCGCGGCCCCTGAACAAGCTCGACCGCGATGAGCTGCGCCGCTACCGGCTGCACCCGGTGCTCGGCGAGCAGGCGCTGCTGGCCAACGACGACATGCAGGACGTGGCGCCGCTGATCCGCGCCCACCACGAGCGCTGGGACGGGCAGGGATTCCCCGACGGCCTGCGCGGCACGGCGATCCCGCTTGGTGCTCGCATCCTGGCGGTGGCCGACGCCTACGAGGACCTGCGCAGCGGCCATCTCGACGGCCAGGCCCTGAGCCCCTTCGAGGCCCGTCAAGCGGTGATCGCCGGGCGCGGCAGCCAGTTCGACCCCGGCGTCGTCGATGCCTTCGTGAGCCTGTTCTCGACCGCGCCGCCCAGGCCCAAGCCGGCCATGCTGCGGCTGGCCACTGCGGAGCTTCGCGCCGGCCAAGTCCTGGCCAAGGACTTCATGTCGCCCGAGGGCGTGCTGCTGCTGTCGGCCGGCCAGCGTCTCAGCGACGACCTGATCGAGCGCATCCGGGGCTTCGAGCGCAAGCATGGCCTGAGCCTGCTGCTGTCCGTGCAGTCGCCGCAGGAGAGCGGGTTATGAAGCGCCTGCTCATCGTCGACGACGAGATGCCGGTGCTGCAGGCCCTGCGCCGCCTGCTTCAGCGCCAGTTCATACCGCAGCAGCTCAGTGTCGCGCTGTGCAGCGATCCGCTGCAGGCCCTGCAGCGCCTGCAGCACGAGCGCTTCGATGTGCTGATCAGCGACTACCGCATGCCGGGGCTGGACGGCGTCAGCCTGCTCGCCCGCGCCCGCGAACTGGACCCGCGAGCGGTGCGCCTGATGCTCAGCGCCGCGACCGACTTCGGCACCCTGCTGGCCGCAGTGAATCGCGCCGGGGTGTTCCGCTTCGTCCCCAAGCCCTGGAGTGAGGCGCAGCTGCTCGCCGATCTGCAGGCCGCGCTGGCCTTCGACCCCTGCGCCATGCCCAGCGCCTACGAGCTGGAACGGCGCCGGCTGGAAGCGATGGAGCCAGGCATCACCCAGGTCGACTGGGGCCCGAACGGCGAGGTGTTGATGCCAGGCCCGCTGCCAACGGGACCGGGCGGGTTGTGAAGAAGGGCCAGGTCAAGTTTGCCAAAGCCGCCAGGTCGAGGTAAACGAGCGTGAACAGCTGCGGGCTGGGCGCCTTGATTGACTGATCTACGACTAGTACTCCCGCACATGCGGTCGACTGCTTTGGACTTTGCAGCGGTCAGATCTGGATCCGGGCCGAAAGACCGTAATCGCTGCAGACCAGACGCAGCTGCACACGCTTTAGAACGCGGCCTGACATGTGCAATAACTTCAGCCTGAGCGGCCACCCCGGTCACGATCAGCGACAGGGTCACGACAAGCAACGTCCGGCTACCATCGCGAATGGCGGTCATGACCAGTGCCTGTGGTCAAAGTTGGCCGGCACGGTGGTCACGGGGTACCAGCATGAGCAAACCTACCGATCGACAGGCGTCGCAAAGAGGGCATCGACGTCCATCAGAGGGCCTGTCGACAGTCCTCAAGCTTGTCTGTGGTTGCCGCTCGAAAGGGCTCCACGGCAGCACACCCATTCCCGCGTCAATGCGCGAGCCGGCCTTTCGCCTTCAGCATGACGACTCACCCGTCGAGATTGGTTCGCCGGGCTTGGCAGCCAACATGTTCGGCGGCTACTGGCTCCTCGAAGCCCTCCCGATCAGCCTCCACACTTTCCACTACCTTGTACGAGCGACGCTGCTCAACTGGTGGGACTCGATGGCACAAGAGTCCCCCGCGAACGCCTAAGACGGCGCGAGCGATGCTCCTCAAGTTCGGCCTCCCGCAGCTTTGGCTTTAACGGCCTCCGCCGCAGCTGCATCGTTCATGTCCTCGACCGATAGGTGGCGGGACGTGGCAAACAGGCCTTTCAACCCCGAGACATCGCGGTTCCGCGGCACGAGTAGATAGCACCCGCCATCGTGAGGAATGAACTCCACGATGTCACCGCCCTTCAACGTCAAGTCGGCTAACACTTCTTGCGGTACTGCCAGATGGCCGCCCGCGTCGACTTGAGAACGCGTCATGTAAGTCTCCTTAGGACGCATCACCTAGACGCGTCAGTTCAGCTACGGACGCTGCAGAGCCCTGTCCGTCAGGGTGGATCTTCGAACAGTTCCTCCTGTCTTTGCAGCTGCGAGCGAATGTTTCGCCAAGTCGGTCTCGCCGCCACATGACGCAGCGCAAGGGCCGCCGCAGATCGGTCACGTTGAGATACCCCTCGAACCGTCTGCTCCGCGAGCGCACTCGCCACCGCCGCCGACCCATCGACCCGGCCCCAGATCTCCAGACGCGCGAGTGAAGAGAGGCCCTCCTGCACCAGTACATGGACGGCGGCAGAGTTCAACCAAGTGGTTGTCGCATCTAGTACCGCGCCTCGGTAGGCCCTCCCCCCACCAGCGAAGGCCTGCACGAGACGAGCTGCTCCGTCCAAGCTGAGACCACGAAACGGCGCGAGCGTCAGCGGTACGTCGGCTACGGCACCACCTAGGTGGTAGGCCAGCCTAGAAGAAAGCATGGAGCACCACGCAGTTACCTCGGGGGTGGCTGCCGTTGATCTCGGGGTATCGGTGAGGTATGCCCCGCATCTGCACATCTCCAGCGCCGGTCGACTCGCTTGAATGGAACTTCCACAGGCGTGACACATATCGACAAGCATCGTGCCATGGACATGACACGCACAGTACATCAGCAGATCCCACTCCAAGCACCCCACACCGGCCGCCTCGAGGCAGAGCGGGCAGATCTGCTGGCGTGTGCCCCTAAGCAGGAGATCGTCGCGCCAGCGGGTTCCAAAGAGCTCTATCTCGAACCACCTGTCCGAGCGCACTCGCCTCGGCAAGCGAAGCTCAAACCATGTGCACGGTTGACCAGACCACTCGGCGAAGAGCTGGGCGTCAAGGTCTCCGATCCGCCGGCGCGAATCTTCTTGGACGGCCCTCTGCGCCTCGGTTGCTGTCGCGCCGTTCTCGCGGAGCAATCGAAGAACGAAGCTGTGGACTGACTCCTCCGGCCGCGGTGCTAGCTGGATGGGAAGAGGCATCATCGGTTGGACCACGGGTTCTGGTTGGAAATGACACCGCCGAGCGAACGATCAAAGCCGACCGCCAGGTCTGCCTGATCGAGCGCGTGCTTTCCGCTGTCCACGGAAACCAGGATCGCTTCGATGAGAAGTAGCTTGAGCCACCGCAGATTCCCGAGCACTGCTCCGTGTAGCAGCTTGGCAGCTCCGGGGTTGCTCAAGAACGTAAGGTCGTGGTGCTGGCTGCGCGCCACCAAGGCTCGGACAAGGCCGATCCACGGCGGCCCAAACGCAAAAGCTTCGAGCTCCACCTTTGCACCGCAACGGCTGTGGAGATAGCGATCGCGATCCTTCAGGCCCAGGAGCGCAGGACCGCCGCAGAGCACAAGCCCAACTCGGCTATCGACGACCTCGCGGAAGAAGTCTGAGGTGATGGACCCTTCAGGCGAGGACTCGCTGGGCCGAGCACTGGCGTTGCAAAGATGTTGAGCCTCATCGACGAGGACGAGCTTGGTCCTGTATCGCTTCAGGACGTCGAGCGCCACTGCCCGCTTTCTTGCAAGCTGGCCGCCGGTCACCCTAGGGAACGGATAGTGCGCAGCGGTGAGGATGGCCTCGATGGCTCCCTTGAGCGTGGGCACGCGGGAGAGTCGAAGGCTAATTACAGGGCGGTGGCCCGGGGTCTCTTCGCTTAGTGGCAACGAGGCCGCGAAATACTGCAGCAAGGTAGTCTTCCCGCTGCCAGGGCCTCCGTACACAATCAGCCCCGTAGGGGCGCTCAGTGCGCTGCCAAGCTGAAAGGCCCGGTCCATCGAACGCAGCGCTTGCTCGAAACCTGTATGAAGAACGACTGCTTGGTCGACCTCGATGCAGCGCGAGATGGCCAGAGGCGAATACAGCGTCTGCCGCCGAGCCACCACCCGCGCGTACTGCTCGCGTTGCGCTTCTTCGCCGATGTCTTGGGCGTGCATCAGAGACCACCCAAATCCAAGGATTCGAATTCCGGGATCTCGTGGTCTGGAATCGTCATGTCGGCAGCCGCAACCACCGATTCCGTCCGGAACGAAGAGAGCTTGGCAGCCGGAACCCCTACCCCCACCAATGCCTCCGCGGAGGTGAGTCCTGATAGGCCGCGCAGAGTCTCCTGCTTCAACCGTTTCCCAGAGATCACTCCGCTGTTCCACATGTCCATGAGGTCCAGCTTGGTCCGATGGAGTCGCTCCGGGATCTCCCGGCGACGCAGCTCACCCTTCAAGAGCGCTCGAATGGCCTTGTGCTGAATGATGGACAACCCATCGGCATAGTCGGGATCGCAGCTCGGTGTTTCAAGCCAGCCGCCCGAGACTGGATCGCGCACGAACACGCTTCCCAAGTTCATCCCATTGAATTTGACTGCAGTCTTGAAGTTGCAGCCCCGTCGACGCCGCAGCGCTTGGAGCTCACGCGAGTTGTATCGGAGGTACTGGGTCACCACCCCTTCATTGCCAACTGTGAGCTCGATGCTGGGCGCAACGATGATGTCTAGCTCTCGCGTGCTGGCTGGCAAACGCGGCGGAAGCAGCTTATCGATGCCAGTCGAGTAGCGATCGAAGGGGGTGCTCAGCGTTCGCTCATTGATCTGGAAGGGCAGTTGATCTACAACCAGCTTCAGAAGCCCGTTGCAGAAGGCGCCGAACGTGATGGCAGCCGTCTTGTCCGGGTTGAGCGGTAGGTAGTTGTCCAACGGCTTGTTGACCCGTCCTTCCTTCGGCAACTGACCGGTGATCTCGCCGATGATGCGTTCGACGTTGGGCTTCATCCACGGATGACGAACGGGGCAGAACGTGAGATCCATGTTCAGGTGCTTAGCAACCTGGTGGAACTGCTTCGAATGGAATTCGAGCCCGTTGTCGAGGGCAACCATCATGGGAATTCCATACGGTAGCCACGGGTTCCGCAGGCCCTGCCCCGCCGTGTATTCGTCCTTCGGAGAGATCGCCACCTTGAGCGCTGCGAGGGCCGTAGTCAGACCTGTTCCCCAGAAGCTGACGAAGAAGCCCGTGACGTAGTGTCCGAACGCATCAACGACGATCGTCAGCGTGGGGCGGCCCAGAGGCATCCCATTCAGGTCGCTTACAACCACGATGTCCAGAATCGTGTGGTCGATTTCGTATCGCTGCTGCGGCCGCTCGACGTCAACGCCTGCCAGCGAATACCGCCAGCGATTCTTTGCGTAGGCCGGCCCAAAGCGTGCGACATCCCGCTCGTATGGAGGCGTCTCCTGCATGAGCCTGCGCAGGGTCGACAAGCTCATCGACGCATCGTCCTCGGAGACCACCCCGGCCTGCGCCAGCGATTCCAGCTTGCACGCCACAAGTTCATGTGTCTTAACCAACGGCTGTCGCGCCCGCTGCAGATAGTGCTTGCGAATGAGGCTACGAGCAGCCTCCAACACGGCAGGATCCTTGCGTGGAGGCGATCGCCGAACGGCAGATCGACTCAGCAACGATGCGATGTTGCCCTCGCTGTCCAGCCACCGCCGCATCCACTCCATGACGGTGGATGCCCGCGGAGGGTGCGGATCCTTGATAGGCTCGCTCTCATCGGTCATGGGCAGGAACCCGTCGAGTCCCTTCAGCTCCTTGGCGATGGCGCTTCGCTGTCCCCTGGTGAGTCCCGTGCGTTGGAGGTACAGCACATATCGATGGCGACGATTGATCTCCTCTTGGTGATGCGGCGCCAAGTCAGCCAAGGTGGTCATGAGCAACGGTGCTCGGTCATCCGACTTCGCGAGCACCGGCGTGGATGCGCTTACAACGACGATTTCTCCCTTCAAAACCTGGCGCTGCAGCGCCGAGAGGCTCATGGTCCTCGGCGCACGAGTGACCTGGTCGATGAAGACCAGCGTCTTGGCGTCGTCCCCCAGCTGACGTTCAAGCTCCCACGTCCGCTCCCCATGGCGGACCACCAAGCCAATCGCTACGACGTACGAGTTCACTCTCCGGCTCCAAGGAATGAAGCCAGTTCATCGGGGTTAGGTCGAGTGCGCAGCCTACGGTCAGATATCTGCGGCCCACAGCGTGAGCGATGACAGCCCGATCAAGGCCAGCCGCAATCGCCGCAGCGATTTCGAGGCCTCCGCTGTCTCGCACGAGCCGAAGCAGTCGCCGCAGTTCCTGACCCGGCGCGACACGGCGTGCAGCGTCCCTCAGCTCTGACGCACGACGCCTGAGATCCTGATGAAGCCTTGCATCGGTACACACGTACAGCGACTGTCCTCGCTTCGCCAGGATGCTTGCGCAAGCCATCAACTTCGCGCGGTGCTTCTCCAAAAACCGTTGAGGTTTGACCTCGACCACGATGCTTTCGCCGTCGTCGAACGTGAGTTCGAAGTCCGGTGTGTAGGTCTGCTTAGGTCGACCAAGCTCGTAGTTGATCGTCAGCGGCTGATGCCGAATACCTCGAAGGCCTGGCATTAGAAGTGCGACCTCGATAAAGCTTCGCTCAAGCCGAGATTCATGATGAATCTCGCGCTCTTGAAACCAAGTCGCGTGTATGACACCCACCTCACGGTGTGGCGCCCGCGAAATAACGACACGCGCTGGTTTCATTTCCCCGAGAAATGGCAATAGATGTCCACCCTCCGGCGAGCGGAGGGACTTGACGGGGAGCTCGGGGGAGTTGAAACTAAGGCTTCCTACAGCGGTTGTTTCGGCAACCCCGGACGCCGGCCCGTCGAAAGATTGGTCGGCGTTTGTCTTTCTACATGAGTGCGCCCTCCCGGCTCAGCGGCTCTCGCGCGCTGGTGACAGCCTGAGGTCGGCGCTTCAGGCCCAGTTCTACAGCGATCCTATGAGCCTCCCCTCGCAGCGCGAGGCTGCGGCCACTGAGCACTTGGTAGACAGCGCTCGCGGAGAAGCCGTGTTCCCGAGCCCACTCCGCGATCGACTCCCCACGCTCGTGGAAGGCCTCCCGTGCTTGGCGAACTTCGTCGGCAGTAAACGTGTTCATGGCGGCTGTCGGTCAGGAAACAACCGGTCCAATATATCTTTGTCAATTCGATTCAGCAAGTTTATATAGGTTGCCTCAGTCGCCATCAGATAATGTTCACCGAGTCCTGAACTTCCAAATCCACAAAGTTCTCAACTCACGCTGCCAATATGCCCAATTTTGGGAATCGGATTTATACGTCGTGGTGAGCGAGGTCGGCGCGCGCACTCGGACTTGGAGCCAAACACATCTATTGGCGGCACGGCCGACGCTTTGACGGGTGCATAGGTTTGAGCGCTGGCCTGCGCGGGTTAGTGACATTCCCAATCAGAGACGTCGCCAAGAGTCGCAAGCGCGATGACTCAACGCCATCAGCAACCGTAGCAATGCCGTGAGGTCATTCCAGCGTCATGTCAGCCAGCGCATCCAATGCAGCGAATCTGGCGTGCTCGGCTGAGGGGTACTCGCCCGGGAGCACTCGCCTCATGGGTGGTCCCACTTCCGCCGGCGGGACGAGGATCAGCACGGGTGCGTACAGTCCGGAGCTGAGCGGTTGTGCATCGATGTCGGCAGTCCAGTCTTCGTCCACTTTCCGACCCTCCACGGCTCCTGATCATCCGCTCGAAGCGGGAGACTTCGTAGCCGAGCATCCCCGCGTAAAGCGCCGTGCGGTCAGAGTTTGCGACACCTAGCCCGAAGGCAGCGATGGAGTGCCCAGCTGCCACACCGTTTAGTGACGTCAGCCACGTTGATCATGCCGGAGCCGAAGTCGTAAGGCTCTGTACGAAGCGGCGCAGAAGCTCGGAACGGGACAGAGAATGTGAGCAGCAGCATTCGCGGTTCCGCAGACCTTACCGCCCGCGAGTTGCGGTTCCTAGGGGCAATGACGGCGGCCGTTGAGGTGGATGTTGCTTGCGCTCAGGCCGTATTTGACCCGGGTCATTTCCATGGAAACTGACCCCGTGTTGATTGCCGCCGAATCCTGACCCACCGACCGCACTGATTTCCGTTCAAACCTGACCCACGTATGAACCCTAGC
>NZ_JBWKOA010000006.1:321382-540698 GCF_059415845.1 Roseateles sp. GW821-FHT09H11 | reverse complement strand
TGTGAAAGTAGGTCATCGTCAGGCTAATACCCCGCCAAACCCCTCGATCAGCCATGGTCGAGGGGTTTTGCCTTTTCTGCGAGTAATTTTTCCTGACGTGGCTCCTCGGCTATCAGATCACTGATTTGAGGGGCTGATTGCAGGAACATGGCGGAAGTGGATTGGAACCCGCCCCTTTTGTGGGACTGATTTTTGATCGACCTCAGAATAGACTGACTCCCTCGTTCGAGCATGACGGGGAGCGTATGCAGCGTTTCTGGAAAAAAGCGAAATTTGTTTCATTGCCAGCATGGGCGGCAATTGGCTTGCTGTTGGGGAATCCAGAGGGGCATGCGGCGGAAATCGCGTCAGTCTCGCCTCAGGGTGAGGTGGCGCAGGTCCAGAACATCGTCGTGCGATTCAAAGCGCCGACATCGAGGTTGGGCGATTTGCGGTTACCCGATCCCGTCACGGTCCGCTGTGGAGATTCGACACCGCAGGGGAGCGGACGCTGGATCAACGATCGGGAGTGGGCCTTCGACTTCTCCCGTCCATTGCCTGCTGGATCGAAGTGCCTGGTGGCAGCGAAGGACGACTTCCGCCCCACAGCGCCTGGCGCGCCTACCGGATGGAGCGGAGCGCGCGAATTCTCGTTTCAGTTGGGAGCGCCCGCCATACGGCGAGTCAGTCCTTGGGAGGGCAGCAGGATCGAGGAAGACCAACGATTCCTCCTGCAACTCTCCGGTGACGCCAAATCCGAGACGATTGCGCCACACATGTGGTGCGAATCGAAGGCACTTGGCGAGCGCATTCCGGTCGAGCTTCGCAGCGTGTCTGATCGAGACGAGCTACTCCGCTCCCTCAAGATGGGCGACGTCAAGCGTCAGAGCTGGATCCTGGTGGCTTGCGCGCGTCCCTTGCCGGCCGGCGCGGAGGCAACCTTGGTGTGGGGGGCAGGCATCGCGGCCGCCGCCAACGATTCCGTGAGGACGCGTGCCGACCGACGAATCCGCTTCTCAGTCCGAGGGCCGCTGACTGCGGAGCTTTCGTGCGAGCGTGAGCGCGCGAATGCGCCATGCCTGTCGATCCGTCCGATCACGGTGAGTTTCTCGGAGCCGATTGCGCGAGACCTTGCGCTGAAGGTTCGCCTCAAGGGAGCGAATGGTGTAAGCGTGGCGCCTTTGGCGCCGGTCGATCAGGAGCAGCAATCGGCCCATTGGTTGTCGACAGTGCGGTTCCCTGCACCGTTGGCGGAGCAGCAGGAATATCTGCTCGAGCTTCCCAGCGGGATCAAGGATGAGAGCGGCCGGCTTCTTTCAAACGCTGCCAGTTTTCCGATGAAAGTCCGAACGTCGGAGGCGCCGCCTCTGGCGAAGTTCGCCGCGGCGCCCTTCGGGATCGTCGAATGGGAAGCGGCCGGACCTAGTCTGGTCCCTCTGAGCTTGCGGCACGTGCAGACCGACTTGCAGCCGCGCGCCAGTGGGCACTTGCGAATCAAAAGATTGACTGACGATGTTGAGATCCTGCGCTGGTACGGGCGCCTGTTCCGACAGAACGAGTGGGAGGACCGCAAGGCTGAGTGGTTGAAAGATGTCTCGGACCTTCAGTCGATGACAGTGCCCCCGCCGAATCCGGACAAGGTCATTGATGTGATCGGCATTCCGCTGTCGCAGCCTGGCTATCACGTGCTCGAGCTGAAGTCGCCGCGCCTGGGCCAATCGCTCCTTGATCCGATCCAGCCCATGTTCGTGCGGACGGGGACGCTCGTCACCAATCTCGGCTTGCATTTCAAGCTCGGGAAGGATGACAGCTTGGTGTGGGTGACATCGCTCGACAAGGGGCGGCCAGTCGATGGGGCTCAGGTGTCGGTCTACGACTGCCGCGGCAAGGCCCTTTGGAGCGGCCGAACCGATGGGCAAGGCCTGGCGCGCATTGATCGGCCGAACCTGGACCGCGACAGCGGGGGCGGCGAGTGCATCGCCGAGGCGGGCCTGTTCATCACGGCGAGGCTCGCTCAGCCAGGGAAGGCTCTGGACCAGTCGTTCATGTTCAGCGGCTGGAGCCGTGGCATCGAGCCGTGGCGTTTCAATGTGCCGATTGCATGGGGATCAGAGCGCGCAGCGCGCGCCCATACCGTCACCGACCGCCCGCTGTTGCGCGCCGGCGAGACGCTGTCGATGAAGCATTTCTTCCGCCTGGAAACCGTGCAGGGGCTGACGGATGCGACACCAGACCAGTTGCCTGACAAGCTGCGTGTCGTGTTTGAAGGCACCGGGGAGGACATCGCGACACTGGACCTGCGATGGCAAGGGGCTCGCTACGCGCTGAGCTCATGGAAGGTACCGCCGGAGGCCAAGCTTGGCCGATATCGCTTCGTGATGGAGCGAGGGGACGCGCGCGGTGGGCGTCGTACCTGGGACAGTGGCAGCGTACGCGTTGAGGAATTCCGCGTGCCGCTCGTCGATGCGCGCCTCATCCCGCCGAAAACACCAGCGACAGGTGCGAAAGAGCAGGCCTGGACGGCCCAACTGAACTACATGGCCGGTGGCCCGATGGCGAAGTCGCCGGTGGAAGTCAGTGCCATGCTGCAGCCCCGCTGGACCAACTTCCCCGGGTTCGATGATTACGCCTTCGAGCCACCGTCGCCGGAGGGGCCTCAGGATTCCGGGTCTGCGGGCGACATGGACGAGGGCGATGGCGAATCCAGTGGCGGCACGCCAGGGGCGAGCCGACTCGTTCTGGACAAGCTCGCACTGCAGACGGACGCGAAAGGCGGTGCGTCGTTCAAGGTGCCGCTGAAGGGAAACATCGACCGTCCCGCCGAACTGCGTGTTGAGCTGAACTACCGCGACCCCGATGGTCAGACGCACACGCGCTCCGCGTCCCAGGTCGTCTGGCCCGCCGATGTGATCGTCGGTCTGCGCGCCGCGACCTGGGTGGCCAACGGCCAGGCGTTGTCGGTCCAGGCGGTGGCGCTGGACACCAATGGCAAGCCGATGGCCAATCGGAAGATCACGCTCAGTGCACGCCAGATCCAGACGCTCAGCACGCGCAAGCGACTGGTGGGCGGCTTCTACGCCTATGAGCATCAACGGAACCTGAAGGACTTGGGCGAGCTCTGCAGCGGCAAGACCGATGCGCTCGGGCTCATGCACTGCGAAGTCAAGCTGAGTCAAGGCGGGCAGATCGAATTGATCGGGTCCTCCAATGACGATGGCGGCCGCACCGCACGTGCCGCCCGATCCCTGTGGGTGACGAAGGCCGGAGAACTCTGGTTCGCGCAGGACAACGACGATCGTATCGATGTGATCCCGGAACGGCGGCGCTATGAGCCCGGCGAAACGGCCCGGTTCCAAGTGCGCATGCCCTATCGCGACGCCACTGCGCTGATCACCGTCGAGCGGGAAGGCGTGTTGTACAGCGAGGTCCGCCGTCTATCGGGGCGCGACCCCTGGTTGGAATTGAAGATCGACAGCAACTGGACGCCAAACGCTTTTGTCAGCGTGATGGTGTTGCGCGGCCGATTGCGCGAAGTGCCGTGGTATTCGTTCTTCTCGTGGGGCTGGCGCGAGCCGGTGAACTGGTGGCGGGAGTGGCGCGCCTCGGGCGACTATCAGGCCCCCACCGCCATGGTCGACCTGTCCAAGCCGTCGTTCAAGCTGGGCATGGCACCGATCGAGATCGGCCAGGCCAAACACCGGTTGCAGGTTGAAGTCGTACCGCAGCAGGCGCAGTACGGCGTGCGGCAGAGCGCGCAGGTGAAGCTGCGCGTGACCCAGGATGGCAAGCCGGTTCCTGACGCCCAGATCGCGTTCGCGGCGGTGGACGAGGGGCTGCTGGCCCTTGCGCCCAACCCGAGCTGGAAGCTGCTGGACGGCATGATCCAGACGCGCCCCTGGGGCGTGACGACGGCCACCGGCCACAGCGAGATCATTGGCCGGCGGCATTACGGTCGCAAGGCCGTGGCCGCCGGGGGCGGGGGCGGGTTCGCGACGCGCGAGCTGTTCGACACGCTGCTGACCTGGCAGCCGCTGGTCACCGTCGATGCACGGGGCGAGGCGCTCGTGCGCGTGCCGCTGAACGATTCGCTCACGCGCTTCCGGCTGGTGGCCGTTGCCGATGCGCCAGGACAGCGGTTCGGTACTGGCGAGGGCAGCATCAACGTGAGTCAGGATCTGCAGCTGCTCTCCGGTCTGCCGCCGCTGGTGCGCGAAGGCGACCGTGTCCAGGCCATGCTCACGCTTCGCAACGCCACGACTCGTGCGATGGACCTCAAGGTGACGCTGACGGGCAAGGCGAGCGGCGAGAGCGGCGACCAGGCGGTGCCCGCCGAGGCGCGAACCGTCAAGCTGGCCGCGGGTCAAGCCCAGGAGCTGACCTGGGACGTGGTCATCCCCGAAGGCGCCCAGCGCATCGTCTGGGAGGCGCAGGCCCAGGAGCAGGGCGGTGGCGCGAAGGACGCCATGCGGACCACGCAGGCTGTCCAGCCCGCGGTGCCCGTACGGGTGCTGCAGGCGACGCTGCGTCAACTCGACGCGCCCATCAGCATCCCGGTCGGCGCGCCCGCCGACGCGCTCCCTGCGCAAGGCATCAAGCGGGGCGGGCTCCAGATCGGCCTGCAACCGAAGCTGTCGACGGCGCTGCCGGGCATCCGTCGCTATTTCGAGCAATACCCGTATACCTGCCTCGAGCAGCAGAGTTCGAAGTTCATCGCGCTGCATGACAGCGCCGCATGGGATGGGCTGATGGGGCAGCTGGCGACTTACCAGGACGCCGATGGACTCTTCGCCTATTTCCCGCTTTCGAAGCATCTGACGCAGGGGAGCGACGTCCTGACGGCCCATCTGCTGTCGGTGGCGCAAGAGGCCGGCCGCCCCTTGCCTGCGTCGCAGCTGGGCAAGGCGCTCGATGGCTTGGCTGCATTCGTCGAAGGACGACTGGAGCGTCGCCACTGGGCCCCGCGCCCGGACGATGAACCGCGGCGCATTGCGGCGCTGGCCGCCTTGGCACGGTATGGGAAAGCGACGCCTCGACAGTTGGGCACCGTGGAGGGCCGCAACCTGACGACTTGGCCGACCGGCACCGTCGTGGATTGGCTGGTGCTGCACCAGCGGATGACCGATGCGCCCGACCGCGCCAATCAGATCGCCGCGGCGCAGAACCAGTTGCGCAGTCGACTGAGCTTCGCGGGGACGACGCTGCGTTTCGTCAACGAAGAGTCCGACGCCTGGTGGTGGCTGATGGGCAGCGGCGATGCGACGGCGGCGCGCGCGATCCTGGCGCTGGTGGACGACCCCGGCTGGAAGGAGGACCTGCCCCGAATGGTCGTCGGCGCGCTGGCGCGTCAGGAGCGGGGCGCCTGGTTCAACACGACGGCGAACCTGTGGGGCGCGTTGGCGCTCGAGAAGTTCTCGGCGCGTTTCGAATCGCAGCCGGTCAAGGGGAAAACCGAGGCCAAGCTGGCGGCTTCAAGTGTCGCGCTCGACTGGACGACGAAGCCCGAGGGCGGCGAGTTGCGTCTGCCATGGCCCGCCTCGGGCAACGGCACGCTGACCGTGACGCAGACGGGCGGCGGCCGGCCCTGGGCCACCGTGCAGGCCCTGTCCGCCGTCCCGTTGAAGGCGCCACTCACGGCCGGTTATGCGATCAAGCGGACGATCACTGCCGTGTCGCAGAAGGCGGCGCCGCGATGGTCGCGCGGCGACGTGATGCGTGTGCGGCTGGAGGTCGACGCGGCCGCCGACATGTCCTGGGTGGTGCTCAGCGACCCGATGCCGACAGGCGCGGCCGTGGTCGAGGGCACGATCGATACGCAGGGCGAGCGTGCCGAGGGTCAGGCGTGGCCCAGCTTCATCGAACGCAGCTTCACGGCGTGGCGCGCCTACTTCGATTACCTGCCGCGCGGCAGGCATGTCCTCGAGTACACGATCCGCCTGAACAATGCCGGACGCTTCCAGATGCCGACGACGCGCGCCGAGGCGATGTATTCGCCCGACCGTTTCGGCGAGGTCCCGAATGCGACCCTGGAGGTCCAGCCTTGAAGACGCCCGCGGCCGGGCGCTTGCGCGGACTGGCGCGGTGGAGGCGCACGCTGGCCGTGACGCTCCTCGGCGCCGGATCCGCCGTCGCGGCGCCGGCCGCGGATCTGCCCTCGTTCGCGCAGACGCGCGCAGTGCATCCTGTGTCGGATTTCCAACTGCTGGACCGTCGAGGCGAGCTGCTGCAGACCTTGCGCGTCGACCCCAGCCGGCGTGTGCTCGCCTGGGTGCCGCTGGACCAGATGTCGCCCTCGCTGCTGCGAGCGATGCTGGTCTCCGAGGACCAGCACTTCTACGAGCACAGCGGCGTCGACTGGTCGGCCGTCGCCGCCAGCGCCTGGGCCAATCTGTGGAACACCCGCACGCGCGGTGCATCGACGGTGACGATGCAGCTCGCGGGCCTCCTCGATCAGGATCTGGCCCGGCGCGGCGGACGCAGCGTGACGCAGAAGCTCGGGCAGGCGTGGGTGGCCGCACGACTGGAGAAGCGGTGGACCAAGGCGCAGATCCTCGAGGCCTACCTGAACCGCGTGCCTCTTCGTGGCGAGCTGGTCGGCGTGCCCGCAGCGGCCCAGGCGCTCTTCGGCAAGCGCCCCAGCGGGCTCGACGCGCGCGAATCCGCATTGCTCGCGGCGATGCTGCGCGGACCGAACGCCGCGAGCGAGACCCTCGCGACGCGCGCCTGCGGCGTGCTGCGCGCGATGGGGCAGGGCTGTGACGGTCTCGTCGACGAGGTCGGCGCCGTGCTGCGGCGCAAGGCGCTGTCAGTCGCGGATGCGCCGCAGTGGGCGCCGCATTACGCCCGCCTCGCACTGCGAGCGGACGGGCCGCCGACCCAACGCAGCACGCTCGATGCAACCTGGCAACGCGTGGCGGTGCTGTCGCTGCGGCGGCACCTGGCGGAGCTGTCCGGCCGGCAGGTCGAGGACGGGGCGGTGCTCGTGCTGGACAACGCCAGCGGCGAGATCCGCGTCTGGGTCGGATCGAGTGGCAGCCAACTGTCGGATGCGGCCCAGGTGGATCATGTGCTTGCTCGCCGGCAGCCGGGATCGACGCTGAAGCCCTTCCTCTATGAATTGGCGATCGAGCGTCGCCTGATCACCGCGGCCAGCCTGCTGGACGACTCGCCGGCGCAGATCGCGACGGGGGCAGGGATGTACTTGCCTCAGAACTACGACAAGCAGTACCGCGGCTGGATCAGCGCCCGGGCCTCGCTCGGCAACAGCCTGAATGTGCCGGCGGTGCGGCTGGCGCTGATGCTGACGCCGGAAGCGGTCTTCGAGCGGCTCAACGCGCTGGGCCTGCAACTGCCGGAAACGGGCGGCTTCTATGGCCCCTCGCTGGCACTGGGCAGCGCCGACGTGACGTTGCTGGCCCTCACGAACGCGTACCGTGCGCTGGCCAATGGGGGGCGATATGCCGAAGTGAGCGCGCCTCGGAGCGATGCGCGCCAGCAGGCCGGAACGCTGCCGGTCGAATCGCGTCGGGTCGCGGATCCCAAGGCCAGCTTCATCGTCGGCGACATCCTGGCCGACAACAACGCCCGCGCGCTGACCTTCGGACTGTCCAGCGCGCTGGCTTTGCCTTTCCCGGCCTCGGTGAAGACCGGCACGAGCAAGGACATGCGCGACAACTGGTGCATCGGATGGACCAGCCGGTTCACGGTGGGCGTCTGGGTCGGCAACTCGAGCGGCGAAGCGATGCACCAGGTGTCTGGCGTGAGCGGTGCGGCGCCCGTGTGGCGCGAGATCATGCTGGCGCTTCATGCTGGCGGTGTGCCGCCGGCGATCAGGCCGCCGGCCGGTGTCGTGCCGCGGGACACGCGCTTCGAGGGCGGCCAGGAGCCTGTGCGGCGCGAGTGGTTCGTCGCGGGCACCGAGCAGGCGGTCATCCAGTCGGCGGGCACCTCCGTGGCGCTCAGCAATCCGATCGACGGCGCGATCTACGCGTTGGATCCGGACATCCCGCCGGAGGCGCAGCGGCTGCGATTCACGCACGAAGGTCGACTCGAACGTGGCGCCCTCGCGGCATGGCGGCTGGATGGCCGCGTCATCGGGCGCGGTGCGATCTGGGACTGGCTGCCGATGCCGGGACGGCATGAACTGGCGCTGCTCGATGCAGGTGGGCGGGTGCTGCAGGAGGTGCGCTTCGAGGTGCGCGGAGCCGGCCTGAAACAGGCGCTCCTGCCCAAGGGCGACTCTCGTCCCCCCATTCCGCAAGTCAACCGCTCCAAGGCGCAGTTCGTCGCCGCCCCCTGGCGGCCAGGGGGCTGACTTTCGATACTCCTCTCATCGTCGCTAAGATGCAGATTCGCGCGGGGAGACCATGCAAAGCCGACAACAACAAGCGCTGACCGCCTATCGGCCCCTTTGGAGGGTGCTGGGCGTCGCCGTGCTCGGCGCTGCGCTGTGGGTGCCGGCCGCGCCTGCCCAGGCCAGCGAGGTCGTCAAGCTGGCCCGGCTGCTGATCACGGGCAAGCGCCAGCCGAGTCGCCCGCCCGCGCCGCAACCGGCGGCGCCGGAACGCGGCACCGATGCCACCAGCCAGCCCCAGAGCCGTGCATCCGACGGCGAACTCCATGCCCAGACACAGCGCCGCACCTCGGAAGGTGCCGCGGTGTCGATGGACTGACGCACCAGCTTGTCGCATCGCCGGGGTTTTCTCCCCAACTCGCGGCATCGCCGCACCAGCGCGGCACTTCATCTCTGATCGCCGTGCGATCAACGAAGTTACTCTCGGAAACCGTGCGTTTCTCCCCCTGACAACGTCGTCAACGCGCGCCACACTGCCGCGCGTCGCCTCACGAGGGCGTGGTCGTTGGGAGGAAATGAGATGACGCAGGGATCCAACAAGGTCTATCGGAAAGGCCTGCCGTTCAGCGCCGAAGTGGCGCCGTTGCTGGCCGCCATGCCGCTGCTGGAGGAATACCGCGAGCCGCTGCTGCGCTTGCAGGGCGCCTGGGACAGCCTGGCGCTGCTGGGCCAGATGAGCGGCGCGGCCACCGACATGGCCGACACCCGCACCGCCTTCGAGGCGCTGACGGGACGGCTGCTGGACAGCCTGGCCCGCCGGCAGTTGCGACATGCGGTCGGGCACTTGCAAGGGCGTTCGCAGGTCGCGATCGACATCCTGGTGCGCAACCTCTTCGAACGGACTGCCGACGTCGGTTTCCTCGCCAGCGACGGCCCGTTGCGTGCGCTGCTCCAGGCGGATGCGGCCGGAGATGTCGATGCCGGCGAGGTCGAGGCGCTGCGTCGCCGCTTTGCCGCCTATGTCGCCAAGTACTCCGTCTACGACCAGGTCGCGCTGCTGGCCGCCGACGGGCGTCGTCTGGCGGCATTGGATGAATCGAGTTGTGCTCCCGTCGTCGATGACGCGCGGCTGCAGGGCGCCTTCGAGCCCGGCCGCGCCTTCGTCGAAGTGCACGGCCCGACCGGGCTGCTCGGCGGCCGCAGCGGCCTGATCTACGCAGCGGCGGTGAGCGGCCATGACGGCGCCGACTCCGGCGGCGCGCGCGGTCTGCTGTGCCTGTCCTTCAAGCTCGAGGACGAGATGCTCGGCCTCTTCCGCGCGCTGTGCTCGGGCGTGCCACGCTCGGTGCTGGTGCTCAAGGATGCGCAAGGGCGCGTGCTGCTGACCTCGGACCCCTGGCAGATCCCGCTCGGCGCGCCGCTGGCCGACGCCGGCGAAGCGCAAGGCTGGCGACTCGATTTCGCCGGTCGGGACTACCTGGCCTGCGACAGCACGGCCAGCGGTTATGAAGGCTACTTCGGACCCGGCTGGCGGGCGCAGATGCTGCAGCCGCTGCAGCACGCCTTCGCGGATGCGCCCGCCGAGCGCCAGGCCGGCCGCGCGCGCGACCTCGACACGCGCGAACTGTTCGACGAGGAACTGCGCAGCATCCCCGTCGAAGCGCGCCGCATCCAGCGCGAGCTGTCGCGCTCGCTGTGGAACGGCAAGCTCAAGAGCCGCGCCCATGCGCAGCCCGGCGCCCGCGCCGGCGAGGGCGCCGTGGCTGGCCAGGCTGGCGGGAACGCCTTCGCCGTGACCCTGCTCAACGAGGTCGAACGCACGGGAGACCAACTGCGCCAGGTGTTCGAACGCGCGATCGCGCAGCTCGAGGACGGCGCGCTGGACGCCGTCTTCGACGGTGCCGGCTTCCAGGCGGAACTGGCGATCTCCATCGTCAACCGCAACCTCTATGAACGCGCCAACGACTGCCGCTGGTGGGCGCTCGACGCGCGACTGCAACGTGCGCTCGCCGACGGCGACGCCGCATCGGCCGGAGCGGTGCTCGCGAGCATCCACGCGCTCTACACCGTCTACTCGTTGCTGCTGGTCTTCGACAGCGCCGGACGTGTCGTCGCCGTGTCGGACCCGAGCCAGGCGCATCACGTCGGGCGTTCCCTGCAAGGGGACTGGGTATCCGGTGCGCTCGGCTTGCGCGATGCCGGGCAGTATGTGGTGTCGTCGCATGCGCCTTCCGGCCTTTACGGCGACGACGGCCATGCGCCTTGTCTCGTCTACGCGGCCGGCGTGCCGCATCCGGATGGCGCGGCCATGGTGGGCGGCATCGCGATCGTGTTCGACGGCGCGCCGCAGTTCCGCGCGATGCTGCGTGCGGCCCTGCCTGACCAGGCCGGTGCGGCGGCGCTGCTGGTGACGCGCGCGGGCGAGGTCGTGGCGAGCAGCGATGCGCGCTGGTCGCCGGGCGATCGACTGCCGATGGCGCTGCCCGCGCTCTCCACGTTGCCGTCGGATCAGCATGTGACCGGCGAGCTGGACCTCGATGGCTGTGTCCATGCCTATGGCCTGGCGATGTCGGGCGGCTACCGGGAGTACCGTCTCCTCACGCCGCCTGACGCGAACGATCTTGCCGCGCTGGTGATGCTGCCGCTGGGCGGGCGTCTGGCGGCCGGCGAGTCGACCGGCGCAGGCGCGATGCCCGTGGCGTTCAAGCCGATGCCGCCAGCCGGCGCGAAGACGCTGGACGTGGCGAGCTTCCTCGTCGACCACCAGTGGCTGGGACTTCCCGCGGTGCAGGTGGTCGCGGCGCTGGAGCGCCAGCGCATCACCGCCTGGCCCACGGCCCCCGCGGCCGTGCGCGGCATGCTGAGCTTCGAGGGCCGCATGTTGCCCGTGCTGGATCTCGGTCAGTTGCTGTTCCACCGCCCCTGCGGCGACGAAGCCGCGCTGATGGTGTGCCAGACCGGCGCCGGACAACGTCTGGTGCTGGCGGTCCAGCAGCTGGGGCAGGTCTTCGTCGCGGGCGCGGAGCAGCTGCAACCCAGCCCGACGCGACCGGGCTGGGCCGCGCAGGCGCAGGTGCACCTGCTCAAGGGCCACGGGCCGCAGATGCTCACCCTGCTGGACGGCGACGACCTGTGGCGCCTGGTCAACGGCGTGGTCGAGGCGCAGGTGCCCGCGCTGGCTGCCGATTGACCGCCACGGACGGGCTGGGCCCGTCGCGCTCCCGGCTCAGGTCGCGGTCCGCTCGATCACGGGCGGCCGCGGATGCAGCCGTGCCATCGTGAAGGCATCGACGTAACGTCCGTCGCGCAACGCGTAGCCGCGCAGGCGGCCCTCGTGCTCGAAGCCGAAACGTTCATAGAGCCTGATGGCGCGCGTGTTGTCGGCGAATACGGTGAGCTCGATCCGCAGCACGCCGAGCCAGTCGTCCGCCTGCCGCATGAGCGCGTCCATCAGGGCCGCGCCGACACCGCGACCCTGCGCGTCCGGATGCACGCCGATGCCCAGCATCATCGCGTGCCGGCGCCGCGCCTGCGGTCCGACCGGATGCAGTCCGGCGGACCCCAGCAATCGTTCGCCGTCGAATGCGAGCAGCTGCAACTCGCCGCTGTTGGTGTCGGGCACTTTCGAGAAGCGTTCGTGCCAGAGCAGCTCGGAGGTGTAAGGCACCTGCAGCAGCGACGGTTGCACGCCCGGGTGTCCTACCAGCTCGGCGTGCGCGCGGGCGTCCTCGGGGCGAGGGCGGCGCAGCGAGAGGCCTTCGGCGATGCGCACGGCGCGGCGGCCAGCGTCGCGATCGTCGGTGGAGCGGGTCGGATTCGTCGGGGTCTGCATCGGGGTTCTCCTGGTGGGATGGAAGGACCGAGGGGGCGGAAATGAACAAGGCCCGCGGGTTGCGCGGGCCTTGTCAGGGGGAGTCCGGTGGATCGCTTCAGGACCGTTGGGTCCGGGATCCTGGGGGCGTCTGCCGCGTTCGACGCCGTCCCTGGCCGCGTGCGCACAGGTGCGCCTGCAGCGGATGCAGGCAGCACATCTGGACGAGGCGGGTGGTGCGGAGCGCGAAGGACATGCGAACCAGTATCTTGGCGACGCGACGGACGCGTCAAGCGCGCTCTTCTTGAGACCAGTGGCAAGGGCGCGACAATGTGCGTTTCCCCCTTTCGTCGCGGCCGGCGCCGCGCGTCGCCTTCATGCCTCGACTGAGTTCCGTCGCTGCCGCTCCTGCCCCGGCCTCCGCCGCCGACACGGCCTCGCGCCCGAAGGGCGAGCCGCAACCGGCTGAGCGCTTCGCGCTGGCCGTGGACAAGAGTCCGATCGACGGGCTCGGGGTCTTCGCCGCCGAGTCCATCCCTGCGCGCCGCAAGATCGGCGAGATGCGCGGTGAGATCGTCCCGGTGCGCGAGGCCCGGCGGCGCATCGAGGGGCGGCGTCGGATCCACGTGGTCGAGGTGACCGACAAGACCGCCATCGATGCGACGAAGTCCGATTGCGCGCTGCGCCACGTGAATCACAGCTGCGCGCCGAACGCGGTCTTGCGCATCCGGCAAGGACGCGCCGAGTTCTACGCGATCCGCGACATCGACCCGGGCGAGGAGATCTGCGCCGACTATGGCGAGAGCCATCACGAAGGCCGACTGCGTTGCCGCTGCGGTGCGCCGAACTGCAAGGGCCGGCTTTGAGGCGAGCGGCGTTGAGCGCTGCCTCGTCGCCGGCGCCATGAAAAACGCCGGCGCAAGGCCGGCGTTTGTGCGAGGCGGCCCGAGTCCGCCTTCGATGCGTGGGCCCGTCTGATCCGCGCGATCAGTGCGTCGTGTCCGGATCCGAGGTCAGTCCGGAGATCGCTTCCTTCATCACGCGCTGCTGCATCCAGAACAGGCGCAGGTCCTGCACGGTGAACAGCATGTCGTCGATCAGGGCGTTCTGGTCGATGCCTTCCGGCTCCTCGTAGGCCCGCTGGACGTACTCGGCGCGCGGCGTGGCGTCCTCGGCAAGCGTCACGGCCTCGATCGCTTCCAGCATCGCCTGCAGGTCGTCGGCGCCGTCACCGGCGGGCAGCGACCACGCGTTCGTGTCCTCGACCGCCTGCAGGAATCCCTGCGCCCACATCGCGCCCGGCGCGGGCATGCGCTCCAGCAGTTCCGCGGTGATCGTGCCCTGCGCGACCAGCTCGGCCTTGGTCTCCTCGTCGAACTCGGAGATCAGCGGCGTCAGGTGCATCTGCTCAGGCGCTTCCAGCAGGGGCTGGGGTTCCAGGCTGTCGCCGATCTCGTTCCAGCGCACGTGCAAGGCTTCCATGAACGCGTCGGTCAGGTCCTGCTCGTCGAGACCGGCGGGCCAGTCCTCGCCGAACAGCGCGTCCATCGCCTGGATGGGCGCGGCGTCGGACGGTCCGACCCGCAAGGCGGTCAGGTAGCCGTCCATCGTGTCCAGCGTGATCGCCGGCGCATCCGGATCGGCCTGTCCGGCCAGCACGGCCAGCAGCTCGCCGAGGCGCTGCGCGTTCTCGACGTCGATCGAGTCGCCGAAGTCGTCGTCCATCGGGGTGTCAGTCATGGTTGCTCCAGTGGCTTGAAACGACAAGGGCCCGACCGGGGCCCTTGAAGAGGTTGTTCGTCGAAACTCCGGGGTGGGCGGTTCGATCGTCGCCCGTGTCCCGGAGTCTGTTCGAGGGGGGAGTCAGACGCGTTCGCCGACCCAGGCCTGCACGCTCGCCAGCGCGGCGGGCAGGGCCTTGGCGTCGGTGCCGCCGGCCATCGCCAGGTCCGGCTTGCCGCCGCCCTTGCCGCCGACCTGCTGCGCGACGAAGTTGACCAGCTCGCCGGCCTTGACCTTGCCGATGCTGTCCGCGGTGACGCCCGCGGCCAGCTGGACCTTGTCGCCGTCGACGGCGGCCAGCACGATCGCGGCGGTCTTGAGCTTGTCCTTGAGCTTGTCCATCGTCTCGCGCAGCGTCTTGGCGTCGGCGCCGACCAGCGTCGCCGCCAGCACCTTCAGTCCCTTGACGTCGACCGCCTGCGACAGCAGTTCGTCGCCCTGCGCGGAAGCCAGCTTGCTCTTGGCGGCGGCCAGTTCCTTCTCCAGCGCGCGGAGCTGCTCCAGCACCGCGTGGACACGCGGTTCCAGTTCGGCGGGCGCGGCCTTCAGCGTGCCGGCGACGGCCTGCACGGTCGTCTCCAGCGACTGCAGGTAGTGCAGCGCGTTGTCGCCGGTGACCGCCTCGACGCGACGGATGCCGGCCGCGACGCCGCTCTCGGCGACGATCTTGAACAGACCGATGTCGCCGGTGCGGCGCACGTGCGTGCCGCCGCAGAGTTCCTTCGACGAGCCGATGCTCAGCACGCGCACGGTCTCGCCGTACTTCTCGCCGAACAGCATCATCGCGCCGCTCTTCTGCGCGTCGTCCAGTGCCATGACGGCGGCCTGCGTGTCGGCGTTGGCCAGGATCTCGGCGTTGACGATGGCCTCGACCTTGCGGATTTCCTCGGCGGTCATCGGCGCGGTGTGGGCGAAGTCGAAGCGGGTGCGTTCGGCGTTGACCAGCGAGCCCTTCTGCTGGACGTGCGCGCCCAGCACCTCGCGCAGCGCCTTGTGCATCAGGTGGGTCGCGCTGTGGTTGCGGATGGTCTTCGCGCGGCGCTCGGCGTCGACCTTGGCGGCGAAGACGTCGCCGACCTTGACCGTGCCTTCGACGACCTGCGCGTGGTGGCCGAACACGTCGGCCTGGATCTTCAGCGTGTCGTCGACGACCAGGCGGGTCGTGGCGTTGCGCAGTTCGCCGGCGTCGCCGACCTGGCCGCCGCTTTCCGCATAGAACGGCGTGTGGTCGAGCACGACCACGACGTCGTCGCCGGCGTCGGCGCTCTGCACCGCGCTGCCGTCGACGTACAGCGCGACGACCTGGGCTTCGTCACGCGTCAGGTGGTCGTAGCCGTGGAAGGTGGTCGCGGCGCCGGTGTACGCCAGGCCCTGCGCCATCTTGAACTTGCCGGCCTGACGGCCCCGGTCCTTCTGCTCTTCCAGCAGGCGGTTGAAGCCGGCCTCGTCGACGGTCACGCCGCGTTCGCGGCAGACGTCGGCGGTCAGGTCCACCGGGAAGCCGTAGGTGTCGTGCAGCTTGAAGGCGGTGTCGCCGTCGATCTGCGTCGCGCCGCCGGCCAGGGCCGATTCCAGCAGCTCCATGCCGGTCGCGATCGTCTTGAAGAAGCGCTCCTCTTCCTGCTTCAGCACCTCGGTCACGCGCGCTTCATCGCGGCGCAACTCGGGATAGGCCTCGCCCATCTCCTTGGCCAGCGCGGCCACGAGCTTGTGGAAGAACGGCGCGCGCGCGCCCAGCTTGTAGCCGTGGCGGATCGCGCGGCGGGCGATGCGGCGCAGCACGTAGCCGCGGCCGGCGTTGCCCGGGATGACGCCGTCGACGACGGTGAACGAGCAGGCGCGGATGTGATCGGCGATGACCTTCAGCGACGGGGATTCCTTGTCGCAGTCACCGGTGCCAGGCGTTGCGGCGTCCACGCTCTGCTTGGCCGCGGCCAGCAGGTTCACGAACAGGTCGATCTCGTAGTTCGAATGCACGTGCTGCAGCACGGCCGTCAGGCGTTCCAGGCCCATGCCGGTGTCGACGCTGGGCTTGGGCAGCTTGTGCATCACGCCGTCTTCAGTCCGGTTGAACTGCATGAAGACGTTGTTCCAGATCTCGATGTAGCGGTCGCCGTCTTCATTGGCCGAGCCCGGAGGGCCGCCCGCCACGTCCGGACCGTGGTCGTAGAAGATCTCGGTGCAGGGGCCGCAGGGGCCCGTGTCGCCCATCATCCAGAAGTTGTCGGACATGTAGCGGCCGCCCTTGTTGTCGCCGATGCGCACGATGCGCTCGGCGGGCACGCCGACCTGCTTGTTCCAGATCTCGTAGGCCTCGTCGTCCTCGGAGTACACCGTCACCCACAGCTTCTCCGCCGGCAGCTTGAAGTGCTGCGTCAGCAGTTCCCAGGCGTAGCCGATGGCGTCCTTCTTGAAGTAGTCGCCGAAGCTGAAGTTGCCCAGCATCTCGAAGAAGGTGTGGTGGCGCGCGGTGTAGCCGACGTTGTCCAGGTCGTTGTGCTTGCCGCCGGCGCGGATGCACTTCTGCGCCGTGGTCGCGCGCGAGTAGGCGCGCTTGTCGAAGCCCAGGAACACGTCCTTGAACTGGTTCATCCCCGCGTTGGTGAACAGCAGCGTCGGGTCGTCGCCGGGCACGACCGGGCTGGACGCGACGATCTGGTGGCCCTTGGACTCGAAGAACTTCAGGAAGGTGTGGCGGATCTCTGCGGCTTTCATGCCTGTCCTTTGCTTGATGGGCCTGGCGGGTCGGGTGTGGCGCAGACGACGCTGCGATGTGAATCCAGTTGTGTCTTCGCGGGTGCGCGGGTTGCCGGCTCCGATCCGGGCGCATGTCCGCCCGTGATCGACGCCGGGGCGGCGGGTGGCCGCCTGCAAGCGCCTGATTTCGCGAAGCTTTCGATTATAGGAGCGGGCCCTTCCGGCCCTCGCTGCAGTGTTGTGATGCGGAGTCAACCCGCGCCGCAGGCGCGGCTTACCGGCCGGGAAGCCGTACATGGGCGCACAGGAGGTGACGCGGCGTTGACATGGCGGCCCCGGTGGCGCCGCTAGGATGCCTGCCTTGCCCGGAGACGGGACGCGGAGATATGACATGGCGACGATGGACCCCAAGACCTCCCCGCTGGCGCAGCTGAAGGACCCGAGCCTGCTGAAGACCGACGCGCTGATCAACGGCGAGTGGGTGGGCGGCACGAGCCGCTTCGATGTGGAGGACCCGGCGACCGGCGCGCTGCTGACGCACGTGGCCAACCTGGGCGCGTCCGAGGCCGACGCGGCGGTGACGGCCGCGAACGCCGCCTGGCCGGCGTGGCGGGCGAAGACGGCCAAGGAGCGGGCCGCGATCCTGATGCGCTGGTACCACCTGCTGATCCAGCATGCGGACGACCTGGCGCGCATCCTGACGGCGGAGCAGGGCAAGCCGCTGGCCGAGGCGCGCGGCGAGATCGTCTACGGCGCGAGCTTCGTCGAATGGTTCGCGGAGGAATCCAAGCGCGTGCGCGGCGAGATCGTGCCGACGACCGACCCCACCAAGCGCTACATGGTCATCAAGCAGCCGGTGGGTGTGTGCGCGGCCATCACGCCGTGGAACTTCCCGCTGGCGATGATCACCCGCAAGGTGGCGCCGGCGCTGGCGGCCGGATGCCCGGTCGTGATCAAGCCGGCGGAGCAGACGCCGCTGACCGCGCTGGCCGCGGCGGAGCTGGCGCAGCGCGCCGGCATGCCGGCCGGCGTGTTGAACGTGATCACCGGCGACGGGGAGCACTCCATCGCCATCGGCAAGGTGCTGTGCGAGAGCGACGTGGTGCGGCACCTGTCATTCACCGGCTCGACGGAGGTCGGCCGGATCCTGATGGCGCAATGCGCGCCGACGATCAAGAAGCTGTCGCTGGAGCTGGGCGGCAACGCGCCGTTCCTGGTCTTCGACGACGCCGACATCGACAGCGCCGTCGAGGGCGCGATTGCGAGCAAGTACCGCAACGCGGGCCAGACCTGCGTGTGCGCGAACCGGCTCTACGTGCAGGCGGGTGTGTACGACGCGTTCGTGGCGAAGCTGGCGGAGAAGGTCGGCGGGCTGAAGGTCGGCAACGGCTTCGAGGCCGGCGTGACGCAGGGGCCGCTGATCGAGGACGCGGCGATCGAGAAGGTCGAGCGCCACGTCGCCGATGCGGTGGAGAAGGGCGCGAAGGTGCTGGTCGGCGGCGCGCGGCTGCACGACCGCTTCTTCCAGCCGACGGTGCTGTCTGACGCGACGGCCGACATGCTGTGCGCGCGCGAGGAGACCTTCGGTCCGGTGGCGCCGGTGTTCCGCTTCGGCACGGAGGCCGAGGGCGTCGCCTTGGCCAACGCCACCGAGTTCGGCCTGGCGAGCTACTTCTACGCCCGCGACATCGGCCGCATCACGCGCGTGTCCGAAGGCCTGGAGTACGGCATGGTCGGCATCAACACCGGCTTGATCTCGACGGCGGAGGTGCCGTTCGGCGGCGTCAAGCAATCGGGCCTGGGCCGCGAGGGCGGGCACCAGGGCATCGACGAATACGTCGAGACGAAGTACCTGTGCATGGGCGACCTGAACAAGTGAAGGTCGCATGGCGCGGTCCGGCGCGCATCGACGCGGGCACGACAGGGTGGGTCAGGCAGTGAGGTTCGCCATCTGGGCTGCGAGGTCGTCGAGGAAGCAGCTGATGCGCGAGGCCAGCGCGGTGTTGCGGTAATAGACCGCGTGCACCGGCTGGCGCGTGTCGACCGTGTGCGTCGCGAGGACCTGCACCAGCGTGCCGTCGGCGCGGTCCCGCGCGGTCATGAAATCGGACAGCGACACGAGGCCCTGGCCGGCGAGCGCCAGTTGGCGCAGCGTCTCGCCCGAGGACGCGCTCACCGCGGCCTTGATCGGATAGCCCTCGCCGCCGGACCAGCGCAGGGGCCAGGTGTTGAGGCTTTCCGGCGCGGTGAAACCGAGCAGCGAGTGGTTCGCGAGCGATTCGACCTGGGTCGGACGTCCGCGCGCGGCGAGGTAGGCGGGACTCGCGAGCACCCGCAGCCGGAAGCTGCCGAGCGGCCGCGCATGCAGCGAAGAATCGGCGAGCGTGCCGATGCGCAGCGCGACGTCGGTGCGCTGCTCCAGCAGGTCGATGATCTGGTCGCTGCTGTTGAGTTCGAGCTCGATCTGCGGATAGCGCTCGCGAAAGCCGCCGATCAACGGCACCAGCACATGGAGCATGAACGGCGAGGCCGCATTCACGCGCAGCCGCCCGGCGGGCTGGTCGCGGCGCAGCGCCAGCTGTTCCTCGGCGTCCTCGACGGCGGCCAGCACGTTGCGGGCGCGGGCGAGGAAGAACTGGCCCTCCTCGGTGAGTTCCAGACGTCTCGTGGACCGCCGCATCAGCGTCGTGCCCAGCTTCTGCTCGAGGCGGCTCAGCGAGCGGCTGACAGCGGAGACCGTCTGCCCCAGATGCTCCGCCGCCGCGCTGATCGATCCCGCATCGACGATGGCGGCGAGGACGGCGAGTTCATCGAGGGAGCTTTTCATCGACGGCGTGAGGGCGCGGGGAGGGCCGGATGATAGAGCCGGCCCCGCGCCAGGCGGTCGCAAGGCGCGTGATGGCGCCGCGCCTGCGTCAGTGCGCCCTTGGCTGATTCAAGCAGGCGTCCCTCGTTCGCTGGCAGAGGTGATGGCCGAAGTAGCGCGCCAGGACGTCGTCGATCTTCGTGATCAAGGTGTCGTCGTCAGCGGCATACCGGAAGAGGGTCAGCGAGGATTGGAGCTTCTGCACGTCAATCGGATTCACCAGAATCGACAAGGCGTCGCGGCCCTTGTTCCTGTCATCCATCAACGCATCGAGGCAGCGCTCGTAGTTCCGTCTCAAGAGGGGCTCAGCCAGGTAGAGACGGGCATCGTCCATCGACCTGAGCGCGTAGGTCCTGGCCTCCTTGCTTTTGCCCAGGCCTTCGAGCTGAGGAAACGCGTACCACATGCAGTGCGTCTGCTTGCGGCCTGCCCGCAACTCGTTGACGAAGTTGTCGATCGTCCGACCGTGGGTCTTCAGGAAGCGTTCCGGGTTGAAAGGACCGGTCTGCCCAAGCGTGGCGTGCGAGCTTGCCGCCTTGGAAGTGCCGATATGAGCCGCCGGGAGTCGCTGCGCGTTGACGCGTTGGTTCCGATCAGGCTGCGCGTGTGGACGTGCCGTCGTGGCGTCGGCGACGGATGGCGAGGCCTTGGGCGCTCGGCGGTCCTCCGCGCCGAAGAATCGTTCAAGAATCTCCTTTGACTTGTCGAACAAGTCCGTTAAATCCACGCTCCTGTTGATGAATCTCATCGACGCCTCGACCTGCGTGGCACCGGCTTTGCCAAAGATGTCCTGCGCGGTGACGCCCGCCCTGTTGGCGAGCAGCGCATCCATGGCCAAGTTCAAGTTGCGGCGGAGTTCGGGACGGTACGCGTAGGTCCACATCTCATCCTCGCAGGTCATGCCTGCTCGATCCATCCGTTGCGTTTCGCCGGCGCGACGCATCCGCGGAAAGATGTAAGGCAAGGATTGAAGCTCCATCGAGCCTCTGCTGAGGTTTTGGACGATCCGGTCAAACCGCTTTGGATCGCGATCGAAGAATCGCTCGAGGTTGTACGTGTCCACGCTCGTCTGGCGGTAGTGCCAGTCTTGCCATCCGCGCAGGACCTTCATGGTCGGCTCATGGTTTGAGCCGAAGTGGTCCTTCAGAAAGCGTTCGATCTTCTTGTCGCCGGTCGCCTGGAACATGAGCGTCAGGCACGCCGCGAGCTTCGGGGCACGCTGCTTTCCGAGGTAGATGTCGGCGTTCATGCAGTACTGAGTCCTGAGGGCATGGTCAATCGTGTCGAGCCGCTCCATCATCTTCCTGCCAAGGACGGGGTGCTTGAAGAATGCTTCAGCCTCCGCCAATGAATTGATGCCGTAGTCATTGCAGAGCGCTGAGTTCCCGAGGCCTTTGACCTGGGGAAAGACGTACCACATCCAGTCGTGTTGCACCTGGCCTGAGTTGATGTCGACGTCGATCAGGTCACGCCCGCTGTCCCTCTGCTTCTGCGCATCGAGGAAGCGTTGCAGCTTGTAGGGGTCTGGTCCGTACGAATGGCTCTGTCCAGTGGTCGGGTGCTGAATCTGAGCGGATGAAGAGGGGATGCTCCGGAATGAAGCTGGAAATGAATGGGGCATGGCGGGCGCTCTTGCAGGAAGGAAGCTTCGCAGTGATGCGCCCGTGAAATTGGTTCGCCAGTTGGAAGGGTGCGCCGCATCGGTTGGCTCACTGGAACTTGCCTTTTAATCAACAATGTTTTGAAGATTGACGGCTTTTTCTGCAAGTTGGAACAGGGAACACTGGCGACCGTTCCCTCACGTTCCACGCTTTGCAGGAGCCCCTCATGCCGATCGCCTTATGGGCGCTGACCGTCAGCGCCTTTGCCATCGGGACCACGGAATTCGTCATCGTGGGCCTGATCCCGACCATGGCCGCCGACCTCGGCGTCAGCCTGCCGTCCGCGGGCCTGCTGGTCTCGCTGTACGCGCTGGGCGTCGCCATCGGCGCCCCCGTCCTCACCGCGCTCTCCGGCCGCTGGCCGCGCAAGCGGCTGCTGCTCGCGCTGATGCTGCTGTTCACCGCCGGCAACCTGCTCGCATGGCTCGCGCCGGGCTATGGCGCGCTCGTCGTCGCCCGCGTGCTGACCGGCCTGGCGCACGGGGTGTTCTTCTCGATCGGCTCGACCATCGCCACCAGCCTCGTCCCCCGCGAGAAGGCCGCCAGCGCCATCGCGACGATGTTCTCGGGGCTCACCGTCGCGCTGGTCACCGGCGTGCCGCTGGGCACCTTCGTCGGCCAGCACTTCGGCTGGCGCGCAACCTTCCTCGCCGTCGCGGCGCTCGGCCTCGTCGCCTTCTTCGCCAGCCTGGCCTTCGTCCCGCGCAAGCTCGCCCAGCCCGCGCCGGCCAGCCTGCTTCACCAGCTCGAGCCGCTGCGTCAGCCGCGCTTGCTGCTCGTCTACGCGATGACGGCGGTCGGCTACGGCGGTTCGTTCATCGCCTTCACCTACCTCGCCCCGATCCTCCAGCAGGTCAGCGGCATCTCCGCCAACGGCGTCAGCCTCGTGCTGCTCGTGTATGGCCTCTCGGTTGCGGTCGGCAATGTCTGGGGCGGCAAGCTCGCGGACAAGCGCGGCCCCATCGGCGCGCTCAAGCTGATCTTCCTCGGGCTCGCCGCCGTGCTCTTCGTGCTGAGCCTCACCGCGCAGTCGCCGGTCTTCGCCGTGCTGACCGTGCTCGCCTGGGGCGCCTTCGCCTTCGGCAACGTGCCGGGTCTACAGCTCTACGTCGTCCAGCAGGCCGAAGCGCATGCGCCCCAGGCCGTCGACGTCGCCTCGGGCCTGAACATCGCCGCGTTCAACCTCGGCATCGCCGGCGGCGCCTGGGGCGGCGGTCTGATCGTCGAGCATCTGGGCCTGTTGCACACGCCCTGGATCGGCGCGATCGTCGTGCTCGGCGCCTTCGCGCTCACCGTGCTGGCAGGGCGCCTCGACCGCCGCTTCCCGCTGCCGGCGCGTGCCGCCGGCGCCGCGCCCATCGCCGTCGGCCATTGATCGCGCACGCTCGCTGCGCCCGTCCCGCATCTTCCGGAGTTCCTCATGAGCACACCCACCTCCCACCCCACCTCCCACCCCGTCGCCATCCCCATGCCGCCGCTGGGCCTCGGCACCTTCCGCCTGAAGGGCCAGGTCGTCATCGATGCGGTCAAGAGCGGCCTGTCGCTCGGCTACCGTCACATCGACACCGCCCAGATCTACGGCAACGAAGCCGAGGTCGGCCAGGCGATCGCCGAGAGCGGCGTGCCGCGCGCCGAGCTGTTCGTCACGACCAAGATCTGGACCGAGCAACTGGCCGGCGACCGCCTGATTCCCAGCCTGCGTGAGAGCCTCGCGAAGCTGCGCATGGCGGCTGTCGATCTCACGCTGATCCACTGGCCGTCGCCCGGCGGCGCGGTGCCGCTGAAGGACACCCTCGACGCGCTGATCGAAGCGAAGCGCCTCGGCCTGACGCGGGCGATCGGCCTGTCCAATTTCACCGTCGCGCAGATGCGTGAAGCGATCGATCTCGTCGGCGTCGGCGAGTTGGCGACCAACCAGGTCGAGATCCACCCGTTCCTGCAGAACCGCCAGGTCGTCGACCATGCGAAGGCGGCGGGCTTGCCCCTGACCGCCTACATGCCGCTGGCCTACGGCAAGGTCATGACCGAGCCGGTACTGCTCGACATCGCCGCGCGACATGGCACGACGCCGGCGCAGGTGTCGCTGGCCTGGCTGTTGCAACGGGGATTCGCGGTGATCCCGTCGTCGACGAAGCCCGCCAACCAGGCCGCGAACCTGGAGGCGCTGCGCTTGCGCCTGAGCGATGACGACATGGCCCGCATCGCCACGCTCGATCGCGGCGAACGGCTGGCCAATCCGGACTTCGCGCCCGCCTGGGACTGAGGTCGGTTCGATCCTGGCACCGGTCCGAGGTGAAAGCCTCATTTATGGAACGGTCATTCCAGAATCGCTACAGTCCGCCACATGGCCAGACCCAAGCAGTTCGATCCCGACGAAGCGCTGGACGCCGCGGTGGCGGTGTTCCGCGAGCACGGCTACGCGGGCAGTTCCGCGGAGATGCTCACCGCCTCGATGGGCATTGGCAAGCAGAGCCTGTACAGCACCTACGGCGGCAAGTGGCCCCTGTACTGCGCGGCGTTGCAGCGTTACGCGCAGAGCGAGACCAGCCGGCACATCGAGGCGCTCAAGAGCGGCAAGACCGCGCTGGACGGCATCGAGCGATTGCTCAAGCGCGTCGTGAACGAGGCGCACCTGCCCTGCCTGGGCGTGGGCTCGGTCCAGGAGTTCGGCATGGACAGCGAAGGCAGCGCCGCGCTGGTCGAGATCCGCGAGGCGGGCGGCCGGGCGATGCAGGCGGCGCTGCTGGAACGCCTCCGGGATGCGCAGGCCAAGGGCGAGCTGTCCGCGGTGGTTGAAGCGAAACACGCCGTGGCCTTCGTCTTCGCGCAGATCGCCGCCTTGCGTCTGGCTGCGCGCGGAGGCGCGACGGACACCGAATTGCGCGAGTTGGCGCGACTGTCCCTGCAGGCTCTGAAGTGAGTCTGTTTTTTTTGACCAATTATGGAACGATCGTTCCAGAAAAGAGTGGAAGCAATGAAGCATGACAACATGAGCCCGGATCAGCAGGGCACTCGACGTGTCGCGCTGGTCTTCGGTGGTTCGCGCGGCATCGGCGCGGGCATCGTGGAGCGACTCGCGAAGGATGGTTTCGACGTCGCGCTGACCTATGTGTCGCGGCCGGACGCGGCGCAAGCGGCGCTCGGCGTGGTGGAGGCCGCCGGCGGGCGAGGCCTGGCGATCCAGGCCGACAGCGCCGATCCGGTCGCGATCCGCGCGGCGGTCGCCGCGGCGGCCGAGCGGCTGGGACGGCTGGACGCGGTCGTCGTCAACGCGGGCGTGCTGCGGCACGGGACGATCGACGTCGTGTCGCTCGAAGACCTCGACCTGTCTCTGAGCGTCAACGTACGCGGCGTCTTCCTCGCGATCCAGGCCGCGGTGGCGCAGATGCGCGATGGCGGGCGGGTGATCACCATCGGCAGCAACACGGCGATCCGCACCGGGTCGCCGGGCAGCAGCGTGTACGCGATGACCAAGGCGGCGGTGGCCTCGATGGTCCAGAACCTCGCACTGGATCTCGCGCCGCGGGGCATCACGATCAACAACGTGCAGCCGGGGCCGATCGCCACGGACATGACCGCGCCGTTCGCGGACTACCTTCAGGACAAGTTGAAGCTGGGCCGGATGGGCCAGCCCCACGAGATCGGGGCGCTGGTGTCTTACCTCGCCGGCCCCGAGTCGGGCTACATGACCGGCGCCAGCCTCACGATCGACGGTGGGTGGGTCCTGTAAGCGGATGTTCTCGGGCGTGAAATCGGTCACGTTTCCAGGTCGGCCAGACATGAAGGCGTTCACCCGGAGCGCATACAACCCGGGGGCCTGTGCTTTCCGACCTTCCCATGTTCCGCCTCCGATTCCGACCGAAACCGCCCGCGGCCAATGAAGCGCCAGTCGCCGCCGAAGGCATCGCCCCCGCTATCGCCCCCGCTATCGCCGACGTCGACGCCGTCGATGTGATTGCGGCCGAGGCCGACGCCGACGCTGAGGCAGTTTCCGAGGATGTCGACGGCGACGGCGACGGCGACGAGCGCCGCAGCACCCCGCGCCGCGACGTGCCGCTCGGGCCCGCGGTGCGCGTCGAGTTTGTGCTGCTGGGCCGCGCCCGCAGCCTGAGCGTGGACGACGTGTCGCTGGGCGGTCTCGGGCTGCGCGGCACGGTCGAGGAGGGACGCGGCCTGTTCCTCGGCCAGAAGGTCTCGCAGGCGAGGGTGATGGTCGGCGATCAGCTCGTGCTGGTGACCGATCTCGAGGTGCGTATCCGGCGCAGTTTCCGGTCCTTCCTTGCCGGCGAACAGGTCCACATCGGCTGCCGCTTCGTGGGCCTGAACCCGCTGGCCGAAGCAGAACTCCAGCGCCTGCTGTCTCAACTGATCGGTCAGCGCACCCGCTGAGCGGTGGCCCTGGGGCCGCTAGACCGCCGCTCGCTTGGGCCATAATGCGCCTCCTCCGCGGGCGTCGTATAACGGCTATTACCTTGGCTTCCCAAGCCAATGACGAGGGTTCGACTCCCTTCGCCCGCTCCAGAGACACGCCTGCGACAAGTGCCTACGGCGCCGCTCCAGGCAGGCGGCCCCAGCCCCTTCCACAGGGCGCTCTCCAGTCCCCGCCACCGGTGGGGCGACCCGATCCGTGTTGCAATGCTGAACGTTTCCTGAACGCTCCCTGAGCGTTTCCTTTCAGCCGTCCGACATGTCCGCCGCCTCTCCGATCGCTTCCCCCCAGCTCTCCGACGACCCGACGCCGGCCGCCCACACGGGCTGGGCCCTGCTCGCGCTGGCGATCGGCGGTTTCGCGATCGGCACGACCGAATTCGCGGCGATGAGCCTGGTCCCGTTCTTCGCGCCCGATCTCGGCATCGATGCCCCGACGGCGGGCCACGTGATCAGCGCCTACGCGCTGGGCGTGGTGGTCGGCGCGCCGCTGCTGGCGGTGCTCGGCGCCAAGGTGCCGCGACGCACGCTGCTGATCGCGCTGATGCTGGCCTTCGCCGTCGGCAATGGCCTGAGCGCGCTCGCCCCCGGCTATCACGCGATGCTGCTGTTCCGCTTCCTCAGCGGCCTGCCGCATGGCGCCTACTTCGGCGTCGGCGCGCTGGTCGCCGCCTCGCTGGTCGCGCCAGCGCGCCGCGCGCAGGCGGTCAGTCTCATGATGCTGGGGCTCACCGTGGCGACCATCGTCGGCGTGCCGCTGGCCAACTCTCTGGGGCAGTGGGCCGGCTGGCGCTGGGGCTTCGGCGTCGTGACGCTGCTGGCGCTGCTGACCGCCGCGCTGGTCGCGTTGCATGCGCCGCGCGATCGCGTCCAGCCCGGCGCCAGTGCCATGCGCGAGCTCGGCGCGCTCGGCCGTCGCCAGGTCTGGCTGACGCTCGGGATCGCGACGATCGGCTTCGGCGGCATGTTCGCCGTCTACACCTACCTCGGCTCCACGCTGCTGGAGGTCACGCGCACCGGCCCCGGCATGCTGCCGGTCGTGCTGAGCGTGTTCGGCATGGGCATGACCGCGGGCACGCTGGTCTCCGCCTGGGCCGCCGACCGCGCGCTGATGCCCACCATCGGGGGGCTGCTGCTGTGGAGCGCGGCGTCGCTGGCGCTGTACCCGTTCGCGGCCGGCAGCCTGTGGACGCTGCTGCCGGTGGTGTTCCTGATCGGTTGCGGCGGCGGTCTCGGCGCCGTGCTGCAGACCCGGCTGATGGACGTCGCCGGCGAGGCGCAGACGCTGGCCGCGGCGCTGAACCACTCGGCCTTCAACGCGGCGAACGCGCTCGGCCCCTGGCTGGGCGGCCTGGCGATCGCCGCCGGCCACGGCTGGACGTCCACCGGATGGGTGGGGGTCGCCCTCGCGTTCGGGGGCTTGATGTTCTGGGCGGTGTCGCTCGCATTCGATCGTCGATAATCGCCGGCTTCTCTTGCTGGAGTCCCGCACATGGCCGACTGGCTGCCGCCCACGCGTTACTGGGTGCTGGCGATCTTCATCGCCTCGGCGCTGTATGCCCACTTCCGCGGGCGTGTCCGCTTCAAGCTGGCCCGCGCGCTGACCGACTTCACCGTGCTGATCTCGCCGATCAATGCGGTCATGTACCTGTTCTCCCGCGCCCCCGCCACGCCCTACCTGAAGACCTCGGCATTCCCCGAGCTCAGCCTGCTGCGCGACAACTGGCAGGTGATCCGCGAGGAAGCCCTCAAGCTCAACGACGAGGGCTACATCAAGGCCGCGTCCGGCTACAACGACATCGGCTTCAACTCGTTCTTCCGCACCGGCTGGAAGCGCTTCTACCTGAAGTGGTACGACCGGGACATGGCCTCGGCGAACGCGCTGTGCCCGAAGACGGTCGAGCTGCTCAAGCAGATCCCCGGCGTGAAGGCGGCGATGTTCGCGTCGCTGCCGCCGGGCGCGAAGCTGGTGCGCCACCGCGACCCGTACGCGGGCTCGTTGCGTTACCACCTCGGCCTGACGACGCCCAATGACCCCGGCTGCTACATCGACGTCGACGGCGAGAAGTACCACTGGAAGGACGGCGAGGACGTGATGTTCGACGAGACCTTCATCCATTACGCCGAGAACACCACGACGCATCAGCGCGTGATCCTGTTCTGCGACGTGGAGCGCCCGGTCCACTTCGCGCCGATCCGCTGGTTGAACCGTGCGTTCGGCAAGCTGGTGATGACGTCCGCTGCGACGCAGAACCTGGAGAGCGAGCCCATCGGCGGCCTCAACAAGTTCTTCTATCACGCCTACAAAGTGCGCCTGTTCTTCAAGGCGTTCAAGGCGAAGTCCCGCACCGGCTACTACGTCGTCAAGTGGGCGCTGATCCTCGGCATCCTGGCGGCGATCTTCCTCTGACCGCCGCGCAGACCGCCCGCTGAAGGCTCAGTCGGCCAGCGCCTGGGACAGGCGCTTGGCCTGCGGGCCGAACGCATAGGCGTCCATCCCGAGCGCGCCGAAGGTGACGCCGTCGTGGATGCGGATGGGCGCGTCGTCGCGACCACCCGCGCCCGCGGCGACATACCAGGGCAGCAGATGCTCGTCCGTCGGGTGCATCAGCGCGGCCGCCGGCGCCTGCGTGCGATAGGCCGCCAGCGCCTCCCAGTCCCGGGCCGCGGAGCGCTCCGCGAACCAGCCTCTGAACGCCGCCGATTCGGCCATCTCGGGCATGTCCTCGGACGCCGCGCGCATCAGCAGGCGCAGGTTGTGCGTGATGCTGCCGGTGCCCAGGATCAACACGCCCTCGCGCGACAGCGCCTGCAGCTTGTCGCCGAGCTCGATCAGTTGCGCCGGCGAGGCGTGCGGCGTCAGCGTGAGCGGGATCACGGGCACATCCGCGTCCGGGTAGATGTAGCGCAGCGCGGTCCAGATGCCATGGTCCAGGCCGCCATGATCGACCACCGGCAGCGCGAGCGTCTCGCCGAGCAGCGTCGCCAGCGCCCGGTCACCCGGCGCGTCGTAACGCAGCTGATAGAGCGCCGGCGGGAAGCCGCCGAAGTCGTACACCGCCTCGTGCCGGTTGGTGCCGAGCAGGACGGCTTCGCGCGCCGTCGTGTGCGCGGAGATCGCCAGCACCGCCTTCGGCCGGCCCCAGACGGCGTCCAGCGTGCGGCCCAGGCGCTGCATGAAGGCGCCGGCCTCGCCGGGCTCCAGCGCGATCATCGGCGAGCCATGGGAGACGAACAGGGGAGGGAAGTGGGTGTTCATGCGTTCCATTGAACGCCCGGGCGGGAGCCGCATCGTCAAAACCGCTTGCACGGACTGTTCAAGCCGATTGCATGGCCGCACCCCCGTGCCAGCGCGCGGGCATGCGGTTCGCTACAGTCCGCGCATGAGCGCGCACCCGTCTTCTCCGTCCGCCACCCCCGCCGGCGCCCCTGCCGGCACGCCGGCCGGGACCCCCTCGGCCCGGCCGGCTTCCGGTTCTCCCACGGGCCGCCGACCGCCGTCGTTATGGCGGCAGATGGGACTGCAGACCTGGCGCGACTTCCGCGCGGGCGAACTCCATCTGCTGATCCTGGCCCTGATGCTGGCCGTCGCCGCGGTGTGCGCGGTGGCCTTCCTGTCGGACCGGCTGGACCAGGGCTTGCGTCGCGACGCGGCGCAACTGCTGGGCGGGGACGCGGTCGTCGCCAGCGATCAACCGACACCCGCGCCGCTGAAGGAACTTGCCCAGCGCCTGAACCTGAGCAGCGTCGAGACGCTCAACTTCCCCAGCATGGCCCGCGCCAACGAGGACCAGGGCGGCGGCAGCCGGCTGGTGGCGGTGAAGTCGGTCAGCCCGCGTTATCCGCTGCGCGGCGCGCTGGCGCTGAAGGACGGCCGCCAGGTGGGCGCGCCGGCGGCCGGCACCGTGTGGGTCGATCCGGGCGTGCTGAGCGCATTGGGACTGAAGGTCGGCGATCCGCTGCTGCTCGGTGATTCGACGCTGAAGATTGCCGGCGAGATCTCGAACGAGCCCGATCGCGGCGCCGGCTTCATGAACTTCGCGCCGCGCGTGATGCTGGCGCAGTCGGACATCGCCGCGACCGCGCTGATCCAGCCCGCGAGCCGCATCACCTACCGCTTCGCGGTGATCGGCCAGGCGACCTCGGTGCAGCAGTTCAACGCGCAGGCCCGCCAGCAGATGAAGGATGGCAACTGGCGCGGCGTACGGTTGGAGTCGCTCGAGACGGGCCGCCCCGAGATGCGCCAGACGCTGGACCGCGCGACCAAGTTCCTGAACCTCGTCGCGCTGTTGGCCGCGTTGCTCGCCGCCATCGCGGTCGCGCTCGCGGCACGTGAATTCGCCAACCGTCACCTCGACGACTGCGCGATGCTGCGCGTGCTTGGCCAGCCGCAGCGCCGGCTGACCTGGGTGTTCACGCTGGAGTTCGCCACCGTCGGCCTGATCGGCAGCGCGATCGGCGTGCTGCTCGGCTTCCTGCTGCATTACGGCTTCATCGCGATGCTGGCGGGACTGATCGAGGTCAATCTGCCGGCGCCGGGCCTCTGGCCGGTGTTGCTGGGCCTGGGCATGGGCATGAGCCTGCTGCTCGGCTTCGGCCTGCCGCCGGTGCTGCAACTCGCGGCCGTGCCGCCGCTGCGCGTGATCCGCCGCGAACTGGGCCGACCGAAGATGGGGTCGATCGCCGTGCTGCTGGCCGGTGTCATCGGCTTCTCCGCGGTGCTCACGGCGCTGTCGGCGGACTGGCGCCTGGGGTTGTTCGCCACCGGCGGCTTCGCGGTCGCGCTGGGCCTCTTCGCGCTGCTGGCGTATGGCGCGGTGCTGGCGCTGCGTCGGCTCGTGCCGCAGGCCGGCGCGCCGCGCTGGCTGCTGCTGGCGACGCGGCAGGTCGCCGCGCGGCCGGCCTTCGCGGTGCTGCAGGTCGGCTCGTTGTCGCTGGGGCTGCTCGCATTGGCGCTGCTGGTGCTGATGCGCACCGACCTGATCGAGAGCTGGCGCGCCGCGACGCCGGTGAACGCGCCGGACCGTTTCGTCATCAACATCCAGCCGGAGCAGGGCCCGGGTTTCCGTGGCGATCTCGACAAGGCCGGCGTGAAGGACTACGACTGGTACCCGATGATCCGCGGCCGGCTGGTCGCCATCAACGGCGAGGCGATCAAGGCCAGCCGCTTCACCGAGGAGCGCGCCCAGCGTCTGGTGGAGCGGGAGTTCAACCTCAGTCACAGCGGCACGCTGCCGTCGCACAACCTGATCGACGGCGGGACCTGGACGGCCGAGGAGAAGGACGGCGTCAGCGTCGAGCAGGGCCTCGCGGAACAGCTCGGCCTGAAGCTCGGCGACACGATGCGCTTCGACATCGCGGGCGTGCTGGTCGATTCGAAGATCACCTCGCTGCGCAAGGTCGACTGGGGATCGATGCGGGTCAACTTCTTCGTGCTGTACCCGCGCGCGGAGATGCCGGAGCTGCCGGTCAGCTTCATCTCCGCGTACCGCTCGCCGGAAGGGCAGGGCGCCGCGGCGGCGCTCGATCGCCAGCTGGTCAAGGAGTTCCCCAACCTCACGCTGATCGACGTCTCGGCCGAGCTCAAGCAGGTGCAGCAGGTGCTGGAGCAGGTGATCATGGCCGTGCAGCTGCTGTTCGCGGTGGCGCTGGCGCTGGGCGTGGTCGTGCTGCTGGTGGCGGCGGTGGGGTCACGTGATGCGCGCACGCGGGAGTTCGCTTTGATGCGGGCCTTCGGCGCGTCGAGCGCGCTGCTCGCCGCGGTGCAGCGGGCCGAGCTGCTCGGGCTCGGGGCGCTCGCCGGTTTCCTCGCCGGCATCGCCGCCCAGGCGTTGGGGTGGGCACTGACGCACTACGCCTTCGACTTCGAATGGCAGTTCAAGCCCTGGGTGCTGATCGGCACGACCATCGGCGGTGCCGTGCTGGCGCAACTCGCGGGCTGGTGGGCGCTGCGCGGGGTGCTGCAGCGCCCGGTCGTCCAGACGCTGCGCGAGGCCGATACGAACTGACCTCTTCTTACCCCCTCTCCCGCTTGCGGGAGAGGGCAGGGGTGAGGGCCAGCGGCGGTGGCAGTACGGACGCGATCTTCAACGACAACGGGCGGCCACTGGCCGCCCGTTTGTCATGGTGCGATGAGGATCAGCGAGCGGCGGCAGCGCGCTCTGCCGACTCCATCGTATTGACCAGCAGCATCGTGATCGTCATCGGGCCGACGCCGCCCGGCACCGGCGTGATCCAGCCGGCGACTTCCTTGACGCCGTCGAAGTCGACGTCGCCGCAGAGCTTGCCTTCCTCGGTGCGGTTCATGCCGACGTCCAGCACCACCGCGCCCGGCTTGACCATGTCGGCGGTCAGCACGTTGCGCTTGCCCACCGCCGCCACGACGATGTCGGCCTGACGCGTGAAGTGGGCCAAGTCCGGCGTCGCGCTGTGGCAGACGGTCACGGTCGCATTGGCCTGCAGCAGCAGCATCGCCATCGGCTTGCCGACGATGTTGCTGCGGCCGATCACGACGGCGTGCTTGCCCTTGGTGTCATAGCCGATGAACTCCAGCATCTTCATGCAGCCGTAGGGCGTGCACGGCTTGAAGCCGTCCTGGCCGACCATCAGCGCGCCGGCGCTGGCGACGTGGAAACCGTCGACGTCCTTCTCCGGCGCGATCGCCTCGATGACCTTGTGCGCGTCGATGCCCTTGGGCAGCGGCAGCTGCACCAGGATGCCGTGGATCGTGGGGTCGTTGTTCAGCGCGTCGACGCGCGCGAGCAGCTCCGCCTCGGTCATCGTGTCCGCGTACTTCTCCAGCACTGAGTGCAGGCCGGCGTCCTCGCAGGCCTTGACCTTGTTGCGCACGTAGACCTGGCTCGCGGGGTTGTCGCCGACCAGCACCACGGCGAGTCCCGGCTTCACGCCCTTGGCCGTCAGCGCGGCGGCGCGCGTCGCCACTTCGGCGCGCAGTTGCTTGGACAGGGCGTTGCCGTCGATCAGTTGTGCGGTCATGTCGGTACTCCGGAACTCGAGAACGAAACTCTGAAATGAAAGAGGCCGCACAGGGCGGCCTCGGGGGATGCGGAGGGAACTCAGCCGGCCTTGGCCTGCGTGTTCGCGCCGAGCGCGATCTTCAGCAGATCGGCCACGGTGTTGGCGTTCAGCTTTTCCATGATGTTGGCGCGATGCGCTTCCACCGTCTTGATGCTGATGCCCAGGTCGTCGGCGATCTGCTTGTTCAGGCGGCCGGCGACGATGCGTTCCAGCACTTGCGCCTCGCGCGTCGTCAGGCGCGACAGCAGCGCGTCGCGGCTGGCCGCTTCCTGCTGCGTGGCGAAGGCGCCGCGGGCCTGGTCCAGCATGCGCTCGACCAGCGACAGCAGTTCCTCTTCCTTGAACGGCTTCTCGATGAAGTCGACCGCGCCCTTCTTCATCGTCTGCACCGCCATCGGCACGTCGCCGTGACCGGTGATGAAGACGATGGGCAGCGGGCTCTTGCGTTCGATCAGCTTGTCCTGGAGTTCCAGGCCGCTCATGCCTTCCATGCGGATGTCGGCGATCAGGCAGGCGACTTCGCGCGGGTCGTAGCGGCTCAGGAAACTCTCGGCGGAGTCATAGCACTTGACCCGGTAGTCCTTGCCTTCCAGCAACCATTGCAAGGAATCTCGCACGGCCTCGTCATCGTCGACGACATAGACGTTACCCTTCTTCGGAATCAAGCTCATGGTGTTGCTGCGGTGTTGTGTGCAGTGCCCGTCCCTGCGTCGCCGCTCTTGTCCAGAGGGGCGAGTGAAGACTCCGGACGCGGAATGTCCACGGGGATCGTGAAGGCGAACCGGCACCCGACGATGGACGGGCCATTGTAGAGGTTCTCGGCACGGATCCGACCCTGGTGGGACTCGATGATGGACCGGCATAACCCTAGGCCGATCCCCAATCCATCGGCCTTCGTGGAGAAGAAGGCCTCGTACATGCGCTCGATGACCTCGACCGGCAGGCCCGGTCCCATGTCGGTCACCGAGAACTCGATGTTGGCGCCGAGCTCGGCGGTGTGCTTGGGCACGACGCGCAGCTCGATGTGCCGGCGCGAGGGCGGCAGCGCCGCGTTGTCGATCGCCTCGGCGGCGTTCTTGAGCAGGTTCAGCAGCACCTGTTCGATCAGGATCGGATCGACGCGCATCACCGGCAGCCGCTGCGCGACGTAGGTGTGGATCTGCACGTTGCGCCGGCGCAGCTCGATGCCGGCCAGCTCGACCGAATCCTCGACGATTGACGCCGCGAACGCGGGCTGGCGCTGCGGTTCGCTCTTCTTCACGAAGGCGCGGATGCGGTGGATGATCTGCCCCGCGCGCTGCGCCTGCTTGGCGGTCTTCTCCAGCGCGACGATCAGGTCGTCCTTCTGGATGTTGTCGCCGCGCACGCGCGAGACCATGCCGTTGCAGTAGTTGGTGATCGCGGTCAGCGGCTGGTTGAGCTCGTGCGCGACGCTCGACGCCATCTCGCCCATCGTGATCAGCCGGCTGGTGACCTGCGCCTTCTCGGTCTGCTGCTGCTGCTGGGCCTCGGCATGCCGGCGCGCGGTGATGTCGGTGGCGATCAGCATCTGCGCCAGGCGGCCGTCGGTCCACTGCAGGTAGCGGGCGCGGACGTCGAACCACATGTCGAGCTGCGCGATGAACACTTCGCGCGAATCGCCGCCGACCTCGGTCAGGTGCTGCGCGGGCAGGCCGCCGTAGCCGTCGACGTCCTCTTCCTCGCCGTGGCCGCCGTCACCGCCGGCGCCTGCCACGTAGCCCGCCTCCTGCGTGCTCGTCGCGCCGGCCAGCCCGGCCGGCTGCGAGCCCGCCAGCATCGCGTGCCCCTTCGGATCGGCGCCGAACCACAGCCGGTAGCTGCGGTTGGCGAAGAGCAGTTCGCCCTGCTGCACCGACAGCACCGACACCGCCGCGTCCAGGCCTTCCAGCACCGTGGTGAAGCGCTCGTGCGAGGCCGACAGCTGGTCGCGCACGCGCTTGGCCTCGGTGATGTTGGTCATCGAGGTCATCCAGCCGTTCTGCTTGCCCTTGGGGTCGATCAGCGGCGAGACGTACATGCGGGCGTCGAAGATGCTGCCGTCCTTGCGCATCACCTTCACCTCGGAACCGCCGGCCGGGCTGCGGCCCTGCATCTCCTGCTGCAGCAGGCGCAGGTTCTCCTCGTAGCGGTCGGGCGGCCAGTAGGGGAAGGGCGGCTTGCGGCCGATCAGCTCGGACTCGGCGAAGCCCGTCATCGCGCAGAAGGCCGGATTGACGTAGCTGATGCGCGTCTCCAGGTCCATCGCCCGCATGCCGGTCAGCATGGAGTTCTCCATCGCGCGCCGGAAGTTGGTCTCGGCGGCGAGCGCGTTCTGCACCTGCGCGCGGCGGCGCATGTGCTTCCAGGTGCCGAGCAGCATCCAGACGGTCAGCACCGACAGCGCCATCACCATCCAGAACAGCGTGTTGGAGATCAGGCCGATCGACGTGCGATAGCCCTGGCCGCGCAGCACCAGGCCGGGCGCGGGGGTCATCGGCACCTCGTGATAGATCGGGGCGCGCGTGATGCGTTTGCCCGGCATCGGCGTGACCGTGCTGGCGACGACCTGCTCGCGGGGATCGAGCACCGCGACCGCGTGGCGCGAGGTCAGCTCGTTGGGGACCGAGTAGCGCAGCAGGCCTTCGACCGCGTATTCGGCGATCAGCACGCCGGCGAAACCGGCGCGGTCGCTCAGCGGCAGCTGCAGCTGGAAGACGGTCGAGTTGTTGGCGTCGGCGAACGAGGCCGAATACGTCCGCGTGCGCCGGTCGCGCGCGCCCTGGAAGGCGCGCTCGGGCTCGCTGTTGGCGTGGCCGTTGGGCATGGAGGGGTCGCTGCCCTCCAGCGTCATCAGCGACTCGGCCTGCTCGCCGATCGCCGCGACGCTGACGCGCTTCTCGCGGCGCGCGTTCAGCCAGGTGATGTGGGTGATCTCGGGCCGGTTGCGCGCGATCGCCATCGCGCGCTGCGTGAACTCGAGGTTGTCGATCGAGCGGTTGGCCAGATCGCGCTGCAGCGGGATCAGGAAGTCCTCGTTCTCGATCAGGCGGGAGCGGATCTGCTGCTGCGCCATCTCGGTGTCGCGCTTGACGGCCTCGGCCTCGCGCTCGATCTCCTCGTTGCGCAGGTACCAGAAGGCCGACACGATCGCCGCCAGGAACAGCACCACCGACAGCAGCGGCCCCAAGGTCGCGAAGCGGTCCTGCCGGGACGGGGACTGCCGGCGCCACCACGCCGAGATCAGGCGTTTGACGGGATTCAGGGCACGGCGCGCAAAGCCTTGGACATCGAGGCGGGACAACATGGGCGCGATTATCCCGGCGCGTTCAGCCCGCCCCGGGCCGGGCGGCCCCGGGGCATTCCCGATCCGGGCATTCCCGGATCGCATCGTGAAAGACATCCGTCACGAAACGAAGCCTCCAAAGGCTATTGCATTTCATGATATGGAAACGCATCGCGCTATTTGGAAAATGAGCGGCTTATGCGACACTCCGCCGCCATAGCCCTTCCGGTGGGGTTTGCCGCGTGCGAACGCATGACGGCGCACGCATGACGGTTCTCGCAAGTTCGGGCACAGTGACCCGTTCGAACCGAGAGCCTCGCGCGGCAACCAGCCCGCCAGAAGGCCGTGATTGAGATAGCTAGGAGACAAGACATGTCCGCGCAGCCCCAGTCGTTCCTCGGCGCAGCCGCCAATGACACCGACGCCCTCGAAACCAAGGAATGGCTGGACGCCCTGTCCGCCGTCATCGGTGAGGAAGGCGGCGATCGCGCCCACTTCCTGCTCGAGACCCTGATCGACCACGCGCGTCAGGCCGGCATCGACGTGCCCTTCTCGGCCACCACGGCCTACGTCAACACCATCCCGGCCGACAAGGAAGAGCGCTTCCCCGGCAACATCGAGATGGAAGAGCGCCTGCGCGCCTTCATGCGCTGGAACGCGATGGCGATGGTGGTGCGCGCGAACCGCCTGCATCCGGAAGACGGCGGCGACCTGGGCGGCCACATCTCGAGCTTCGCCTCGCTGGCGACGATGCTGGGCTGCGGGTTCAACCACTTCTGGCACGGCGACGACACCGGCGAAGGCGGCGTGCACGGCGGCGACCTGCTCTACATCCAGGGCCACAGCGCGCCCGGCATCTACGCCCGCGCCTTCCTGGAAGGCCGCATCACCGAGGACCAGCTGAACAACTTCCGCCAGGAAGTCGAAGGCAAGGGCCTGTCGAGCTACCCGCATCCGAAGCTGATGCCCGAGTTCTGGCAGTTCCCGACGGTGTCCATGGGCCTGGGCCCGCTGATGGCGATCTATCAGGCGCGCTTCCTGAAGTACCTGCACGCCCGCGGCATCGCCGACACCTCCAAGCGCAAGGTCTGGGTCTTCCTGGGCGACGGCGAGATGGACGAGCCGGAAAGCCTGGGCGCGATCGGCCTGGCCGCGCGCGAGAAGCTGGACAACCTGATCTTCGTCGTCAACTGCAACCTGCAGCGCCTGGACGGCCCGGTGCGCGGCAACGGCAAGATCATCCAGGAGCTGGAAGGCGAATTCCGCGGCTCCGGCTGGAACGTCATCAAGCTGATCTGGGGCTCGTACTGGGACCCGCTGCTGGCGCGCGACAAGCAGGAGCTGCTGCGCAAGGTCATGATGGAGACGCTGGACGGCGACTACCAGGCCTACAAGGCCAACGACGGCGCGTTCGTGCGCAAGCACTTCTTCGGCAAGCACCCCGAGCTGCTGAAGATGGTCGAGAGCATGTCCGACGAGGACATCTGGCGCCTGAACCGCGGCGGCCACGACCCGCAGAAGGTGTACGCGGCGTACCACAAGGCGGTGAACACCGTCGGCCAGCCGACCGTCATGCTGATCAAGACCGTCAAGGGTTACGGCATGGGCAAGATCGGTGAAGGCAAGAACACCGCGCACCAGACCAAGAAGCTGCAGGACGAGGACATCAAGGCCTTCCGCGACCGCTTCAACATCCCCATCCCGGACAGCGAACTGTCGAAGATCCCGTTCTACAAGCCGGCCGACGACACGCCGGAGATGCAGTACCTGCACGAGCGCCGCAAGACGCTGGGCGGCTACCTGCCCAAGCGCCGTCCGCAGGCGGAAGAGTCGCTGAAGGTGCCCGACCTGGCGACCTTCCAGGCCGTGCTGGATCCGACGGCCGAAGGCCGCGAGATCTCGACGACGCAGGCCTACGTCCGCTTCCTGACGACGCTGCTGCGCGACAAGGACCTGGGCCCGCGCACGGTGCCCATCCTGGTCGACGAGGCGCGCACCTTCGGCATGGAAGGCCTGTTCCGCCAGATCGGCATCTACAACCCCGCGGGTCAGAACTACACGCCGGTCGACAAGGACCAGGTCATGTACTACCGCGAGGACAAGGCCGGCCAGATCCTGCAGGAAGGCATCAACGAAGCGGGCGGCATGGCCAGCTGGATCGCCGCGGCGACGTCGTACTCGACGAACAACCGCGTGATGATCCCGTTCTACGTCTACTACTCGATGTTCGGCTTCCAGCGCATCGGCGACCTGGCCTGGGCGGCGGGCGACATGCAGGCGCGCGGCTTCCTGCTGGGCGGCACGTCGGGCCGCACGACGCTGAACGGCGAAGGCCTGCAGCACGAGGACGGCCACAGCCACATCCTGGCCGGCACGATCCCGAACTGCATCAGCTACGACCCGACCTTCGCGCACGAGGTCGCCGTCATCCTGCACTCGGGCCTGAAGCGCATGGTCGAGAACCAGGAGAACGTCTACTTCTACCTGACCCTGCTCAACGAGAACTACCCGATGCCCGGCCTGAAGGCCGGCACCGAGGAGCAGATCCTCAAGGGCATGTACCTGCTGGAAGAGGCCGTGCAGCCGCAGGGCGCGCAGCCGCTGACGGTGAACCTGCTGGGCTCGGGCACGATCCTGCGCGAGAGCCAGGCCGCCAAGAAGCTGCTCGAAGCGGACTGGGGCGTCGGCGCCAACGTGTGGTCCTGCCCCAGCTTCAACGAGCTGGCCCGCGACGGCCAGAACGCCGAGCGCTGGAACCTGCTGCACCCGACCGAACTGGCCTGCGTGCCCTACGTGACGCAGCAGCTGAGCAAGGTGCAGGGTCCGGTGATCGCGTCGACCGACTACATGAAGAACTACGCGGAGCAGATCCGCGCCTTCATCCCGGCCGGCCGTTCGTACAAGGTGCTGGGCACCGACGGCTTCGGCCGCAGCGACTTCCGCTCCAAGCTGCGTGAGCACTTCGAGATCAACCGCCACTACATCGTCGTGGCCGCGCTGAAGAGCCTGGCCGACGAGGGCAAGATCCCGCAGGCGAAGGTGGCCGAAGCCCTCAAGAAGTACGGCATCAACGTCGACAAGATCAACCCGCTGTACGCCTAAGCGTCGGACTCGGAGACAACACAAATGGCATTGGTGGAAGTCAAGGTTCCCGACATCGGGGACTTCAAGGACGTCGCGATCATCGAGTTGCTGGTCAAGCCCGGCGACACGGTGAAAGTCGAACAGAGCCTCCTGACCGTCGAGTCCGACAAGGCCTCGATGGAGATCCCGTCCTCGGTGGCGGGCGTCGTCAAGGAGGTGAAGGTCAAGATCGGCGACACGATCAACCAGGGTGACCTGATCGTCGTGCTCGAAAGCGATGCCGCGGGTGCTCCGGCGCCGGCCGCCGCCGCGCCCGCTCCGGCGGCCGCTGCTCCGGCGCCCGCGCCGCAGGCTGCACCCGCAGCGGCGCCGGCCGCCGCGCCGGCCGCTGCCGCTGCACCGGCGGGTGCCGTGGACATCGTCGTGCCCGACATCGGCGATTTCGACGAAGTCGCGGTGATCGAGGTGCTGGTCAAGGTCGGTGACACGGTCAAGCAGGAGCAGAGCCTGATCACCGTCGAGAGCGACAAGGCCTCGATGGAGATCCCGTCGTCGCATGGCGGCGTGATCAAGGCGCTGCTGGTCAAGCTCGGCGACAAGGTCGCCAAGGGCTCGAAGATCGCCGTGATCGAAGCCGCTGGCGGTGCCGCCGCCCCGGCTGCTGCCGCGCCCGCTCCGGCGCAGGCTGCCGCCGCGCCGGCTCCGGCCGCCGCCAGCGCGCCGGTCGCGGCGCCGTCGGACCGTCAGGTCCCGACCGCCGCGCTGCCGCCGCACGAGCCGACCAAGCCCTCCGGCAAGCTGCCGCACGCGTCGCCGAGCATCCGCAAGATCGCCCGCGAACTGGGCGTGCCGCTCGACGAGGTGAAGGGGTCCGGCGCCAAGGGCCGCATCACCGAATCCGACGTGCAGGGCTTCGTCAAGGCCGTCATGGCGGGCACGACGCAGACCGTCGCGCAGAAGGCCGCGGCGCCCGCCGGCGGCGCTGCCGGTGGTGGCGCCTTCCCCGGCCTGCTGCCCTGGCCCAAGGTCGACTTCGAGAAGTTCGGCCCGGTCGAGCGCAAGGACCTGTCGCGGATCAAGAAGATCAGCGGCGCCAACCTGCATCGCAACTGGGTCACGATCCCGCACGTCACCAACCACGACGATGCGGACATCACCGAGCTGGAAGCCTTCCGCGTCCAGCTGAACAAGGAGAACGAGAAGTCCGGCATCAAGGTCACGATGCTGGCCTTCATGATCAAGGCGACCGTGGCGGCGCTGAAGAAGTTCCCCGAATTCAACGCCTCGCTCGACGGCGACACGCTGGTCCTGAAGAACTACTTCCACATCGGCTTCGCCGCGGACACGCCGAACGGCCTGGTCGTGCCGGTGATCCGCGATTGCGACAAGAAGGGCATCTTCCAGATCAGCCAGGAGATGTCGGAGCTGGCCAAGAAGGCCCGCGACGGCAAGCTCGGCCCGGCCGACATGACCGGCGGCTGCTTCTCGATCTCGTCGCTGGGCGGCATCGGCGGCACCTACTTCACGCCGATCATCAACGCGCCGGAAGTCGCGATCATGGGCGTGTGCAAGTCCTCGACGCAGCCCGTGTGGGACGGCAAGCAGTTCCAGCCGCGCCTGATCCTGCCGCTGTCGCTGAGCTGGGACCACCGTGTCATCGACGGCGCGTCGGCCGCACGCTTCAACGTGTACTTCGCGTCCCTGCTGGCGGACTTCCGCCGCATCGTTTTGTGATGGGCACCCGGCGGCGGGATACCGCCGCCACCCGCCGGGCGGGTGCCCGGCCGCCTTGGGGCGGCCCGGCGCCGGCCGGGCGCGCTAAGAATCCATGAGTGAAAGACAACATGGCACAAGTTGAAGTCAAGGTTCCCGACATCGGGGACTTCAAGGACGTCGCGATCATCGAAGTCCTGGTCAAGGTCGGCGACACGGTGAAGGTCGAGCAGAGCCTGGTGACCGTCGAGTCCGACAAGGCCTCGATGGAAATCCCGTCCTCCGTCGCCGGCGTGGTCAAGGAACTCAAGGTCAAGCTCGGCGACAAGCTCAACCAGGGCGACCTGCTGGTCGTGCTGGAGAGCGATGCCGCCGCTGCTCCGGCGCCGGCCGCTGCTGCGCCGGCTCCGGCCGCAGCGGCGCCTGCGCCCGCTCCGACGGCTGCGCCTGCGCCCGCCCCCGCGGCGCCGGCTCCGCAAGCCGCGACCTACACCGGCCCGGCCGAAGGCGAGTACGACGTGATCGTGCTCGGCGGCGGTCCTGGCGGCTATTCGGCGGCGTTCCGCGCGGCCGACCTCGGCCTCAAGGTCGCGATCGTCGAGCGTTACGCCACGCTGGGCGGCGTCTGCCTGAACGTCGGCTGCATCCCGTCCAAGGCGCTGCTGCACGTCGCGGCGGTGATGGACGAAGTCAAGCATTTCGCCGACCTGGGCGTCTCGTTCAGCGAGCCGACCGTCGAGCTGCCCAAGCTGCTCGCCCACAAGCAGAAGGTCGTCGGCAAGCTGACCGGCGGCCTGGCCTTCATGGCCAAGGGCCGCAAGGTCACGGTCGTGCGCGGCTACGGCACGCTGCTGGACGCCAACCACCTGTCGGTCGAGGAGACCAGCGGCGAGGCCCAGGAGCGCACCGGCAAGACCCAGACGCTGAAGTTCAGGAAGATCATCCTGGCGGCCGGCTCGCAGGCGGTGCGCCTGCCCTTCATGCCGAACGACCCGCGCGTGATCGACTCGACCGGCGCGCTCGAGCTGACCAGCCGCCCCAAGCGCATGCTGATCGTCGGCGGCGGCATCATCGGCCTGGAGATGGGCACGGTCTACTCGACGCTGGGCGCTCGCCTGGACGTCGTGGAAATGCTGCCCACGCTGATGACCGGCGCGGACCGCGACCTGGTCAAGGTCTGGCAGAAGATGAACGCGCCGCGCTTCGACAACATCATGTTGAACACGAAGACCGTGGCCGCGGAAGCGACGCCCGAAGGCATCAAGGTGACCTTCGAAGGCGAGGGCGCCCCGAAGGAACCGCAGGTCTACGACCTGGTGCTGCAGGCGGTGGGCCGCACGCCCAACGGCAAGAAGATCGGCGCGGACAAGGCCGGCGTGATCGTCAGCGATCGCGGCTTCATCCCGGTCGACGTGCAGATGCGCACCAACGTCGCGAACGTCTTCGCCATCGGCGACATCGTCGGCCAGCCGATGCTGGCGCACAAGGCGGTGCATGAGGGCCACGTGGCGGCGGAAGTCATCGCCGGCGAGCTGCTCGGCGACGAGGCGCTGGCCAAGTCGCGCTTCGATGCGCGCGTGATCCCCAGCGTCGCCTACACCGATCCGGAAGTGGCCTGGGTTGGCGTGACCGAGGATGAGGCCAAGGCCCGCGGCATCAAGGTCAAGAAGGGCCTGCTGCCCTGGTCGGCCTCCGGCCGCGCGATCGCCAACGGCCGCGACGAGGGCTTCACCAAGCTGCTGTTCGACGAGGAGACCCACCGCATCATCGGCGGCGGCATCGTCGGCACGCATGCGGGCGACATGATCGGCGAGATCGCGCTGGCCATCGAGATGGGCGCCGACGCCGTCGACATCGGCAAGACGATCCACCCGCACCCGACGCTGGGCGAGTCGATCGGTCTGGCCGCGGAAGTCGCGCACGGTTCGTGCACCGACGTCCCGCCGCCGCGCAAGTAAGCGCCGTCCACGGAGCACGCGCCCGGATGCTGGTCCTCGACGCCGCCGCGACTTCGCGCGCGCTCCCGTGGTCCCCCCTGATGGAGGAGATCGCGACGGTCTGCCGCGAGCATCGCGACGGCCGGCTCACCTGTCCGCCGCGGCAGGTGCTGCCGCTGCGCCAGGACGGCGTGCTGCTGGTGATGCCCTGCCTGAGCGACACGCTGTCGATCACCAAGCTCGTCAGCGTGCATCCGCTCAACGCGGCGCTCGGCCTGCCGACGATCTCGGGCGAGGTCGTCGTGCTGGACAGCCGCACCGGCCAGCGACTGGCGGTGCTGGACGGGCCCGCGCTGACGGCGCGCCGCACGGCGGCCGTCAGCATGCTGGCGCTGCAGCACCTCATCCGCAAGGCGCCGCGCCGCGTGCTGGTAGTCGGCGGCGGCGTGCAGGCGCGCGCGCATGTGGAGGCGCTCCAGGCGCTGCATCCGCAGGCGACGATCCACGTGCAAGGACACCAGACGGTGCCAGGTTTTGTCGAGGAGCTCGGCGTCGAGCCGCTGCCGGCGGAATCCCAGACGCGTCACCCCTGGGACGTGATCGTGTGCGCGACCACCAGTCGCGTGCCGGTGCTGCGTCCCGGCGTGGGCGAGGGCGCGGTGGTGATCGGTGTCGGCGCGTTCCGCGACGACATGGTGGAGCTGCCGCAGGAGCTGGTCCGCGGCGCGCAGATCTGGGTCGACGACCCGGTCGGCGCGCAGGCCGAGGCCGGCGACCTGATGGCGGCCGGCCGCTTCGAGCCGCAGGACGCGCTCGACGACCTCGTGCTCGGTCAGCGGCCTGTGAACGACGGCCGCACGCGGCTCTTCAAGAGTGTCGGTTGCGCGCGTTGGGACCTCGCGGCTGCCCGTGTGGCCGTACGCGCCACCTGACCGTCGCACGCCACGCCGACGCCCACCACGAGCTGGAGGCTTGCGGGGCCAGGGGGCCGGCCCGATTTGTGGAGCCTGCGAGACGTATGAGGGCCGGCCCCCTGGCCCCGCAAGCCGAACTCAGGCCTCGTCCAGCAACGGACGCAGTGCGTCGTCCCACTGCTCGAGCTCGTCCTCCGACAGGTGCAGCCAGGCCAGCGCCGCGTCGCGGTTGGCGGCCCAGTCGACGTCCTCGTCCAGCCCCTCGTGCTGGCGCATCAGGTGCTCGGCGATCAGGCCCGCGGCGATCAGCGAGCGGATCTCCGGCTCGATGCTTCCGTCCTTCAGCGCCTCGAAGTCGTGATGCAGGCGGATCGCCGTCATCAGTTCGGGCGCGAGGTGCCAGACCTTGATCACGAGCGCGCCGACGACGGCGTGGTCGGTGCGGTGGTTGGCGTTCTCCGTCGCGATGAAGGGGCGGTCGATGCGGGCGGCGGCTTCGACCATCGTCGCGCCATAGCCGCGCACGCTCTGCAGCAGCACCGGCATGCCGACATGGCAGAACAGGCCATAGCTCTGCGCCAGGTCGACGCGCATGCCGGGCAACTGGCCGGCGATGAAGCCCATCGCGACCGAACGCTTGGTCGATCGCTGCCAGAAGCGCAGCAGGTGCGGGCTGTTGACGGGGATCGCATGACGGACCAGGAAGGCCTGCATCAGCGCGACACTCTCATCCAGGCCCAGGCGGTACATCGCCTGGCCGACGGTCGTGCAAGGCACGTTGCCTGCCACCAGATGCAAGGGGCTGTTGGCCACGCGCAGCAGCGTCGCGGACATGGCGACGTCGGCGGCGGCGACGCGGCCGACTTCATGGAGGTCAGGCTGAGGCAGTGCCATCACCGCGCGCAGGCGCTGCAGCAGCTCGGGGCAGGGCGGAATCTGGATCTGGCGCAGCGGGCCGTTGGCGCGTGCCTGATCGAGTTCCTGGCGGATGGCTTGGGTCTTCATGTGAGAGCCGGATTATCCCGGCGCTCTCCGACCCGAGGCGCGCGGGGGATGCGGCAAATTGCCGCTTGTCGGAAGGGGCGTCCCCGGGGGCGCATCGCATGTCGCACTTCGCCCGCCAGAGCGCGCCGGGGCAGATACATTGCAGCGCATGTCACGTTTCGTCACTCGTGCAACGTCACGCGCAGGCCGGACAATCCGGCCGGCGCAACGGGCGTTGGCCGTGCTGGTGTCCGCGGCGGGCCTGTGGTCCGCGCTGGCCTGGGGGTGGGACCAGGACAAGCTGACCGAATCCGCGGCGAAGCTGTCGCCGAAGACGCAGGCGTCGGTGAAGGCCATGATCCAGATGGCCGATCGCGCGGCGGCGATGCCCGAGGAACGCGACCGGCTGACGGCGGTCAACAGCTTCTTCAACCAGCGGGTGGCGTTCAAGGACGACATCGAGGTCTGGGGTCAGGTCGACTACTGGGCCACGCCGCTGGAGATGCTGGACAAGGGCGCCGGCGATTGCGAGGACTACGCGATCGCCAAGTACATGAGCCTGCTGAGCGCCGGCGTGCCGCAGTCCAGGCTGCGGATGGTGTACGTGCGGGCGCAGTTCCAGGGCCGGTCGCAGGCGCACATGGTCCTGGCCTACTATGCGCAGCCGGAGGCGGAGCCCTTGATTCTGGACAATATCAATCCGGAGATCCGGCCCGCGTCGCTGCGGCCGGACCTGACGCCGGTGTTCAGCTTCAACGGCGAAGGTCTGTGGAGCGGCGTCGGCGCCACGACGGCGGGGAATCCGCTGGTCCGTCTGTCGCTGTGGCGCGACCTGCTGGCGAAGGCGAAGGCGGAGGGCTTCTGATGGGCGACGGAGAATTCAAGACATGTCCCTGATAAGACAAATCTGGTGGCTGGTCCTGGGCGCTGTACTGGCTTCGGCGCTGGGCGGCGTCGCGGTGAGCACCTGGTCGCTGCGCGAGCTGCTGCAGACGCAGGCGCAGCTGAAGAACGCCGACAACGCCAATGCACTGGCGCTGGCGCTGTCGCAGCAGAAGGGCGACGCGGAGCTGATGTCGCTGCTGATCTCGGCGCAATTCGACGCAGGCGCGTACGAGAGCGTGCGCTGGCGTGACGGCAGCGGCGCGCAGGTGTTCGAGCGCCATCTGGAGACGCCGCAGGTCTCGCACGCGCCGCGATGGTTCGTCGCGCTGCTGCCGCTGGACGTGGCGCCGGGCGTGGCGAAGGTGTCGGACGGCTGGAAGGCCGCCGGCGAGATCGAGTTGCGCGGCCAGACCGGTTACGTGCACGAGGCGCTGTGGCGCGCGACGCTCAGCACGGCCCTGTGGCTGATCGCGGTGGGCGTGTTGACGGGCGTGGCGGCGGCGGCGGTGCTGGCGCGGCTGCGCCGGCCGCTGGACACCGCCGTGCGGCAGGCCGAGGGCGTGTCGCAAGGGCGCTTCGAGACCGTGCTGGAGCCGCGCGTGCCGGAGATGCGCAAACTCACGAGCGCCATGAACACGATGGTGGTGCGCACGCGGCAGATGTTCGAGGCCCAGGCCGAGCAGCTGCGCACGCTGCATCACCAGTTGCTGTGCGACGAGTTGACGGGCCTGTCGCACCGGCGGCAGTTCGTGGCGGAGTTGAACTCGGCGCTGGAGCGCGACGACGGTCCGCTGCGCGCGGGCCTCGTGCTGGTGCGGCTGCGGGACCTGCAGGGGCTGAACCAGCGCCTCGGGCACGGCGCGACGGATCAGGCGCTGACGGCGATCGCGCAGGCGCTGCGGGTGTATCCGGAGCAGGTGCGCGGCTGCCTCGCGGGGCGGCTCAACGGCTCGGACTTCGCGTTGTGGCTGCCGGCGCCGAACGTGGTCGGCGACACCGCGCAGGCGTTGGCCGATGCGCTGCGGGCCGGCCTGCAGAACCTGGGCTCGGGCGTCGGCGTCGCGCTGGGCGCGGTCGAGCTGATGCGAGACCAGCCGATGAGCGCCTGGTTCGCCGCGGCCGACGCGGCGCTGGCGAAGGCCGAGCAGGGCGAGGGCGTCGTGCTGGAGCTGCGCGAGGCGCCGCCGTCGGACGAGGTCGCGCAGGGCGAGCGGGCGTGGCGCGCGCTGATCTCGGACGCGCTGGCGCATCAGCGCAGCCGGCTGCTGGAGTTCCCGCTGATCGGACGCGAGCGTCAGGTCTTGCATCTCGAATGCCCGCTGCAGCTGAAGCTGAATCCGGTCGGCGAGTTCGAGCCCGCGGCGCGCTGGTTGCCGTTGGCGCTGCGCCATCGGCTGAGCGCCGAGGCGGACCTGCAGGCGCTGGCACTGGCGCTGCAGGCCACGCAGCGTGACGGGCGGATGCGCTGCGTCAACGTGGCGCCGGCGTCGCTGAACGACGGCAGCTTCATCGCCCGTGCGCGCGAACTGGTGCAGGCCGCGCCGGCCGCGGTGCGGCGGCAGATCGGCCTCGAACTGGCCGAGCCGGCGGCGGTGCAGCACTTCGAGGCGCTGCAGGAACTCGGTCGTCAATTGCGCCCGTTGGGCGTGCAGCTCGGCCTCGAACACGCGGGGGCGGGACTGGCTCAAATCGACCGTCTTTTCCAGGCCGGACTGGACTACGTGAAGCTCGACAGCTCGGTGGTCAGCGGCGTGTCGGCGGACGTGGCGCGCGCCGCTTTCGTGCGCAGCCTGGTGGTCATGCTGCGCAGCCTCTCTCTGAAGGTCTATGCGGAAGGCGTCACCGATGCGCTCGACGCACAGGCGCTGTGGGATTGCGAACTCGACGGCATCACCGGGCCGTGGGCGTCGGCGCAGGAAATCAAGCCCTGACTCATCGAAGTCGGTGAATCGCTTGACCTCCGTCAAGCACTCTTGCCAAGTGTTTTGAAGCTCTGAGAATCGGCGCCTTCCTCTTGTTTTTGAAAGAGCAGGCGCAGAATGTCCGCACTCCTACAGCCCCTTGAATTCTTCATGCCCCGCGTCGATTTCAATGTCCAGATCGATGAGCAACTGAAGGCCCGCGTTGAGACGCTGGCCGCTTCGATCTGCGTGGACATGAACGAACTTGTCGAACATCTGGTCAAGCGCTGGATCGAACGCACGGCGCCAGAGGAGCCCGACGTCACAGTGGAAGAGGTGTTGCAGGAGCGGCGTCTCGATAACGGCGTCAAGGCGTCTCTGCGTGGAGATGTGGTTCCCGACGAGGAGATCGAGGCCGAGCACGCTCAGATGATGGCCGACATCCGTCGTCGTCAAGGAAGTGCCGGGTGAGGGCCCGGTGGACCCGCGAAGCCCGTGCCCAACTCAATCATCAAGTCCGTTACCTTGCGGAACGCAGTCAACAGGCAGCCGATCGGCTCTACCTGGATGCGCACGCCGCGGCGGACCTGATTACTCGACATCCGGAGTTTGGCCGGCCCATCGAACCTCGCGTGCGGGAGTGGGGAATTGGCAAGGACAAGCGCTACGTACTTCGCTACGTTCCCAAGGTCCTGGTCGTAGACATCGTGGAGTTCTGGCACACGGCTCAAGAGCGATCGTTGCCAGCATGAGCAAGGAGCGCCATCAGTCGATATCCGCCGTATGCAACGGATACCCGTTGCCGCTGCGGCGGTCCTCGAAGAAGCGCTGCAGCGCTTCGCGGATCGTGTGGAAGGCGATCTCGTCCCAGGGCACTTCGTGCTCGTGGAACAGCTTCGCTTCGAGGGTCTCGGGGCCCGGATCGAACGCCGGGCTCAGCAGCTTCGCGCGGTAGAAGGTGTGCACCTGCCCGACGCGGACCACGTTCATCACGCAGTACAGGTTCTGCAGCTCGATCTGCGCGCCGGCCTCCTCGACCGTCTCGCGCGCCGCGCCTTCGGCCAGCGTCTCGCCGAGTTCCATGAAGCCCGCCGGCAGCGTCCACTTGCCGAGCCGCGGCTCGATCGCGCGCTTGCACAGCAGCACCTGATCGCCCCACACCGGCAAGGTGCCGACGACGTTCAACGGGTTCTCGTAATGGATCGCGCCGCACGCGGTGCAGGTCGCGCGCTCCCGGTTGTCATCGGCCGGGACGCGGTATTCGATCTGGCCGCCGCAGGTGGGGCAATGCTGGTAGCGCCGCGCTTGGAACATGGCCCGCAGTGTACCGGCCTCCGCCAGGGCCTCCGTGGCATCATCGCCGGCCATGGAGCTCTACAACTACTTCCGTTCGTCCGCCTCGTACCGCGTCCGCATCGCGATGGCGCTCAAGGGCCTGGACTTCGACTACAAGTCCGTCCACCTCGCGAAGAACGAACAGTTCAACGAGTCCTACGCCGCCGTGTCCGCGTCGCGCCTGGTGCCGCTGCTCAAGGACGGCGACGCGCTGGTCACGCAGTCGATGGCGATCATCGAGTACCTCGACGAGACGCACCCCGAGCCGCCGCTGCTGCCCGGCGACGCGCTGAGCCGCGCCTACATCCGCGCGCTGTCGCAGGACATCGCCTGCGAGATCCATCCGCTGAACAACCTGCGGGTGCTGCGCTACCTGGTGAAGGATCTTGCTGTCGGGGACGACAACAAGAACCGCTGGATCCATCACTGGGTCGAGAGCGGGCTGGCGGTCGTCGAGCATCGCTTGAAGGTCGAAGGAAGATCGGGCCGCTTCTGCTTCGGCGACAGCCCGACCATGGCCGATTGCGTGCTCGTGCCGCAGATCTTCAATGCGCAGCGTTTCAACAGCCGGCTCGATCACGTGCCGACGGTCATGGCGATCTTCGAGCAGTGCATGGCGCTCGACGCCTTCAACAAGACGCAACCGAGCGCCTGCCCCGATGCCGAGTGAGGTGGGCAAGCCGAACGGCATGAGCGGCGCGAGCGACATGAGCGGCATGAGCGCAGATGAGGCGTTCACCGCGACGTCGCCTCCGGACTGGCTGCGGCCGGCTTGGAGCGTGTCGCACGTCGATGCCTTCATGACCACGCGCGCTGGCGGCGTCAGCGGCGGGCCGGAAGCGCCCGACGATCAACGCGGCTTGGCGAGCCTCAACCTCGGACGCTCGGTCGGCGACGATCCGGCGCATGTGGCCGAGAACCGCCGGCGTGTCGCGGTCGCCATTGGCGGCCTGCCCGTGTTCCTGAAGCAGGTGCATGGGACCACCGTGCTGCGACTTCGCGCCGAGCATGCGCTTCCCGGCGCCGATCCCGAGCCTGCCGACGCCGCCGTCAGCACCGATCCCGCGCTCGCCTGCGCGGTGATGGTGGCGGACTGCCTGCCGGTGCTGTTCGCCGGACCGGGCGTGGTGGGTGCCGCGCATGCGGGCTGGCGAGGTCTCGCGGGCGGCGTGCTGGAGAACACCGTCGCCGCGATGTGCGAGGCCGTGCGCTCCGAGCCTCGCGAGATCAGCGCCTGGATGGGCGCGTGCATCGGACCGGCGCAGTTCGAGGTCGGTGCCGACGTGCTCGCGGCCTTCGGCGCGGAGCCGCGCCATCAGGATCAGCCGATGTTCCGCTTCCAGCCGAACGAACAGGGGGAGGCGCGTTGGCGCGCCGATCTCTACGGCCTGGCGCGGCGAAGACTCGAAGCGCTCGGCATCGCCGCCGTCAGCGGCGGCGGCTGGTGCACGCTCAGCGAGCCGTCACGGTTCTTTTCGTTCCGCCACGAACGCGTCACCCGACTGCGCAGCGGGCGCATGGCTGCGGTCATCCGGCTGCGCTGAGGCCGGCGCGGCCGCCTGCATCGGACTCGACGTCGGCATCGGCGCAACATCGCCTTCGCCGTCGTCATGCGGCTTTCCGGACGCTTCGGCCTTCCGGCGTGCGGCGCGCCGCCCGGGCGTGCCCATCAGGTACATCACGATCGATAGCGGTACCACGCCGTAGAACACGAAGGTGATCAGTGCGCCCAGCACCGAACCCTGCGAGCTGAAGGCCTCGACGATCGCCATCATCAGCACCACGTACATCCAGGCGATGGCCACCAGATACATCAACGATTTCCTCGGCTCTTCGCGACAGCAGCGTCACGCGGGGGTAAGCTGGTCGGGCTACAAAGCGCCTGAGCATATGCGAAGCCTCCCCGTCGATCCGCGTGACCGGCTGTGGCAAGCTTCTTGCTCAGGTCGGCATGAGGAGACACATGAGCGCGAACAACGCCGCAGCCGGGTTCCCCGGCGCATCGGTCCACGGTTTCGAACACTGGGCCCAGCAGGCCCAACAGACGGCCAGCAGTCTGTCGCATGGCTTCGGCGATGCCTTCAAGCAATTGCAGGCCATGCAGATCCCCGCCGACGCCTGGTCGCGGCTGCAGTCCGAGTACGTCCGCGAGGCCGGCGAGCTGTGGAACGCCGCGCTCGGTGATTCCCAGGCGGCGGTGCAGGCCGCCGCGCACGGCGCGACCGCCGCCTCGACGGCGTCCGCCACGGTCTCCGGTGCGACCGCTGCGCTGAAGGACCGCCGCTTTGCCGACGCGTCCTGGAACGACAACCGTCTGGCCCACTTCACCGCGCAGCTCTACCTGCTCAACGCGAAGACGCTGCAGCGGATGGCCGACCAGGTGCAGGCCGACGACAAGACCCGGGCGCGCGTCCGCTTCGCGGTGCAGCAGTTCGTCGACGCGGCCTCGCCGAGCAACTACCTCGCGCTCAATCCCGAAGCCCAGCAGCGCGCGCTGAACACGCAGGGCGAAAGCCTGTCGCGCGGGCTGCAGCTGCTGATGGCCGACTTGCGGCGCGGGCACGTGTCGCAGACCGACGAATCCGCCTTCGAGGTCGGCCGCAACGTCGCGACGACCGAAGGGAACGTCGTCTTCGAGAACGAATTCTTCCAACTGCTCGAGTACAAGCCGCTCACCGCGAAGGTGCATGCGCGGCCGCTGCTGATGGTGCCGCCCTGCATCAACAAGTACTACATCCTCGACCTGCAGCCGGAGAACTCGCTGATCCGCTACGCGGTGGCGCAGGGGCACCGCACCTTCGTGGTGAGCTGGCGCAATCCCGATGCGGACTGCGTGCACTGGACCTGGGACGACTACATCGGCCGCGCCGCGATCAAGGCCATCGAGGTCACGCGCGAGATCGCCGGCACCGACACGATCAACACGCTGGGCTTCTGCGTCGGCGGCACGATCCTGGCGACCGCGCTGGCCGTGCTGGCCGCGCGCGGCGAGCAGCCCGCCGAAAGCGTCACCCTGCTGACCACGCTGATCGACTTCAGCAGCAACGGCGTGCTGGACCTGTTCATCGACGAGCAGGCCGTGCAGTTGCGCGAGATGACGCTCGGCGACCAGGCGGTGAGCGGTCCGGGCCTGCTCAAGGGCCAGGAGCTCGCGACGACCTTCAGCTTCCTGCGCCCCAACGACCTCGTCTGGAACTACGTCGTCGGCAATTACCTGAAGGGTGATGCGCCGCCGGCCTTCGACCTGCTGTACTGGAACGGCGACGCGACCAACCTGCCGGGACCGATGTACTGCTGGTACCTGCGCCACACCTATCTGCAGAACGACCTGCGCGTGCCTGGTCAACTGACGGTCTGCGGCGAGAAGATCGACCTCGGCGCGATCCAGGCGCCGGTCTACATCTACGGCTCGCGCGAGGACCACATCGTCCCGTGGGACGCCGCCTACCGCAGCACGCAGGTGTTCAAGGGCAAGAAGCGTTTCGTGCTCGGCGCGTCCGGGCACATCGCCGGCGTCATCAATCCGCCGGAGAAGAAGAAGCGCAGCCACTGGCTGGGGAAAGGCGCGGCGCTGCCCGCCGATCACCAGCAATGGCTGCAGGGCGCCACCGAGCATCCCGGCAGCTGGTGGACCGACTGGTCGCAGTGGCTGGCCGGCCACGCGGGTCCGCAGAAGGCGGCACCGCGCAAGCCGGGCGGTCACGGCCACGAGGCCATCGAGCCGGCGCCAGGCCGCTATGTGAAGCAGCGCGCGTGAAACCCACTCCCGCGCAGTGAGAACCCATCCGGTTCAAAGTTGATTCCGCCAGTTCATCCAGCAGTCACCCGCTGACGCCCGCCGTCCAGCAGTTTCGAAAAAGGAGACCGTCATGAGTTCACCCCAAGACATCGTCATCGTCGCCGCGACGCGCACGCCGATCGGCAAATTCGGAGGGACGCTGTCGAAGACCCCCGCCAGCGAGCTGGGCGCGATCGTCATCCAGGAGCTGCTGCGCAGAAGCGGCCTGCAGCCCGACCAGATCAACGAGGTCATCCTCGGCCAGGTGCTGACGGCCGGCGTCGGGCAGAACCCGGCGCGCCAGGCCGTCATCAAGGCGGGCCTGCCGGTGACGGTGCCGGCGCTGACGATCAACAAGGTCTGCGGCTCCGGCCTGAAGGCCGTGATGCTGGCCGCGCAGGCGATCCGCGACGGCGATTCGGACATCATCATCGCCGGCGGCCAGGAGAGCATGAGCCTGGCGCCGCACGTGCTGCCGGGCTCGCGCGAAGGCCAGCGCATGGGCGACTGGAAGCTGGTCGACACGATGATCACCGACGGCCTGTGGGACGTGTACAACCAGTACCACATGGGCATCACCGCCGAGAACGTGGCCAAGGAGTACCACGTCAGCCGCGCGCAGCAGGATGAGCTGGCGCTGGCCAGCCAGCAGAAGGCCGCCGCGGCGCAGGACGCGGGCCGCTTCACCGCCGAGATCGTGCCGGTCACGACCCCGCAGAAGAAGGGCGATCCGGTGGTGTTCTCGGCCGACGAGTTCATCAACCGCAAGTCCAACGCCGAAGCGCTGGCCGGCCTGAAGCCCGCCTTCGACAAGGCGGGTTCGGTGACGGCCGGCAATGCGTCGGGCCTGAACGACGGCGCCGCGGGCCTGGTGCTGATGACCGACGCCAAGGCCAAGTCGCTGGGGCTGACGCCGCTGGCGCGCCTGGCCTCGTACGCGAGCGCCGGCGTCGATCCCAAGACCATGGGCATGGGCCCGGTGCCGGCGTCGAGGAAGGCGCTCCAGCGCGCCGGCTGGCAGCCCAAGGACCTGGACCTGCTCGAGATCAACGAGGCCTTCGCCGCGCAGGCCTGCGCGGTGCATCAGGAGATGGGCTGGGACGTCAGCAAGGTCAACGTCAACGGCGGCGCGATCGCGCTGGGCCATCCGATCGGCGCGTCCGGCGCCCGCATCCTGGTCACGCTGCTGCACGAGATGATCAAGCGCGATGCGAAGAAGGGCATCGCCAGCCTGTGCATCGGCGGCGGCATGGGCGTCGCCCTGTGCGTCGAGCGCTGAAGCGATCGGCGATTTCCCGGCTTCTTTCCCGCTTCGTTCCGGAGTGGTTTTTTCGCGTCTTTCCCGTACCGATATTCCAGGCACCCCGACCGCGGACGCGGCGCACCGGGGGGTCATACAGGAGGCAAGCATGAGTCAGAAAGTTGCATACGTCACCGGCGGCATGGGCGGCATCGGCACCGCCATCTGCCAGCGCCTCCACAAGGAAGGCTTCAAGGTCATCGCCGGTTGCGGTCCGAGCCGCGATCACGCCAAGTGGCTGTCCGAGCAGACGGCGCTGGGCTACACGTTCTATGCCTCGGTCGGCAACGTGGCGGACTGGGACTCGACCGTCGCCGCCTTCGATCGCACGATCGCGGAGCACGGACCGATCGAGGTGCTGGTCAACAACGCCGGCGTGACCAAGGACCGCATGTTCCTCAAGATGACCCGCGACGAGTGGGACACCGTCATCGACACCAACCTCAACAGCATGTTCAACGTCACCAAGCAGGTGGTGCCGGGCATGGTCGACAAGGGCTGGGGGCGCATCATCAACATCTCGTCGGTCAACGGCGAGAAGGGCCAGGTCGGTCAGACCAACTACTCGGCGGCGAAGGCCGGCATGCACGGCTTCACGATGGCGCTGGCGCAGGAGCTGGCGGCCAAGGGCGTGACGGTGAACACCGTCAGCCCGGGCTACATCGGCACCGACATGGTGAAGGCGGTGAGGCCCGACGTGCTCGAGAAGATCGTGGCGGGCATCCCGGTGAAGCGCCTGGGCGAACCCGAGGAGATCGCCTCGATCGTCGGCTGGCTCGCCGGCGAGACGTCCGGCTTCACCACCGGCGCGGACTTCAGCTGCAACGGTGGGCTGCACATGGGCTGAGCGCCAGGCGCCGGTTCCAATGAAGAAGGGCTGCCTCGGCAGCCCTTCGTCGTTGCTGGACGCAAGACTGCGCCCTTCGGCCTCAGTCCTTCTTCATCAGCACCAGCAGCTGCGACAGGTTCTGCGCCGCCGCCTGGAGCTTGGGCAGGCTCTGTTCCAGCAGCAGCTGCGGCGGCGTGCGCGAGGCATGCGTGCTGACATTCATCGCCGCCACGACCCGGCCGTCACGGCCGGTGATGGGCACGGCGACGCTCAGCACGCCATCCTCGAGTTCCTGGTCCACCAGGCACCAGTGCTGACGCCGCGCCTGCTCGATCGCGGCGCGCAGCTCCTCGTGCGAGCGCACGGTGTTGCTCGCGCGTCGCGCCAGCTGCACCTGCGCCACGCGGGTCTCGCGTTCCTCGACCGTCAGCGAGGCCAGCAGCACGCGACCCGTGGCCGTCGCCCACGCCGGCAGACGGCTGCCGATGCCCATCGGGTCGGACAGGATCTTGCGCAGCGGCGCGCGCAGCACGAAGACCACGTCGTCGCCGTCGAGCACCGCGATGGAGACGGACTCCCGCAGGTCGTTGGCCAGCTGGATGGCCACCGGCTCGGCGAAGCGCCACAGCGGTTGCGAGGACAGGTAGGCGAAGCCGAGGTCGAGGATCTTCGGCGTCAGCTCGAACAGCCGCCCCTCCGATCTCACGTAGCCCAGCGTCTGCAGCGTCAGCAGGATGCGACGCGCGCCGGCGCGCGTCAGTCCGCAGCGCTTGGCGACTTCCGTCAGCGTCTGCCGGGCGTGGTGGGTATCGAAGGTCCGGATCACCGACAGGCCGCGTGCGAAGGATTGCACGTAGCTGTCGCCGGGCTTCAGGGGGGTGTTGGGTGCGCTTTCGTCAGGAGACATGGGCGTCATGACCGCAGTATAGGAAGGCCGCGAGACGTTAATATCGCGCCCGTTTCCGGGTGAAAAGACAGAAGGTGAAGACCATGGCCATGGATGTAGTCGACTACGAAATCAAGGGTGCCGAGATGCAGTTCGTCGAGGTCGAACTCGACCCCGGCGAAGCAGCGATCGGTGAAGCCGGCAGCATGATGTTCATGGATGCCGGTATCGGCATGGACACGGTGTTCGGCGACGGGTCCGCCAACCAGGGCGGTTTCTTCGGGAAGTTGCTGGGCGCCGGCAAGCGGCTGGTGACCGGTGAATCGCTGTTCACCACGGTCTACACGAACCAGAGTCATGGGAAGTTGCGGGTCGCTTTCGCGGCGCCGTATCCCGGCAAGATCCTGCCGATGGATCTCGGCAAGCTCGGGGGCACGCTCATCTGCCAGAAGGATGCGTTCCTGTGTGCGGCCCGCGGCGTGTCGCTGGGGATCGCACTCCAGCAGCGCCTGTCGACTGGCTTCTTCGGTGGCGAAGGGTTCATCATGCAGAAGCTCGATGGTGATGGGCTGGCCTTCGTGCATGCAGGGGGTACCGTGGTTCGACGTACGCTCCAGCCGGGTCAGACGCTGCTGGTGGATACCGGCTGCGTCGTCGCCTACACGCCCAGCGTGAGTTTTGAGATCCAGTACGTAGGCAAGATCAAGACCGCCCTGTTCGGCGGCGAAGGTCTGTTCCTGGCGAAGCTGACCGGCCCCGGCGAGATCTGGCTGCAGAGCCTGCCGTTCTCGCGCCTGGCCTCGCGTGTCTTCGCCGCAGCCCCGCAACGCGGGGGCTCGCGGGAAGAGGGCGGCCTGTTGACCGGCATCGCCGGCGGCGGATTGCTGGGTGGCCTGCTGGGCGGCGACGACGAATAAGCCGTCGGGCGAAGTTCGCCATGCGCAGACTTGCCGCAACGCTGGCGGCAAGTCTGGCGCAACCGGATGCAACGGCGGGCCCAGACGATCGCTCCGTGCCTGGCGCGCTGGCGGCGTGAAGACGGCGCCTCGAATCGCTCAAGATCAGCTCACGCCCCGGACCTGTCTGGCGCCCAAGCCCGCATCAGCAGGGGCTGCGCGGTCCTGTTCCGGCCGGGACCTAGGGTGAACCCGCCTACACTTGAGGGCTGCGTGGCGCTGGGCGCGCCGGGCATCTCCTGTTGAGGATCTCCATGCTGTCTTCCCTCGTGCGGCCCGTGCGGGCCGCCCTGGCCGTCACCGCCCTGGTCGTTACCGCCTTGGGCGCGCTGACCGCGGCCCCGGCCGCCTTCGCGTCCGTCGGCAGTCCCATCTTCGTGCTGAACTCGCTGGACGCCGACATCAGCGTCATCGACCCGAAGGACTTCCGCGAGCTCAAGCGCATCCCGACCGGCAAGGAACCCCATCACCTCTACCTGACGCCCGATCGCAAGACGATGGTCGTGGCGAACGCGCTGGGCGATTCCCTGACCTTCCTCGATCCGGTGACGGCCGAAGTGCAGCGCACCGTGCGGGGCATTCCCGATCCGTACCACCTGCGCTTCTCGCCCGACATGAAGTGGCTGGTGCTGGCCGGCAATCGCCTGGACCACGTCGACATCTACAAGTGGCAGCCGCAGAACGCGGCCCAGCCGCTGGCGCTGTTCAAGCGTTTCTCCGCGCCGAAGACGCCGAGCCACCTGTCCATCGACAGCAAGAGCAGCGTCGTCTACGCGAGCCTGCAGGACAGCAGCGAACTGCTGTCCATCGACCTGAACACGATGGCCGCGCGCTGGAAGATCCCCGTCGGCAAGCTGCCCGCCGACCTCTACCTGACGCCCGACGACAAGTACCTGCTGGTCGCGCTGACCGGCGAGCGCAGCGTCGAGGTCTACGACGTCAGCGCAGCGCAACCCAAGCTGGTCAAGCGCATCGAGACCGGCGACGGCGCGCATTCGTTCCGCGCGCTCGGCGACAGGAAGCATGTGCTGGTGAGCAACCGCGCGGCCAACACGATCAGCAAGATCGCGCTGGCGGACTTCACGGTCGTCGACACCTTCAAGGCGCCCGGTGGCCCGGACGACATGGAGATCCTGACCGACGGCCGCACGCTGATGTTCACGTCGCGCTGGGCCCGCAAGCTGACGGTGATGGACCTGCAGACCAAGCAGATCCTGCAGCAGGTCAAGGTCGGCAAGTCGCCGCACGGCGTGTGGACGCTCGACCAGATGCCGCGCCAGTGAGCGCGTCCCCACCCAGGCCACTGCCCGTGAAGACTTCGTTCGTCCTGCGCCAGGCGCGCCGTCATGCGCTGCGTCAGGTGTCGCGTCATGGCGCGGTGCTGCTGCTCGGCCTGACTGCGGTCGTGCAGGCGCAGCCGCAGTCCGCGTCGGCACCGGCCGCCGCGCCCTGCGACAAACCCGTCTACCTGACCTTCGACACCGGTCACATGGGGGTCGCGCCCTTGATCGTCGACACGCTCAAGCGCTTCGACGCGAAGGCGACGTTCTTCCTGGCGCAGGAGCCGACGATGGACGGCGGCCAGACGCTCGACGACAAGTGGGCGCCCTGGTGGAAGCAACTGGCGGAGCAGGGCCACGACTTCGGCTCGCACACCTGGTTCCACGACACCTGGTCGGCGGATCTGCCCGACGGGAAGTTCCGCTTCAAGCGCGCGGCGGGCGAGCAGGTGCCGCAGAACGTCGTGCTGACCTCGGCGGAGTACTGCGAGGAGCTCAAGCGCCCCGCGCGGCGCTTCCTCGAGATGACGGGGCGGCCGATGTCGATGATCTTCCGCGCGCCGGCCGGGCGCACCTCGCCGGCGCTGCTCGCGGCGGCGCAGGCCTGCGGCTTCCGGCATGTGGGCTGGAGCGCGTCGGGTTTCCTCGGCGACGAACTGCCGAGCGACAAGTTTCCCAACCAGGCGCTGCTCGATCAGGCGCTGCGACGTGTGAAGCCCGGCGACATCCTGATGGCGCACCTGGGCATCTGGTCGCGGCAGGACCCCTGGGCGCCGACGGTGCTGGAGCCGCTGCTGCAAGGGTTGAAAGCCCGGGGCATGTGCTTCGCGCCGTTGCGCGATCATCCGGAGTACGTCGCGTGGATGCGCAGGCCGCAGGAGGCGGTCGCCCTGAAGGCGACGTCGACCGCGGGCAACGCGGCGTCCGGCGGTGGCGCCGGGGCGCCGGGCCCGAAGGACGCGCTCAGGCGCTGAGGCGTCGGCGTGTGGACGTGCTTCCAGACTGAAGCGGCGATGCATCGATTTTCAGGAGGGCCGACAGCGTGATGGACTGGTTCACCGATCTGTTCGGACAGGTGCAGCAGGCGCTGTTCGAAAGCGTCATTCAACCGATCGTCTTCAACCTGGGTTACGGCAACCTGCTCGAGGACGCGTTCGACGCGACCGGCTGGCTGCTCGTCGGCCTGATCCAGATCATCGTCATGCTGGCGGTGATCGGCGCCTTGCAGCGCTGGCGTCCGGCCGAGGCCGTCACCGACCGCCACGCGATCCGCATCGACATCCTCTACACGCTGATCCAGCGGCTGGGCCTGTTCCGGCTGGTGATGTTCTTCTCGCTGGAACCACTGTTCGACAGCGCCGTCGGCGAGATGCGCATGCACGGCATCCCGACCTTCCAGCTCGACGCGCTGTGGCCCGGCGTCACCGACGTGGCGTGGGTCAGCTTCGTGGTCTACCTCGTCGCCTTCGACCTGCTGATGTACTGGCTGCATCGCGCGCAGCATTCGTGGAACTGGTGGTGGGCGCTGCATTCGCTGCACCACAGCCAGCGCCAGATGACGATGTGGAGCGACAGCCGCAACCATCTGCTCGACGACCTGATCATCGACAGCGCCGTCGCGGTGACGGCGCGGCTGATCGGCGTCGGTCCCGGACAGTTCGTCGCGCTGGTGGCGATCTCGCAGCTGCTGGAGAACCTGCAGCACGCGAACCTGCGACTGACCTTCGGCCTGATCGGCGAGCGGCTGCTGGTGAGCCCGCGCTTCCACCGCTTGCATCATTCGATCGGCATCGGCCATGAGGGCTTCGGCCGCGGCACCTTGGGCGGCCACAACTTCGCGGTGATGTTCCCGATCTGGGACGTGCTGTTCCGCACCGCCAACTTCGAGGACCGCTGGGATCCGACCGGCGTGCGCGACCAGTTGCCGGAGGAGGGCGGTCGCGACTACGGGCGCGGCTTCTGGGCGCAGCAGTGGCTGGGGCTCAAGCGGATGGTCGGGCGTGACAAGATCGCGGACGCGCCCGGGAACGGATCGACCCCGTCCGGCGGCGCGCCCATGGACATCGCCGGCCGCGCGCCGGCCGGAGGGAACGACTGATGATCAAGCCGATGAGCCGCCTGGCGGACTCGTTCTGGCGCGCCGCCGCGTACTGCCTGCATCCGCGGGTGATCGGCCTGTCGCTGCTGCCGTTGATCGTGTCGGCGGCGCTGGCGTTCGGACTCGGCTACTTCTTCTGGGAAGCGGCGGTCGCCGGCGTGCGCGCCACGATGGAGTCGTGGAGTCTCATCGACGGGATGCTGAAGTGGCTGGACAGCCTCGGCGCCGCGTCCTTCCGCACCGTGCTCGCGCCCATCATCGTGCTGGCGATGGCCGTGCCGGCGCTGGTCGTGCTGAGCCTGCTGCTGGTGGCGCTGCTGATGACGCCGTCGATGGTGGACCTGGTCGCGCAGCGGCGCTTCGCCAGCCTGGAGCGCAAGCACGGCGCGGGTTTCGTCGCGAGCCTGAGCTGGTCGCTCGGCCACACGGTGCTGTGCGTCGTGCTGCTGGTCGCGTCGCTGCCGTTCTGGCTGATCCCGCCGCTGGCGCTGATCCTGCCGCCGCTGATCTGGGGCTGGCTGGGCTACCGCGTCTTCACCTTCGACGTGCTCGCCGAACACGCGTCCGGCCCCGAGCGCCGCCGCCTGATCACCGAGCACCGGATGCCGCTGCTGGTGCTCGGACTGGCCACCGGCTACCTCGGTGCGGCGCCCGCCGCGATCTGGGCGATGGGCGCGCTGACGATCGCCTTCGCGCCGGTGCTGATCCTGGTCTCGGTGTGGCTGTACACGCTGGTTTTCGCGTTCAGCTCGCTGTGGTTCTCGCATTACGCGCTGGCCGCGCTGCAGGAGATGCGACGCGCCGACACCGTCGCCGATCGCGCGCCGGATCCGGTGATGGACGCGCTGCCGGCGAACTACGAGGCGGCACCGCCGCGTGTCCTTGACCAGGTCGACCAGGTCGAGAATGTCGACGACAGGCAAGACCCGGCCCCCGGTCCGACGCCCCGCATCGAGAACAAGCCGTCGCCGCTCTGATCCCGATCCAGGCCCGCGCCGACCTCCGCTCCCACGCTTTCGCAGGAACCCCGCATGAACATCGGCCTCTTCATCATCGGCGACGAGATCCTCTCCGGAAAGCGCCAGGACAAGCACCTGTCCAAGGTGATCGAGCTGCTGGGCGCGCGCGGCCTGTCGCTCGCCTGGGCGAAGTACCTCGGCGACGACCGCGAGCACCTGATCCGCGAGTACCGCGCCGCCTTCGCCAGCGGCGACCTGTTCTTCAGCTGCGGCGGTATCGGCGCGACGCCGGACGACCACACGCGGCAGGCCGCGGCCGCGGCGCTGGGTCGACCGCTCGAGCTGCATCCCGAAGCCGCGGACCTGATCTGGCAACGCGTCCAGCAGATGGCTGCGGAGCAGGGCACGACGCCCGAGCGTGACCATCCGGACACGCGGCGCCGCATGGAGATGGGCGTGTTCCCCCAAGGGGCCGCCATCATCCCGAACCCGTACAACAAGATCCCCGGTTTCTCGGTCGGTCGCGCCTATTTCGTCCCCGGCTTCCCGGTGATGGCGCATCCGATGATCGAGTGGGTTCTGGACCACCTGCACGCGGACCTGCATCGCGAGGTCGGCACGCGGGAGCGCTCGCTGATCGTGCAAGGCGCGATGGAAGCCAGCCTGACGCCGCTGATGGAACGCGTCGAGTCCGACTTCCCCGGCATCAAGGTCTTCTCGCTGCCCAGCGTCGACCACCCGCAATGGGGCCGGCACATCGAACTGGGGGTCAAGGGCGACCCGGCCGCCATGGACGCCGCCTACGCTGCCCTGCGGGCGGGCGTGGTTCAGTTTGGTGCCGCCATCAGCACTGAATTGGTGCGATGATGCACCGCTTCGGGCAGGTCGCCCGGACGATGCCGGGCGTGGTCGGGCAGCGGTTCTCTCTGGTTGCCTGACACCGCCCCCGTGTGGCGCGTTGGGCATCAAGGGCTTGCGTGCCATGCACCGCTCTGGCGCCTGACTGTCACCTTGCCGCCATCTGTTGGCATGCAAACTGCTAAATCGTCCGCGCTGGGCCGATGCCCCACGACTCTTTCTTTCTCATCCAGCCCCCTCTAGGAGTGATTGATGGCCACCAAGACCGTCGCCGACGTGATGAACCTGGTCAAGGAGCATGAAGTCAAGTTCGTTGACTTCCGCTTCACCGACACGCGCGGCAAGGAGCAGCACGTGACCGTGCCCGTCTCCCATTTCGACGAAGACAAGTTCACGTCGGGCCATGCCTTCGACGGCTCCTCGATCGCCGGCTGGAAGGGCATCGAAGCGTCCGACATGCTGCTGATCCCGGATCCGAACACGGCCAACATCGACCCGTTCTTCGAAGAACCGACCCTGATCCTGAGCTGCGACGTCATCGATCCGACCGACGGCAAGGCCTATGAGCGCGATCCGCGTTCGCTGGCCCGTCGTGCCGAGGCCTACCTGAAGTCGTCCGGCCTGGGCGACACCGCCTACTTCGGTCCGGAACCCGAGTTCTTCATCTTCGACAGCGTGCGCTGGAACGTCGACATGTCCGGCTCCTTCGTCAAGATCGAGGCGGAAGAGGCGGCCTGGAACACCGGCAAGGACTACGAGCACGGCAACAGCGGCTACCGTCCGACCGTCAAGGGCGGCTACTTCCCGGTGCCCCCGGTCGACAGCGGCCAGGACATGCGCTCGGAGATGTGCCTGATCCTGGAACAGATGGGCATCCCCGTCGAAGTCCACCACCACGAGGTCGCGAACGCGGGCCAGATGGAGATCGGCACCAAGTTCAGCTCGCTGGTCCAGCGCGCCGACTGGCTGCAGCTGCAGAAGTACATCATCCAGAACGTCGCGCACGCCTACGGCAAGACTGCCACGTTCATGCCGAAGCCCATCGTCGGCGACAACGGCTCGGGCATGCACGTCCACCAGTCGGTGTGGAAGGACGGCAAGAACCTGTTCGCCGGTGACGGCTACGCCGGCCTGAGCGACTTCGCGCTGTACTACATCGGCGGCATCATCAAGCACGCCCGCGCGCTGAACGCCATCACCAACCCCGGCACGAACTCGTACAAGCGCCTGGTGCCCGGCTTCGAAGCCCCGGTGAAGCTGGCCTACTCGGCCAAGAACCGTTCGGCCTCGATCCGCATCCCGTACGTGGCGAACCCCAAGGGCCGCCGCATCGAGGCACGTTTCCCGGATCCCTCGGCCAACCCGTACCTGGCCTTCGCGGCCCTGCTGATGGCCGGTCTGGACGGCGTCGAGAACAAGATCCATCCGGGCGAAGCCGCCACCAAGGACCTGTACCACCTGCCGCCGGAAGAAGACGCGAAGATCCCGACCGTCTGCCACTCGCTGGACCAGGCGCTGGAGTACCTGGACAAGGACCGCGCATTCCTGACCAAGGGCGGCGTGTTCACCGACAGCTTCATCGATGCCTACATCGAGCTGAAGATGCAGGAAGTCCAGCGCTTCCGCATGACCACCCACCCGGTCGAGTTCGACATGTACTACTCGCTGTGATCGTCCGCGCGGAGGGCGCCATGACCGCTTCGGCACGGCCCGCTCCGCACGTTCGTGACCACGCAGAGGGACGGCTCCGGCCGTCCCTTTCTCTTTGGCACGCCGTGCCGGACCTTGCCCGTGCGTACACCTGGCAACAGCGCGTGAACGCACGCCCTCGCCTGACAGTGACTGATTGCGTCACAATGCCCGACGACTCTGGTCAGTTAGAAGCAGGGAATGCAGATGACGCTGCAGCACAAGCGGGTGGGACGTTCGTGGTTGGTGATGATGCTGACCGCCATGGTGGGCATGGCGGCCGGGCAGGCATCGGCGCAGGGCGTGGTGTATCGCTGCCCCGGCCCTCCCGTGCTGTACACCGACGCGATGTCCGCGAAGGAAGCCGCCGACAAGGGCTGCCGCAGCATCGAGGGCACGCCGATCTCCGTGATCGCGCCGAGCAAGCCGCGCGCGCCGTCGACGACGGCGCCCGCTTCGGGAGGTCAGAGTGGTGACCTCAAGGTCGATGTCAAGGACCAGCGCGTCCGCGATGATGACCGCCGCCGCATCCTCGAGCAGGAACTGCGCGACGCCGAAGGCAAGCTCGCCAAGATCCAGCAGGAATACAACAACGGCCAGCCCGAGCGCCGCGGCGACGAACGCAACTACCAGAAGTACCTGGACCGCACGACCGAGCTCAAGGCTTCGGTATCGCGCCAGGAGGCCGACGTCCAGGCCATCAAGCGCGAGCTCGCCAAGCTGCCGCCGCCCAACCTCTGATCGAGGGACGGCGGGCCAGGCCGCCGGTGTGTCGCGCGTCGATGGCGACGAGAGCGACACCGCATGAAGAAGACGCCCGCCCCAGTCCCCCACGATCCGCATCACGCGCAGTACGCCTGCTTCGACCTGCTGGCGACCCTGGTCGCCGTGGTCCGTGCCGACGGCACCTGCGAGTTCGCCAACACCGCCGTCGAGACGCTGTTCAACCTGCCGCGCCGCGCGGTGCAGGGCAGCAACCTGCTCGAATGGTTTGTCGACACCGGGCGCGTGGTCGAGGCGCTCGAGGAGGTGAGCCGCAACGCGTTCTCGAGTTCGCGCTTCGACGCCACCATCCGTCGCGGCCCGCGCACGCATGACGACCTGCTGCCGGTGCACGTGATCGTCAGCCAGACCGACGACCCGCAGCGGCTGGTGATCGAGCTCATCGAGAACGCGCAGCAGACGCGCCAGGACCGCGAGGAACGCAACCTCGACCAGGTCCACGCGACCAAGGAACTGACGCGCAACCTCGCGCACGAGATCAAGAATCCGCTGGGCGGCATCCGCGGCGCGGCGCAGCTGCTCGCGCTGGAGCTGCAGCCGACGGACCTGTGGCCGGAGCTCGAGGAATACACCGAGGTCATCATCCACGAGGCCGACCGGCTGCAGTCGCTGGTGGACCGGCTGCTGGCGCCGCACCGGCGCGCGCAGGTGGTGGGCGACGTCAACATCCACGAGGTCTGCGAGCGGGTGCGCACGCTGGTGCTGGCGCAGTACCCGCGCGGGCTGACGATGATCCGCGACTACGACATCTCGCTGCCCGACTTCCGCGGCGACCGCGAGCAACTGATCCAGGCGGTGCTCAACATCGTCCAGAACGCCGCGCAGGCGCTGCACGAGCGAATCCCGATGGGCGATGCCTTCATCGCCCTGCGCACACGCGTGGCCCGGCAGGTGACGATCGGCAAGCAGCGTTGGCGCTTGGCATTGGAATTGCATATCGAAGACAACGGCCCGGGCGTGCCCGAGGAGATCAAGGACCGCATCTTCTTTCCGCTGGTTTCAGGGAGAGAGGGCGGTTCCGGTCTCGGGCTGACGCTGGCGCAGACGATCGCCCAACAGCACCAGGGGATGATCGATTGCGACAGCCAGCCGGGTCGGACCGATTTCCGAATCACCCTGCCTTTGCCCTGAGCCGCGGCCACAAGCCGACAACGGGGGAAAGGGGAGCCATAGATGAAGTCGATCTGGATTGTTGACGACGACCATTCCATCCGTTTTGTTCTCGAGAAGGCGCTGACGCGCGAAGGGCTGCCGGTGCGCAGCTTCAGCCAGACCCGCGAGGTGCTGGCCGCGCTGGAGGAGGACACGCCGCAGGTGCTGGTGTCGGACATCCGCATGCCGGGCGGCTCGGGCCTGGAGCTGCTGAGCACGATCAAGAAGCAGCTGCCGGGGCTGCCGGTGATCATCATGACGGCGTACTCGGACCTGGACAGCGCGGTGAGCGCGTTCCAGGGCGGGGCCTTCGAATACCTGCCCAAGCCCTTCGACCTGCCGCGCGCGGTGGAGCTGATCCGGCGCGCGCAGGAAGAGAGCCAGCGCGAAGCCGTCGGCGAGGCCGAGCAGGTGCAGATGCCCGAGATGCTGGGCCAGGCACCGGCGATGCAGGACGTGTTCCGCGCGATCGGCCGGCTGAGCCAGAGCCACGTGACGGTGCTGATCACCGGCGAATCGGGTTCCGGCAAGGAACTGGTGGCGCGGGCGCTGCACAAGCACAGCCCGCGCGCGGACGGACCGTTCGTCGCGATCAACACGGCGGCGATCCCGAAGGACCTGCTGGAGTCGGAGCTGTTCGGCCATGAGCGTGGCGCGTTCACCGGCGCGCAGGCGACGCGTCGCGGCCGCTTCGAGCAGGCCGAAGGCGGCACGCTCTTCCTCGACGAGATCGGCGACATGCCGCTGGACCTGCAGACGCGATTGCTGCGTGTGCTGTCGGACGGCCAGTTCTATCGCGTCGGCGGGCACAGCCCGCAGAAGGCGAATGTGCGCGTGGTCGCGGCGACGCACCAGAACCTCGAGACGCTGGTCAAGGAAGGGCGCTTCCGCGAAGACCTGTTCCACCGCCTGAACGTGATCCGCCTGAGACTGCCGCCGCTGCGCGAGCGCCGCGAGGACGTGCCGCTGCTCACTCGCTACTTCCTGCAGCGCAGCGCGGGCGAGTTGGGCGTCGAGCCGAAGCGCTTGTCGGAGGCGGCGCTGCAGCGCCTGGTGAACTTCGACTTCCCTGGCAACGTCCGGCAGCTGGAGAACATCTGCCACTGGCTGAGCGTGATGGCGCCGAGCCTGGTGGTGGAGGCCAAGGACCTGCCGCAGGAACTGCTGGCGCAGCCCGGCGCGCATGCGTCGGCGATCTCCGCCACGATGTCGTCCGAGGTCATGCCGCTGGCGAGCGGACTGACGAGTTCGGCTGCATCCACCTCGATGCCGTTGCCGGCGGTGCCCATCCCCCCGTCGCCGGACGCGTGGGTCGCCGAGATGGCGCGCGAGGCGAGACGCCTGCTCGCGGCCGGCGAGCCCAACGTGTGGGACGTGCTGACGCGTCGCTTCGAGGCCAGCCTGATCCTGACCGCGCTGGACCTGACGCGCGGCCGTCGCATCGAGGCCGCGCAGAAGCTGGGCATCGGGCGCAACACGATCACGCGGAAGATCCAGGAGCTCAACCTCGACGCGTGAGGCAAGACGATCGCGCCGCGCGAATCGCGCGGCGCATCTTGAAGGGGACCGCGCTGCGGTCCCCTTCTTGTTTTCAGACCGGCCGGGATCGAGCGCTCATTCGACGCGCGCCGCGCCCCAGGTCGCGAGGACCGGATCCGTGTCCGTGCCGACCTGGCGCGCGATGAGTTCGAGCACCTTCACGCCGCGCAGGTCGGCGCTGAGCGCCGCAGCCGCCTGGTTGAAGCGCATCGGCCGCGACACGGCCAGCTTGCGACCGTCGCCGTAGACCTCGAACACCACGGACGCGGCCTGGCCGCGCGTGGAGTCGTCGACACCCACCATGGCCTCGAAACGCCGCGAGCCGGCGGGTACCTTCACCTCGAGGCGGGATCCGGCCAGCGCGCCGATCCCATGGCGGTACGGCACGTTCACGACCCGCAGCGTCTCGTCGTAAGGCGTCGCGTCCGCGCGCGGCGCGCCCCAGCCCGCATAGACCGGCCGGCTGCCCGAACCTTCCGTGCTGCCGCCATAAGGATCGAGCATCCGGTGGATCACCGGATCCGCCTGCAGTGCGCGGATGCCGTCGCGGGCGACGTAGACCTCCGCGGGCCGCTCCGACAGGTAGTAGCCGGCCTGCAGCGCGTGGCGACCACTGACCACCAGCAACTGCGCCTCGCGGCCCTGGAGCTCGAAGTTGCGACGACCGGTGAACGGGGTCAGGTCTTGCCGTCCCCACGCATCGCGGACCGTGATCGGCGTCGACGCCGCCATCTTGAGATGCTCGGCCGTCAGCGTGAGCGTCGTCGGCGCCTGGGTGCGGTTGAACAGCAGCACCGCCTTGCGGCCGTCGGCCAACGTCTTCACGACGATCTGGCGATCGTTGTCGGCGTAGGCGATCACACCCTGGTGACCGGCCGGATCCTGGTCGATGGCCAGCACCTCCGGCGCGCCGAGGAGGTCGACGATCGCGCCCGGCGCCTTCGAGAGATCGGTCCCGATCATCAGCGGCGCGGCCATGATCGCCCACAGGCTCAGGTGGGTGCGGGCCTGGAGGAGGTGATCGCCGTCGAAGTCGCCGTTGCCGATCTCCAGCATGTCGGGGTCGTTCCAGCGACCCGGGCCGGCGTAGAACTCGCGCGTGGCCACGCTGTCGAAGTTGTGGACCATGTGGCTCCAGGTGTCGTCGATGTCGCTGCTGGTGCGCCACATCGTCCCGTGGTCCTGGCCCCAACTGCGCACATTGGCCGTGCCCCAGAGGCAGACCGACAGCACGAAGTCCCCGTCCGGCCGGGCGCGCCGCAGCGTCTCCCGCAAACCCGCGTAGAGGCGCTTCGTGCCGGCGATGTCGGTCTGGTAGACGTTGGGATCGATGATGAGCGGCTTCACCTCGCGGTACTGACCGGACGCCACGTAGGCGCGCTCCGGGCCGTAGGACGAGAGCCCGCAGCCGTCGACCTTCACGAAATCGAAGTTCCACTCGCCGAAGAAAAGCGCGATGTCCCGGTCCATGAAGCCGGACAGGCCGACTTCGCGCTCCGCCATCGTGCCCTCGGGCAGGTTGGGACTGTCGGCGTCATACGCCTGCGAGCACGCGTTGCGGCCGATGTCCGTGTAGAGGCCCGCTTTCAGTCCCATTGCATGGAGGCGATCGGTGAAGGGCCGCAGCGACGAGCCCTTCGCCCCGCCGATGGCGGCGCTCGGGAACAGGCCGGTGCGCACCTGCAGGCGCCCGTCGCCCGTGCGCCGCTTCAACCACCAGCCGTCGTCGACGTTGACGTAGCGGTAGCCCGCGCCGGCGAGGCCGGTGTCGACCAGGCGCTGAGCCGCGTCGAGGATGCGGGCCTCCGAGATGTCGACCCGGAACGCGTTCCAGCTCGACCAACCCATGGGGGGCGTGGGCGCCTTGCCCACCGGCACATGGGACCAGCGGCCGGAGGGCGCCAGTGACGCCGTCCCGGCATGCTGCTGGGCCCCCGCGGGCAGCGTGGCCAGCAAGGCCGCTGCTGCCAGCACGGTGCGGCTCGTCTTTCCCCATCGTCGCGTCATCGTCCGTCCCAGAAGTTTGCTTGGACGGAAGTCTACGAATGCTTTCGAATAATTTCGAAGATCGTTGATACCTAGAAAATGCCTTTCGATGAAATCAAATCGAAAGATCAGCGCTGGCGGTCCAGCCAGATCCCCAGCCCCTGGGCATTGAGCTCGACGTCCATCGCCAGCAGCGCGGCCACACGCGTCGGCGGCATGCGCTCGCCGCAGTGCGCGATGGCGCGGCGCTGGTACAGCGCGAGCAGCTCGCGCTTGAGCGCGGCGTTGCGATCCGGCGCGTCCTTCAGCCGCAACGCGATCGCTTCCATCTCGTCGATCTGCGCGACCAGCAGCGCGGCGAGGCGCTCGACGTCCGCCGCATCGCGGCCGACGACGCTGTAGTGCGTCAGGTACATGCGCGACGGCCGCGTCGCCATCATCCGCGCGATCGAAGCGCGCAGCGCGTCCGGCTCGAACTGCACCGGCGTGCTGGTCGGCATGATCCACGCGCCGCGTTCGGGATCGTCGAACTCGCGATACGACAAGCCGAAGGTGTCGCCGGTGAACCAGCCGCCGCTCGTCTCGTCCCACACGCAGTGGTGGTGGCGCGCGTGCCCCGGCGTGTCGATCAGCCGCAGCGGGCGCGCGCCCACGGTGACGCGCTGCTCATCGCTGCTCGCCCGCGCGCGCGATTCCGGGACGCCCACCAGCTCGCCGTAGGAGCGGCGCATCTCCGCCTCGCCGTAGACCGCGAGCGCACCGGCCCACAGCGCGGACGGATCGACCATGTGCCGCAGTCCGCGCGGATGCACCAGCAGCGTCGCCGACGGGAGTTCCGCCATCAGCGGACCGACGCCGCCGGCGTGGTCCAGATGCACATGGGTCGGGATCACCCAGTCCACGGCGTCGCGCGGCACGCCGAGCGCTTCCAGCGCGCCGAGCAGCCGCGGCAGCGCCAGCCGCGTGCCCGTGTCGATGAAGGCCGCGCGTCCACCGTCCACGATCAGGAAAGCCGCGTCGAAGTGGTCGCGCTGGAAGGCCGTGTCGATGGCGAAGACGCCGGGACCCAGTGGTTCCAGGTAGGCCGGCAGTGATGCCGGGGCTGAGGGCAGGGCGGTGGTGGCGCTCACGGGCAGTCTCCGGATCGGGTTCTTAGAATGGTCCCCAGATTACGTGATGGCGCCCCTGGCCGCCGTCGCCTGCATGACCCGCCACGCTTCCCCCCGGAAGCCACCGCACAAGGAAACCGCCATGGCTGTTCGAGACATCCTGAAGATGGGCGACCCGCGCCTGCTGCGCCACGCCAAGCCGGTGGAGGACTTCGACACGCCGGAGCTGAAGCAGCTGCTCGAGGACATGTTCGACACGATGAAGGCCGCCAACGGCGCCGGCCTGGCCGCGCCGCAGATCGGCGTGGACCTGCAGGTCGTCGTCTTCGGTTTCCAACGCAACGAGCGTTATCCGGAGGCGCCGCCGGTGCCGATGACGGTGCTGATCAACCCGACCATCGAGCCGCTGTCCGACGAGATGGAAGAGGGCTGGGAAGGCTGCCTGTCGGTGCCGGGGCTGCGCGGCGTCGTGCCTCGGCTGAGCCGCATCCGGTACCGGGGCTTCGACGCCTTCGGCAGCCTGATCGACCGCGAGGCCGAGGGCTTCCACGCCCGCGTTGTCCAGCACGAATGCGATCACCTGGTCGGAACGCTGTATCCGATGCGCATCAAGGACTTCAGCCGCTTCGGTTTCACCGAGATCCTGTTCCCGGGCCTGGACCCGAACACCGACGATTGACCCGGCGCAGTGCCGGGCGCGCCGGGTGCCGGAGCACGGTCAGAACCTGTTGCGAGCGTCTGGTGGCGCATGCTCGGACCGGATGGGCATATCGGATGGACATACGCCGTCCGCTTGACCTCCGCGCAACAGGGCGTCAAGTTGTAAGCAGGCGTGCACCAGGACGTCGCCAAAGCGTTAAGAAACGATCGCGGAGCTCCGCGTCCCGCATTCCTCCGGACACCGGTGGAGGCTCAAGGCCATGACAGACTCGATGACCCGTTCGCTGAATCGTTCACCAGATCGTCTGCCGGAGCGCTCGTCGTTCCGACGGACGACCACCGGGCTGGCGCGTGCGCGGGGTCGCGGGGCACTGTCACGCTGGTGGATGGCGACCTCGCTGGTGCTGGTCGCGCTGGTGGCGTTGCTGGCCCATGGCCCGGCGATGGCGGACGCCCCGTCGCGCGCGGGGCGGCTGGCCGATCTGGCGGGTTCGGTGTGGCTGTACGACGCCGATGAACGCGAATGGGTGCAGATGCACCGCAACCAGAGCATCGGCGAAGGCGATCGGCTGCGTTCCGACGACGGCAGCGGCGCGACGATCACGATCGGCACGTCCACGCTCTGGATCGACCAGCGCAGCGAGATCGAGTTCAACGCGCTCGCCGACAACCGCATCGCGGTGCAGATCGTGAAGGGCGCGGTCGGTCTGCGGGTGCGGGGCCAGGAGTCGGCCGACGAATGGACGGTGCGCACGCTGGAAGGTCGCTTCGGCTTCGAGCGCGAGGGCCTGTACCGCGTGACGCAGCTGGATCGCGGCAGCGAGGCGCAGGCCTGGCAGGGCAAGCTGCGCTTCGACTCGCGCGCGACCGACGCGCAGCCGGTCTGGCTGGGAACGAATGAACAGGCCGAATTCTGGTGGGACAACGGCCCGCGCACCGAGCGCCAGCCGCTGCAGCAGGACGGCTTCGCGCGCCTGATGCTGGAGGACAGCCGCGACGCGGTCCAGCCGCTGGTGGGCAGCGGCACGAGCGTGCCCTACGTGTCGCCGGAGATGACCGGCGCTGAAGATCTGGCGCGCTACGGCGCCTGGGAACAGAGCTCGGATTACGGTGCCGTGTGGGTGCCGCAGGTGGTCGTCGCCGACTGGGCGCCGTACCGCTACGGCCGCTGGATGTGGAGCGCGCGCTGGGGCTACACCTGGGTGGACGACATGCCCTGGGGCTTCGCCCCGTTCCATTACGGCCGCTGGGCCTACTGGCGCGACCGCTGGTGCTGGGTGCCGGGACCGTATGTGCGTCGTCCCGCGTATGCGCCGGCGCTGGTCGGCGGGGTGGGGCCGGGGATCTCGATCGGCGTTGTCGTGGGGGGAGGCCGGCGTCCGCCGCCGCCGCGCTACGGCAGCTGGGTGCCGCTGGCGCCGCGCGAGGCCTGGACCCCGGGCTTCCGCCACAGCCAGGCCTACTGGCGCCGCGTGAATCCGGATGCGAATCCGGCCACCGTCGTGCGGCCGGGCCAGCGTCCGCCGGCCTATCGGAACGAGCGCGACCACGGCGCGCTCTACACGCAGCGCCCTGTGTCGGCGCCGCTGCCGGCGACTGCGCTGCAGCCGCAGCGCGCGTGGCCGCCGCGTCCGATCGGGCAGGCCGATGGTCGTCCGGATGGCCGCCCTGATGGCCGCCCCGATGGCCGCAATGACGGGCGCAACGACGGACGTGCATTCGTGGACCGCAATCACGACGGCCGGCCGGATGGCCCCAACGACGGTCGCAATGGCGGACGGAATGACGGTCGCAACGATGGCCGGAACGAAAGCCGTCCCTTCATGGACCGGAACGGCGACGGTCGCCCGGACGCGCCGAATGATGCAAGACCCGGCGAGAGCCGCCCCGTCCGCGGCGTGATCCGCCCCGAGCCCGACATCGCCACGGTGCGGCCGCAGCTGCCGCAGGCGCAGCAGACGCCGCCCGCGCAGACGGTGGTGCCGCAGCGTGGTCCCGACGTGCAACGTCCGTCGGAGCGCCGCGATGGCGATCGCGATCGGAGCGACTGGCGCCATCGTGGCCCCGATCGTGTCGAGCAGCCGCGTGTGGAGCACCCACGGTTCGAGCAGCCTCGTGTTGAACAACCGCGCTTCGAGCAGCCCCGTGCGGAGCAGCCTCGTTTCGAGCGTCCGCAGCAACCTCGGTTCGAGCAACCGCGCGTGGAGCAGCCACGTGTGGAGCAGCCTCGCGTCGAAGCGCCGCGCCCGATGCCGCCGCAGCCTCAGCCGCGCGTCGAGGCGCCGCGTCCCGCCCCGCGGGCCGAGCCGCCGCGGGCCGCGGAACCTCCGCGCGCGGTGGATCCGCCGCGCCGCAACGACGGTCCTGGCCGTCAGATGGAACGCTGAACGGAAGACTGAGGGGCGCGAGCCCCTCAGTGCTTTTTGAGCCCTGCTCCGATGGGGTGGCCCATCAGGCCATCAGCCTGTCAGCTCGCGAGCGCGGCAAGCACGTTGCGCGCCGCGGCCATGCCCATCTTCACGTAGGCGTCGGCGGTGACGCCGCCGATGTGCGGACTGAGCAGGATGCGCGGTTCGTGAATGAACGGATGGTCCACCGGCATCGGCTCGATCGCGAAGCTGTCGAGGCCGGCACCGGCCACCTGTCCGCTGCGGACGGCCTCGAGCAACGCGGCCTCGTCGATCAAGCCGCCGCGCGCCGTGTTGACCAGGATCACGCCACGTCTGCACGCCGCGAGCGTGCCCGCGTCGAGCAGCCCCGCGTTGTCCGCCGTCAGCGGACAGTGCAACGAGATCACGTCGGCCTCGCGCCAGAGCTGATCCAGCGCGACGCGCTCGATGAACGGGGGCAGTTCCTTCGCGAACGGATCGGATCCGATCACGCGCATGCCCATCGCGTCGGCCATCCGCGCGAAGCGTTGCCCGATCGCGCCGAGGCCGACGAGACCCACCGTGCGCCCCTCCAGCTCGATGCTCTTGTGCGTCGCCTTGTCCCAGTGCCCGTCGCGCATGCGCGCGTCCAGCGCCACGACCGATTTCGCACAGGCCAGCAACAGCGCCATCGCCTGCTCGGCCACGGCCGCCGCATTGGCGCCGACCGCGGCCACCACGTGGATGCCGCGCGCGGCGGCGGCCGCCTTGTCGATCGTGTCCGTGCCACTGCCGTGCTTGGAGATCACCTTCAAGGCCGGCGCCGCTTCGATCGCCGCCGCTCCGACCTTGCTGTAGCGCACGATGATCGCCGTCGGATTGCGTGCGCGGCAGAGGTCGACGATGTCGTCCTCGCTGGGCGTCCTGCCGGCGTAGGTCACCTCGAAGTCCGACAGCAGCGCGAGCGCCTGCGGCGCCAGGTCCGCGCCGGTCACCAGCAGGACGGGACGGCTCACAGCGTCTCTCCGTCCTTGATCACGCCCGCGGCGCGCAACGCGCCGTCGAGCCAGACCGGCCGCAACGCCACGCGATCGCGGATGCCCGCGATGCGGGCCGTCTCGGCGGCGACCTTCGCTTCGGCGAGCGGCAGCAGCGACGCGGCCCTGGCGCGCTCGACCACGGTGACGCCGTCGGCATCGCCGACGACCAGATCGCCCGGATGCACCGTCACGCCGCCGATGGAGACGGGATGGTTCAAGCGGCCGGAGACCGACTTCGTCGGCCCGTTGGGATTCAAGCCCGCGGCGAACATCGGGAAGCCGAGCGCACGGATCGCCTCGCTGTCGCGCACGGCGCCGTCGATCACGACGGCCGCGATGCCCAGCGCCACGCATTGCTGCGACATGATCTCGCCCATCAGCGCGCTCGACAGGTCGCCCTTGCCGTCGACGACGAGCACGTCGCCCGGCTGCGCCAACGCCATGGCGGCGTGGATCATGAGGTTGTCGCCCGGCCGCACCTCGACGGTGAGGGCGGTGCCCGCGAAGCGCATCGACGGGGACAGCCCCTGGATGCGCCCGTGCAACGCGCCGCGGCGTCCCGCGACGTCGGCCAGGATGGACGAGGGATAGGCGGCGGCGCGTGCCACGACCTCCGCGGGCGTGCGTTCGATGTCCCGGATCACGTCCGGCAGCGCGTCGGGCGTCGTGTTCTGGGTCGCGGTCGGCGTCACGTTCTGCCTCGCGTCTGGCAACGCGTTCGGCAATGCGGCGGCTTGACTCATGGGGCTCTCCTTCAATCGATCTTGATGCCGGCGTCCTTGACGACCTTGCCCCAGCGGGTGAGGTCCTGGCGGATGAGCTGGCTGAACTGGTCGGGGGTGCTGACGGTGACGGCGACGCCTTCGTCGCCGAGCTTCTTCACGAGCGCGGGCTGCTGCAGCGCCTTGGTGAACTCGCTGTTCAATCGCGCGACGATCTCCGGCGGCGTGCCGGCCGGTGCGAGGAAGCCGAACCAGGTCGCCGACTCCGCGCCCTTGAAGCCGGACTCGGCCAGCGTCGGCACGTTGGGCAGCTCGGGCAGCCGCTTGTCCGAGGTCACCGCGAGCGGCCGCAGCTTGCCCTGGCGGATGTGGCCGAGCAGCGACGGCGTGGTCGACATGTACAGGTCCACGTTGCCGCTGACGACGTCGGTCAGCGCCTGCCCCACGCCCTTGTACGGCACATGCTGGAGCTTCACGCCGGCGGCCTTCTGGAACAGCTCGGTGGCGAGATGCGCGACCGTGCCGTTGCCGGCCGAGGCGTAGTTCAGCGCGCCCGGCTGGGCCTTCGCGGCAGCCACGGCGTCGGCGATGGTCTTCAGCTTCGAATCGGCCGAGGTCACCAGCACCAGCGGCGCCCGCGCGACCAGGCCGATGGGCGCGAGGTCCTTCGCCGGGTCGTAGGGCATGCGGGCGTACAGCCACGGATTGATCGAGAGGTTGCTGCTCTGGCCGAGCACCAGCGTGTAGCCGTCCTTGGCCGACTTGGCGGCCGCGTCCACGCCGAGGTTGCCGCCGGCGCCGGGCTTGTTCTCGATGACGAAGACCCACTTGGTCGAGGTCGCCACCGCCTGCGTGACCTCGCGGGCGATCACGTCGGTGCCGCCGCCGGGAGGGAAGGGCACGTAGACGCGGATGGGCTTGTTCGGATAGGGCGCGGCAAGGCTGGCGGTCGTCCACAGGGCCAGCGTCAGGGCGAGTGGCATGGCCAGCGGAACGGCGAGGGCCGCCCGGCGCGAGGGCATCGATCGAATCATGGGTCTGTCTCCGTGTGCGCCCCGGTCCGCAGGCCGGGGTCTGGACGTTCTTGAAGCTGTCGAGGCCAAGTATTGGCGGACGTTCCACCCCGGTCCAATCGATTATTCTTTCGTTTTCATCAGCACGGCTTTTGCTATGGATCTGCGTGATCTGCGCTACTTCGAGACCATCGCCGAGCTCGAACACGTCGGCCAGGCGGCCGAACGCCTGCATCGCACCCAGCCGGCGCTGACCGGCGCGATCCGCCGGCTCGAGAAAGCGGCCGGCGCGCCGCTGTTCGAGCGCGCGGGGCGCGGCATCCGTCTGACGCCCGCCGGCAAGGTGATGCTGCGCTGGGCGCGTCAGCTGCGCTTCGACGCGCAGGACGCGCAGCGCGAGATGAGCGACATCGGGCGCGGCCTGTCGGGCGAAGTCCGCGTCGGTGTCGTGCCGACGGCGGCGCAGTTCCTGATGCCCAAGGCGGTGAATCGACTGTTGAAGGAGGCGCCCGAGGTCACGCTGAAGACGACGGTCGCGCTGGTCGACGCGCTGATGCCGATGCTGCGCGCGGGCGAGCTGGACCTGATCGTCGGCACCGAACGGCGCGCGGAAGCGGGCTTCGTGTCGCAGCGGCTGGTCGAGGACGCCGTCGTCGTCGCCGCCTCGGCGAAACATCCGATCTTCTCGGGGAAACCGAGCCTGAAGGCGCTCGGCGAATACCGCTGGGTGCTACAGCCGGCGGGCGCGCCGACGCGCGACTGGCTCGATCACGGCTTCGACCGGCACGGCCTGCCGCGGCCGGTGGTCCAGGTGGAGAGCAGCTCGCTGCAGATGCTGCCCGCGCTGATCGCCGAGACGGGGCTGCTCAGCTTCATCTCGCGCCGCCACCTCGAAGGGCCTGGGCGGCTTCGATCACTGCGCGAGGTCGTGCTGAAAGAGACGACGATGCGCCGCCACCTGGTGGTGACGCATCGCGCCCAGGCCTACCTGCCGCCGGCGGCGACGCGGCTCATTGCGCTGCTCGGTTGAGGCGGACGGTCTTCGATCAATCGATCCGGTACGACACGCCGGTGATGAACAGCGTGTCGTTCTTCTTCAGCCCATCGCCGGGATTGCTGTCGTAGCGGTGCTGGACGGTGGCCGTCAGGCTGAACCGCTTGGTCATCGCGACCGAGATGCCGCCGTCGAAGGTGGCACGGAATTCGCCGCTGTTGCGCAGGTCGGGCAGATAGGCCAGGCGCTGCTTGAGCGTTGTGTTGTCCGAGATCTTGTGGTTCGATTCTTCGGCGAACAGCAGCTCGGTGTTGGCGTACCGGTCGCGCGCCACGCCGTCGACGATCGACGGCTCGACGTAGCGCTCGCGGGTGTAGCCCACGCCGGTGGAGACGTCCCAGGTCACGTTGTCCTGCTTGATCACGTGATAGCCGAGACCGGTGCCGACGGAGAGTCGCGACGACAGGTTGGACGGCTCGTCCTTGAGCGCGTCGAATTGCCCGAAGCCGAAGACGCGGTCGTTGATGTCGCGCTGGTAGTGCGTGCCGAAGGCGTAGCGCTGCTCGGCCTGGTCGTCGTCGTTCTTCAGGTACAGCGCGCGGCCGTTGATCGACAGCTTGTCGGTCTTCGTGGCCTTGACGGCTTCGCCGCTGAGGTTGACCGTCGTCGAGTCGCTGTTGCCCGACGAGAGACTGGCTCCGGCGGTGAACAGGGCGCGCCACTGGCCGTCGTCCTTGACGGTGACCTGGGCGAAGGAGAGCAGGGGCGAGGCGGCCAGGCAGGCGGCGGCGGAGACGGCGAGGAGGCGCGTCGGCGGCATGTCGATTCCTTTGGGGAGAGTGAGCATGCGCCGCTTCGGCAACCTCCGATCCCGTGCGTCTGCAATGCGCACGGACTGGATTCAATCCGACGTCATCCGTCGGCTTCCGCTGACAACCCGCCGGGATGGCGGGGCGATAGCGGGCGCCTGAGGGTGTGTCGGTGTGTGACCCGGCCGATCTGGCGGATCAGGCCACCGCCGGCACGACCGTGCCCACGCACGGTCCGAATCCGATCGTGCGACGTCCCGGCGCTTCGCAGCGACCCACCAGCGCGACGCTGTCGCCGTCCTGCAGGAAGGTGCGCTGCTCGCCGTTGGGCAGCGTGATCGGCTGCTTGCCGCCGTTCGTCAACTCCAGCAGCGATCCGCCCTGGCCGGCCTCCGGCCCCGACATCGTCCCCGACCCGAACAGGTCGCCCGGCTGCAGGTTGCAGCCGTTGCTCGCGTGATGCGTGAGCATCTGCGCGACGGTCCAGTAGGCGTCGGCGAAATCCGAGGCCATCAGCTTCGCAGGCGCCTCGCCGGCGTCGCGCATCGCGCGGGTCTGCAGATGGACTTCCAGGCGGATCGAGATCGCGCCCCGATCGCGGTTCGCCTCGCCGTCGAGGTACGGCAGCGGCTGAGGATCGCCTTCCGGCCGGGTGAAGGCGCGACGGAACGGCGCCAGCGCCTCCATCGTGATCACCCACGGCGACAAGGTCGTCGCGAAGCTCTTCGACAGGAAGGGGCCCAGCGGCTGGTACTCCCAGGCCTGGATGTCGCGCGCGGACCAGTCGTTCAGCAGCACGAGGCCGAACAGATGCTGCTCCGCGTCGCCGATGGCGATCGGATGGCCCTGCGCATTGCCGGTGCCGACGAGTGCGCCGACCTCCAGCTCGTAGTCGAGCCGCTTGATCGGACCGACGCTCGGCACCTCGGCATCGGGCGCCTTGGTCTGGCCGACGGGACGGCGGAAGGTCTGCCCGCTGACCCCGATCGACGACACGCGCCCGTGATACCCGATCGGCACCCACTTGTAGTTCGGCAGCAGCGGATTGTCCGGGCGGAACAGCTTGCCCACCGTCGTCGCATGATGGATGCCGGCGTAGAAGTCGGTGTAATCGCCGATGCGGCAGGGCAGCGTCATCTCGACGTCGGTCATCGGCTTGAGCGCTGGCGCGAGCTGCTCGGAGGACGTCGATCCCGCGTCCGCGTTCAGCGCGGCGACGAGTTCATGGCGCAGCTGCCGGCGCAGATCCGGGCCCATCGCCATCAGCGAATTGAGGCCGAGTCCCTCGCAGGTGCGCAGCACGGCGCCGAGTCCATCGGACAGCACGCCGAGGTCGGCGGCGGCGATCAGGTCCAGGACCTGGTCGCCGATCGCCGTGCCGGGCCGGAACGAGCCGGTCGCGCCGGCCATGCGGAACATGCCCAGCGGCAGGTTCTGGATCGGGAAGTCGGTGTCCGGCGTGTTGGCGGAGGCGATCCAGCTGCGCAGCGCGGGGTCGTGGGTGTGGTCGAGGTCGGTCATGGGGTCAGGCCTTGTCATTCGGAGGCATTCGGATTGAACTTGTCCTTCAACGCGCCCCAGCAGGCCGCGTAGTTCGTGTCGAGCGCGCCGCCGTTGAGCGCCCACTCGGACGGACGGAAGCGCCAGCGGCTCTCGAACATGAAGGCCAGCGTGTGGTCCAGTTTCTGCGGCGTCAGCGTGCGCGTGCTGGCGGCCTCGAAGGCGTCGGCATCGGGGCCGTGCGGCACCAGGCAGTTGTGCAGGCTCGCGCCGCCGGGACGGAAGCCTTCGGGCTTGGCATCGTACTGGCCGTAGATCAGCCCCATGAACTCGCTCATCACGTTGCGGTGGTACCAGGGCGGACGGAAGGTGTCCTCCTGCACCAGCCAGCGCGGCGGGAAAATCACGAAGTCGCAGTTGGCCGTGCCAGGCGTGTCACTCGGCGAGGTGAGCACGGTGAAGATCGACGGATCGGGATGATCGAAGCTGATCGAGCCGATCGTCATGAAATCCTTCGTGTCGTACTTCAGCGGCGTCAGGTTGCCGTGCCAGGCGACGACGTTGAAGGGCGTCACCGCCTGGGCATTGCGCCACAGCGCGCCGCCGGTCTTGCGGATGACTTCATACGGCGCGCCGTCGGGCTCGTGCGCCGCGACGGGGGCGAGGAAGTCGCGCGGGTTCGCCAGGCCGTTGGAGCCGATGGGGCCGAGCTCCGGCAGGCGGAAGGCGGCACCGTAGTTCTCGCAGACGTAGCCGCGTGCGCGGGCCTGCGGACCATCGAGCGCCTCGACGCGGAAGTTCACGCCGCGCGGGATCAGCGCGATCTCGCCGGGCACGACGTCGAGCAGGCCCATCTCGGTCGTGAGGCGCAGGCCGCCTTCCTGCGGAACGATCAGCATCTCGCCGTCGGCGTTCATCAGCGCGCGTCGGGTCATCGGGCGGTTGAAGGCGTAGATCAGCGATGCCATGCCGACCTGCGCGTCAGGATCGCCGTTGCTGACGATGGTCTTGATGCTGTCGACGAAGTCGACACCCGGCGCATTCGCGTTGTCATCGGGCATCGGGAACGGATGCCAGCGCAGCGGGTCCGGCGGCGCCGCGACACCGCCTGCCGCGCCGCTGGTCCAGAACGGCTGCTCGTAGGCGTGGAACGCGCCGGTCACGACGGAGGGCTGTCGGCGATACAGCCAGGTGCGGCGGTTCTCCACGCGCGGTGCGGTGAAGGCGCTGCCCGACAGCAACTCCGGATAAAGATCCATCGGCGCGCGCTGCGGGCTGTTGCGGCCCTTCGGCAACGCGCCGGGGACGGACTCGGTCTCGAATTGATTGCCGAAGCCGCTCTGGTAGTCCAGTGCGCTCGGCGCCTGGCCGGTCGCCTCGGGCGAGCGGAGGGTCTCTGGTGCGTTCATGCTTGTCCTCGTGGGGAAGCGGCGCCCGGGGTCGGGGCATCGATGGAAACTGGGGAAGCCTGGGAAGCCGGGGAGACCGGGGAAACCGGGGAAACCGGAGTGGCGCGGGCCGCCGCGGACAGCGCCTCGAGCAACACGTCCTGCCGGCCGATGTGGTTCGCGAGCAGCAGGATCAGCCGCGCGTTGAAGGCATGGCTCGCCTCGGCGTCAAGACCATGATGCGCGCCCAGCAGCGCTTCATAGAAATCGTCGCCAGCATCCAGGTTGGGAGCAGTGATCAGAGGCATGCGGCAGGCTCCTCCACAGAGACATCATGGCCGAGCGCGCTATGCATCGCCGCACGGATCGCCCCACCAGCCGGCATCGTGCGCCAACGCGCGCAGATGTGCTGGTCAGGACGCAGCAATACCACCGCGCCAGGGGCGGCGGCGTAGCGCTGGCGGACCAGCCCGTGTGCGTCGAGCGACTCATCAACGTGGATCGTCAGCACCGCCTCAAGCCCAGACCCCGCGTCGCCAAGCGCGGGCTCTCCACGGGGCATGGGGGATCCCTCCTGGACCCCCAAGCCCCATTCCGGCCCCACAGGCACTCGTTGACGCCGACTTACTGCGACGGCGTCCTCGTACTCATGCTCATGCTCATGCTCATGCTCATGCTCATGCTCATGCTCATGCTCATGCTCATGCTCGTTCGAATCTTGGAAGACCAGCAAGGTGAATCGACCCGGCCGCATCTGGCGGAGCAGCCAGTCGTCGCAGTCGTTGATGCGGATCGGCGCGTCCGCGGCAGGCATGCCGTACTGCACCGTCGGGACGGAGAGTCGTCCGCTGTTGACCAGCCGGCGCGCGAAGTCGAAGTCCTTGGCGAGCGTCAGCGTCGCGTCGCGGAACATCCGACTGACGTCGCTCTTCGGTGTAATGAAGTCCGTCGAGCGCGTCGAGTTCAGGATGTTCTCGTCGGCGGCGATCTCACGCTCTCGGGCATACGTGTCGAGCAGCGCGTCAGGCGCACGCCGCTGAACGACCGCCGCGAGCTTCCATGCGAGGTTGTCCGCGTCCTGGATGCCGGAGTTGGCCCCGCGCGCGCCGAACGGCGACACGCCGTGCGCCGCGTCGCCCGCGAACAGGATGCGCCCATGCCGGAAGCGATCCATGCGCATGCAGGCGAAGGTGTAGACGCTCGCCCAGACCAGCTCGATCTCAGGCACAGCGCCGTCGCCGCCCGCGGCGATCGAGGCCTCGCGCATCAGCGTGCACACGCGCGGCAGGATGCGCTCGGGTTGTTTCTCGAGCTCGGGATCGGCATCCCAGCCGAGCTGGAAATCGATGCGCCACACGCCATCGGGCTGGCGGTGCAGCAGCACGCTCTGTCCTGGATGGAAAGGCGGATCGAACCAGAACCAGCGCTCGGCGGGGAAGGGCGCGTTCATGCGCACGTCGGCGATGAGGAATCGGTCCTTGAAGGTGCGGCCGTGACTCTCCTCGCCGATCAGCTTGCGCAGCGTCGAGCGCGATCCGTCGCAGGCGACGACGTGATCGGCGAGCAGCGTGTACGGCCCCTCGGGCGTGTCGATCTCCAGCGCGACGTGATCGTCATGCTGCGTCAGTCCGGTCACGCCGTGGTGCCATCGCAGATCGATCAGCGGGAGTTCGAGCGCGCGCTCGACGAGGAAGCCCTCGACGTAGTACTGCTGCAGGTTGACGAAGGCCGGTCGCTGGTGGCCGGGCTCGGCGAGCAGGTTGAACTGGTAGACCTGCTCGTCGCGGAAGAAGACGCGTCCCACGTTCCAGGAGACGCCCTTGTCGACGAGTCGCTGACCGCAGCCGAGGCGATCGAGGATCTCCAGCGTCCGCTTCGCGAAGCACAGCGCGCGCGATCCCACGGAGAGCCGCCCGTCGTTGTTGAGCAGCACGACGGGCACACCCTGCAGCGCGAGGTCGATCGCTGCCGTCAATCCGACCGGTCCCGCACCGACGACGACCACCGGATGGCGCGCGGCCCGGCCGCCCTCATGGGCGTCCTGGTCCGCGCTGCGACGGTACGGATAGACGACGCGCTGATAGTCGACATCGGACGTCGGCGCGGTCGAGGTGGCATGCACGGCGGTCTCCATCGCGGCAGTCAGCGATTCAAACTCCCTCTCCCGCTTGCGGGAGAGGGCGGCGGTTGGGGGCGAGGGTCAGCGTCGGAGCCAGTGCTGAAGCCCTCTTGCTCCCTCTCCCGCTTGCGGGAGAGGGTGGGGGTGAGGGCCAGCGGCCGTGGCAGTGCTGAAGCCCATCAGCCTTCGAGCGTCTGCCACATCTCCTGATCGCGCTGCGCGGTCCAGATGCGCGGATCGCGGAACTGCGTGACCTCGTCATAGCAGCGCGTGACGTCGAAGGGCATGCAGTGGTCGAAGATGACCCAGTGGCCGTACTTCTGCTTCATGACGGCGTAGGTGTCCTTGTAGACGGCGTTGAGCTCCTTGCCCGCGGCGACGCCGGCCTTCACCGACGCGTGCAGATCGGCGATGAAGCTGCGCGTGCCGGCGAGTCCCTGCGCGACGGATTCGGGCGTCGTCAGCGCGGCACCGCGGCCGGGCACCAGCGCAGCTGGCTTGAGCGCGGCGAGGTTGTCCAGCGTCTGCGGCCAATCGCTGAAGTACGCGTCGCCGGCATAGGGCGTGGCATCGAACTCGACCAGATCGCCGGAGAACAGGATCTTCTGCTCGGGCAGCCACGCGACGGTGTCGCCCTTGGTATGCCCGCGCCCGAGCTGCAGCAACTGGACCTCGAGCTTACCGAGCCAGAGGCTCATCGCGCCCTGGAAGGTGATCGTCGGCCAGGTGAGGCCGGCCGGCACCGATTCGACATTGCGGAACAGCCGCGGGAAGCGGCCGATCTCGCTGGCCTTGTCCTGCTCGCCGCGCTCGACGATGAGGTCGTAGGTGTCGCGGCTGGCAATGATGTGCTCGGGCTCATACGCCGATGCACCCAGCACGCGCACCGCGTGGTAGTGACTCATCACGACGTACTTGATGGGCTTGTCGGTGACCTCGCGGATGCGGCGGATCACGTCCTGGGCCATCACGGGCGTGGCCTGGGTGTCGATGACCATCACTGCGTCGTCGCCGATGATGATCCCGGTGTTGGGGTCGCCCTCGGCGGTGTAGGCGTAGGCGTTGTCGCTGAGCTTGACGAAGGAGACCTGCTTCTCCTCGACGTCGGCGTGGCTGGCGAACTGCTTGGTCATGACGTGTCCCGGGCGTTGGCTGAGGGGGAAGGCGGGGAGCGCTTCGATGGTCGTCGAAGCACGATGAAATTCAACAAAACGGAATTCGTTTGTTGGATGCAAATATAGCTGTGTCGCTGAATTCGTTCAACAATAGCGAAATGACCATGCCAGACATTGCTGACGACGGGCCGGACGCCAACGACCGTGACGACCGGGAGGATCGCGAGGATCGTGACGACCGGGAGGACCGGCGCGGCATCCAGAGCATCGAGGTGGGCGGCCGCCTGCTGAAGGCTGCGGCGGCGCGCGGCCAGCCTTTGCCGCTGAAGGCGCTGTCGCAGGCGGCGGAGATGAGCCCGGCAAAGGCGCATCCTTACCTGGTGAGCTTCTGCAAGCTCGGGCTGATGCGGCAGGACGCGGCGACGGGGTACTACGGCCTGGGCCCGCTGGCGATGGAGATGGGCCTGATCGGCATGCGGCAGATCGACCCGATCCGACTGGCGACGGCGCGGCTGGAGGCGCTGGCCGAGGAGATCGGCCACACGGTGGCGATCGCGGTGTGGGGCTCGCAGGGCGCGACGATCGTGCGCACGGCGGCATCGCCGGCGGCGGTGCACGTGACGATGCGGCACGGGACGGTGGTGTCGCTGTCGGACACCGCGTCGGGTCCGCTGTTCGCGGCCTACCGGCCGGAGGCGGAGATCAAGGCGATGCTCGCGGAAGCGCGCCGCAAGGGCCCCGCGGACCTCGCCCGCGTCGGTCCGCACGATCGACCACGTGAACTGCCGACGTGGCCGGCGTTCTCAGCGACCCTGGCGGAGATCCGCGGCCGGGTCCTGCACCGCTCGGTGGGCGGGATCGTCGAGGGCGTCAGCGCGCTGGCCGTGCCGGTCTTCGACAGCGATGCGCAGATGGCGCTGGCGCTGACGGCGATCGGGCCGTCGGGGGCGTTCGATGCGGCGTGGGACGGTGCCGTCGCGCGCGGACTCACCGGCGCGGCCACGGCGCTGATGCGGGAGATCGGCGGGCGCTTTCCTGCCTGAGGCTTGATCTGTACACGACGTGTGTTCGACGTCCAGCCGCGGCGGCGGCAGGGTCGCTTCAGGCTGACTGCTGCAGTTCAAGCCTGGAAATTTGCAGCCTGTCGGCGAGAGGTGGGTTCCGGTCTGCGAATCGGGCAGAGTGCCTGAACCATTGATTCACCGCGCAGCCTCTGCGTCGCACCATGGACCTTCCCGGTATGCAACAGGGAGCGGTTGTGTCGCCAACGAGCGTTGCGCCGTGGGTGCAGCGTGTTGGCACATCCACCGCGGGGACTTGGCTCGCCGCGTTGCTGTTCATTGCCCTCCCTTTCATTGCAGCGAACATCGGCACGAAACTCTTGATGCCCGACCCGAGCCTGCGAGAGTGGCGCAATCTGATCAAGGCGCTGGTCCTCGTCGCCGGGTACTGGACTTACGTCCGTTGCTGGGAACGACGACCCGCGCGGGAGCTTTCCGTTTCAGGGGCTGGCGCCGAACTGCTTGCCGGCTTGCTGCTGGGTGGGCTGCTCTTCTCCTGCGTCGTGGCCATCCTGACCGTCTTGGGTGCGTATTCGCTGGAGGCAGTGGGAACGCTCGGCGATCTTCGCGCGGTGCTGGCGAGCATGGTGCCAAAGATTGCAGCCGGTGCGCTGATCGAGGAGCTACTGTTTCGGCTCGTGCTCTTGCGCCTGTTGGAGCGTTCCTTTGGCGTCGCTTGGGCGCTGGCGGTATCCAGCATCGCTTTTGGTCTGGCCCACTTGGGCAATGCGGGAGCGACGCCACTGATCGGGGTCTTGCTCGGGCTGGAACTCGGTCTGCTGTTTGGAGCGGCCTACCTGCTGACCCGGCGGATCTGGTTGTGCACCGCACTGCACTTCGCCTGGAACTTCGTGCAGGGTGCCGTCTTTTCAATCGCGGTCTCCGGTCAGTCGGGGGAATCCTGGCTCCACGGCACACTGACTGGCCCCGCTTGGCTGTCCGGCGGTGCCTTTGGCGCCGAAGGCTCTCTCGTGTCGGTCGTTCTCTGCCTGGCCATGGCGGGCGTCTTGCTGACGCTCGCGTACCGGCGCGGCCGACTCAACACCACAACGACGTCATGAGCCAGCTGCAGGTCGTTCCAACACCCAGCCGCGCTTCGAGAACTGGCATCTTCGCCATCGGCGTCGAAGGTCTGGCGCTGGAGCCTGGAATTCAACGTGCCCAGCGGCGCTGGTGAAGACTCCGAGTGAATCGCGCTAGATCTGGCGCCGTCCAAACGCAACGTTGAAGAACTGTCCGCTCGCGGACTGCTGCGTGACGCTCCATTCGCCATGTGGGCGTCTCCACATGCGCCTGATCTGCATGGGGGACTCTCCGTGTTCGGGTCACTGCTCCGGCGAAGCGGGCACCTCGGCGAGCTTGCCCGTCCATCCGGCGGCCGAGTGCGTCCAGATCTGCCGCGACGGCCGCAGCTGGTCGCGCTCTTCCAGGCAACCGAGCCGAAGCACCGCATGCGTCGGGTTCTCCGCCGCCGCGCCGTACAGCGCGGTTCCGCAATCGGGACAGAACACCTGCGCGCGCCGGTTCCCGCTCTGCGCGACCTTCACGTAGGTCCTTGGCGAGCCGGAGATCTCGAAGGTCTCCATCGGTGCCGAGATGACCGCCCGGTACGGCGCGCCGGACAGGATCTGGCAGTCGTCGCAATGGCACACGACGACTTGCGTCGGATCGACGTCGCCGGTGAATCGGATGGCGCCGCAGTGGCAGGAACCGTGGACTTTCATGACGGACGGATCTCGAAGTTCAAGCTCGGCGCAGTCTATGCCGTCAGCAGCCATTCGTCCTGCGACTCGATGGGCTCGCGACGCTGCGACAGCGTAGAGATCCAGGGCCATGGTCATCCCTGTTGCGCAGCCGGCAGAGCGAAGGCGGGAAGGACCTGCTCGTGTCTTGCCTCGGCGGGGAGATGCCGCGACGGCATCCGCCCCGCCACCCGGAACGCCGCCAGGCTCTCCGCATAGGGATCCAGCGCATCCTCCGTCCTGCCCAGCGGCAGCCCCACCACGACCGCGAAGCGTTCGGGCGTCACCTGTCCCTCGGCGATCAGCTCGTCCACGAGCGCCAGCAGCGCCTCACGATGCGAATCGATCAGCGCCGTGGCGCGCGCGTGCTCGGAGCGCAGCAGGGCTTCGATCGCCGCGTTGGTGGATTCGACGTCGGTGCAGACGTGCTCTTCGCTGTCCGTCGATACGTCGACGCGGCCGACGCGGTCGCCGTGGCCCAGGTAGCGGAGCATGCGCGCGGCCGTCCGCGTGGCCTTGCGCAGGTCGCTCGAGGCGCCGCTGGAACTCAGGTCGGCGCCGAAGACCAGCAGCTCCGCCGCGCGGCCGGCCAGGCTCGTGCAGATGGAATCGAGCAGGTTCCGGCGCGACCACGCCTTGCGGGACGTGTACGAGTTGTAGCCGCCCTCGAAGCTCGCCACATGGATCTTGATCTCCCGCGGCGCCATGCCGAACAGCAGCGCATGGACCAGGCCGTGGCCGGCCTCGTGCACCGCGAGCAGCGCCCGGAAATCGGCGTTGGTGCGCTGGCGCAGGCGGTTGATCTCGAAAGGCTCTGCGACGGTGCCCGACTCGCCGCGCCAATGCGCGATCAGGCAACGGCCGTCGGCGCTGAGGCTCACGCCGTCGCCAGGCGCGGCACCGCGCTCGATCGCCCACAGCGCCGCCTTGGCCAGCCCGGTCCCGAGGATCGCGTGCAGCGACGAGAACAGCGGCCGCGTGCCCTGCGCCGGGAACACCGCGTTCGCGTAGATCTGCGCGCGCACGCTGTCGGCCAGCTCGAAGCGCAGGCCGCAGCGCGCCTCCGATTCGCGGACATATCGCGCACAGCCCTGCGCGATCACCTGCTCGTACGCGCGCCGCGACAGCGAGGGGTAGATCACATGCTCGTTGCCCAGCCGCGCCACCTGCTCCGGCTTGAAGCGCTGATTGAGCGCCTGCTTGACGTCGATCACGCTGAGCTTGCCGGTCAGCGCATGGAAGATGTCGGCATCGCTGTCGCAGTCGTCCACGCTGGTGGCGAGGTCCTCGTACATCTCGTCGAGGTTGCCGCAGACGAAGACGAGCAGCCGGCTGTAGTCGGTCTCCCAGTGCTGCTGGCCGCGCTCGCGGAATTCGCGCAGACGCGCCTGCACCTGGTCCGGCGTCCAGGCCATGATCTCCATCAGCGGTTCGTCGAGCTTGAGGGTGCGCTGCAGCTCCTGCGCCTCCCAGCTGCGGAGCTTGAAGCGCAGCTTCGCGTCGTCGGCATCGGCGCGTTCGGCGTCGAAGGCCGCCTCGGCCAGGGACGATTCGATGTCGCCCAGCAGCGAGAGCGCCGGCGGAAGCCGGCCGTCGGAGAGCAGCGCCCAGACGTCCTGATAACGCTCGACGCGCACCTCGTCGCGCTGGGCGTTGATCGTGCGGAAGCGCTGGAACTCGTCGAGCGCGAGGATGCCGGGCTCGCCCTCGCGCACGCCGGACCGACCCAGCATGCCCGAGATGCTCTGCGCGCCGCGCATGCTCGCGCCGTTGGAGAAGCCGTCCATCTGCACTTCGACGAAGCGGTCGTAGAAGCCCAGCAGCTGCGCCAGACGGCGCACGAGCTGCGTCTTGCCGGTGCCCGTCAGGCCCCAGAGACAGACGATGACGGGCCGCGAGACGAGCTCGGGCAGCACGTACCAGGCCCGCACCGAATCGATGACGCGGTCGATGATGGCGTCGATGCCGAACAGCTCGGTCTTGAGCCGGGCGGCGACGTCTTGCAGCTGCTGGTTTCTCTGCGCCAGCTGCGCGCGCAGGTCGGTGGATTCATTCATCCCAATCCTCTCGTCGCAGCAGCGCCTGCAGCGCCACGCGGTCGGCGCGGCGTTGCGCGCCGCGGCTCTGGATGTGTTGGCCTGCGCCACGCAGTCCACGCTGGGCCATCGCGCGCGCCACGGGGTCGCGCGCACCGGGGCTCGTCTCGAGCACCAGCGTCATGGCTTGTTTCATGCGGCGCAGGGCCTTGACCCGCCCCTCCTGGAGGGCGCGGGAACGGAGTTGTGCACTCATTCGGTTTCCGAAAAGCAAAAGCCCCGGCTCAATGGCGGCGGGGCTTTGCTTGCCGCGCGGTCTGAGGCCGTATCTGTGAACAGACACGGTTCAGCCGGGGCTCGGGAACCGTGTTCAGTCGATCGTCGAGGTGAACAAGGAGGACATAAGAGGGATCTCCGTCATGCGGGCGCTGTCGTGGGCGCCTTCAGCAGTTGGGCGCGGATGATGCGCATTGCGGCGCGGACGCGCAAGTGCGATTCGTCTGCGGAGCGGTGTCGCGTTGCGGCGCGCCAACGCGGAACAGCGGCACGCGGGAGCCTCCGCTGCAAGCAGGCAAGTCCTGGCGCCACCCACCGGCGGACCGAAGGTGATGACGCCGATGTGGCGTCCCCGCCGCGCGGTCCTCCCTCCGAGGGGTGTCCCCCCGACGGAGTCGAGCGTGATCGCGGTGCGCCGTCCCACAATGCACGCCGAGGAGAAAAAGCATGGCTCTCATTCGCGCCTGGTTGGTGCTCATCGTGTTGTGGCTGGCCTGTCTGGGCCTGGTGGTCTGGGTGCGTTCGATGACGCGCAGACAGGCGTTGGCCTGGTTCCAGCTCGCGCGTTGGGCCGTCGGCGGCGCGGTACTCGCGTTGGCGCTCGCGGCACTCACCATCTATCTGTTCTGAGGAGAAGAAGACATGAACACCACCCATCGCGCGCGTTCGTCGCGCCTGTCGCTCGGCATGCTGGCCGTGGCGGCGCTGCTCGGCGGCTGCACCCGCATCGAGACCGGCGAGGTCGGCCTGCGCGTCGGCGTCGACAAGCAGATCAGCGGCGCCGAGCTGTTGCCCGGCAGCTTCAACCAGACGCTGTTCGGCGACGTGCTGACCTTCCCGGTCCGCGACATCGCGGTCACGCTGGAGAACAAGCAGCCGCTGACGTCCGACAACAGCACGCTCAAGGATTTCGACATGACCCTGGTCTACTCGATCAATCCTTCGGCGGTGTCGGACCTCTGGACCACCAAGAGCCGCACCTTCCATGCCTTCAGCCGCGACGACCGCGACTGGATCCTGATGCATGGCTACATGACCACGGTGGCCAACAACGCGGCCTACAAGGCCGTGCGCGAATACAAGGCCCTGGCCGTCGCGGACAACCGCCAGAAGATCGAGTCCGAGATCAAGCGCATCGTGACGGAGACGCTGGCGTCGGAAGGGCTGGGGACGGCGCTGTCGGTCTCGCTGGTGCAGGTGCGCACGGTGATGCCGGCGGACGACATCATCGCGTCCGCCAACGCCGTGGTGACGGCGCAGAACGCGCTGCGCGCCAAGGAGATCGAGGTCGAGACGGCCAAGAAGGAGGCCGAACGGATCGCCGCGCTGAACACCAACAGCAAGGCGATCGAGTACATGAACGCGCAGGCCCAGCTGAAGATCGCCGAAGGCGTCGCGGCCGGGAAGGTGCAGACGATCGTCGTCCCTTACGACTTCAAGGGCATCGTGAACGCCAACCCGGCGCGCTGACGGGTCAGCGCGGACGCTTCAGCCTTGCGCGAGCGCCTGGGCCTCGAGTTGTGACTTGAGGCCCTCCGGCAGCTTCAGCTGCCGGGCCAGCTCGTCGAGGTAGGCGCGTTCCATGTAGCTGGTCTCGTCGACCATCAGCAGGCTCGCGAGGTACATCTCGGAGGCGATCTCCGGCGTCGTGGCAGCCTGTGCCACCGCGGCCGGATCGAGCGGACGACGCAGGACGTCTTCCTGCCAGCGGCGCAACTCGGGATCGTCCTCCACGCGGCTGAGCGCCTGCTCGATCAGTTCGCGCTCGCGGTCGTCCAGATGACCGTCGGCCTTGGCGGCGGCGATCATCGCCAGCAGCACGGCGCGGCTGTGTTCCTCCGCTTCGTCCTGAGGCACCCGGTCCAGCGTGCGCGGTTCCGCCGTGAGGCTTGCCTGCGACGACGACGTCGAGCCGGGCGCAGACGACTGGCCCTGCGCCTGCCCTTGGCCTTGCGCCTGCTGTTGCGCCTGCCACGCGGTATAGGCCTTGTAGGCCATCAACCCGAGCGCCGCGATGCTGCCGTACTTCAGTGCCTTGCCGCCGTAGCTGCGTCCACGCCTGCTGCCGAGCAGGGCGCCCAGGACGCCGGCGACGCCAGCGCCTGCGCCGATCTGTCCGAGTCCTCCCAGGTTGCCGAGATTCCCCAGATTCCCCAGATTGCCGAGGTTGCCCAGCCCGCCCAGTCCACCGAGGCCGCCAAGCCCACCCGAGCCACTTCGGCCCGGCGCGCCGCCGCCTGCCAGCAGGTCGCGCCCCGATCTCAGCAATTGATCCAGAAGTCCATGCGCACTCATCGTCAGCCCCTTTCAACGCGGTGGAAGAGTCTGTCAGTTGAGGGCATCGGATGACATCCCCAAGTCCGATCGGCCTGTCAATCGATTCGGTCGGGCCTGCTTGTTCGGCCAGGCCCTCGGTGCCAGTGACATGGCGGGCATCAGCGCCTCATGACGAGCCCGGCACCAGCGAAAACATGTGCGCATCCCACGCCTGGCCGTCGACGCCGCGGATCCGGTTGCGCAGCAGGCCCTCGTAATGCGCGCCGCAGCGCCGCGCCACGGCGAGGCTGGGCTCGTTGCCGTCGGCGACGACGATCTCCACGCGCATCAGCTGGAGCTTGCCGAACGCATGCCGGCTGAGCGCGCGCACCGCCGATGAGGCCGCGCCCTGGCCCTCCCGGGACGAACGCACCCAGTAGCCGAGGTTGCAGAACGGATGCACCGCATGCAGCGAGTTGAGTCCGCCGCCGCCGACGAAGTCGCCGCTGTCGCGGTCGAAGATGCCGAACTCGTAGGCGGTGCCGCTCTGCCAGCCGCGGGCGCAGTGGGCGAGCCACTCGGCGCCATCAGCGGCGGAGAAATCCGCGTGCGCCCATTTCATCCATCGGCCGATGGACGCATGCGACTCGCGGACCGCGGTGATGAATTCCGGCAGGTCGGCGGGCCGGTAGGGCCGCAGCACGAAGCGACCTTCGATCAGTTCGACGCCCGGCATGCCCGGCGCGACGACGGCCCCGTCGTCCCAGACCTCGCCGGCGAGCTGCTTCGCGCAGGCCAGCATCGAGCGGTTGTAGCGCGACAGCCGGGGCGCGAGCGTCGCCAGCGCCAGTCCGGCCGCCTCGTTGCCGCGGCCCTGCGCCGCATAGGTGAGCGCCAGGATCGCGCGCGCCTCGTCATGCAGCGGGCGATCGTGGCCGGGCTGCAGGTGATGAGCCAGCTCGGCGACGAGCAGCGCTTCGCTCTCGTCGAGACGCTTCAGCCAGCGCAGCGTGCTGCCGAGCTGGATGACCGCCCGCGTGCGGCGGTATGGGTCGAGCGCGCCGGTCTCGAGCGCCGCGCGATAGAGCGGCTCGGCCTCCGCTTCGAGACCGGCCGTGTCGCGTGCGCAGGCGCGCTCGAAGAGGGCTCGCGCATCGCCCTCGGGACGTTCGGCGGCGAGTGCATCGATCTCGTCGACGATCTGCGCGCCGGTGAGATCCGGTGCGCGCCGCCAGACATCGTCGATGCGCAGGGACCAGTCGTCGTGGAGCGGAGCGGGTGCGGTCATCGGGGCAGTCTAGCGACTGCCTCCGACCATGCTGGAAGTCTGCAGCACGATCATCGTCACGGTGGCCAGCGCCATCGCGCCGGTCGCGAGCCATCCCAGCACGCGCCACAGCGGCGGCATGCGCAGCTCGCCGACGATCTTCCGGTGCGAGGCCGCGATCATCACGGCGACCATGATGGGCACCGAGATCAGCGCGTTCACGACGGCCGACCAGTACAGCGCCTTGATCGGATTGAACCCCGACAGGCTGAGCGCGAGTCCGAGGAGCATGGCCCCGCTGAGGATCGCGTAGAAGACCTTGGCCGAGTGCGCCGGACGGTCGAGCCCGCGCCGCACGCCCGCGAGCGTGGCGACCGCGTACGCCGCTGATCCGGCGAGCACCGGCAGCGCGAGGAAGCCCGTGCCCACGATGCCGGCCGCGAACAGCACGAACGCGAAGTTCCCGGCGATCGGCTTGAGCGCCTGCGCGGCCTGCGCGGTGGTCTCGATGTCGCGCACGCCGTGGGCATGCAGCGCGGCGGCGGTCGCGACGATCATGAAGAACGCGATCGTGTTGGAGAACCCCATGCCCACCAGCGTGTCCGTGCGCAGCCGGCGGAACTGGCTGGCCGCCTGCTCCGGCGCGACGGCGAGCGGACGGTCGGCGTCGATGCGACGGATCTCCTCGGCCTCCTGGCTGGCCTGCCAGAAGAAGAGGTAGGGACTGATCGTCGTGCCGAGGATCGCGACGACGGTGGTCGCGTAGTCGCGGTCCCAGTGCAGCGACGGCAGCACCAGCGACTTCAGCGCGAGCACCCAGTCCGCCTGCGCCGCGAAGCCGACGCCGACGTAGGCAAGGAGTGTCAGCGTCAGCCATTTCAGCAGCTTCACGTAGCGCTCATACGGCAGCCAGATCTGCAGCAGCAGGGAGAGCAAGGCCATGACGACGACGAACGCTCCCGGCGGACCGCCGACGGCCAGGTGCATCGCATCGCCCATCGCGCTGAGGTCGGCGCCGAGGTTGATGACGTTGGCCACGACCAGCAGCGAGACCAGCCCGACGACCAGCCAGCGCGGGCAGAGCTTGGAGAAGTTCTCGGTGAGCCCCTTGCCGGTGATGCGGCCGATCCGTGCGCTGGCGAGCTGGATGCCGACCATCAGCGGGAAGGTCACGAGGATGGTCCAGCCGACGCTGTAGCCGTACTGCGCGCCGGCCTGCGAATAGGTGGCGATGCCGCTCGGGTCGTCGTCGGCGGCGCCGGTGATCAGGCCGGGGCCGAGCTTGCTCCACCAGGGCGCGCCGACGGTCGCCTTCTCCGCGTGAGCCGCCGCGTCACTGTCGATTCGATCCATGCCTGGCTCCTGGGTTGCCGAGGCACAGGCAAGCGCAATGCCTGCACGAGGCCCGCACGAGGTCCGCACGATGCCCGAGCAACGCTCAAGCACGCCCCGCGCAGCGCCCGCCGGCTATTGCTCGAAGCGGACGTCCTTCACCGGCAGCGTCGGCGCTTCCCACGCGTAAGCGGGATGGAGCACATTGCGCTCGTCGCGCATGTCCGGCCAGCGGAGTTGCATCAGCTCGGCGAGCGTCCAGCCGGCCCAGTCGGCGCGGAACGGCCGCGAGGCCGTCGACGCCTCGAAGCTCGATTCACTGCGCCACAGCAGCGCGGGGATGCGATAACCCGAGGCCGTGCCCGGACTGTGGCCGGCGTGGTCGAGGCTGTGGCCGACCTCCTGGCCGTGGTCGGACAGGAACATCCAGGCGCCGCGTCCGCCCGCCGGCAGGTGGCTGCGCGTGAGCCGCAGCGTCCGCGCGACGATGCGGTCGTGATAGTGGATGGCCGAGTCGTAGTCCTGCCGGAACTCGCGCACCCAGGCGGCGCGGCCGTCGCGTGCCATCGCGACGTCCACGGCGTCGCCGTCCTGGTCGTCGAACGGATGCTCGCCCGGCGGCATGCGCAGCCGGTAGTGCGGGTGCGCGCCCAGCAGGTGCACCACCACCAGCTTGCGCGGCGCGGGATCGGCCAGCGCCTGTTCGACCTCGTCCAGCAGGTCCTCGTCGAGCGAGCCCGACGAGCGTCCCGGCTGCCGGTTGATCATCTCCACCACATCGGCCAGCCGCGCATGCTGCTGGTCGACGGCGACGTCGTCATGGTTGCTCACCCACCAGACCTTGTAGCCGGCGCTCTTCGCCAGCGCGATCAGATGCTGCGTGCGGCCGGCGGGATCGTCCTCGTCGCGCTCGCCGAAGCTGAACAGGCCGCTCAACGACGCGACCGTCGTCGCCTGCGTCGACCACGCGTGGCGCAGCGTCAGCAGCTTGGCGCGCTCCTCGTCGCGCAGCGCGATCAGTTCGGGCGTCGTGGGGCGTGCGTAGCCGTAGAGGCTCATGTTGTCGCGGTTCACGCTCTCGCCCAGCACGAGCACCACGGTCGACGGGCTGCTCGTCGCCACCGCCGGCGACGCGGCTCGGGCATTGCGCATCAACTGCTCGCGCTGGACCTGCTGGTCCGCCCAGTTCGCGCGCAGGTCGGCGACCTGCTGCGTCCAGGCCGGCCAGAACAGCAGCGGATGATGCCGGCGCCAGGGCTTGCTCAGGTGGGCGAGGGCGCAGACGGCCAGCACGACGAGCAGCGCGATGCGGGCGCGGCGCGAGAGCACCGCCCGATTGCCGCTCGCGCCAGTCACGCCGGTCGCGCGGGTCGCGAGCGTGATCGCGACGCCGCTGAGCGCGAGCATCCCGATCAACGCGGCGACGGCCATCGCCATCGCGGGCACCTGCGAGACGAGGTACTCGATCGACTCGCGCGCAGTCGTGTTCGCCGCGGCGGCGAGCACGAGCGAGCTGTCCGGCGCCGCCTGATATTGGTTCTCCAGGAAGGCACGCACCGCGCCGTCGACGAGGAAGGCCGAGATCACGACGAAGGCCGTGACCCAGCGCACCCGGCGCCAGACGAGGCGCTCGATCGGCCACAGCAGCCACAGCAGCACGGGGAGGACGAGCAACCCGACCTGCGCCGCCCGGCGGCTGTCGTGGCCGGCCAGCACCGCGCCAGCGCAGGCGAGCGCGAGCAGGCTCAGGGCGCCCCAGCGCAGCAGCGCGGGGCGTCCGGGAATCGAAACGGACATCAGGTCGAAGGAAGCGGCGAAGGCGCGCAGTCTAGGTGCCCGCTCACAACATCGGCCTCAAGACCTTCCAGACGTTGTCCAGCATCACCGGATGCGCCTTGGCCAGCGGGTGGATGCGGTCGCCCTGGAACCACTCGGCCATGTCCGGCCGATCGGCCACGCCGGCCAGCAGGAAGGGCTGCAGCGGCACCTTCTCCTCCTGCGCGACGGTCTTGAAGCTGCCTTCGAAGTCCCGCGCATAGCTCGCGCCCATGTTGGGCGGGATCTGCATGCCGATCAGCAGCACCTTCGCGCCGGCGTCCTTGCCGGCCTGCACCATCGCCTTCAGGTTCTCGCGGGTCATCTTCAGCGGCAGGCCGCGCAGCGCGTCGTTGCCGCCGAGCTCGATGATCAGGTGCGTCGGACGATGCTGCTTCAGCAGCGCGGGCAGCCGCGAGCGCCCGCCCGAGGTCGTGTCGCCGCTGATGCTGGCGTTGATCACCTCGGCGTCGAGCTTCTGCGCCTTCAGCCGCTGCTCCAGCAGCGCCACCCAGCCGCTGCCGCGGGCCAGGCCATACTCGGCGGAGAGACTGTCGCCCAGCACGACGATGCGGCGCGATGCCCCGCCAGTCGCTCCGGCCACAGCGCCCGCTTCGGTGCGGCCTTGCGCCGCGACAGGCCCGGCCAGGACCCCCGTCGCGACGAGGGTCGCGACACAGGCGCTACAGTGCAACATCCATTCACGGCGGCGCATCTGCGGTTGATTCATGGTTCAGAACATCCTCGAAGTCGATCACGTCAGCAAGTCGGTCCAGGATGCCGACGGCGTGCTGACCATTCTGCATGACATCAATTTCCAGCTGCAGGCGCGGGAGTCCGTCGCCATCGTCGGCGCCTCGGGCTCGGGCAAGAGCACGCTGCTGTCCATCCTCGCGGGGCTGGATACGCCCACCGAAGGCACCGTGCGTCTGCAGGGGCAGGATATGTTCGTCCTCGACGAGGACGGCCGGGCCGCGCTGCGCGGGGCGCACCTGGGCTTCGTGTTCCAGAGCTTCCAGCTGCTGTCGCACCTGACGGCGCTGGAGAACGTCATGCTCCCGCTGGAGCTCCGCGGCGAACGCGATGCGCGGTCGCTGGCCAAGGCCATGCTGGAACGCGTGGGGCTGGGGCAGCGGCTGTCGCACTACCCGCGCGTGCTGTCGGGCGGTGAGCAGCAGCGCGTCGCCCTGGCCCGTGCCTTCGTGCAGCAGCCCGCGTTGCTGCTGGCCGATGAGCCGACCGGCAGCCTCGACTACGCCACTGGCGAGCAGGTCATGGCGTTGATGTTCGAACTCAACCGGGAGCTCGGAACGACGCTGGTCATGGTCACCCACGACCAGAGCATCGCGGCACGCTGCGAGCGGCAGTTGAAAATCTCGGCAGGCCATCTGCAGGACATCACGATGGCGGATCTGCCTGCCTGAGCGTCAGGTCCGCATCGCGCGCTCGCGCAGCCGCCTTCTGCGCTCGTAGCGGATCACGGCCCACCAGCCGATGTAGACGATCACGTAGAGGCACAGACCCAGCAGCACGCCCGCGAGCGGCAGGCCCACCAGCAGCGGCGTGCCCAGCTCGGAGAGCCATTGGCTCAAGGCGTGCCACCAGCTCGAAGGATCGCTCCAGTTCAGCGCCAGTTCCTTCGGGGCGGAAATCGGGCCGTGAATGCCCAGCACCTGGCGACCCAGGAAGATCGCCAGCGTCCAGATCGGCACCAGCGTCAACGGATTCGTCAGCCAGGTCGCGGCGATCGCCGCGGCGACGTTGGCCCGGCACACGATCGCGACCACCGCCGCCAGCAGCATCTGCGTCGGCAAGGGGATGACGCCCACGGCCAGCCCCAATCCCGCGCCCAGCGCGACCCGCCGCCGGTGCGCCACCCACAGCCAGGGGCGCTCCTTGAGGTAGAGGCCGAGCCACTTCAGTCCCTTGGTCTGTTCCAGGGACTCGGGCGAGGGCAGCAGTCGGCGGGCAAGTCGGGAAGCCGTCATTGGGGCGTCAGAGTAGGCGTCGGGAATGCTTCAGATGTGAAAAACCCGCGCGGCTGACCTGCAGCGGCGCGGGCTCTGAACAGTACAGCAAAGACTGTTCGGATCGGCGATCAGTTCGCGGAGAACTTGAAGTCGGTCTTGGCCTTGGTACGCAGTTCCTCCTGGAACTCCGCGACCTTCTGCTGCTGCATGCGCTGGATGATCTGGCCCTTGACGTCGTCGAAGGCCGGGAACTGCGCCTGGCGCGTCTCTTCCAGCTTGATGATGTGATAGCCGAACTGCGACTTCACCGGCTCCTGCGTCATCTCGCCGGCCTTCAGCTTGCCCAGGGCAGCGCTGAACTCAGGCACGTAGGCGTCCGGCGCGGACCAGCCCAGGTCGCCGCCGTTCTGGGCGGAACCGGTGTCCTTGGAGTTCTTGGTGGCCAGGTCTTCGAACTTGGCGCCGCCGTTGAGCTGCTTGACCAGCGCCTTGGCGTCTTCTTCCTTCTCCACCAGGATGTGGCGGGCGTGGAATTCAGTGCCCGAGGCCTGCGCCTTGAACTTGTCGTATTCGGTCTTGGCGTCGGCGTCGGTGATCGGGTTCTTCTTCGCGTAGTCGGCGAAGAGCTCACGGATCAGCAGCGACTGGCGCGCCAGTTCCATCTGGTTCTTGTAGTCGTCGGTCTTGTTCAGGCCGCGCTTCTCGGCTTCCTGCAGGAAGATCTCGCGCAGGACGACCTCTTCCTTGACCTTGGCTTCCATCTCCGGGCTGCGCGGCTGGCCACCCTTGGTGATCTGGCTGATCAGCACGTCGGCGCGGGCCTTCGGCACGGGCTTGCCGTTCACGATCGCGATGTTCTGGGCGAGGGCCGGCAGGGCCACGGCGCCGATGACCGCCACGGTGGCGGCGAGCACAAACTTCTTCATGATGGGTAAAGGGCCTTTCGACTCTCGGGTGAGCGTGAACGCTCCAAAACAAAGCGCCGACACGCGGCGCTACTGAGGACCTGGTTTCTGCTGTTCGTCGGGCGCGCGAGCCTCGATGGCCAGCGCGTGAATGCCCTTCTGCATCAGATCGGCGAGGGCATCATATACGAGCCGATGCCGAGCCACCCTGGGTAAACCGGCAAAGCGCGCGCTCACGATTTCGAGGTAGTAATGCCCCCCTTCGCGCGCTCCCGCATGCCCCGCGTGGTGCGCGCTGTCGTCGCGCAGACGCAGCGAGACCGGCGCCAGCGCGGCCCTCAGCCGGGCCTCGATCTCGACCGAGGGCGTGGCCGCCGGATTCGGCGCCGCCCTCGATGTCGACGAGGAATGCCCGCCGTCGTCGCCGCCGCTCATGGCTTGGGCTCCTCGGCGGGCGCCTCGGTCTCGTGCGGCAGGTGCCGGCTCATGTAGACGCCCTGGCCCAGCGTGAACAGCAGGATCAGGCCGGTCGATCCGAAGGCCTTGAAGTTGGCCCAGGCCTCGGTGCTGAACGAGTAAGCGACGTAAAGATTCGCAAAACCCATCAGTCCGAAGAAGGCCACCCACGCCCAGTTGAGCCGTGTCCATGCGGCATCGGGCAGCGGCAGTTCGGCGCCCAGCATCTTGCGCAGCAGGTTCTTGCCGAGGAAGACGTGGCTGACGAAGAAGGCCGCGGAGAACGCCCAATAGAGCATCGTCGGCTTCCACTTGATGAAGGTCTCGTTGTGGAAGTAGACGGTGGCCGCACCGAGCGTGACGACCAGACCCAGGCTGATCCACAGCATCAGGTCGACCTTGCGGCCGCGCAGCTTCAGGAAGAGCACCTGGGAGATCGTCGCCAGCATCACGACGATGGTGGCGAGCAGCACGGGCGCCTCGGTCGGACCGACCTTGCCGCCGGAGACCAGGAAACCGAGATGCTCGGTGGCGAAGGCCGCTGCCCAGTCCGGCTGTCCGTCGGCGTACTTGAACGTCACGAAGAACAGCAGGAGCGGCAGGAAATCGAGCAGGAGCTTCATTCGGTCGGGAATCAGTACGGCGCGCTCAGCGCTGGGGCTCGAAGTCTATCGCGGCGGAATTGATGCAGAAGCGCTCGCCCGTCGGTTCCGGACCATCGGGAAAGACGTGGCCCAGGTGGGTGCCGCAGTTGTTGCATCGCACTTCGACGCGGACCATGCCGTGCGTCGAGTCGACGACGCGCTCGACGACCTCGGCGTTGACTGGCTCGTAGTAGCTGGGCCAGCCGCAGCCGGCATCGAACTTGGTGTCCGCCTTGAACAGCGGCGTGCCGCAGCCGACGCAGTTGTAGTTGCCGGCTTCCCAGTGGTCCCAGTACTTGCCGGTGAAGGCGCGCTCGGTCGCGGCATGGCGGGCGACCTGGTACTGGGTCGGATCCAGCTGTTCGCGCCACTCGGCGTCCGTCTTCTTGACGGGGTACGCCGTGTCGCGGTCACGGTCCTGGTCGGTGGCGTCTTGGATGAACTTGTCGTAGCGGCTCATGATGAACAGGAAACCTCCAGCGTTTGCGCCCAGTCGGGCGGGAAACCGGCGTCGGACGCCAGCGCGGGCTCGTCGAACGGACGGCGCAGCACATCGAGCAGCCGGCGCACTTCGCTGAAGTCGCCGGCCTCGGCCCGCTGGATCGCCGTCTCGGCCAGATGGTTCCGAAGCACCACCGCCGGGTTGACCGCGTTCATCCGTCGGGCACGGATCCCAAGTGCGTCCATCGGCTCGATCTTCAAGCGCGCCGCGTACCGGGACGCCCAGGCGTCGAACCCGGTGCGGTCCAGGAACAGGTCCCGGATGCCCGCATTCGCCGCCGCATCCAGCGGCTGGGCCGGATCGAACCCGGCCAGCCGGCGGTGCGCGATCGTGTAGTCGGTGTGATGGGCGGCCAGCAGCCGCAGCCAGTCGTCGATCAGCGGGCCGTCCTCGCCGCGCTCGTCGACCTCGGCGGTGAGGCCGAGCTTCGCGCGCATCGCGCCGAGCAGCGCGGCGCCGAAGCGTTCGCGGTAGATCTCGAGCGCCTCGATCAGCTCGTCGCCGGCGGCTTCCGCATCCGTCTCGATGTTGGGCATCAACGGCAGCAGCGCCTGGGCCAGCGCATGCAGGTTCCAGAACGCCACCTGCGGCTGCCGCGCGAAGGCGTAGCGGCCCTGATGGTCCGAGTGGTTGCAGATGTGGCCGGGATCGAAGCCGTCCATGAAACCGAACGGACCGTAGTCGATGGTCAGGCCCAGCATCGACATGTTGTCGGTGTTCATCACGCCGTGCATGAAGCCCACGGCCTGCCACTGCGCGACGAGTTCCGCCGTCTGCGCGGCGACCTTGGCCAGCGCGGCGGTCACCGGATTCGGTGCGTCGGCGCATTCCGGCGCGTGGTGGCGAAGGAAGAAGTCGAACAGCTCGCGCGTGCGGGCTTCCATCCCGTGATGCGTGAAGTGCTCGAAGTGGCCGAAGCGCAGGAAGCTCGGCGCGACACGCGTGACGATGGCGCCGGTCTCGACGCGCTCGCGCTGCACCTTCAGCGAGGTCGAGCCGGTGATCGCGAGCGCGCGCGTCGTCGGAATGCCCAGCGCGGCCATGGCTTCGGAGCAGAGGAATTCCCGGATCGACGAGCGCAGCACCGCGCGGCCGTCGCCGCGACGCGAGTAGGGCGTCAGGCCAGCGCCCTTGAGCTGGAGTTCGAAGTGGCCGTTCGGGCCGTCGACGCCGCCCAGCAGCAGCGCGCGTCCGTCGCCGAGTTGGCCGGCCCACACGCCGAACTGATGGCCGCTGTACACGGTGGCCAGTGGTTTCATGCCGGCGAGGCGGGCGTTGCCGCTGAAGGCGTCGAGCGCGGCGGGGCGGGTCCACCAGTCTTCGGGCCAGCCGAGCAGGGCGGCGCAATCGGGGCTGGTCGCGACCCAATGCGGGTCGGGCAGTCCGGTGCCGGGGAGTTCGGTGAAGAAGTCGGGACCGAGTGTCGCGAAGCGATGGGTCCAGCGTTCAGGCTCGGCGCCTGGGAAGTCCGCGTGGAGGGCCGCGTTGAGAGGCGCATTCATTGCGCCAGTTTACCGACCCCTCCATGGCCCTGCGGCCCACGGGGTACCGAGGAGGAGGAGGCCCCAGAAAGCGAAAAGGCCCGCAGTGAGGGGTCTCACTGGGGCCGGAGTGGTGCTGGGGGTCCCTGGAGGGGCGCCCCCTGCGCCGCGGAGAGCCCGCGCTTGGCTAAGCGCAGGTTCTCAAGAGTGTCAGCCGAGCTTGAAGCTCGAGACGGTATCGACGAGCTGCGCCGACTGATCCTTGAGCGACTCCGCGGCGGCGGCCGATTCCTCGACCAATGCCGCGTTCTGCTGCGTCATCTGGTCGAGCTGGCGCACGGCTTGCCCGATTTCCCCGAGGGTCAACGACTGCGCCGCGCTGGACGCGGAGATCTCGCCGATGACGCGGGTGACGCGTTCGACGCTGGTGACGATCTCGCGCATGGTGGCGCCGGTTTCGCCGACCAGGCGGGAGCCGCCGTCCACGCGTTCGACCGATGCCGAGATCAGCGACTTGATCTCCTTGGCGGCTTCCGCGCTGCGCTGCGCCAGCGAGCGCACTTCGCTCGCCACGACCGCGAAGCCGCGGCCCTGTTCGCCGGCGCGGGCCGCTTCCACGGCGGCGTTCAGGGCGAGGATGTTGGTCTGGAACGCGATCCCGTCGATCACGCCGATGATGTCGGCGATCTTGTTGGACGACTGCTGGATCTCGTTCATCGTCGCGACGACCTGCTCGACCATCGCGCCGCCGCGGCCGGCGACCTGCGAGGCCGTCTGCGCCAGGGCATCGGCTTCACGCGCCGATTCGGCGTTCAGCTTCACACCTTCACCAAGCTGCGCCATCGCGGCGCCGGTTTCTTCCAGGCTGCTCGCGGCCTGCTCGGTCCGGTTGGACAGGTCGGCGTTGCCGGTGGCGATCTCGGAGGACGCGTGGCGGACCTGGTCGGCGGACGAGCGCACGCTGGCGATGGTGCTGGCCAGGCGCTGCTGCATCTCCTGCAGCGAGCGGCGCAATGCGGCGACCTCGTCGGTACCGTCCACGTCAGGGCCGCGGCGGCTCAGGTCGCCTTCGGCGATGGCCCGGCTCAGCGACTGCGCCTCGGCCAGCGGCTCGGTTACCGAGCGCGTGATCACCAGCGCGATGCCCACGCCCAGCACGATCGCCACCGTCATCAGCGCGATGACCAGGTTGCGGGTGCTTTCGGCCTCGGCCTGCGCTTCCTTGCGCGCGGCCTGCAGCAGGTCGCGGGTGTGCTCGGCGAACTTGTCGATCGCGGCCAGGTAGTCGTTCATCGCCGGGATCAGCTGCGACGCGGCGATCGGCTTCACGTCGCCGCCGCCTTCCTTGACCTTGATGGCCGCCTCGCGGGCGTCCTGGTACTTCTTGCGGGCCGCGCCGATCTCGTCGATCAGCCGCGCGCCTTCCTTCTCGGTGATGCTGTCGTCCAGCTCCTTCTGGATCTTGTCGATCCGCGCCGACAGCTCCTTCGAGCGCGAGGTGAAGGCCTTGACGAAGTTCTCGTCGTCGACGACCAGCTGCACGATGCGGCGCTGGATGTTGCCTTCGGTCAGGCCCGACCACTGGCGCGAGATCTCCAGCGTGTGCATGTCGACCTCGACCAGGCGCTCGATGCGCTGGTGCAGCATCGACACCCGGATCACGCCCACCGCCGAGGCCACCGCCATCAGCACGATCACCAGCGCGAAGCCGGCCAGCACGCGGCTGCGCAGCCGCCAACGATTCAGGTTCAACATTCCCACAGTCCTTCTTGTTCGCCCGACGTCCCCCGGGAAGGCCGTCGTGTCGTTGCCGACAGGTTTGACAGATGGCGCGATGCTGCCTGCTGGGGGTGAAAACTGATCGATGGATTAGCGGGGTGGCCCGTGAACAAAAGCGCGGAAGGCGATGTCGTGAACCCGCGTGTGGGTGAATCGCCGCAGCTTGTGCGAAATGCGTTCAGCGCCGAGGACCCGGCCCGGGCGGCGGCGGGACGTCGAAGAGGTTGATCGTCTGCGGCTGGTCCATCACCAGGTCCGAGCGCGCGCAGGCGACGCAGGGCAGGATCCAGCCCTCGTCCTTCTCCTCCCGGGACAGGCCGGGCCACTCGATGCGGTACTCGACGCGGCCCGACGCCAGCTTCGCGATGCAGGCGCGGCAGGTGCCGTTGCGGCAGGAGTGCGGCAGGCGCAGGCCATGGTCGAGCGCCGCCAGCAGCAGCGTCTGGTCCTCGGGCGCGTCGAAGCGCCAGCCCTGGGGATGGAGCTCGACGGCGTGGACGGCCGGCGAGGCTGGGGCGGACGGGGCGTGCGAGGGCGGGGAGGGCGCGCCGGAGTCCTCGGCGGCGTCATGGGCGTGATCCATGGTCGCCATCATGCCGTGCGCTAAGCTTGCCCGATGCCTCACGTCACGACTTCCACCCCGGTGGACGGCGGGCCCACCGCCCAGGCCGCCCAGGCCGTCCCAGCCGCCCAGGCCTTCTTCGACCAGCTCAACCGCGATTACGTCGCGGTCCACAAGCGCAAGGAAGACCTGTTCTGGGCCACCTACATGGCCACCAGCGACGACCATGAGGGCTTCGGCCGCGCCGAGACCGACTACAAGGCCTTCATCTCCGATCCGGAGAAGCTGGGCGCGACGCGCGCGCACCTGGCCGCCGTCGAGGCCGCGTTGGAAGCCGCGCCGGGCGGCTCTGCCTCGGGCCCCGATGCGGAGGCGCGTCAGGCGCTGGCCCACGGCCTGCGCGGCTGGCTGGGTCTGTTCGAGGCCAACATCGTCGACAACGACGAAGGCCGACGCCTGATGGCCGAGCTGATCGAGGCCGAGCGCCTGCTCTTCGCCAAGCGCAAGGACTTCGCGCCGACGCACGTCAACGACCGCGGCGAGACCGAGGCCGCCACGCTGACGATGCTGTCGACCAATGCGGCCACCAACCCGGACGAATCGCGTCGCCGCAGTTCCTACGAGGCGCTGCACGGCCTCGAGCGCTGGGTGCTGGAGAACGGCTTCCTGGAGATCGTCGCGCTGCGCAACCGGCTGGCGCGCGCGCTGGGCTTCCCGGACTACTTCGAGATGAAGCTGCGCAAGAACGAGCGCATGACGAAGGCGGAGCTGTTCGGCGTGCTCGACGACTTCGTCGCCCGCACCGAGGCCGCGCAGAAGCGCGCGCATGACGCGCTCGTCGCGAAGCACGGCCCGGACGCGCTGGCGCCCTGGAACCTGCGCTTCCACAGCGCCGGCGACGTGACCCGCCGGATGGACCCGTACATGCCCTTCGGTCCGGCGCTGCGGCGCTGGGTGCGGAGCTTCCGCCGGCTGGGCATCCAGTATCGCGGCGCGACGATGCGCCTGGACCTGCTGCAGCGCCCCGGCAAGTACCAGAACGGCTTCTGCCACGGCCCGCTGCCGACGTGGTTCGACGAGCAGGGCCGCTGGCACGCCGGCGAGATCAACTTCACCGCCGAGGCCAAGCCCGACCAGGTCGGCAGCGGCGCGCGGGCGATGCTGACGCTGTTCCACGAGGGCGGCCACGCGGCCCACTTCGCCAACGTGACGCAGAACTCGCCGTGCTTCTCTCAGGAGTTCGCGCCGACCTCGATGGCCTACGCTGAGACGCAGTCGATGTTCTGCGACAGCCTGCTCGGCGACGCGGACTGGCTCAAGCGCTACGCGCGCACCGTCGACGGGCAGGCGATCCCCGACGAGCTGATCCACGACCGCATCGCCTCGGCGCAGCCGATGCGGGCCTTCGACGAACGCGCGATCGCCGTGGTGCCGTACTTCGAGGCGGCGCTGTACGCGATGTCCGACGAGGAGCGCACGCCCGAGGCCGTGCTCGCGCTGGCGCGCACGATGGAGCGCCGCATCCAGGGCGTCGATCGCGCGCCGCGGCCGATCCTCGCGATCCCGCACCTGCTGAACCAGGAGTCGGCGGCGTCGTATCAGGGCTATCTGCTCGCGCACATGGCGGTCTACCAGACCCGGGCCTTCTTCCTGCAGCGCGACGGTTATCTCACCGACAACCCGGCGATCGGGCCGGCGCTCGCGCAGGCCTACTGGGCGCCGGGCAACAGCCTGTCCCACGACGCGACGCTGCGCCGGCTGACCGGCGAGGGCTTCACGGCCCGCTATCTGGCCGAGGCCTGCGACGAGACCGTCGAGCAGGCCTGGGCGAAGGCGCAGGACCTGCTGGCCGCGTCCGAGCGCCGCGGCGAGCGCGCCGACGAGGGCCCGCCGCTGGACGCGCATGTCCGCGTGGTCCATGGCGCGGAACTGCTGGCCGACAACGGCGACGGCGGCGCGTCGGCGGAGCAGGCGATGTTCGAGCGCTTCGAGCACTGGATCAGCGCGAACTACGCGACGCCGCCGGCGCCAGTGGCGGCCGCTGCGGCGCACTGACCGCGTCGTGAAGTACCTGCAGGGCTATTCGCCGGCGCTGGTCGCGCAGGCGCAGCAGATGCTGGACGCGGGCGAGCTCGGCCCGTTGCTGGCGCGCAAGTACCCGGAGCCGCACGAGGTCCGCAGCGACAAGGCGCTGTTCGACTACACCCAGGACCTGAAGCAGCGCTTCATGCGCAACGCAGGGCCGCTGGCGCTCGTCGCCTACGACGCCAAGCTCAAGGTCATCCAGCACGCGCTGGGCACGCACACGCGGCAGGCCGTGGTGCACGGCAACCGGCTCAAGACGCGGCGCGAGATCCGCGTCGCGACGCTGTTCCGCGAGGCGCCGGCGGAGTTCCTGAAGATGATCGTCGTGCATGAGCTCGCGCATCTGAAGGAGCTGGAGCACGACAAGGCGTTCTATTCGCTGTGCCACCACATGGAGCCGGCCTACTCGCAGCTGGAGTTCGACGTGCGCCTGTGGCTGAGCGTGCGCGATCGCGAGGAGAAGCTGGCGAAGGCCGGCACGGCTCCGGTCGCGGGTGCGGGCGCCGAGCCGGCCGAACAGTCCGGGAAGTCCCTGGAATAGGCGCTTCCGCTATGCTCCCGGTCTTTCCAGACCGCCGACCCGCGGCGCCACGAGCGCGGCGGGCTTCCTGCCTCCAATGATTCTGCTGGCGCCCATGGAGGGCCTGCTGGACCACATGCTGCGCGACACGTTGACCCGTGTCGGCGGCGTGGACCGCTGTGTCTCCGAGTTCATCCGCATCACCGACCGGCTGCTGCCGCGCCGCGTGTTCACGCGCATCGTGCCGGAGCTGCTCCACGGCGGACGCACGCACGCCGGCGTGCCGGTGCGGGCACAGTTGCTCGGCTCGGACCCCCAATGCCTGGCGGAGAACGCCGCGCGGCTCGCGGAGCTCGACCCCGAGGGCATCGACCTGAACTTCGGCTGCCCGGCCAAGACGGTGAACCGGCATCGCGGCGGCGCGGTGCTGCTCGACGAGCCGGAGCTGGTCGGCGAGATCGTCGCCGCCGTGCGCCGCGCGGTGCCGGCGCACCTGCCGGTGTCGGCCAAGATGCGGCTCGGCAACGAGGACCGCGGCCGCATGCTCGATTGCGCCCGCGCGATCGAGGCTGCCGGCGCATCGGAGCTGGTCGTGCACGGCCGCACCAAGCGCGACGGCTATAAGCCGCCGGCCTACTGGGACCAGATCGCCGTGCTGCGCGAAGCCGTCGGCATCGAGGTCGTCGCCAACGGCGAGGTGTGGACCGTCGAGGACGCGCTGCGCTGCCTGCAGGAGTCCGGCTGCACCTCGCTGATGCTGGGGCGCGGCATGGTGGCCGATCCCGGACTGGCGTTGGCGGTGCGCGCGGCGCTTGGCCACGCGTCCGGCGCCGCCGCGCTGCCCTGGTCGGACGTGATCCCGCTGATGGAGAGATTCTTCGCCCAGGTGCGCCGCAACGTGGCGACGCGCCACCAGGCCGGCCGCCTCAAGCAGTGGCTGCATTACCTGCGCCGCCGTTATCCCGAGGCGGAAGACACCTACCAGCGCGTGCGTACGATCAACGCGCCGGACGTGCTGGCCATGACGCTGTTCGGCCGTCCGCTCGATCCGACGGCGCCGCCGCCCGATACGGAGGAGGACGACCTCGTCGACGCCTTCAGCGCCTGCGAGGCCGATGAGCGCGCTCCGGACGAGCGCGCCGCAGACCTCTCCGATCCCGATCAACAACAAGACAGCGACTCGCTGATCGCCGCATGACCGCTTACCGCCTGACCTCGCGCCTGCTGGCGCTCGCCGCCGCATTGGCGCCGGTGTTCGCCGGGGCCGCGACGGCCGCCCCGACCGCTTCTTCCTCCGCCAAGGACGTCGTCCCGCTGACGCTGGAACGTGTCTTCGGCGATCCGCCGTTGCAGGGGCGTCTGGTGCGCCAGGCCGAGATCTCGCCGGACGGCGCGTGGGTCAGCTACCTGCGCCCGTCGGAGACCGACAGCGAGCAGCTCGAACTCTGGGCGCAGCCGGCGGCCGGCGGCGCGCCGCGCAAGCTGGTCTCGGCGGCGGACGTGCTCGGCGGTCGCAGCCAGCAACTGACCGAGGCCGAGCGCATGGCGCTGGAGCGCAAGCGGATCTCGCAGGGCGGCATCACCGGCTATCAGTGGTGCGGTCCGTCGGGCAAGGCGCTGCTGTTCCCGCTGTCGGGCGACCTGTACCTGGTGCGTCTCGGCGACCAGGGGCCGACGGCGCAGCGCCTCACCAACGACGAGCAGGTGCCGGAGCAGGATCCGACCTGCTCGCCCGACGGCAGCCGCATCGCCTACGTGAAGGGCGGCGAGCTGTGGGTGCAGGCGCTGGACGGTGACGGCGCCGCGCGCGCGCTGACGAAGGGCGCGACGGAGACGCGTTTCTGGGGGTTGGCTGAATTCATCGCGGCGGAGGAACTCAGTCGACAGCGCGGCTACTGGTGGTCTCCGGACGGCAAACAACTGCTGGCGCTGAACGTCGACGAGCGCGATGTGCCGGTGAAGACGCGGGCGCAGATCTTCTCCGACCGCACGACGATGACGCAGCAGCGCTACCCGGGCGCCGGCGAGAACAACGCCCGTGTCACCGCGTGGACGCTGCAGGTGTCGGACGGCCGCATGACGCCGCTGCCGCTGCCTTCGGACGCCGAATACATCGCCCGCGCCGGCTGGTTCGGCGACGGCACGCCGTGGCTGCAGACGCTGACGCGCGACCAGCACAAGCTGGCGCTGACCGAATACGCGAACGGCGCCGGTCCGGGCCGCACCGTGATCGATGAACGCGATCCGGCCTGGGTCGAAGTGCACGACGACCTGCAGGAGATCGACGGGCTGACCCTGTCGGGTCAGCCGGCGCTGCTGTGGTCGAGCGAGTCCTCGGGCCGCCGGCAACTGGTGCTGGTGGACCGCCGCACCGGCGAGCGCCGGCCGCTGACGAACGAGCCCGAGCCGGTCGCGCACCGCGTGTGCAGCGACGGCAAGACGGTGGTCTACGCGGCGGCGCGCGATCGCGGCCGCTCGCGCGAGCTGTTTGCGATCGACCTGAACGGCACGAGCCGCCCGCTGGATGGCGCGCAGCCGCGTCAGTGGCGGGACGCCCGCGGCGACGGAGACTGCGCGCGGGTGCTGGTCACGCGTGGCGCGTGGGGCGAGCCGCCCGCGCTGTCGCTGCAGTCGGTGAAGGCCGGCGCGAAGCCGTTGTCGCTGCCGGGCGATGCGCCTGACGCGCTGCTGGCGCGCATCGTGCCGAAGCCGGCGGTGGTCGACGTCACCGCCGCCGACGGCCGCACGCCGCTGAACGCGCTGTACTTCGCGCCGCTGGACGGCAAGCCCGGTCCGCATCCGGTGATCACGATGGCCTACGGCGGGCCGGGCACCTCGACGACCAATTGGAACTGGAGCCGCGACACGGCGCTGATCGCCTACTGGCAGCGGCGCGGCTACGGCGTGTTCACGCTGGACACGCGCGGCATGCAGAACCGCGACCGCGAGTTCACGCGCGCGCATCGCCTGGCCTTCGGCGCCGTCGACGTGAACGACCTGTTCGCCGCGGTGCGTCAGCTGCCGAGGCAGGTGGCGGGCGTGGACCCGACGCGGATCGGCTTCTTCGGCTGGTCCTACGGCGGCTTCCTGGCGGAACGCGCGATGCTGGACGCCGACACGCCGCTGGCGTCGGCGGTGGCGGTCGCTCCGCCGACGGACTGGACGCTCTACGACACGGCCTACACCGAGCGCTACCTCGGCATGCCGCAGGACGGCAAGGACGGCAAGGACGGCAAGGACGGCCAAAGCGACGCCTACCGCCAGTCCAACCTGGTGATGCGCGCGAAGCTGCTGACCAAGCCGCTGCTGATCGTGCACGGCACGGCGGACGACAACGTGCTGTTCGAGCACACGCTGCGCCTGACCGAGGCGCTGCAGAACGAGGCGCGGCCGTTCGAGCTGATGATCTACCCGGGCAAGGCGCACGGCATCGCGGGGCGCAGCGCGAAGCTGCACCTGTACCGCACGATCGACGCCTTCTTCGCGCGCACGCTGGCGCGCTGAGCGCGGGCCTCACGAGACAGGAGCGGAGCGATGGCGCTGGTGTATTCGACGAACGGCGGGCGCGTGTGCCCGGACTGCCGGCAGGCGCAGGCCGATTGCCGCTGCAAGGCGCAGGCGGCGAACGCGGTGCTGGGCGACGGCAAGGTGCGGGTGCGCCGCGAGACGGCGGGCCGCAAGGGCAAGGGCGTGACGGTGGTGCTCGGGCTGCCGATGACGGCGGCGGAGCTCACGGAGACGGCCAAGAAGCTGAAGGCCGCCTGCGGCAGCGGCGGCACCGTCAAGGACGGCGCGATCGAGATCCAGGGCGATCACCTGGACAAGGTGATGGCCTGGCTGACGACGGCGGGATTCGCGCCGAAGAAGGCGGGGGGCTGAGGCTTCAGGTGCTGCTGTCCGAGCCTGATCCACCGGCACGCCGGGTCGCGATCGCCTTCAGGAGTTCGGACACGATGTGGCTCGCCTCCCGCTGCCGCAGCAGGCGGATTTCCTCGTCGTCCGGCCCGTCGCCCAACTCGAAACGGGCCGTCCCGACCGGACCGTCCTTGAGGTAACCCTCGACGCCGAGGTCATCCGCAAAATGCCGCGCCAGTAGCTGCAGCGCCTCCTCAATGGCCGCTGCGTGCCTGCCCGTCAGCGCGGGCATGAATGCGTCGGCCGCGACTTGGAGCGGACGGGCGTGTTCAAGGCAAAACACCAGATCGTGCGCATCCTTGCGCTCCCAGCGCTGGTGGAACGCGAATGCCTTGAGCGTCGTGAATGCCACGAGGTCGGCGTGCTTGAAGCGTTGCGTCACGATGCCGTTCCCGCCCAGCGTCTCGGCTGTGATCGTCGCTGTCTCGAAGTGGTCGAAGACGATCGATGAATGCGGCACGTTGAGCGCGCTGATGTTGCCCTCGGTGGGCAGCGCCTCGACACGCTTTTGCCCGGGCATGTCGGCCAGGAACTCCAGCCGCAGCAGCGTGCGGCCTGTCCGGACCTCCCACCGCCAGTTGATGCGCTGTTGCCGCTCGTTCAGTCCTCGTTCGAAGCCGAGCTTCTTGAGGTTGTCCTCGAGTGAGCGGTAGGCGTCGACCGTTGCAAGCAAGGCGGTCTCGACGACGACGTCGACATCCTGCGTGCCGGCGTGTTCCGGGACCTCCGGTGGATTGCGCTTGACGAGGTAGCGCGGCGTCAGCCCGCCGACCAGGACGACGGAATCGGCCCAAGGTCCAAGTCCGCGCATGAGGGTGACGAGCAGGCGCTCGCAATCGAGGGTGAGATCGGCCGCATAGGCGTCGGCCGTCTGAGGTTTGTTCACGGTGGAGGCTCCTTCGTTCAGAAGCCCAGCACCTGCTCCCGCAAGAATCGGCCGGCATCGGGTGCGCGACCCGGGGCGACCATCAGATCGACATAGGTCTGCACAGGCGAGGCGAGAAGGACTTCGTCCCTCCGCTGTACGAAGCGCAGTCCGGATGGTTCGACTTCGATCACATTCAGGTTCGAGCCCTGCTGCACTTCCCGCAAGCCGCATCGTGCGATGGCCCGCTCCAGCGCCGCAGGGGTCGCGCGCAGAGTCGCCACGCTCCATTGGGTCAGGTAGGGCGCATAGATCTGCGCCGCCGCTTCGCTCGTGATCGCATAGCCATCGGTGGAGTCGGCGTCCCCGGCGAAAGCGCTCGCGGCGAAACGCAGCAGATCCTCGCCTTTCTGCCCGGGTACGAAGAATCGATGGACGCGCCGATGACCCAGTTGGTCCTGCTCCTGTGTCACCCAGGCGTCGAGCAACGCGGGCGCCTTTGCCAACTTGCGAACCTTGGTCGGACCGCTGCCCTGCGTGTCGACCCACTCGTCTGACTCCAGGTGCGCCAGCAGCTTGGACACGCTCGCCGGCGAGATGCCGCTGGCCGCGGCCAGCTCGTTCACGGAGCACCATCGATCCGGCGCGAGCAACAAGGCATGGAGCACGGGCGTGCGTGCGGAGGAGAACAGCTTGAATCGAGAGGGTCGAACGGCGCCGAGGACCGGGCTGGGGTCGAGATCGACGATGACGTAGATGTCCTCAAAGGGGAGCCGCAACTTCCCATCGGCTGAGAAGCTGCCGGTCCCCGACTCGAGCAGCAGCTCCCGAGCGCCTGGCGAGATGAGATCTGCGACCACGACGACGTGCTGCCCCTTTTCGCGCCGGACGATGAGATCCCGGGCTTGTTGGGGATAGACCTTCGATTTCACGTCGACCAGCAAGGTCAACCTCCGCCCGGCCACATGGAGATCGATCAAGGCGTCGTGCCCCATGGCGTGAGCCGTAGCGCTGGGTTTCACGTGCGACACATGCGGCAGCTTGCCAAGCGCTTCGCCGAGCGCGACGAGCTGAGCGCGACTGCGGTTCGAAGGTCGAAGTGAAGCCATATTTCGTTTTTTGCCCTTATTTCGTCACGAGTAAATAAGGCTAGTATGCGAAATATTGACGTCGGATTCAAGCGCGATCGGCGGCGCGGAGTGTCAGCGTGTGCCAGCGCGTCCCTGTCGCGTTCAGCACCGCGTCGCTCACCGTGTGCGCGGCGAGTGAGAAACCTATGGTCGCCAGCAGCTCCGCCACGCACGCCGGCGCGTGATTCGCGAAGCTGCGGCCGTCGACGTCGCGGCCCTCGGCCAACGTGCCGTCGAGCTGCTCGGGCAGCGCCAGCAGCATCACCGCGCCCTCCGCGGCCTGCTGCCCGTCGGCTGAGCGCCGCAACATGGCGGCCAATGCGGACAGCGCGCCAGGGAGGTCGCCCGCGCCGACGTGCATGAGCACCGCGCTGCACACGACGCCATCGAATCCGTCCGGAGCCACATCGCCGAAGGGGCGTCCCAGGTCGGGCAGGGCGCCGTTGCGCAGACGGCCCGCCAGTTCCGGGAACTGCACGAGCGCGCGTTCGCGCATCTCTGCGCTCGGCTCGACGCCATAAGCGTCCAGTCCCACCGCCAGCATGCCGGCGACATCGCGCCCCGCGCCGGCGCCGACGTCGAGCACGCGGCTGCCGCGTGGCAGCGCCGCCTCGACGACGGGCAGCATCGCGCTGCGTCGCGACTCGGGCTGCGAGGCGAGGCGCCCGGCGTAGCGCCGGTAGAAGTCGTCGGTGCGAGGGTCCATGGATCCATGATGCCGCAGCTCCGCGCGAGCGTCGGGCAGGACGTCGGGCGGACGTCAGGCAGACGTCAGGCGATACCTGAAGCAGGACCTTGGGCGCATAGCGTCACGCGAGTGAGGGGGCGGGTTGGAAACAGTCGCGCGACTTGCGACGTTTGCACGCGCGGTGCTGGAGGCGGCGTCCTAATGTTGTCTCGTCCGGCCCCACCTCCCCGTGGGCCGCGGAGACCGTCCATGAGTCCTTCCCAGTTCGGTGCGCTCCAGCGCGAGTCAGGCTCCCGCAGCAATCACGCCCACGTCCATGGTCACGGCCATGGCCGCTACCTGCTGCGCTTCGAGTCGCTGTTCCACTCCGGCCGCGGCCTGTCCTTCCCGTGCGACGAGCGCGGCCAGGTCGCACTCGACCAGCTCAGCGAGCAGGCCCGCGAGAACTACCTCTTCGCCCGCGCCGTCGTCGGCCACGAGTACGCGACGCCGGTGGTCCAGCGCTGCGACGACTGAGTCCTTGACCGACGTCGACGCGCTCGGTGCGCCCGGTGCGCTCGATGCGCTCGGTAGACCCGGCCGACCAGGCGGTCAACGCGCCGTGAGTTGCGCCGCGTCGTACTGCCCCAGCACCCATTGCAGGCCCGCCAGGTGCTGCTGGTCGTGGCTGCACAGGTAGTGGATCAGCGACTTGAAGGTCAGCGGACCATACCCTTCGAAGCGAGCGCGACGCGCCAGTTGCTCCGGCGTGATCGACGCCAGCAGCGCCAGCGTCTCCTGGCGCGCCGCCGCGAAGGCGGCCAGAGCGGCCGCCGGATCGTCCTCCCCGTAGCGGCGCTCGCGCGCCAGCGCCTCGGTGTCCAGCGAGGGCAGCAGCGGGTCGTCTTCGCCCAGCGTGCGGCGGATGCGCTGCTGGTAGCCGTCGATCTCGATGTCCCGCACATGGCAGACCTGTTCGATCGCGGTGAGCGGTTCGCTCGGCACGCCGTCCCATGAGGACGGTGCCCAGTGCCGCGCTTCGACCGGGAAGAGCGCGAAGTGCGCCGCCAGTTGCGCGGGGAAGGCCGCCAGCGCGTCCAGCGTGACGGCGTCGATGGCGGAGCGGGATAAGGCCCCGGATGAGGCGCGGGAAGTGACGCCGGATGGAGCGAGGGATGAGGAGGGCATGGCGTTGGCTGTCATGCCGGCGATATTAGGGCGTCGGTCTGCGGGACAATGCCGCGTTTTCCGATTCCCTTAGAACGCCCCCGTGATGAGCGACACCATGAGCGACACCACCCGCCCCGAACTGCCCGACCACCTGTCCATCGACCCGCGCAGCCCGCATCACGTCGCCGCCGTGTTCGAGCACGACATCGGCATCCTCTTCAACGGCAAGGAACGCAAGGACGTCGAGGAATACTGCGTCTCCGAAGGCTGGATCCGCGTTCCCGCCGGACGCACGCTGGACCGCAAGGGTCAGCCGATGATGATCAAGCTCAAGGGCAAGGTCGAAGCGTTCTACAAGTGACGATCAGCTTCTCGGCCAGCTGATCGCCACCCACAGGCCGCCGCCTTCGCGGTTGCCCATCGCGATGCGGCCACCGTGCGCCTCGGCGATCTCGCGCGCGAGCGCCAGGCCCAGGCCGCTTCCGCTGCGCTTGGTCGAATAGAACGGCATCAGCGCCTGCGACAGCTGCGCCTCGGTCATCCCGGGGCCGCGGTCGCCGACCTCGATGCGCCAGTCCTCGCGCGCCGCGCCGACGCTCAGGCTCACGCCCTCCGGCGCGCTGCCGGACTCGTGCGCGTTCTTCAGCAGGTTGATCAGCGCCTGCTCCATCTGCGCCGCGTCGAAGCGCCCCGGCACCGCGGGCAGCCCGCCGATCAGCGCGAACGGGTAGTGCGCGCCCAGCGACTCGATGAAGGGCGACCACTCGACCGGCGCCAGCACGGGCGCCGGCAGCTTCGCGAAGCTGGCGTAGCCGGCCAGGAACTGGTGCAAGTGTTTCGCGCGGTCGCCGATGCTGGCGAAGACGCCGGGCACGCGCTCGTGCATGCCGCGCCGCGACAGCTCCGCACCGCTGTGCGCCAGCGACGAGATCGGCGCCAGCGAGTTGTTCAGCTCGTGGCTGATCACGCGGATCACGCGCTTCCAGCTCGCCACCTCCTGCCGCGACAGCTCCTTCGTCATGCGGCGCAGCAGGCGCAGGCGGTGCGGCTGCCCTTGCAGCCGGAAGTCGCGCATCGACAGGTGGTAGCGCTCCTCCTGCCCATCCTGCATGACGCTGAACAGCCCGTCCTGCGCGCCGGCGAAGGCCAGGCGGAGGTCTTCGGGCGCGTCGACCAGCAGTTCGTCGAGCCCGCGACCCGCCAGGCTGCGGCCCTGGTCCATCAACTGGCGCGCGGCGATGTTGGCGTAGGCGATGCGCTCGTTCGCGTCGGTCAGGAGCAGCGCCACCGGCGTGTTCTGCACCACCGTGTCCAGCAGCAGCTCGCGCTGCGCAAGGTGGCGCCGCTGCTCGCGCAGGGCCAGGCCCAGCTCGCTGTGCAGCCGCGTGAGGGTCGACAGCTCCGCCAGCCCGCCGGGAGGATCGGCGGCAATGCCGCTGCCGAACTCGCCGTCGCGGTAGCTGAGCACCGTGCTCTCCAGCGCCCGCAGCAGCCGCGCCAGCGGCATCAGCAGCAGGCTCGCCAGGCCCCAGACGATGGGGAGCATCAGCAGGAAGGTGAGTCCGACCGCGGCGGCGCTCCAGGTCGCCGGGGCTTCGTGGCCCAGGGACCGCAGCAGTTGAGGCACCGGCCACAGCGTCAGGGTCAGGTGGATGGAGACCGCCGCGACGGCCGCGGCGATCAGGCACAGCGCCAGCCGCATGTGCAGCGAGCGATGCCAGCTCGCGTGCCGGTTGGCGCGCCCCGTGGCGTGCCCGGTCGGGCCCGGCGGCGCCTCCTTCATCCGGCGTCCAGCCCATAGCGCTCCATGCGCCGGTACAGCGCCTGGCGCGACAACCCCAGCGACTGCGCCGCGCGGCTGACCACGCCCGACGCCGAGGCCAGCGCGGCCACCACGGCCTCGCGGCTGGGCTCGTCGAGGTTGCGCGAGGCCAGCGGCGAGGTCAGCGGCGAGAGGGCCGGCAGTGCCAGGTCTTGCTCTCCGATGACGCGGCCCGGCGCCAGCAGCGCGGCGCGCTCGATGGCGTTCTTCAGCTCGCGGACGTTGCCCGGCCAGGGATGCGCCATCAGTGCCTCGCGCGCGCCGTCGCTGAGCGTCGCGCGGCCGGCCAGGAAGTGTTCCGCCAGCGGCAGGATGTCGGCCACGCGCTCGGCCAGTCCCGGCAGGGCGACCTCGATCACGTTGAGCCGGTAGTAGAGGTCTTCGCGGAAGGTGCAGGCGCGCACCATCGCGCGCAGGTCCGCGTTGGTCGCGGAGATCACGCGCACCGTCGTCTGCCGCGTGCGGCTCGAGCCCAGGCGTTCGAAGCGCCCCGTCTCCAACACGCGCAGCAGCTTCACCTGGCCGGCCAGCGGCAGGTTGCCGATCTCGTCGAGGAAGAGCGTGCCCCCGTCGGCGGTCTCGAAGCGGCCCTCGCGGGCGCGCGCCGCGCCGGTGTAGGCGCCGCTCTCGGCGCCGAAGAGCTCGGCCTCGATCAGCTCGCCCGGCAGCGCGCCGCAGTTGATCGCGACGAAGGGACCGTCGGCCACCGCCGAATTGGCATGCACGATGGCCGCGACGCGTTCCTTGCCGCTGCCGTTCGGGCCGGTGACCAGCACCGGCGCCGCCGAGCGCGCGACCTGGCAGGCGAGCTCCAGGCAGCGCAGCAGCGCCGACGACTCGAACACCAGGCCGTCGAGCCGGTAGCGGCGGCGCAGCTCGTCGCGGCGCTGGCGCTGCTCGTGCCGGCTCTCGCGCAGCGCGCGGCCGTTCTCGGCCAGCTCCAGCAGGTTCTCGACCGTGGCCAGAAGCTTGGCATCGTCCCAGGGCTTGGCGAGATAGTCCGCCGCGCCGGCCTTCACCAGCGCCACCGCCTGCTCCAGTTGCGTCCAGGCGGTCAGCAGGATGATGGGCAGGTCGGGATGGCGTCCGCGCAGCTGCTGGAAGAGCTCGCGGCCTTCCTCGCCCGAGGTCGTGTCGGCGCTGAAGTTCATGTCCTGGATCACCAGGTCGACGCGGCGCTGCGCCAGCAGCGCCAGCCCCTCGGCCGGCGAGGCCGCGTAGAGCGCCTCGATGTCGTGCAGCGAGAGCAGCAGCGACAGCGCCTCGCCGACACCGGCGTGGTCATCGATGATCAGGACGGTTCTCATTGGAGGCGCAGCATATCAAGTGGAAACCGGCGCGAAGGGCCTCGCGCCGGTGAGGTTCCCGCGCTGAGCGAGGGAAGCGGAACGGCCGCGTGCGGGCCGTCGGTCGTCAGCCTCCGCGCAGCGCGGCCACCGGCGGCAGTGCCGCGGCCCGACGCGCCGGCGCGAACACCGCGATCTGCCCGAGCGCCCACAGCACCACCGCCCCGAGCGGCAGGTAGACGAGCGGCAGGCGCGGCAGCTCGTAGCTGCGCATCAGCAGCAGGCTGATGCCGTACGCGCCGATCATGCCGAGCACGATGCCGGCGGTGGACAGCAGCAGGTTCTCGGTCTGGAAGTAGCGCAGGATCTGGCCGCGCGTGGCACCCAGAGCGCGCCGCGTGCCGATCATCCGCGTGCGCTGCTGCACCCAGAAGCTGGCCAGTCCGACGATGCCGAAGGCGGTCACCACCAGCAGCCCGATGCAGACGCCGGCCAGCAGCTGGATCATCGAGCGGTCCTGGCGGTAGTAGTCGTTGCGCTGCTTGATGAAGGTCTCCTGCTCGCGGATGACGCGACGCAGGCCCGGGCTGTTGCCGAGCAGCTTCTCGCCCGCCGCCTTCAGCACGGCCTCGGGGTTGGCGCCGGGCGCGACACGGATCATGAAGGTGCCGCCGCGGAAACTCGGTTGCACCGGCATCAGCATCGTGTGCAGTGCGTTCTCGTCCTGCGAACCCGGGCTCGGCGAAGCCAGGTTCTCCACCACGCCGACGATGCGTTGCGGCTCGTTGCCGTAGACGTAGATCGCCTTGCCCAGCGCCGACTCGCCGGGGAACAGCCGCTCCGCCATGCGCTTGTTGATGATCGTCGCCGGCACGCGCGGGTCGGGGTTGGTGTCCAGGGTCGAGCCCAGCACGAATTCTTCAGGCTGGAAATCGCGTCCCTCCACCAGGCGCAGCCCCATCGTCGAGAGGAAGCCCGGTCCGGCCGTGTAGTGGCCGGCCACCACGCGGCTGGAGGTATTGCGGTCCGCGGTCAGGCGCACGCTGGAGTTGTTGGAGTTGCGGCCGAACGGGTACTGGTTGGTCAGGCTGGCCGACACCACGCCCGGGACCTGCCGCAGCGCGACGAGGTCGGCCTGCGTCTGCGGCTCGGGGTTCTCGACCCGGGCCATGCTGGAGAGGGAGAGCACCACCAGCGCGTCTTCCGCCATGCCGGTGGGGGCATAGATGCGTTCGATGCGCTGGGCGATCAGGAACAGGGCGTTGCAGACGATCGCGCAGGTCAGCGCGATCTGCAGCACGATGAGCCCGGCGGCGGTCTTGTGACGCTTCAGCGTCGAGAGGATGGGCAGGATGTCCATGGGGCGGTCTCCTTGACTCGTCGGTAGTGCGGCGGCGCGTCCGTGCGGCGGCGCCGTCAGTGCGTCATTGCGTCTTGAGCTGGATGGCGGGCGTGATCTGGCACGCGCGCCAGGCGGGCAGCAGGCCGGCCATCACGCTGGCCGCCAACGAGACGCCCAGCGTGGTCGCGAGCATCTCCCAGTCCAGCTGCGCGAGCTGGGCGTAGTCCGACGGGTTCTGCCGCACCACCCACAGTCCGACCCAGGTCAGCGCCAGGCCCAGCAGGCCGCCCACCAGGCCGAGCGTGCCGGCCTCGACGAGGAACTGCAGGAAGATCTGCCGCCGCGGCGCGCCGAGCGCGCGACGCACGCCGATCTCGCCGCTGCGGCGCAGGCACTTGGCCAGCAGCAGGCCCACGGTGTTGGTCAGGCAGACGACCAGGAAACCGAAGGCCAGCCACACCTGCAGCCGGATGTCGCTGGGCACGACCTTGCGCTGGTTCAGCCAGTCCATCACCGAACTCAGTTTCGGATTGGCGGGCCGCTCGAACCGGCCGGCCTCGCGCTGCTGGTCGGAATACTGCGTCAGGTAGGTCCGGTAGTCCGCGAGCTGCTGCGGCGTGTCCAGCTGGACCCAGTACTGCAGCCAGGCGCAGGGCGTGTTGAGCGCGCGGGGATCCTGGCCGTTGGTGTCGCCCCAGCAGCTCATGTTGCCGGCACCGCCGAAGCGCAGTCCCAGCGAGGTGGACAGCGGGATGTAGGCGTCCGCCGGCTTGGCGTAGGCGCCCAGCGTCAGGTCGAAGAAATGCGGCGCGGGCCGCCACGGCTTGAGCACGCCGACGATGGTGAAGTCCTTGTCCCGCAGCCGCAGCATCTTGCCGCGGCTGTCGGCGCCGCCGAAGAGCTTGTCGTTGAGCTCGTTCGAGATCACCGTCACGCGCGCCTCGGCGCCGTCGTCCGCGGCCGTCCAGCCGTTGCCGAACTTGAAGGGCGTCTCGAACATCGCGAAGAAGTCGGCGGAGGTGAATCGCGCCCCGGTGAAGAACGGCGGTTGCGCCGCATCGCCGGAACCGGCGGGGTCGATCGCCAGGAACGCGCCCGTCATCACCACCTGATGCACGCCGCGCTTCTCGCGCAGCAGCGATTCCGCGTCGAAGCGGGTCACCTGAAGCACCGGTTCGTCGCCGGGCTTCCAGTCCCGCTTGGTCTCGGCGTCGAGCTGCACGTTGAAGAGCCGGCCGCTCTTGTCCGGGATCGGATCGCCGGACATGACGTGGAACACCGTCAGCGTCGTCATGCAGGCGGCCACGCCCATCGCGATCGACAGCAGCATCAGCGCGGTCAGGCCGCGGTGGCTGCGCATGGCGCGCAGGGCGAGTTCGAGGTAGTAGGTCAGCATGGGGGTCCTCTCTCAGCTCACGGCTTGACGGGCACGGGATTCAGCAGCGTGTTCACGGACGCCAGCTCGGGTTCGCCGAGCGCGCCGGCCGCCTGCTGCAGCAGCAGCTTGGACAGCACGTACCGGTGGCGCGCCTGCTCCCAGGCGTTGCGGGCGTTGCTCTGCGTCTGGATCGCCAGCAGCAGGTCGGTCATCGTGCGCAGGCCCAGGTCCAGGCCGCTGCGCGTGGAGGCCAGCGCCTTCTCCGCCGCCTGCACCGCGGCGCCGGCCGTGCGCATCTGGCTCAGCGCGGACAGCACCGCCTGGTATTGCGCCTGCGTTTCGCGCGTCATGGACCGGCGCGCGATTTCAAGATCGTCCCGCAACTGCTCGCGCTGGTAGATCGCCTGGCGCTTCTGCGACTCGGTCGCGCCGCCGGCGAAGATCGGGATCGTCAGCTTCAGGCCGACCGTCGTCGTGTAGCGCCCCGAGTCCTGCGGCGCGACGGCCGGGCCGGACAGCCGCTGGCCGTCCAGGCCGGCGCTCAGCGTCGGCAGGTGCGCGGCGCGCGCGGCGGCGACGCGCTGGTCGCCGGCGCTCACCGCCAGTGCGGCGGCCTGCAGCGACGGGTTGTCGCGCAGCGCCTGCGTCACCCAGGCCTCGGGATCGGCCGGATCGGGCATCAGCATCGCGAGGTCGGGCGCGAGCGGCTTGAGCTCGCCCGGCATGCGGCCGGTGATCTGCGCCAGCGCCTGGCGCGCGTCGAGGAGGTCCTCTCGCACCGACGCCGTGTTGCCGCGCGCGAGCTCGTAATACGCGCGGCCCTGCTCGACGTCCAGCGACGCGGACAGCTGCGCATCGAAGCGCGACTGCGCCTGCGCGACCTGCTGGCCGTACACATCCTCGATCGCCTGCGCGGTCTGCAGCGTGGCCTGCGCGTTCAGCACGCCGAAGTAGGCGCGGGCGACGCGGGCGCACAGGTCGGCCTCGGCGGCGCGCACGCGGGCGTCCTCGGCGGTGACCAGCGTCTTGGCCGCATCCCAGCTGCGCAGCCGGCTCAGGTCGACGAGGACCTGGTTCAGGCTGTGCGTCAGCTGGTGCTGGCGGCCGTCGTCGCGGGAGTGGGATTCGCTCAGCTGCGCGGACCACTGCGGCAGCAGCTGCGCGCGGGCCTGGACGGCGAGTTCCTGCTGCTCGCCGCGCACGGCGCGGGCGCCGGCCAGCACGGGGTCGGCGGCGCGGGCCTGCGCATAGATCTCGAGCAGGTCCTCGGCCGCGGCCGGCAGGCAGCAGCCCGCGCAGAGCAGGGCTGCCGCGAGCGCCGGCAGCACCGCGCGCCTCGAAGGGATGGGCAGTCTCATGGTCAGGCTGAGGCTCAGGCCGAGGTCGGCGTGGTCGGGGTGACGGGCTTGGCGGCGCGCAGCAGCTCGGGGTCCATGTGGAGCTCGGCGGCGATGTCGACGACCTGGCCGTCGATCACATGCACGTTGCGCTGCGCGCGTGCGGCGAGCTGCGGATCGTGCGTGACCATGACGATGGTGGCGCCGTCGCGATGCAGTTCCTCGAGCAGGTCCATCACGCTGCGCGCCATCGCGCTGTCGAGGTTGCCGGTCGGCTCGTCGGCCAGCAGCAGGCGCGGCGATCCGGCCAGCGCGCGGGCGATGGCCACGCGCTGCTGCTGGCCGCCGGACAGCTCGGCGGGGTAGTGGCGCTCGCGCGCCGACAGTCCCACGCGGGCCAGCGCGTCGCGGGCGCGCTGCTGGCGCTCCGCGGCCTTCATGCCGCGGTAGCGCAGCGGGACCTCGATGTTGTCCAGCACGTTGAGGTCGCGGATCAGGTTGAAGGCCTGGAAGATGAAGCCGATCTTCTCGTTGCGCATGCGCGAGCGCTGCGTGTCGTCCATGCCGCTGACGTCCACGCCGTCGAGCTGGTAGCGGCCGCCGGTGAAGGCCTCCAGCAGGCCGGCGATGGTCAGGAAGGTCGTCTTGCCCGAGCCCGACGGCCCGGTCACCGCGACGAATTCGCCTTCGCGCACGTCCAGGTTGAACTCGCGCAGGGCGTAGGTCTCGATCATTTCGGTGCGGTAGACCTTGGAGAGCGATTGCATCTTCAGCATGAGGTTCCTCGCGGGGCGGTGATGGGGTGAAAATCGTTGAAGGAGGGGTGGGGATCAGAGCGGCGATGCCTGAAGGGCTCATGGGCTCATGGGCTGAGCGTCACGCGCTCGGCGCCCTCGAAGGCCTGGGTGCCGGAGACGATGACCTGCTCGCCGGGCTTGAGGCCTTCCAGGATCTCGACCTTGGACAGGCTCTGCGCGCCCAGGCGGATCGGGCGCTTGACCGCCTGGCCGTCCTGCACGACGTAGACGAAGCGGCCGCCGCCGTCCTCGACGAAGCTGCCGCGTGCGACGGTGAGCACCTTGTCGCGGCGGTCCAGCAGCACGCGCACCGACAGGCGCTGGTTCTGGCGGAGCTGGTCGGGCGTGGCGCCGTCGAAGCGCAGGCGCGCGGCGACCTCGTTGTTGACGACCTCCGGCGACACCGTGCTGACCAGGCCCTTCCACTGCCGGCCGTTGCCGGAGATCTCGCCGGGCATGCCGATGGCGAGGTCGCGGGCGAAGCTCTCGGGCACCTGCATCTGCACTTCCAGCGCGCTCAGGTCGACGACGGACAGCAGGCCCGTGCCGGCGGCGACGTTGGCCCGTTCGGCCACCAGCAGCTGGCCGACCTGGCCGTCGACCGGCGAGTGCAGCTCGAGTTCCGCGACCTGGCGTTCCAGGTCCTTGACCAGCAGTTGCTGACGCTGCAGCGCCTGCTGCTTGGACTGGAGCTCGAACTTCAGGCTGTCGTCCTTCAGACCGAGGCCGGCCTGCGCGTGGGCGGCGGTGATGCGGGCCTTCTCCATCGCGTCGCGGGCCTTCTCGACCTGCATGCCGGCGACGGCGCCGGCCTCGTAGGCCTTGGTCTGGCGGTCGAGGTCGTTGCGGGCCGTCTGCAGGTCGATCGCGGCGTTCTCATACGTGGAGCGCAGGGCGGCGCGCTGCTCGCGGCCGTCGACCTCGGCGCGCAGCGCCTCGGTGCGCAGCGCGTCGGCGTTGCTCTGCTCCTGGGCGAGCTTGGCGCGCAGGTCCGGGCTGTCGATGACGCCCAGCAACTGGTCCTTGGCGACCTTGTCGCCGGCCTTGACCTTGAGCACCAGGTTGCCGCCGTGCAGCGCGTAGACGGTGGGGCTCATCGCGGCGACGACCTTGCCTTCGCCGGCCACGTCGCGCACGAGCGGGCCGATCTCGACGGGGGCGACGGACAGGCGCTGCAGGCTGACCGAATTGCCGCTGCCCATCATCCGCTGCACGGCGGGCGCGGCGGCGACCGCGGCGATCAGCAGCCCCGCGCCGGCCAGCGCCAGCCACAGGCGGCGGCGTCCCTGGGGGCGGGCGAGGGGAACGTCCTGTCCGGAGGTGTCGCGAATCATGAAGGTGTCCGAGGGTGGTCCGTGTGATCGATGCCGCACTTGTTCGCAAGGGGCGTGCCACACGGCGGACCCGTGGATTCCCGTTTGAAATCAACGGGTTGTCGATCGGCACCCGGCGCGGGTCAGTGTCCGCGGACAGTCGGCGGACGCTGGGTGGACAGACCCGGACAGGTCGTGTGTCCGCGCGAACGTCCGCGGCCCGGGCAGGGCATCGGCTGACCCGTCGATGGGAGCCGCCCCTCGGGGCGCGGCATGCTCGCGCGATGGCGCATCGCTGGAACGCTCCGGACACTGGCGGCTTGTCCCACTGCATGGAGCATCGCCATGTTCAACAACTTCTTCTTTGGACCGCCCGTCCCATTCGTGCCGCTCATGCCGCTCATGCCGCTCATGCCGCTCATGCCGCTCATGCCGGTCACGCCGGTCACGCCGGTCACGCCGGTCATGCCCGTCCTGTTCTCCCATGGATGCGGGTTCAACAGGTACGAGCCTGGGTCGACGTACACGCCGACCACCTGGGACTTCGGTCCCTACACGGGCCTGGGCTTTCGATCGGGCGCCTGCCAGGATGGCTTCGCCGCGGGCGCTCCCCGTCTGGAGCAGGCGTTGGAAACCTTCGCCTCGGCGCTGAGCCAGCTGGGCGCATGGGTGCGCGCGCAGCACGCGACGAAGGGCGTCGATGCCGTCGACGTGAATGAGGCGGCCCTGCCGCCGATCCTCGTCAAGGAAACGCCCGACATGTTCCGCCGGTCCAAGGGGGAGCCGGCCCTCAGCCGACCGGCCGAGCATGAGCACGCCGTCGAGAAGGCGGCGGAGCTCGCGTATGTGGCGGCGGGTGGCGTGACGGCGGGCGTGATGGACACGCTCGCCGTCCCTGCCTACCCGGTGGTCTGAGCGGCGCGGCGCGCCGCCTTTACTTCCCGAAGCTGTCCCGCAGCCCGGTGATCTTGTTGAACACCGGCGCGTCGGCCCGATGGTCGACGCGATCGGCGACGAAGTAGCCGTGCCGCTCGAACTGGACCTTGGTGTCCGGGGCGGCGTCCTTCAGCGAGGGCTCCAGGTAGCCGCGCGTCACGCGCTTGGCGTCCGGGTTCAGCAACTCCAGGAAGTTGCGGTCGCCGGCGTCCGGCTGGGCCTCGGTGAACAGGCGGTCGTACAGGCGCAGCTCGGTGGCGATGCCTTCATGCGCGCCGACCCAGGTGATCACGCCCTTGACCTTCACGGCATCGGCACCGGGCGTGCCGCTCTTCGTGTCCGGCACCAGCTTCGCGAGCACCGCGGTGATGGTGCCGTCGGCATCCTTCTCGCAGCCGGTGCACTCGATGACGTAGCCGTACTTCAGCCGCGCCTTGTTGCCGGGGAACAGGCGGTGGTAGCCCTTGGACGGGACTTCCATGAAGTCCTCGCGCTCGATCCAGAGCTCGGGGCCGAGGCTGAAGGCGCGCGTGCCGAGTTCCGGCACATGCGGATGGGCGGGGGCTGAGCACGGCTCGCGGTGATCGGTCGAGCCGAAGATCTCCGCGTAGTTCTCGAGCTTGAGCTTGACCGGATCCAGCACCGCCATCGCGCGGGCGGCCTTGCCTTCGAGGTCGGCGCGCAGGTAGCCGTCCAGCACCGAGTACTCGATCCAGGCGTTCGTCTTGGACGCGCCGGTGCTCTCGACCATCGCGCGGATCGCTTCGGGCGTGTAGCCGCGCCGGCGCATGCCGACCAGCGTGGGCATGCGCGGATCGTCCCAGCCGTCGACGTGGCCTTCTTCGACCAGTTGGCGCAGCTTGCGCTTGCTGGTGACGACGTAGGTCAGGTTCAGCCGGCCGAATTCATACTGATGCGGCAACGGGCGGGCGAGCAGGCCGCCTTCGGCCAGGTGCTCGACCAGCCAGTCGTAGAACGGGCGCTGGTCTTCGAACTCCAGCGTGCAGACGCTGTGCGTGATGCACTCCAGCGCGTCCTCGATCGGATGCGCGTAGGTGTACATCGGGTAGATGCACCACTGGTCGCCGGTGTTGTGGTGCGTCGCGCGGCGGATGCGGTACAGCGCCGGATCGCGCAGGTTGATGTTGGGCGACGCCATGTCGATCTTGGCGCGCAGCACCATCGAGCCGTCGGGGTGCTTGCCGTCGCGCATCTCGCGCAGGCGGGTCAGGTGTTGCTCGGGCGTCCGGTCACGGAAGGGGCTGTTCTTGCCCGGCGTGCCGAAGTCGCCGCGGTTGGCGCGCATGTCCTCGGGGGACTGCTCGTCCACGTAGGCCAGGCCTTGCGACACCAGGTACTCCGCGCCCCGGTACATCAGGTCGAAGTAGTTGCTGGCGTAGAAGAGGTGGCTGGTCTCGTGGCCGCCCGCGTCCGCGGCGTCCCAGCGCCAGCCCAGCCAGGCGACCATCTCCTTGATCGCGTCGACGTATTCCTGCTCTTCCTTCTCCGGGTTGGTGTCGTCGAAGCGCAGGTGGCAGATGCCGCCGTAGTCGCGCGCCAGGCCGAAGTTCAGGCAGATCGACTTGGCGTGGCCGATGTGCAGGTAGCCGTTGGGCTCGGGCGGGAAGCGGGTGCGGATCCTGGCCGGGTCCAGCGGACCGGCGGCGTGATGCGCCGCGTCGCCCGGGCTGCCGCCGAAGTGGCGCGCCGGCTGGAAGCCCTGTTCCAGGTCGCGCTCGATGATGGCGCGCAGGAAGTTGCTGGGCTTGACGGCGGCGTCCGTCTTGTCGGGCGCGGGAGCGCCGGCGGTCTTGTCGTGGCTGGACATCGGTGGATGAAGTCTCAAGGAAGGCCGTGGATTCTACGTGGGGGCCGACGCGCTCACTCTCAATGGGCAGATGTTCGATCAGCGGCGTCGCTGCCGGCGTTCGCCTGGGGCGGATGCCGCATCGAAGCCGGTGACACCCTTCGATGAGCGGGCGGCGTATCCGGCGACGGGCGGTGAGGGTCATGGAGGCGGATCAGCATCTCTTTGAGACTGCCAGGTTCCTCATGCGACAACCTGAACACACGCCGATGCGAGCTTCCAGAACTGCGACCCCGACGTCTTCCTTGCGCTTTCAAACACCGGATCCGCGCCAGCGCCGCGTCGTCGACCAGGCGGCCGAGTCCGCGTCCGCCCCAGCGCCTTCCGACGAGCCCGAAGCCGAGGCGTCGGCAGGCACGGAACCGGAGCGCGTCGCTCCAGTCGCCGGCGACGCGCCTGAACAGGCCGATCGCGAGGCTGCGTCAGGGTCCGCCTGCAACGCCGATGGCGCGATCGACAAGGCCGTTCCCGCCCTGGTGGCCGGGCTGGTGGGTGCTGCGGGCTCCGCGACAGCCCTGGCCGGGGGATCGGGGCCGACGCCGCTCATGCCAAAGCCGACGCCGGAGCCGAGGCCGGAACGGCTGCCCGGGCCGAAGCCCGATCCCACGCCGGAGCGGAAGCCGGAGTCGGCGCCCGATCCCCCACCGGATCGGAAGCCCGACGCCACGTCCGATGCCATCCTGGACATGGATGACAAGTCGCCGGGCCGGCCGCTGCCCGCCACGCCGGAACTGGCATTGCATTCGCCGCACGCGACGATGGATCGCCTGCTGGGGGCGGACGTCGAGGTGCGTGTCGATGGCATCGACAAGGACGAGAAGGGCCAGGCCTATCCCTATCCCGGGGACGACATCTCCACCGGCTTCGACTCGCGGACCCTCGTCACGGCGAACCACGGCACGGACCTGACGATCCACCTGGCGTCCGGAGCGACCTTCGTCCTCTGACCTCAGCGCTCATCGGGCCAGTGACTGGCGCGCACCGGGGACGGGTCAGCGCCGTCCGGCGGCTCACATCGCCCGGAACAGGTGCCCGTACATCCGGCTCACCGCCAGCTTCTCGGGCCGGCGGCGCAGCCGGAGGGTGAGCTTGCCGGTGTCGTCGCGGAGGACGCGCTCGATGGCGTCCACGTGCACGATGTGCCCGCGGTGCACCTGCCAGAAGCGGTTCGCGTCGAGCTGCGGGAGCAGCTCGCGCAGGGAGATCCGCACCAGGTATTCCTGATCGGCGGTGAGCACGCGGACGTACTTGTCCGCGGCCTCCAGGTAGACGACGTCGTCGACCGGCACCAGCACGATGGACTCGCCGACACCGACCTGCAGGTGGCGCAGCGTCGCTGCCACGCTCCCGGCCGCGGCAGGCGCGCCGGACGGCGCGGAGGCCGTCGCCCCGCCCGCCGTCGAGGGCGCCCCGACGCCCAGCAGCCCACGCAGTTGCTCGAGCGCCGACTCCAGCGCCGCGGGCGGCTGTTGCCGCTGCGCGAGCGCCGCTTTCAATCGCGAGACCGTCTGCCCCAGCCGCTCGCGCTGCACGGGCTTGAGGACGTAGTCCACCGCCGCGCGATCGAACGCCTGAAGCGCGAACTGGTCGTAGGCGGTCACGAACACCAGCAACGGAAATGCAGTTCCGCCGGATCCTTCGTCGTCCCAGTCGTCGGCGAGCTGCGCCGCCGCTTCCAGGCCGGTCATGCCGGGCATGCGGATGTCGAAGAAGCAGACCTCCGGCCGGTGCCGCAACGCCAGCGTCACGGACTCCTCGCCGTGCGTGGCCATCGCGACGACCTCCAGCTCGGGCCAGAGCGCCTTCAGTTCCTGCCGCAGGTGCGCGGCCAGCAGTTCCTCGTCTTCGGCGATCAGGGCGGTGGGCATGGATGTTTTCCTCCAGAAGGGACGGATCGATTCAGCGCGTGACGCAGGGGCCGGGCCTGGACGCCGATTCCGAGGCGGACCCGGATGCAGCCCCGGATGCGGGCGTAGGCGAGGGCAGCGGCATGCGGATCCTCGCCCGCGTGCCGCCGCCCTCCGGGCGGGACAGGTCCAGCCGCGACAGCTCCAGCCGCGCCTGCGGCCCGCAGGCGACGGCCAGCCGGTCGCGCACCTGCACCGTGCCGAAGCCGCCCTCCGGCGACCGCGCCGCCGCGGCGTCGAAGCCCGCGCCGTCGTCCTCGACGTCGAGCAACAACTGACCCTCGACCTCGGCCGCCCGCACCCGCAGCGTGCCGCCGCCGACGTGCGGCTCCAGGCCGTGCTTGATCGCGTTCTCCACCAGCGGCTGCAGCAGCAGCGGCGGCACCGGCACCTCGCGCAGTGCCTCGGGCAGGTCGAACTCGAAGCGCAGCCGCGACCCCATCCGGACCTGCATCAGCGCCAGGTAGTCGGCCAGGCGGGCGAACTCGTCCTTCAACGGATGGCGTTCGGCGCGGGAGGCCGACAGCGTCGCGCGCAGGAAGGCGATCAGGTGGTCCAGCATCGCCTGCGCCCGGTCCGCGTCCATCCCGATCAACACGCGCAGGTTGGCCAGCGTGTTGAACAGCATGTGCGGCTCGAGCTGCGATTCGAGCAGCCGCAGTTGCGTCTCGGCGGCCTGGCGGCGCAGCGTCTCGGCACGTGCCTCGGCGGCGGCGATGCGATGGCGGGACAGGAAGAACAGCGTCGCGCCGAAGCCGGGGATCAGCGCGATCACCATCACGCTCAGCACGCGACGCAAGGGGCTGGAGAGCAGACTCTTCTCCTGCAGGCCGGTCACCATGTTGCCGACCTCCACGCCCAGGCTGTAGCCCACGCCGGTGCCCAGCAGCAGGCAAAGCACCATCAGCGGCCAGCCCGGCCAGTCGAAGGGCTCGGCCGGCGCGCGGCCGAGGCGGTCCAGCAGCCGCCAGCGGATCCAGCCCAGTCCGTAGCGCAGCAGGTTGATGCTGGCGGCGCAGAACAGCGAGATGAAGAAGCAGTAGATCAGCGTGGGGCCGAAGGGCTGGCTGAACACGATCGTCAGCGCCAGGGAGATGACCAGGGTCAGCGTCAGCACGATGAGCACGTGCCGGACGATCCAGCGCACGGGCGGGGAGAGGGGCAGGGTGCTCATGGGATCGGAGTGTCGGCGATCGCGGCGAGGGTCGGAACTCAGGCCGGCAGTCAGGCAGCGACCGCGTCCGACGTCTGGGGACGGTGGCCCAGGATGTTGATCGCCCGGCCCAGGAAGGCGCCGCTGAACAGGCCGAAGGCGGCGCTGAACCCGATCGCATAGGCGGTGTTGTGGGCGTAGTCGGGGTGCAGCGCCAGGCTCATGCCGGAGGCGAACTTCAGGACGAAGATGCCCAGCATCAGCCCCATCGGCACCCAGCTGCCGGGGACGAGGAAGCGGCGGCTGGCGGCGTCATAGCGCACGTTGCCGGGCCAGCGCAGGGCGCGCAGCGCCAGCACGCCGACGACGATGCCGCCCAGCCAGGCCAGGCCCGGCAGGCCGTCCAGGCCGAAGCTCTTTTCCACGCCCCAGGCGCCGAACACCAGCCACAGCGCCGGCAGCACGATCAGGCGCTTGGCGCGCACTGCGGTGGCGGTGCTCTGCTTCAGGCCGAAGTACAGGATCACCACGAGGATCGCCCAGACGAAGCCGGGGATGTGGGAGAGGATCTGAAGCGGGGTCGGGTGCATGGCGGGCTCCGGGGCGGGGTGTTGTCGATGGGCTCGACTGTCGTGGCGCCCGCCCGGGCCGGCCATGGGATTGCGATGAGGCGCCCGGATCCGGCGCGAACGGTGGCCGGGCAGCGTGAAATGCACCGGTTGCTGGTACTTCCGCCGCCGCTGGCCCTCACCCCCGCCCTCTCCCGCAAGCGGGAGAGGGAGTCCGACCGGCGCTCCTCTGAATCCCCCTCGCTTGCGAGAGAGGGGCCATGCTTGCGCCCTTCTTGCTCCCTCTCCCGCTTGCGGGAGAGGGAAGGGGTGAGGGCCAGCGGCGGTCGCAGTACCGATGCCCCCACTGCCCGTCCATACAGCAGGCGGGAGAGGGGCAGTCGACGCGGGGCCCGTTCAGCGTCGACGCTTGGTCGACCCGCCGCCCAGCAGGCTGCCCAGCACGCCCCGGACGATCTCCCGACCCACCGACGAACCGATGCTGCGCAGCGCCGACTTGGCCGCCGTCTCCGCCAGCCCCTCGTGACGCCCGCCGCGCGGGCCGGTGCTGCCGAACAGCACGTCCTTCAGCCCGCCGAGCAGGCCGCCGCCGTCGTCCTGCGCGGGCGCGGGGGCGGGCGACCCGCCGCGGCCCGTGGTCGGCGCGCGGCGCAAGGCCTGGTCCGCCTCGTCGGCCATCGACCCGGCACCGGCGCCGCCGCGCGGCGAGCCGGCCTGCGACGGCTGCGGCGCCGCGTCGGCGGACGTGGCGGCCCGGCCGGTCAGTTTTTCATATGCCGACTCGCGGTCGACGTGTTTCTCGTAGACGCCGGCGACCAGCGACCCGGCGATCAGCGCCTTGCGCTGCTCCGGCGTGATCGGTCCGATCTGACTGCCCGGCGGGAGCACGAACACCCGCTCGGTGATGGCGGGCCGGCCCTTCTCGTCGAGCAGGCTGATCAGCGCTTCGCCGACGCCCAGCTCGGTGATCGCCATCGCGATGTCCAGCCCCGGCTTCGGACGCATCGTGTCCGCCGCCGCCTTGACCGCCTTCTGATCGCGCGGCGTGAACGCGCGCAGCGCGTGCTGCACCCGGTTGCCCAACTGGCCCAGCACCGTGTCGGGGATGTCCAGCGGGTTCTGCGTCACGAAGTAGACGCCGACGCCCTTCGAGCGCACCAGCCGGACCACCAGCTCGATGCGCTCCACCAGCGCCGCCGGCGCGTCCTTGAACAGCAGGTGGGCCTCGTCGAAGAAGAACACCAGCTTGGGCTTGTCCAGGTCGCCGACCTCGGGCAGCGCCTCGAACAGCTCCGACAGCATCCACAGCAGGAAGGTCGCGTACAGCCGCGGCGCGGCCATCAGCTTGTCGGCCGCCAGGATGTTGATGACCCCGAGTCCATCCGACGTCTGCATGAAGTCGTGGATGTCGAGCATCGGCTCGCCGAAGAACTTGTCGCCGCCCTGCGCCTCGATCTGCAGCAGCCCGCGCTGGATCGCGCCCACGCTGGCCGCGGAGACGTTGCCGTACTGGGTCGTGAACTCGCTGGCGTTGTCGCCCACGTGCTGCAGCATCGCGCGCAGGTCCTTCAGGTCCAGCAGCGCCAGGCCGTGGTCGTCGGCGATCTTGAACACCATCTGGAGCACGCCGCCCTGAGTCTCGTTGAGCCCCAGCATCCGCGACAGCAGCAGCGGGCCCATGTCGGAGACCGTCGCGCGCACCGGATGGCCCTGTTCGCCGAACACGTCCCACAGCGTCGTCGGGCAGGCGATGGGCGCCGGCGGTTCAAAGCCGCGTTCCTTCAGCACCGCCAGCAGCTTGGCCGACGGCGCGCCGGCCTGCGAGATGCCGGTCAGGTCGCCCTTGACGTCCGCCATGAAGACCGGAACGCCCAGTTGGCTGAACGATTCGGCCAGTTTCTGCAGACTGATCGTCTTGCCGGTGCCGGTCGCGCCGGTGATGAGACCGTGGCGGTTGGCCAGCGCGGGCAACAACTGGCACTCGATGTCGCCGTGGCGGGCCAGCAGGATCGGGTCGGCCATGCGGAAGTCTCCAGAGGCAAAAAAGCTAAAATCGCAGTCTAACGAAGCAACCACCGCGCCGGCCCGGAGAATTTGTTCCAGGCCGCGACACAGGAGAACGAGGACATGGCAGGGCATTCCAAATGGGCGAACATCCAGCACCGCAAGGGCCGCCAGGACGAGAAGCGCGGCAAGGTCTGGACCCGTCTGACGCGTGAAATCATCGTCTCGGCCCGCGCCGGCGGTGCCGACGTGGCGATGAATCCCCGCCTGCGCCTGGCCATCGAGAAGGCCAAGGCCGCCAACATGCCGGCCGACAACATCAAGCGCAACGTCGACAAGGCCACCGGCAATCTCGACGGCGTGACCTACGAGGAAATCCGCTACGAGGGCTACGGCATCGGCGGCGCCGCGATCATCGTGGACTGCATGACCGACAACCGCGTCCGCACCGTGGCCGAAGTCCGCCACGCGTTCAGCAAGTACGGCGGCAACCTGGGCACCGAAGGCTCGGTGGCCTTCCAGTTCAAGCACTGCGGCCAGCTGGTGTTCGCGCCGGGCACGTCGGAGGACAAGGTCATGGAAGTCGCGCTGGAAGCCGGCGCCGAGGACGTCCTGACCGACGACGACGGCGCCATCGAGGTGCTGACCGCGCCCGCCGACTACGAAGCCGTCAAGAACGCGCTCGAGGCCGCCGGCCTGAAGCCGGAGATCGCCGAAGTCACGATGCGCGCCGAGAACACCATCGAGCTGACCGGCGAAGATGCCGCCCGCATGCAGAAGCTGCTGGATGTGATCGAGGACCTGGACGACGTCCAGGACGTCTACAACAACGCGAGCCTGTCCGAATGAAGGTCCTGGTCCTTGGCAATGGTGGCCGTGAACACGCGCTGGCATGGCGGCTGGCGCAGGGCGAGCGTGTCACGCAGGTCTTCGTGGCCCCCGGCAACGGCGGCACCGCGCGCGACCCGCTGCTGAAGAACGTCCCGATCACCGACGTGAAGGCGCTGGCCGACTTCGCCATCGAGCAGAAGATCACGTTGACGGTCGTCGGCCCGGAAGCCTTCCTGGCCGCCGGCGTCGTCGACGAGTTCCGCGCCCGCGGCCTGCGCATCTTCGGTCCGACCAAGGCCGCCGCGCAGCTGGAGAGCTCCAAGGCCTTCGCCAAGGAGTTCATGAAGCGCCACGGCATCCCGACCGCCGCCTACGAGACCTTCAGCGACGCGACCCAGGCGCATGCCTACGTCGACGCGCAGGGCGCCCCGATCGTCATCAAGGCCGACGGCCTGGCGGCGGGCAAGGGCGTGGTCGTCGCGATGACGCTGGCCGAGGCGCATGAGGCGATCGACTGGATCCTCGCGGACAACAAGCTCGGCGTCGTGCACAACGAAGGCGGCGCGCGCGTCGTCATCGAGCAGTTCCTCGAAGGCGAGGAAGCCAGCTTCATCGTGCTGTGCGACGGCCGCAACGTGCTGCCGCTGGCCACCAGCCAGGACCACAAGCGCCTGCTCGACGGCGACCAGGGCCCGAATACCGGCGGCATGGGGGCGTACTCGCCCGCGCCGGTCGTGACGCCCAACGTCCACGCCAAGGCGATGCACGAGATCATCATGCCGACGATCCAGGGCATGGCCCGCGACGGCGCCCCGTTCACCGGCTTCCTGTACGCCGGGCTGATGATCGACGCGCACGGCCAGCCGCGCACCGTCGAGTTCAACACCCGCATGGGCGACCCCGAGACGCAGCCGATCATGATGCGGCTCAAGAGCGACCTGTTCGAGGTGCTGATGCACGCGACCGACGGCACGCTCGACCAGGTCGAGCTGCAGTGGGACCGCCGCGCCGCGCTGGGCGTCGTGATGGCCGCGAGCGGTTATCCGCTGTCGCCGCGCAAGGGCGACGCGATCTCCGGTCTTCCGGAGGACGGCGAGGAGGCCATGGTCTTCCACGCCGGCACCACGATGCAGGACGACGGCCAGCTGGTGACCAGCGGCGGCCGCGTGCTGTGCGTGACGGCGCTGGGCGAGGCCGTGCGCCACGCGCAGCAGCTGGCCTACCAGACCGCGCAATCGATCCAGTTCGACGGCAAGCAGTACCGCCAGGACATCGGCCATCGCGCCATCAAGCGCTGACCTGACGTGGCCCCTTCCGCTCCCCGCCGATGGACCGGCGCGCTGACGCCGATGCCCGGCGGCAGCGCGCTGGCGCGCGCCGTGCTGGGCGCCTTCGGCTGGCGCATCGTCTGCGACGGCCTGCCGGCGAAGCAGGGGGTCGTGATGGTCTATCCGCACACGTCGAACTGGGACTTCCCGATCGGCGTGCTGACGAAGTGGAGCCTGGGCTTCCAGCTGAAGTTCTGGGCCAAGGACAGCCTGTTCAAGCCGGCGGTCGTCGGCCGCTGGATGCGCGCGATCGGCGGCGTGCCGGTGAACCGGCGCTCGGCCAACGGCATGGTCGCCGACACGGTCCAGCAGATGCTCGAGGCCAAGGCGCGCGACGACTCCTTCTGGCTGATCGTGGCGCCCGAGGGCACGCGCGGCTATGTCGATCACTGGAAGTCCGGCGCGTACCACGTCGCCGTCCAGGCCGGCGTGCCGGTCGGGCTGGCCTCGTTCGACTTCTCGACGAAGCGCGTGCTGTTCACCGACTTCGTCGAGGTCAGCGGCGATCCGGCGCAGGACTTCGCGCTGTTCGCCGAGGTGCTGGGCGGCCGCCAGGGCAAGCACCCCGGGAACGCCGGAGCGATCCGGTTGAAGACTGACCCCCGACCGGCGTCCCCCCCGGCCGCCCACCCCGCATTCCACCCCGAAGCCGCCAAGGACGGAGATCCCCGATGAATACGCAACTGGTGCGCGATTACCTGCTCGGTCTGCAGCAGCGGATCGTCACGACGCTGGAGCGTCTGGACGGTCAGGACTTCATCACCGACGCCTGGCAGCGCGAGCCCGGCGGCCGCCTCGAAGGCGACGGCCTGGTGCGCCTGATCGAGAACGGCGCCGTGTTCGAACGCGGCGGCGTCAACTTCTCGCATGTGCGCGGCCGCGTGCTGCCGCCGTCGGCGACGGCGCATCGGCCCGAGCTCGCCGGCGCGCCGTTCGAGGCGATGGGCGTGTCGCTGGTGCTGCACCCCCACAACCCGTTCGTGCCGACGGTCCACATGAACGTGCGCATGTTCGCGGCGCTGCCGCCCGACCGCGAGCCGGTCATCTGGTTCGGCGGCGGCATGGACCTGACGCCGTACTACGGCTTCGAGCGCGACGCGCAGCATTTCCATCGCACCTGCCGCGCGGCGCTGGAGCCGCACGGCGACGCGCTCTATCCGCGCTTCAAGCAGTGGTGCGACGAGTACTTCCACCTGAAGCATCGCAACGAGCCGCGCGGCGTCGGCGGCATCTTCTTCGACGATTTCGCCGAGGGCGGCGTCGAAAAGGCGTTCGGCATGGTCCAATCCGTCGGCGACGCGTTCCTGCCCGCCTACGAGCCGATCGTCGACCGTCGGCACGGCCTGGCCTACGGCGAACGCGAGCGCGACTTCCAGGAATACCGGCGCGGACGTTACGTCGAGTTCAACCTGGTCTTCGACCGCGGCACGCTGTTCGGGCTGCAGTCGGGCGGGCGCACCGAGTCCATCCTGATGTCGATGCCGCCGGTGGCGCGCTGGCGCTACGACTGGCAGCCGGAGGCAGGCTCGCCCGAGGCGAAGCTCTACAGCGACTTCCTCCGCCCCCGCGACTGGGCGGACGAAGTGCCGACGCACCTGTGGTTCTGAAGGGACGCGAGTGAGCGACAGCGCTGCCGAGGGGCCCTCGAACGGCTTGAACCACCCGGACCGCCCGGACCGGGCACGGCAGGTCGGATGGTTCGGCGGGTCCTTCGATCCGGTGCACCGCGCGCACCTGGCGCTGGCGCATGCGGCGCTGGACCAGCTGGCGCTGGACGAGGTCCGCTGGATCGTCGCCGGGCGACCGTGGCAGAAGTCGGGCCGCCAGATGGCGGACGCCGCGGACCGCGCCGAGATGGTGCGGTTGACGATCGGGGGGGCGGGCGGGGATCCCCGCTTCGTCCTCGACGATCGCGAGATGACACGTGCCGGGCCGAGCTACACGCTCGACTCGGTGCGCGAGTATCAGCAGGAGCGCCCCGACGACGCGCTCTGGCTGATCCTCGGGCAGGACCAGTTGGCCGGCTTCCCAAGCTGGAACGGCTGGGAGGAACTGGTCGAGCGCATGGGGCTGGCAGTCGCGGCCCGCGCGCAGGACAAGGTACAGGCGCCGGCGGCGCTGCTGGAACGGCCGCATCGGCTGGTCCGGCTGACGATGCCGGCGCTGGAATGGTCATCCACCGAGGCCCGCCGACTGGCGGCCGAGGGCGCTGACGTAGGGCCCGTGGTGGGCGACGAGGTGGCGGGTTATATTGCCCGGCACCGTCTCTACAGTGAGAACTGAATGGACATCAAGAAACTGGAACGTGCCATCGTCGATGGTCTTGAGGATGTGAAGGGCCAGGACATCCTGGTCTTCGACACCGAGCGCCTGTCGCCGCTGTTCGAGCGCGTGATCATCGCCTCGGGCACGAGCAACCGGCAGACCAAGGCGCTGGCCTCCAGCGTGCGCGAGACGGTCAAGAAGCGCGGCATGCAGGTCATGCGCACCGAGGGCGAAGACAACGGCGAATGGATCATCGTCGACTGCGGCGCCGCCGTGGTCCACCTGATGCAGCCGGCGATCCGCCAGTACTACCACCTGGAAGAGATCTGGGGCGGCAAGCCGGTGAAGCTCAAGCTGGGCAACAGCGGCACGAAGCTGGTGAAGGCGTCCGAGCCGATGGACGACGAGGACGACGCGCCGAAGGCGAAGAAGTCCTCGGCCAAGAAGGCCGACAAGGCTGACAAGGGCGCGGACAAGAAGGCCGACAAGAAGGCCGAGAAGGCCGAGAAGGCTGAGAAGGCCGACAAGAAGTCCACCAAGCTCAAGTCCGTCGACGGCGAGGCGATCGGCGCCGCGTCCAAGAAGGCCCCGACGCGCGCGACCGGCACGAAGTCGGCCGCCGCGAAGTCGGCGACGAAGGCCGCGCCGGCGAAGTCCGCCGCGACCAAGTCCGCCAAGCCGGCTGGCAAGCCTGCCGCCAAGAAGACGAGCATCAAGACCACCGCGGCCGCGGCCAAGCCTGCCGCCAAGTCCACCCGCAAGCCTGCCGCTACCAAGGCGTCGGTCGAGACGGTGAAGGTCGGCAGCAAGAAGCCGGCGACGAAGAAGGTGTCGCCCAAGGTCGCCGCCGCCAAGCCGGCGGCCGCGGCGAGAAAGCCGGCAGCGAAACCGGCGGCCAAGTCGGTGTCCAAGCCCGCCGCCAAGAAGACGACGGTGAAGACCGGCACGAAGTCCAAGGCCAAGGCCTGACCCCGTGCGCCTGGTGTTGTGCGCGGTCGGCCAGAAGATGCCGGCCTGGGCCGATGAGGCCTATGAGGATTTCGCCAAGCGCTTCCCGCCCGAGATGCGGCTGGAGCTCAAGGCGGTGAAGGCGGAACCGCGCACCACCGGCAAGTCGACCGAGCAGCTGATGGCGGCCGAGGCGCAGCGCCTCGACGCCGTCTGCCCCAAGGGCGCCAGGCGCGTGGTGCTCGACGAGCACGGCGAGCGCGTCACCTCGAAGCAGCTCGCGCAGCGGCTCGAGACCTGGCGCGGCGACGGGCGCGACGTCGCGATCTTCATCGGCGGCCCGGACGGACTCGACGGCAGCATCAAGTCGCGCGCCGACGAGAAGCTGCGCCTGTCCGACCTGACGCTGCCGCACGCCTTCGTCCGCGTGCTGCTGGCCGAAGGCCTCTACCGGGCCTGGTCCGTCATGGAAGGCCATCCGTATCACCGGGAGTGAGCCATCGCGCGCTCCACGTCGCTGTTCCACCGCCTCCATCGTTCCAGCGCTTCGACATGACCGCCGTCTCTTCCACCGACTTCGTCTACCTCGCTTCGCAGAGCCCGCGCCGCCGGCAACTGCTGGAGCAGATCGGCATCCGCCATGAACTGCTGCTGCCCGGCGCCGAGGAAGATGCCGAAGCGCTCGAGGCCGTGATCGACGGTGAGTCGCCGGACGCCTACGTGCGCCGCGTCACCGCGGCCAAGCTCGATGCTGCGCTGCAACGCCGCGAACGCCGCGGCTTGCCGTCGGCGCCGGTGCTGTGTTCGGACACGACGGTGGCGATCGGCGATCGCATCCTCGGCAAGCCCGACGACGCCGCGCATGCGTCGGCCATGCTGGCCAGCCTGTCCGGCCGCGAACACCGCGTGCTGACGGCCGTCGCCATCGGCACGCCGGACGGCCGCGTGCTGAGCGCGGTCAACGTGTCGCTGGTGCGTTTCGCCGAGATCGGCGACGAGCGCCTGCGCGCCTATGTGGCTTCCGGCGAACCCATGGGCAAGGCCGGCGCCTATGCGATACAAAGTCAGGCCGCCGCCTGGATCGAACACATCGCCGGCAGTTATTCGGGCATCATGGGCCTGCCGTTGTTCGAAACGGCTCAGCTGTTGCGGGAGGCCGGTGTCGTTGTCTGAGACCGGAGCGCGGCGCTGAGCCTGACGAAGCATCAAGAGCGGACCCTGGACCGACAAAGCTTTCCGTAAGGCGACTCGAGCGTTGCCGCCAGCCCCGAGGCTGACGAGAGCGCTGGAGTACAAGAACATGGAAGACATCCTGATCAACTGGACCCCGCAGGAGACGCGGGTGGCTGTGGTCGAGAACGGGGCCGTGCAGGAACTGCACATCGAACGGACGCTGGAACGCGGCCTCGTCGGCAACGTCTATCTCGGCAAGGTCGCGCGGGTGCTGCCGGGCATGCAGTCCGCGTTCATCGACATCGGGCTGGAACGGGCGGCCTTCCTGCATGTCGCGGACCTGCACCTGAACGGCGTGAATCCCCGCGGCCATCACGGCGCGCACGGGGACGGCGCCCAGGCCGTGCCGATCGAGCGCCAGGTCTACGAGGGCCAGGCCTTGACCGTGCAGGTCATCAAGGACCCGATCGGCACCAAGGGCGCGCGGCTGTCGACGCAGATCTCGATCGCCGGCCGGCTGCTCGTGCACCTGCCGCAGGACAACCACATCGGCATCTCGCAGAAGATCGGTTCGCCCGAGGCGCGTGACGCGCTGCGGGCGCGCATGCAGACGCTGGTGTCGGCCGGCGTGCAGGACGGCAACACGGGCGGCTTCATCCTGCGGACCAACGCCGAGGAGGCCAGCGACGAGGAACTCGGCGCGGACATCGGTTACCTGCGCAAGACCTGGAACTCGATCCGCGAGAAGTCCTTGAGCCTGCCGCCCGGCAGCCTGCTGTTCCAGGACCTGAGCCTGGTCGAGCGCGTGCTGCGCGACCTGGCCAGCGACCGGACCAATTCGATCCGGATCGACGCCAAGCTCCAGTACGACGTGGTGCGCCAGTTCGGCGAGACCTACATGCCGACGGCGACCGCCAAGCTGGAGCTGTATCGCGGCGAGCGCCCGATCTTCGACCTCAACAACATCGATGCGGAGATCGCCCGCGCGCTGGCGCGGCGCGTGGACCTGAAGTCAGGCGGTTACCTGATCATCGACCAGACCGAGGCGATGACGACGATCGACGTCAACACCGGCGGCTTCGTCGGCGCGCGCAATTTCGACGACACGATCTTCAAGACCAACCTCGAGGCGGCGGGCGCCATCGCGCGCCAGCTGCGGCTGCGCAACCTGGGCGGGATCATCATCGTCGACTTCATCGACATGACCCGCGAGGAGCACAAGACCGCGGTGCTGCAGGAGTTCCGCAAGCAGCTCAGCCGTGATCGCACCAAGGTCACGATCGGCGGCTTCACGCAGCTGGGGCTGGTCGAGCTGACGCGCAAGCGCACCCGCGAGTCGCTGGCCCGCATGCTCTGCGAGCCGTGCCCGACCTGCGAGGCCCGCGGCCAGGTCAAGACCGCCCGCAGCATCTGCTACGAGATCCTGCGGGAGATCCTGCGCGAGTCGCGCCAGTTCAATCCGAAGGAGTTCCGCGTGGTGGCGGCGGCCAACGTCGTCGAGATGCTGCTCGACGAGGAGAACCAGCATCTGGCCGGGCTGTCGGACTTCATCGGCAAGCCGATCTCGCTGACCGCCGAGCCGACGAACCAGACCGAGCACTACGACATCGTGCTGATGTAGGCCCGGGAGGGCCGGCCGAAGATCGCGGCGGCGCAGGTCGACGCCAGCGGCCAGGGCACCGTCGTCAAGCCTTCCTCGAAGCCGTGGAGCGCGAGCGCCGTGGCCTGGTACGCGGGCATCGCGGGCGCATGGTCATGGATCACGCCGGCGGTCGCGGTGGCCGCGGCCACCGCCGCATCGCGCACGCTCATCGGCGACTGCTCCAGGTACGCCAGCACCGGCAGGGTGAGGCGCTCGTGCACTTCGACGAACGCCAGCCGGGACAGTGCCGCGCTCTTGCAGTGATGATCGACCTCGTCGAGGTGGAGCGCATGGCCGAGCTGCTGCAAGGTCGCCAGCAGGACCTCGCGCAGCCGGGCACCGTGAAGCTCGGCCTCTTCCGACGGCAGTCGCATGCCCGGCGCGAGCGTGGCGATGTCGACGCGGAAGCTGCGGAACATCAGCAGACCCGCCAGCCGTGCGGCGCCGAGGATCTGCGTCTGCGCATGGGCGAGGCCGTCCTCGATCACCAGCCGGGCGCGGACCAGCCGGTGGAAGTGTGCGGTCGCCGCAACGACGTGCTTGAAGGAAATGCCGGTCATCGCGAGGACTCCTTGGGGATCCGTTCCCACAGTTCCGTGCCGCTCTGCGCCAGCGCGAGGCGCACGCGGGCATCGGACACGACCTGCCCCCAGACCGTGCGCAACCGGGCCGCGAGTGCACCGGGCAGTCGCGGCGGTGCGAGCAACGCGTTCCAGGCCGGCACGTCACGCATGTCGAGGTCGTCGAAATCCGCACGATCCGGCGGATCGGCCAGTGCCGCACCGGCCGCGAACCGGGGATCGGCGATCGACGCGGGGAGGGCGCTGGCCACGCCGGCCAGGGACGGCGGCGTCGACAGCGGCGTCAGCCATCGACCGAACATGCGCGGCGGGAACACGGTGACGAACGGGAGCTGGCCGACGCGCGCGATCGGGGTGAAGTCCTCCGCCGAAGCGGCCGGGGGCTGGAACGGGTCGTCGGCCAGGCGCGCGGGGCGCTCCAGCAAGGTGCTGCAGGTCAGCAGCAGCATCCGTCCGTCGGGTGGCGCGGTCGCCACCTGGCGCGACGCGACGTAGCCCTGGCGGTCCGGGAGATTGCGTACCAGCACCTGCTCCCCTGAACGCTCGCGCCAGACCAGCGCCATCGTGCGCGCGACATGGTCCGGTCCGCTGCCGGCACTGAACGGGATCACCAGCGTCAACGACCCTTCACGGGTGTCCGTGGCGGAGGGCAGCGTCTGGGCCAGTACGGCCCGGTAGAGCCCGATGCACACCAGGCACACGATGGCGATCAGCCACGCCTGGACCGTGCCGCCCATGCGCGGCAGAAGCAGGCGGCCGACGAACGACCACCAGGACCAGGCGGGCGGGCGATGGACGGAGGGCGGCAGGGACATGACTTCCTTTCGGTGGTCGCGGCGGGGCGCGCGGGCGAAAGAAGTGATTCTGGGAAAAGGGCGGATCCGACGCCATGACTGCAATTGATGGAACGCGCCGTTGAAATCAACTGGTTCGAGTAGTCGGCCAACTTGTCCATGCAGGGTGGCGCGCGGCTTGCCGAGGGCCTTGCCCTTTGTAACCTCGCCGATCCGAAACACCCGTACAGGCCTCGGGCACAATCAGGCCTCCATTCGTTCCGCAAGCCGATGAGCACCAAGACGATTGCCACCCCTTCCGCTCTTCTTCCTCCCGGCATTGGCGCGCTGACGCGCCGTGGACTGCTCGGCGGCATGGCCGCAGGGCTGGCGATGCCGGCGCTCGCGCAGTTCCGGGTCGAGATCGCCGGTGTCGGCGCCACCCGGCTGCCGATCGCGATCAGCGACTTCAACAACGAATCGGCCACCGGCCAGCCGCTGGCGGCGATCATCCGCGCCGACCTCGAGCGCAGCGGCCAGTTCAGCATCGTGCCCGGCCAGGCCGGCATGAGCGAGACCTCCCAACCCCAGTTCGTCGACTGGCGCGCGCGCGCCGCCGACGCGCTGGCGGCCGGTTCCGCGACGCGCCTGGCCGACGGCCGCTTCGACGTGCGCTACCGCCTGTGGGACGTCGTCAAGGGCACGGACCTGGGCAGCGAGAGCGTCCCCGTCGTCGCCGGCGACCTGCGCCTGGCGGCGCACAAGATCGCCGACACGATCTACCAGAAGCTCACCGGCGAGCGCGGCGTCTTCGCCACGCGGCTGGTCTACGTGAACAAGGCCGGCCCGCGCTACTCGCTGCGCGTCGCCGACGCGGACGGCGAGGGCGAGCAGACCGTGCTCAACAGCCCCGAGGCGATCATCTCGCCGGCCTGGTCGCCGGACGGCAACGAGGTCGCCTACGTCAGCTTCGAGTCGCGCAAGGCGGTGGTCTGGATCCAGGACCTGCGCACCGGCAAGCGCCGCAAGGTCGCAGACTTCCGCGGCACCAACAGCGCGCCGTCGTATTCGCCGAACGGCCAGCAGCTGGTGGTCACGCTCTCGCGCGAAGGCGGCTCGCAGCTGTACCTGATCAACAAGGACGGCTCGGGCGCGAAGCGCCTGACGCAGACCTCGGCCATCGACACCGAGGCGACCTTCTCGCCCGACGGCGCGCAGATCTACTTCGTCAGCGACCGCGGCGGCGCGCCGCAGATCTACCGCATGCCGGCCGGCGGCGGCAACGCGGAACGGGTCACCTTCAGCGGCAACTACAACATCAGCCCGTCCATCAGCCCCGACGGCCGCACGATGGCCTATGTCACGCGCGTGGGCGGCGGCACCTTCAAGCTGTGCGTGATGGACCTCGGCGGCGGCCAGGTCCAGCAGATCACCGACACCAGCGACGACGAGAGCCCCAGCTTCGCCCCGAACGGCAAGCTGATCGTCTACGCGACACGCGCCGGCGGCCGCGACGTCCTGATGACGACGACGCTCGACGGCAAGGTCAAGGCGAAGCTGGCCACGCCGGGCGTCTCGGACATCCGGGAACCCGCGTGGGGCCCCTTCGGCAACTGAGGACCTCCGGTGCCGAGCGCTCGTACGTCCGGGAAATCGACGCATTTCGCAACGCCGGGCACATGGATTGCCTACGTTGGCGTCGCGCTTCGCCCATCCCGTGCGAAGCGTGATCGCGACGATTCGACGACCCCTCCGCGCCGGCATGCCGGCCCCACGGATGTGTTAGCCGATGATTCACAATTGCTGTTCCCCGCGGCTTCACCGGCGGCGCTGTCCACCGCCATGTCCAGACCGTAACTCCCGCCCGCTTGACCTCTAGGAGCGTATGCCCATGAAACTCGAAAAACTGATGCTTGGCCTGGTGGCCGCGGCAGCCCTGTCCGCCTGCAGCTCGACCAAGCTGGATGAACCGGCCCCGGTCGAGAACAAGACCCCGGTCGTGACGCAGCCGAGCGGCCCGCAGGTCGACCCGAACGCCAACGCGCAACGCAAGGTCGAGACCGTCGACCTGGGCGCCCAGCTGGACGCCGCCGTGTCCAACCAGCGCGTCGTGTTCTTCGACTTCGACAGCTTCGTCGTCAAGGACGAGTACCGCAGCCTGATCGAGAACCACGCCAAGCGCCTGAACAACAAGAAGTCGCTGCAGCTGAGCCTCGAAGGCCACGCCGACGAGCGCGGCGGCCGCGAATACAACCTGGCCCTGGGCCAGAAGCGTGCCGAAGCCGTCGCCAAGTCGCTGACGCTGCTGGGCGTGTCCTCGGGCCAGGTCGAGGCGGTGAGCTTCGGCAAGGAGCGTCCGACCGACACCGGCCACAACGAAGAGGCGTGGGCCAAGAACCGTCGCGTCGAACTGCGCGACAAGTGATCCGGTGACATGAGCATGCTGCGATTCCATCGTTCCTTCCCCTTCGCGCCGGTGTCGGCGGCCAAGGCCGCGCTGATCGGCGTGCTGATGGCGCTGAGCGCCGCCGGCCCCGCGCGGGCGGCGCTGTTCGAGGACGACGAGGCCCGCAAGGCCATCCTCGACCTGCGGACCAAGATGGCGCAGAACGAGGACGCGCAGCGTGCCCGTGTCACGGAGCTGCAGGGCCAGCTCGAGACCGCGCGACGCGGTCTGCTGGACCTGTCCGGACAGATCGAGGCGCTGAAGTCGGACCTGGCCAAGATGCGCGGCCAGAACGAACAGCTGGCGCGCGACCTGTCCGAAACCCAGCGCAAGGTGGCCGACCAGTCGGCCACGCTCGACAACCGGCTGCGCCCGCTGGAGCCGCAGAAGGTGTCGCTGGACGGCAAGGAATTCCAGGCCGATCCGGAAGAGAAGCGCCAGTTCGATGCCGCGATGGGCCTGATCCGCCGCGGCGACTTCAACGAGGCGGTGTCCGCCTTCACGTCCTTCCTGCAGCGTTTCCCGGCGAGCGGTTTCTCCGACTCGGTGCGCTTCTGGCTGGGCAACGCGCAATACGGCAAGCGCGACTACAAGGGCGCGATCGCGACCTTCAAGGCCTTCGTCGCCGCGAATCCGGACCATCCGCGCGCGGCCGAGAGCCTGCTGGCGATCGCCAACTGCCAGATCGAGCTCAAGGACACCAAGAGCGCCCGCAAGACGCTGGAAGACCTGCAGAAGGCCTACCCCGGCAGCGAGGCCGCGAAGGCCGCCAAGGAACGCGCGGCGGGACTGCGCTGATCCGCTGCTTGCCGACCTGCTGAGGACGCGCTCCGGCGCGCAACGATCTTGAGTCTGGAGACCGGGCACGGCCCCCTTGATCTGGAAGCGGACGCGGAGCGCCGCTTCGGCGGTCTGCGCCGTCTGCACGGTGAGCGGGACTACGCGCGGCTGCGCGCGGCGCGTTTCTGCGTCGTGGGGCTGGGCGGCGTGGGCTCCTGGGTCGTCGAGGCGCTGGCCCGCATGGGGGTGGCGCGACTGGTGCTGGTCGACCTCGACCATGTCGCCGAATCCAACATCAACCGCCAGGTGCAGGCGCTCGGCAGCACGCTGGGCATGGCCAAGGCGGAAGCGCTGAAGCAGCGCATCGCGGACATCCACCCGGGCTGCGAGGTCGTCACCATCGAGGACTTCGTCGACGACAAGAACTGGCCCTCGCTGCTCGGCGACGTGCAGGTCGACGGCATCGTCGATGCCTGCGACCAGGTCCGCGCCAAGGCGCAGATCGCGGCGTGGGCGAGGGCGCTCAAACTCCCCCAGATCTGCATCGGCGCCGCCGGCGGCAAGCACCGGCCGCAGGACGTCGAGATCCTGGACCTGTCCGAGACCACCCATGATCCGCTGCTGGCCAACCTGCGTCAGCGGCTGCGCAAGTTCCACGCCGCGCCGCGCCAGGGCGCGATGGGCGTGACCTGCGTGTTCTCGCGAGAGCCGGTGACGCGGCCGGAAGGCGTCGATGCCTGCGACCTGGATGGCAACCTGAATTGCCATGGGTATGGATCGAGTGTCGCGGTCACTGCCGGCTTCGGCATGGTCGCGGCGGCGGAGCTGGTGAAACGGTATCTGAAGGCGCTTGCGCGACCCCAAAAAACCGTCCTATAATGTGAGGCTCTGCTGAGGGGCGAACACCTCGAAGCGATGCAGCGGAGGCCGGGGCAACTCGGCTTTCACTGCTTGAAGCAGGCTTAGGCGTGCAGGCTTCGGGTCGTTAGCTCAGTCGGTAGAGCAGCGGACTTTTAATCCGTTGGTCGCAGGTTCGAATCCTGCACGACCCACCATCGTTTCAGATGGCAGTCAGTTGAATGTTCTCGGGGGCTCTTAGCTCAGTTGGTAGAGCAGCGGACTCTTAATCCGTTGGTCGAAGGTTCGAATCCTTCAGGGCCCACCAACCGATCCTTGTCGGATCGTCAGAGTGAAAGACGCGCAGGATGTTGCGTGCGATTCACGGACGACGAGACGATGTCAGAGGGGATCTGGTGTGACGAGGACAAAATATCTGACATAATCTCGGCTTCGCAAGTTTCGATAGAAACCTGCAGGACGACAAGAAGACAAAGAGAATTTCGGGCTCTTAGCTCAGTTGGTAGAGCAGCGGACTCTTAATCCGTTGGTCGAAGGTTCGAATCCTTCAGGGCCCACCAGAACAAAGGGGTTGCAGCAGTGCTGCAACCCCTTTTTCCTTTTCTGCGCCGGATGTGCCCGGAAAGTGCGCCGGAAACTGATTCCGGCATCCGCCTTCGAGTATCGGGTTTTGGCCGCTCGGCTAGACTGCCCGTCGACATTCCTCTGATCGCCACGATCACCTTCGCCCATGTCCCAAGCTCCCCAGATTCAAGAAGCGCCGCTGCTGCAGGCCCTGCAGCAGGTCGTCGATCCCAACACCGGTCGCGATTTCGTCTCCACGAAGCAACTCCGCAACCTCAAGGTGCAGGGCGACGCGGTCAGCTTCGACGTCGAGCTGGGCTACCCCGCCGCCAGCCAGATCGATGCGCTGCGCGCGGCGCTGGTCGAGGCGGCGCGGTCGGTGCCGGGCGTCGGCAACGTCAGCGTCGGCGTGACGACCAGGATCACCGCCCACGCCGTCCAGCGCGGCGTGCAACTGCTGCCGGGGGTGAAGAACATCATCGCGGTGGCGTCCGGCAAGGGCGGCGTCGGCAAGAGCACGACGGCCGCCAACCTGGCGCTGGCGCTCTCGGCCGAAGGCGCGACCGTCGGCCTGCTCGATGCGGACATCTACGGCCCCAGCCTGCCGCTGATGCTGGGCATCCATGGGCGTCCGGAGAGCACCGATGGCCAGACGATGGAGCCGCTGGAATCGCACGGCCTGCAACTGATGTCGATCGGTTTCCTGGTCGAGGACGACCAGGCGATGGTCTGGCGCGGTCCGATGGCGACGCAGGCGTTGGATCAGCTGCTGCGCCAGACGCGCTGGCGCGATCTGGACTACCTCGTGATCGACATGCCGCCGGGCACCGGCGACATCCAGCTGACCTTGTCGCAGCGCGTGCCGGTGAGCGGCTCGGTGATCGTGACCACGCCGCAGGACATCGCGCTGATCGATGCGAAGAAGGGTCTGAAGATGTTCGAGAAGGTCGGCGTGCCGATCCTGGGCATCGTCGAGAACATGGCCATCCACATCTGCAGCCAGTGCGGCCATGCCGAGCACATCTTCGGCAGCGGCGGTGGCCAGCGCATGGCGGACCAGTACTCGCAGGAGCTGCTCGGCTCGCTGCCGCTGGCCCTGTCGATCCGCGAGCAGGCGGACAGCGGCAAGCCGACGGTCGTCGCGGAGCCCGACGGCCCGCACGCCCAGGCCTACAAGCAGATCGCGCGCAAGATCGCGGTGAAGCTGGCCGGCCAGGCCAAGGACTACTCATCGAAATTCCCGACGATCACCATCTCGAAAAACACCTGACCCCGCCGCCCGCGGCGGTCCCTCCACGCCGTGCTGCACTGCAACGGGAGCCGCGCAGGCCGGTGCCCCTCGGAGCGAATTCCGAGCGGCGAGGAGGAGATTGAGCGCAGAGGGGCACCGGCCTGCGCGGCGGGCCGCTCGGTCGCTGCAACGCACAAACCGGACCGTCAGAAAATCCCATCGCCTATCGCGGTGCGCCCTGCGGTTGTCCCTCGCGTCAGAGGGTGAGTCCCCATTGGACAAAGCGGGAGCTTTGTGCCGAAATGCTCGAACGGGCCGCGTGACGGCCGTGCATTTCACCCAGGTCGGTCTTCGTGAGCGGAGGCCGAGCCCAGGAGGCACAAGATGGACATGAACCGGAGGCACTTCTTCCGGGTGAGCGGGGCGGCCGTGATGGGCTCGAGCCTCGTGGCGTTGGGGTTCTCTCCGACTGCCGCACTGGCCGAGACGCGCCAGTTCAAGCTCGCCCGGGCGACCGAGACCCGCAACACCTGCCCCTACTGCTCGGTCGGTTGCGGGATCATCATGTACTCGCTCGGGGACAAGGCGAAGAACGTCAGTTCCGAGATCATCCACATCGAGGGCGACCCCGATCATCCGGTCAATCGCGGCACCTTGTGCCCGAAGGGCGCGGGCCTGCTGGACTTCGTCCACAGCCCCAACCGGCTGAAGTACCCGGAGATCCGCGAGGCCGGCGCCAAGGAGTGGAAGCGCGTCAGCTGGGACGAGGCGATGAACCGCTTCGTGAAGCTGCTCAAGGCCGACCGCGACGCCAACTTCATCGCCAGCAACGCCGACGGGAAGACCGTCAACCGCTGGCTCTCGACCGGCATGATCTGCGCTTCGGCATCCTCGAACGAGTCGGGCTACATCACCCACAAGGCGATGCGCTCGACGGGGATGCTCGCGTTCGACAACCAGGCCCGCGTTTGACACGGACCGACGGTGGCCAGTCTGGCCCCGACGTTCGGACGCGGCGCGATGACCAACCACTGGGTGGACATCAAGAACGCCGATCTCGTGCTGATCATGGGCGGCAATGCCGCCGAGGCGCATCCCTGCGGCTTCAAGTGGGTGATCGAGGCCAAGCATCACAACAAGGCCCGGCTGATCGTCGTCGACCCGCGCTTCACGCGCTCGGCCGCGATGAGCGACTACTACGCGCCGATCCGCGCGGGGTCCGACATCGCCTTCCTGGGCGGCGTCATCCACTACCTGCTGAGCAACAACAAGATCCAGACCGAGTACGTCCGGCACTACACGAACGCCCCGTTCATCGTCGGTGAGGGCTACAAGTTCGAGGATGGCATCTTCTCGGGCTACGACGAGGCCAAGCGCGCCTACAACAACGCGTCGTGGGCCTATGAGATGGACGAGAAGGGCTTCGCCAAGGTCGACATGACGATGCAGCACCCGCGCTGCGTGCTCAACGTCATGAAGCAGCATTTCTCGCGCTACACGCCCGAGAAGGTCAGCGAGATCACCGGCACGCCCAAGGACCGGTTCGTCGAGATCTGCCGCCAGATCGGCGAGACCTCGGCCCCCGGCAAGGTGATGACGATCCTGTACGCCCTGGGCTGGACGCAGCACAGCCAGGGCTCGCAGATCATCCGCACCGGCGCGCTGGTGCAACTGCTGCTGGGCAACATCGGCCAGCCCGGCGGCGGCATGAACGCGCTGCGCGGCCACAGCAACATCCAGGGCCTCACCGACCTGGGCCTGCTGTCGACCTCGCTGACGGGCTACATGTCGCTGGCCAAGGACTCCGAGCAGGACCTCGAGACCTACTACAAGACCCGCGCGCTCAAGCCGCTGCGTCCCAACCAGATGAGCTTCTGGCAGAACTATCCGAAGTTCTTCGTCAGCCAGCAGAAGGCGTGGTGGGGCAAGGCCGCGACCAAGGAGAACGACTGGGCCTACCACTACCTGCCGAAGTGGGACAAGGGCTACGACGTGCTGCAGGCCTTCGAGCTAATGCACCAGGGCAAGGTCAACGGCTACATCTGCCAGGGCTTCAACCCGGTGGGCTCCTTCCCCAACAAGAAGAAGGTGGTCGAGAGCCTGTCCAAGCTGAAGTTCCTCGCGATCATCGATCCGCTCAACACGGAGACCGCCGAGTTCTGGAAGAACTACGGCGAGCACAACGACGTGAAGACGGAAGAGATCCAGACCGTGGTGTTCCGCTTCCCGAGCACCTGCTTCGCGGAGGAGGACGGCTCGCTGACCAACTCCGGACGCTGGCTGCAGTGGCACTGGAAGGGCGCCGAGCCCCCGGGCGAGGCCAAGGGCGACGCGGAGATCATCGCGGAGATCTTCCTGCGCCTGCGCGCGCTGTACCAGAAGGACGGCGGTGCGTATCCGGATCCGATCGTCAACCTCAGCTGGCCGTACAAGATCCCGCACAGCCCCTCGGCCGAGGAGCTGGCGATGGAGTTCAACGGCAAGGCGCTGGCCGACGTGACCGATCCGAAGGACCCGACCAAGGTCCTGGCGAAGGCGGGCGAGCAGCTCTCCGGCTTCGGCCTGCTGCGCGACGACGGCACGACCTCCAGCGGCTGCTGGATCTACGCCGGCGCGTGGACGCAGGCGGGCAACCAGATGGCCCGGCGCGACAACAGCGACCCGTGGGGCATCGGCCAGACGCTGAACTGGGCCTGGGCCTGGCCGGCGAACCGGCGCGTGCTCTACAACGCCGCGTCCTGCGACCCGAGCGGCAAGCCGTGGAATCCGAAGCGGCGACTGATCAGCTACACCGACAAATGGGGCGGCTCCGACGTGCCGGACATCCGGCCGGACGCCAACCCCAATGACGAGGACGCGGTGCGGCCCTTCATCATGACCGCCGAGGGCGTGGCGCGCCTGTTCGCGCCCAGCGGCATGGTCGACGGCCCGCTGCCGGAGCATTACGAGCCCTTCGAGTCGCCGCTGACGGTCAACCCGATGCACCCGACCAACGCCAAGGCCATGAACAACCCGGCCGGCCGGGTGTTCAAGGCCGACCGCGAGCAGTTCGGCAAGCCGGACAAGTTCCCCTACGTGGCGACCAGCTACCGGCTCACCGAGCACTTCCACTACTGGACCAAGAACGTGCGCACGAGCGCGATCATCCAGCCGCAGCAGTTCGTGGAGATCGGCGAGGAACTCGCGAAGGAGAAGGGCATCGGCAACGGCGACCAGGTGAAGGTCAGTTCCAACCGCGGCTTCATCAAGGCCGTGGCGGTGGTGACCAAGCGCGTGGCATCGCTCGATGTCGGCGGCAAGCGGGTCCACACCGTGGGCCTGCCGAACCACTGGGGCTTCGTCGGCGTGGCCAAGCCCGGTTATCTGGTCAATACGCTGACCCCGTTCGTGGGCGACGCGAATACCCAGACGCCGGAGTTCAAGAGCTTCACCGTCAACATCGAGAAAGCTTGAGGAGCCTCAGCCATGTCTTCATTGCAATCCCTCGACATCGCCAAGCGCTCCGCGACGACGCTGCCCAGCCCCGACGCGCGGCGCACGACGACGGAAGTCGCCAAGCTGATCGACGTCTCCTCGTGCATCGGCTGCAAGGCCTGCCAGGTCGCCTGCATGCAGTGGAACGACCTGCGCGACGACGTCGGTGAGACCCACGGCACCTACGACAACCCGCGCGACCTGACCCCGCAGTCGTGGACGGTGATGCGCTTCTCGGAAGTGGAGGTCGTCGAGAACAAGCTGGAGTGGCTGATCCGCAAGGACGGCTGCATGCACTGCGAGGACCCCGGCTGCCTGAAGGCCTGCCCCGCGCCGGGCGCGATCGTGAAGTACCAGAACGGCATCGTCGACTTCATCTCCGAGCACTGCGTCGGCTGCGGCAACTGCGTGACCGGCTGTCCGTTCGACGTGCCGCGCATCAGCAAGGCCGACAACAAGGCCTACAAGTGCAGCCTGTGCTCGGACCGCGTCGGCGTGGGCCTGGAACCCGCCTGCGTGAAGGCCTGCCCGACGGGGGCGATCCGTTTCGGCTCGAAGGAGGACATGCACGAGTTCGCCGCCGAACGCATCGTCGACCTGAAGGAGCGCGGCTACCAGAACGCCGGTGTGTACGACCCGCAGGGCGTCGGCGGCACGCACGTGATGTACGTGCTGCAGCATGCGGATCAGCCGACGCTGTATCACGGGCTGCCGAAGGATCCGCAGATCAGTCCGCTGGTGTCCTTGTGGAAGGGCGCGGCCAAGCCGCTGGCGGTCGCCGCGATGGTCGGCGCGGCGGTGGCGGGCTTCTTCCACTACATGAAGGTCGGCCCGCAGAAGACGGAGCACGACGAGCCGGATCCCGAAGAGGAACTGGCCTACGAACGCGCCAAGCATGGCGAAGGCCCCGACGGCGTGCCGGGCGGTGAGCCGCGGCGTTCGACGTACACCCCGCCCAGCGGCGGCCTGTGACCCACCGGGAGCTCACCATGTTGCTGCAACGCTATCGCGACAGCCAGCGGCTCAACCACTGGCTCATCGTGCTGCTGTTCCTGTGCGCCGGGCTCTCGGGCCTGGCCTTCTTCCACCCGAGCCTCTACTTCCTCAGCAATCTCTTCGGCGGCGGGCCGTGGACGCGCGTGCTGCATCCCTACCTGGGCGTGGGCATGGTGATCGCCTTCGCCTTCCTCGCGGTGCGGATGTGGCGCGACAACCTCTGGATCGGCGCCGACACGCAATGGATGCGGCAGAGCCCCGCCATGATCACCGGCGCCGGCAAGGAGGGCGTCCAGCCCGCGGCCAAGTACAACGCCGGCCAGAAGATCGTGTTCTGGGTGATGGTCGTGACGCTGATCCTCCTGCTGGTCACCGGCTTCATGTTCTGGCACGCCTGGTTCCCGGAAGGCAACATCATGTTGCGTCGCATCGCGGTGTTGCTGCACTCGGTATCGGCGACGATCCTGATCCTGACAATCATCATCCATGTCTACGCGGCAATCTGGGTCAAGGGCTCGTTCCGGGCGATGACCCGTGGTACGGTCACCGACACCTGGGCCGCGCACCATCACCCGCTGTGGCACAAGGAAGCGAAGGAGCGGCCCCGCGCATGACATCCCCCAGCCCCGTCCGGGTCATGACCCCGGAAGAGATCGCGGTCAACGCCGGCGCACGCGCCGCGCCGGTGAAGGTGCCGGAGCCCGGCCTCTTCGCCGAGCGCGCGCTGCGCCTGCGCCAATTGGCCGAGGGGCATGCGATGCGGGACTACCTGCTGTTCGTGGCGGAGCTGGCGCAGGCGCAGCATGAGCGCTTCCGGCGCGCCGAGCCGATGAAGCTGCTGGACGAGGTGCTGGTCAACAGCGCGATGGTCGGTGGCTTGCCGCCGCTCGACGTGACGACCTTCCGGCGCGATCCGGTGTGGCGCGAGGAACTCCGCGCCTTGTTGCGCGCGATGGCGACGGCGGCGATCCCCGATCCGGCGAAGGCGCTGGTGACGCAGTTGGGCGAAGCCGACGACGACTGGCTGGAGCAGCAGGCGGGCGCGTTGCTCGCCGGCGGAGCGCCGGGCCTGGACCCGGCGGCGGCGCCGCTGATCGCCGCGGCCTTGCAGGTGTACTGGGCGCGGCTCGTCGTGCAGCTGCAGGCGCGCTACGACGGCAGCGACCAGGGCGAGCACGTCGCGCCCTTCGGCATGATCGACGATCCGACGGTCTGTCCGTGCTGCGGCTCGCGACCGGTGGCCTCGATCACGCGCATCGCGGCGGAACAGTCCGGGCAGCGCTTCCTCGCCTGCTCGCTGTGCGGCGCGCAGTGGCACTACGTGCGCATCAAGTGCACGCATTGCCAGGGCACGAAGGGCATCACCTTCCAGAGCCTCGTCGACGCCGACGGCAACAAGTCCGAGGCCGTCGCGGCCGAGTGCTGCGAGACCTGCGGGCACTACCTCAAGCAGGTCCACATGGAAAAGGACCTGCAGGTCGAGCCGCTGGCCGACGACCTGGCGACGCTGACGCTCGATCTGCTGGTCGGCGAACTCGGCCTCGTGAGGCAGGGGTTCAACCCGCTGCTGATCCTCGGCGAGGCCGAGGCGCCTCCTCCGGACCCCGGAGGACACTGAGCATGAAGCCCGAGGCATCCATGGTTCATGGTCCGACGGCAGGCTCCCCGGTCAGCAGTCAGGACCCAGCCGCGCCCGACGATCGCTCTGTTCCCTCGCGCGGGCACGCCGCGCCGCGCGCTGCGGCCGCGGCCCCGAAGGACCTTCCCTCCGTTGATCGTCTGCTGCGCGATCCGGCGGTGACGCACCTGATGGCGCGACACGGTCACGCCTTCGTCGCCGCGCAGGCGCGACACCTGCTCGAATCGTGGCGCCAGCGCGCGCTGGCGGGCACGCTGCCGGCGGAGGAGCTTCAGCGCCTGACGTCCGAGCTCGAGCGCCTGTGCGTCGAGCGCCTCGCGCCGCGCATGCGCCGCGTGATCAACCTCACCGGCACGGTGCTGCACACCAACCTGGGCCGCGCGCTGCTGGCCGACGAGGCGCTGCGCCATGTGCTGAGCTGCATGAGCTCGCCCAACAACCTGGAGTTCGACCTTGCGCGCGGTGAGCGCGGCGACCGCGACAGCCTCGTCGAATCGCTGCTGTGCGACATCACCGGCGCCGAGGCGGCGACGGTCGTCAACAACAACGCCGCCGCGGTGCTGCTGGGCATCGCCGCGCTGGCCGGCGGCCAGGAGGTCGTCGTGTCGCGCGGCGAGCTGGTCGAGATCGGCGGCGCGTTCCGCATGCCCGACGTGATGGCGGCGGCGGGGGCGCGGCTGGTGGAGGTCGGCACGACCAACCGCACGCATGCGCGGGACTATCAATCCGCGATCGGTCCGGACACTGCGTTGCTGTTGAAGGTCCACACCAGCAACTACGCGATCCAGGGCTTCACGTCGTCGGTGAGCGAGGCCGAACTCGCCCCGATCGCGAAGGCCGCGGGCGTGCCGCTGATGACGGACCTGGGCAGCGGCTCGCTGGTCGACCTGGCGCAATGGGGCCTGCCGGCCGAGCCGCTGCCTCAGGCGATGCTGGCCGACGGCTGCGACATCGTGACCTTCAGCGGCGACAAGCTGCTGGGCGGGCCGCAGGCGGGTCTGATCGTCGGTCGCAAGGACCTGGTGCAGAAGATCCGCAAGTTCCCGATGAAGCGCGCGTTGCGCCTGTCCAAGCTGCCGATGGCCGCGTTGGAGGCGACGCTGCGGCTGTACCTGCAGCCGGACCGGCTGACGCAGGACCTGCCGACGCTGCGGCTGCTGACGCGGCCGGTGGGCCAGATCGAGGCGCAGGCGCAGCGGCTGCTGGCCCGCGTCGAGGAGGCCGTCGCACCGCGCTTCGACGCGCGCGTCAGCGCGATGCGCGGGCAGATCGGCTCGGGCTCGTTGCCGGTGGAGACGCTGCCGTCGGCGGGGCTGGTGCTGACGCCGCGGCTGCCCGGCAAGCGGGGGATCGGGCGCGCGCTCGACGACCTGCTCACGGCCCTGCGCGGGTTGCCGCTGCCCGTGATCGCGCGCGTGCAGGCCGATGAACTCTGGATGGACCTGCGCTGCCTGGACGAGGCGCGCGAGGAGCCCGACTTCCTCGAGCAGCTCGCGCAGCTGAAGGAGGCGCTCGCGTGATCGTCGGAACCGCCGGCCACATCGACCACGGCAAGACGACGCTGGTGAAGGCGCTGACCGGCGTCGACACGGATCGGCTGCCCGAGGAGAAGCGGCGCGGCATCAGCATCGCGCTCGGGTATGCGTTCCTGGACGCGAGCGAGGGCCCGCGCATCGGTTTTGTCGACGTCCCGGGACACGAGCGCCTCGTGCACACGATGCTGTCCGGCGCGACCGGCATCGACCACGCGCTGCTGCTGGTGGCCGCCGACGACGGCGTGATGCCGCAGACCCGCGAGCATCTGGCGCTGCTGTCGCTGCTGGGGATCGCGCGCGGGACGATCGCGCTGACGAAGTGCGACCGCGTGGACATCGCGACGCGCGCGCAGCGGCGCGAGGAGATCCGCGCGCTGGTGGCCGGTACGCCGCTGGCGGACGCACCGGTCTTCGAGGTGGCCGCGACCGCGGGCGAGGGCGTGCGCGCGTTGCGCGAGCACCTGATCGCCGAGGCGAAGGCGCTGCCGCCGCACGAGGTCGCGGGACAGGCCTTCCGGCTCGCGGTGGACCGCGTGTTCAGCCTGCCCGGTGTGGGCACGGTCTGCACCGGCACCGCGCATGCGGGCGAGGTGGCGGTCGGCGACGAACTCCTGCTGTTGCCGCCCGCGCCGGGACAGTCGCCGCGGCGCGGCCGCGTGCGCAGCCTGCATGCACAGAACGAGCCGGCGGAGCGCGCGTCGGCCGGACAACGCGTCGCCATCGGCCTTGCCGGTCTGGAGAAGGACGAGGTCGAGCGCGGCCAATGGCTGGCCGCGCCCGAGGTCGCGCAGTGGACGGACCGCCTCGATGCGCGGCTGCGGCTGTGGCCCGAGGAAGCGCGCGCGCTGCGAAGCGGCCTGCCGGTGCACGTGCATGTCGGCGCGGAAGCGGTCACCGGGTCGGTGGCGATGCTCGGACGCCTCGGTACGGCGCAGGCCGCTGGCCCTCACCCCTGCCCTCTCCCGCAAGCGGGAGAGGGGGTGAGCCCTGTGGCGCCGGCTGAGGCGCTGCAGCCGGGCGAGGAGGGCTTGGTGCAGCTCGTGCTGCATCGACCGATCGGCGCGTGGGCCGGCGACCGCGTCGTGCTGCGCGACGCGTCCGCGACGCGCGCGCTGGCCGGCGGGGTCGTGCTCGATCCGCACGCGCCGGCACGTTATCGCCGCACGACGCAGCGGCTCGCGGAACTCGTCGCGCTGACGGCGGACTCGCCCGCGCAACGGCTGGCCGGCCTGCTGGCGCAGGCGCCGATGGGCGTCGATCTCGCGCGATTCGCCGCGGGGCAGGGCGTGGCGAGCGACGCGCGCGCGGCCCAGCTGGCGGCGGACAGCGCATCGACGATCGTGCCCGGCGCCGACGGACCGGCGTGGGCGCTCGGCGCCGCGCAGACGGCGCAGTGGGAGGGCGTCGCGCTGGTCAGGTTGGCGCGGTATCACGAGGAACAGCCCGAGGAGCTCGGTCCCGACCTCGCGCGCTGGCGGCGACTGGCCGCGCCACGCATGGCGGAGGCGCTGTGGCAGTCGCTCGTGCGGCGGATGGCGTCGGCCGGACAGGTGGCGATCAGCGGCGCGTCGGCGCATCTGCCGGCGCACGGCATCCAGCTGTCGGCGCTGGACGAGCGCCTCGCGCAGAAGGTGATGCCGCGGCTGCTGTCGGCGGGCTTCGAAGGCGCCTGGGCGCGCGACCTAGCCAAGGACGCGCACGAGCCCGAAGCGCTGGTGCGCACGACCCTGGCGCGCCTGTCGCAGCGGGGCGAGCTGTTCCAAGTCGTGAAGGACCTGTACTACGCGCCGACGGCGATCCATGAGCTGGCGCGCATCGCGCGGGCCTCGGCGATCGGCGGCGACGTGAAGGCCGCGGTGTTCCGCGACCGCAGCGGCCTGGGGCGCAAGCGCGCGATCCAGGTGCTGGAGTTCTTCGACAAGGTCGGCGTGCTGCGGCGCGTCGGCGACGCGCACCGGCTGCGGACCGACAGCCGCCTGTTCATCGACGATCATGAGGGGGGCGGCGCCGCGCGCGTCGACGCCGTCGAGACCGCATGAACGCGCAACGATCAATGGAGAGACAACGATCCTGGTGGATCGGCCGGACTTCAAATCCGGTGGGTGATGCCACGCATCGCCGGGTGGGTTCGACTCCCACGTCTCTCCGCCAGCAACATCGGCTTGCCGGCTGCGCGACCCGATCTTGCGCCTGCGGTGCTCGCCGTACGGGCGTACGGCTGCGCGCCTCGGCGCAAGCTCGGGCCGCTCGCTTCGGCCATCCGATGTCGCTGGTTCTTGCGGCCGCCCTCGGGGCGGCAATTTCTTTGACTTCGACCGTTTTGACTGGAGCCTCCGATGTCTAGCCTCTTCCGACAAGTCAGCCGTGCGCTGCAGGGAATCGTCGCCGCGTCGCTGATCGCCGCAGGTCTCGCCGGAACGGCGATGGCGCAGACGCCGCAGGTGCTGCGCGTGACCGCCATCCCCGACGAATCGCCGACCGAGCTGGCCCGCAAGTTCGCGCCGCTCGGCAAGTACCTGGAGAAGGAACTCGGCGTGAAGGTCGAGTGGACGCCCGTCACCGACTACGCCGCCGCCGTCGAGGCCGTCGTCAACAAGAAGATCGACCTGGCCTGGTTCGGCGGCTTCACCTTCGTGCAGGCCAACGTGCGCTCGGGCGGCAGGATCGTCCCGCTGGTCCAGCGCGAGGAGGACGAGAAGTTCCGCTCCGTCTTCATCACCGACGCCAGGTCGGGCATCACGAAGCTCGAGGACCTCAAGGGCAAGACGCTCAGCTTCGGTTCCGCGTCGTCGACCTCGGGTCACCTGATGCCGCGCTCGTTCCTGCTGGCCGCGAAGATCAACCCCGACGCGGATCTGAAGCGCATCTCCTTCTCCGGCGCGCATGACGCCACCGTCGCCGCCGTGTCCTCGGGCAAGGTCGACGCCGGTGCGCTCAACATCTCCGTCTGGGAGAAGCTCGTCGCCGAGAAGAAGGTCGACACCGCGGCCGTCAAGGTCTTCTTCACGACGCCGCCGTACTACGACTACAACTGGAGCGTCCACGCCGACATGCCGGCCGCGACGAAGGAGAAGCTCAAGGCCGCGTTCCTGAAGCTCAACCCGTCGACGCCGGAAGGCAAGGAGATCCTCGACCTGCAGCGCGCGACGAAGTTCGTGCCGACGCAGCCCGAGAACTATGCCGGCATCAAGGCCGCCGCCGAGAACGCCGGTCTGCTGAAGTGAGTTGAGACGATCGCGATGCCGCTGCTGGAACTGGACGGCCTGCACCTGAGGGCCGGGGCGCGCACGCTGGTCGAGCCGCTGACGCTGCGCATCGAGACCGGCGAGCAGGTCGCGTTGATCGGCGCGTCGGGCGCCGGCAAGACCTCGCTGCTGCACGCGATGGCGATGGCGCTGGCACCTGTGGGCGGGACCATGCGCCTGGCGGGGCAGGACGCCTGGGCCTTGGCGTCCCGCGATCGCCACTGGCTGCGCCGCGAGCTGATGCTGGCGCCGCAGCATCCGCCGCTGCCGCCGCGCCAGCGCGTGGTCACCGCAGTGCTGGCCGGGCAGTTGCCCGGCGCGTCGATGGCGCAGACCCTGCGCATGCTGTTCAACCCGACCGAGGCGCAGGCGCGGCTCGCCTTCGACGCGCTGGACCGTCTGGAGCTCGGCGATCGGCTCTGGTCGCGCGTCGATCAGCTCTCCGGCGGCGAGCGCCAGCGCGTCGCGGTCGCGCGGCTGCTGGTGTCGAAGGCGCGGCTCTGGCTCGCCGACGAGCCGCTGTCGGCGCTGGACCCGCAGCGCGCGCAGCGCGTGCTCGAGGTCCTGCGAGACACGGCCCGCGCCCAGGACCGCACGCTGGTCTGCAGCCTGCACCAGGTCGACCTGGCATGCCGGGTGTTTCCGCGCGTGATCGCGCTGCGCGAAGGGCGCCTCGTCTACGACGGCCCGCCGCGGGACCTCGGCGCGCGTCAACTGGACGAGATCTACGCCGACCTGCTGAACGAGCCGCCGCCTGTGGCGCAGGACACGTTGCCGCCGGCGTCGTTGCCACAGGCGATGTGTCGATGAGCGCCGCCGCCGCGGCCCCGTGGCGCCGCGATCCCGCCGCCACGCGACGACTCGGTCTGGCCGTCGGCCTGCTCGTGCTGCTGTGGCCGCTCCTCGTCTGGTGCGAGTTCCGTCCTTGGGAACTGCTCGATGAACGCAGCCTGCGCGCGACGATGCGTTTCGGCGCGCAGTTCCTGACGCCGCGCCTGGATGCCGAGTTCCTGACGATGCTCGCCGCCGACACGTGGCGCACCGTGGCGATGGCGACGGTGGGGATGGCGCTCGCCTGGGTGATCGCCGTGCCGATGGCGCTGCTGGCGACGGCGCGGCTGTCGGTGTCCGCGGTGGCGGGTCGCATGGGCCCGGGGCCGGCGGCGCTGCGCGGGATCGTGCGCCTCGTGCTCATCGTGCTGCGCTCGGTCCCGGAGCTGGTCTGGGCGCTGATGCTGGTCCGCGTGATCGGTCTCGGCCCCGGCGCCGGCGTGCTGGCGATCGCGCTGTCCTATGGCGGGATGCTCGGCAAGGTCTACGCCGAGATCCTCGAAAGCGCCGACGCCGCGCCCACGCAGGCGCTGCTGCGCGGTGGCGCCGGACGTCTGCAGGCGCTGCTCTTCGGCACCTTGCCCGGATGCGCCGACGAGCTCGTGAGCTACACCGTCTACCGCTGGGAATGCGCGATCCGGTCCTCGGTCGTGCTGGGCTTCGTCGGCGCGGGCGGGCTCGGTCAGCAACTGGACAACGCGACCAAGATGTTCGCCGGCGCCGAGGTCGCGACCATCCTGCTCGTGTTCATCGCGCTCGTGGCGATGGCCGATCGGATCAGCGCCTGGCTGCGTCCGGCGCGTGAAGCCGGCCAGGGCGCGGAGGCGTCCCGTCGCACCGCCCGGCCGTCTCCGCGATGGGGCGTGCGGGGGCTGCTCATCGGCCTGCTGGCGCTGCTGATCGCGAGCTTCGTGACGCTGCCGCTGCGCTGGGGTGAACTGCTGGGGGCGGGGGCGCTCGCCCAGATGGGGCGCTTCATCGCGGAGTTCTTTCCGCCGCAGTGGGCGCCGGCCTTTCTCGGACGCGTCGGCCAGGGGGCGTTGGAGACGCTGGCGATGTCGGCGCTGGGCAGCGTCCTGGCAGCGGTGGCCGGGCTCGCGATCGCGCTGCTGGCCAGCCGGCCGCCGGGGCTGCTGCGCTGGACTTCGCGGCTGTTGCTGAACGTGCTGCGCAGCGTGCCGGAACTGGTCTGGGCGGCGATCCTGCTGGTCGCCGCCGGCCTGGGGCCGATGCCGGGCACGCTGGCGCTGGCGCTGCACACGACGGGCGTGCTCGGCCGTCTGATGGCCGAGGCGCTGGAGAACGCACCGCCGCAGACCGCCCAGGCCTTGCGCTGGGCGGGCGCGTCACGCTGGCAGGTCTTCGCGTTCGCGACGCTGCCGCAGGCGGCGCCGCAACTGCTCAGCTACACGCTGTACCGGTGGGAAAACAACATCCGCGCCGCGACGGTGCTGGGGGTGGTCGGGGCCGGCGGGCTCGGCCAGATGCTGAGCCTGCACCTCAGCCTGTTCCAGATGCGCGAGACTTGCACCGTGCTGCTGGCGATGCTGGCGCTGGTGATGCTGGTCGACGCCTGTTCCTACGCGGCGCGCCGGAAATTGAATCGTTGAAGAGAGACGTTGCCGAGCAACGTGGAAGTGAGCCGCCATGAACGACGAAGCCCTCAAGCTGCTGCTGACGCGTGCTTCGGTCGGGCCGAAGTACCTGATCGAACCCGGGCCCGACGACGGGCATCTGCGCCTGATGGTCGATGCCGCGCTGCACGCGCCCGATCACGCCGGGCTGGTGCCCTTCCGGTTCAAGGTCGTGCGCGGCGAGGCGAAGCGCCCGATGGCGGCGCTCTTCGCCGAGGCTGCGCGCCGCGCGGGCAAGGACGCCGCCGGCCTCGCGATGGACGAGGAACGCGCGCTGCGTCCGCCGGTGACGGTGGCCGTCGTCGTGCGGCTGGACCTGGGCCATCCGCAGGTGCCGGCGCACGAGCAGTGGGCCTGCGTGGGTGGGGCGCTGACGAACTTCCTGAACGCCGCGCACGCGCTCGGCTTCGGCGGAAAGATGCTCAGCGGCGCGAAGGCGCGCGATCCGGGTCTGATCGCCGCGTTCTGCGAGCCGGGCGAGACGCTGCTCGGCTGGATTGCGATGGGCACGCCAGCGCCGTCGGACAAGCCGCCCAAGCCGCGCGCCGCCAAGGACGGCGCCGACCGCGCGTTGCAGTTCTGGGGCGGTTAGCCCCTAACCGTAGATGTAGCTCTGCAATTGAGCGATGGTCAGCTCATCGTCCGCGATGATGTTGTCCATCAGGTCCCTGATCGACAGCATGCCCACGACGGTCGATCCCTCGACCACCGGCAGGTGGCGGATCTTGCGCTGGCTCATGAGGCTCATGCACTCGCGGCACTCGGTGTCGGGCTTCACGACGAACACGTTGGCCGTCATGACCTCCTTGACCTGCGTGTTGCGCGAATCTCTGCCCTGCAGCGCGATCTTGCGGGTGTAGTCGCGCTCCGAGAAGATGCCGAGCAGCCGCTCGCCCTCCATCACCAGCAGCGCACCGACATCATGCTGCGCGAGCAGATGCAGCGCATCGAACACCGTCGCTTCCGGCGTGATGCGCCAGACGCTCGGGCCGCGGTTCTTCAACAGTTCGGACACCGGTTTCATGGGGCCTCCTGGCGGAATCCTGGCTGGGATCCTGACTTGAATCCTGGCCGGGACTTGGGCAAATCGCTGACGGATTCGGACGCCCCAAGATAAGCGCCTTGGCGGCGCGCCGCAAGCCCCATCAAGACCCGACCCCCAAAGGAGCGAGGTCGTGATGTCGCGAGGCTCAGGCGGGGTGGGTCAAGTCGCGCAGATGGGTGGGACCGGCGCGGCGTTCGATCTCGGCGAGCAGGTCGCGGCCCCAGCCCATCGCGAAGAGCGCTTCGCCGACAACGAACATCGGCCCGACCAGCAGCCCGATCAGGTCATCCACGAAGGCGGGCTTGCGCCCCTCGTAATAATGACCGACGAACTGGATGACCCATCCGACCAGGAAGCTGCCCAGTCCCCAGGCGAGCCAGCCGCCGACGGAACCCGCCGCCAGCGGATGCGCCAGCGCCATCAGTACCGCGTTGACGATCGCGGTGGACAGGCCGAGCACGAAGTTGCCGCGCGTCAGGTACCAGATCGTGGCGGCGCCCCAGACCACCCAGGCGGCGGACACGGTCCAGTCGGCGACGTGGAATTGCGCCCGCGCCAGCAGCACGCCGATCGCGAAGACGATCAGCGGAATGCCGACGAAGTGGGTGGCGATGTTGCGGCGGTCGCGGTGGTAGGCGGCGTACTGCGCCATCAGGTCGTTGGCTTGGCGTGCCATGGCAGTCCTCCGTGCGAGGTGTCGTCGTGATGTCGCAATGCTAGTGCGACCAGCTTGTTTGTGCCGTTCAGAATGCAGGTCTGACCACTCTTGGTTTACCCCTATGCAAGTGTTGACGCGGGCAAGCGAGGTGCCTCCGGTGTTGTGGACCCCGTGGACACGGGGGGCGGCCCACGTGGCGATCGTCGCTGTGGCGCTGGCGGTCGCAGGATGCGGCAGTGCACCAATCGGGGCGACAGCGGAGTCGACGACGGGCCGCAGTGCAGCCGCTGCATCGGCCACATCGACTGCATCCGGCGCGGCGCCGGGCGCTGAAGCGCCGCCGTCCTCATGCCCCACGTGGCTCGCGGCGCAGCAGCGCGGCGAGGGGCGGCTCTACCGCGTTGACGCCGCAGGCTCGCAGGTCCGGATCCACGTCTTCCGCGCCGGACGGCTCGCCAAGCTCGGCCACAACCATGTGCTCGGAGTCGAACGGCTCGACGGCCACGTCTTCCTGCCCGCCGACGGGATCGCGGGCGCAGGCGTCGAACTCGGGTTCCGCCTCGACGACATCGGCATCGACAAGCCCGAATGGCGCGCCAGCCTCGGCCCCGAATTCGCCAGCGTGCCGACGGCCTCCGATGTCGCCGGCACGCGGACCAACATGCTCCGCGCCATCGACGGCGAACGCTTCCCGGCGATCTCGATGCGCAGCTCGGCGGTGGGTGGTGCGTTCCCGGTCCTCGCCGTCAAGCTCGCGGTGCGGTGGCATGGGCAGGTCCGCGAGATCGACGTGCCCGTGCGGGTCGCCCGACCTTCAGGGGATGCGCCGCTGCGCGCCCAAGGCGCGCTCGTCCTGCGGCAGAGCGACTTCGGTATCGCGCCGTTCTCCGTCTTCGGAGGGCTGCTCGCCATCCAGGATGAACTGACGGTCGACGTCGATGTGGCGGCTCGGCCTTCGGTGGCCTGCGATTGATGTCGGCTGCGGGAGGCCTGGCGCGGGCGCTCCACACTGCATGGGGGATCCCTCCAGGACCCCCAAGCAGTATTCCGGCCCCAGTGGGACTCGCTGTGATCGGGCCCTGGGAGTTCGGCCCGGTGCCTTGGCCGTGATCGGGCCTTGGGAGTCGGGGTCAGGCGCGGAGATCGAGACTCATCAGGTCCTTGGCGTAGTAACGGCCGTCGGAGAGACGGATGGCGCGGGGAAGGTGACCGTAGCGGGTGAAGCCGGCCTGTCGGTAGACCGCGATGGCGGATTGATTGCCGGCGGTGACGCTGAGCGTCACGGTTTCCAGGCGCGGCTCGCGGCGCAGCAAGGCAAGCGCCTGCTGCAAGAGGCGCTTGCCGATGCCGCGTCCGCGGAACCGGTCGTCCACCATCATCCCGATCAGATGCGCGATGTGTTGCACCTTCTTGCGGTTCTCGTGCTCGCAGGTCAGCGCACCCACCAACTGCTCGCCGCGCCACGCACCCAGCGTGAACAGCGACTTGCCGCCGGCCTGCGGATGCAGTCGCACGCGATAGCTCGCAGCCTCGCGGGCGCGTTCGGTCTCCGCGTCGGAGGTGAAGGCCTGCTCGTGTCTCGCCAACATGGCGTCGCGCAGCGCCTTGTAGGCCACCAGGTCGCCTTCGGTCAGCAGGCGCAGCGTGATGGCGCCGACGTTCGCGCTATCGGAGTCGTTCGAGTCGCTCAAGCTCGCTCCTGTCATTGATGTTGGCAAAGGCGCGGTCGTCGCCCGGTCGATCGAAGGCGACGCGCGCCAGCGGCAGGCTGGACAGCCAGCCCTCGACGCGCCGCTCGCCCGCACGCAGCGCGGCATCGAGCGAGGCCCGATGGCCGGCGTGGATCAGGCTCGCGAGCGGCTGGCTGCGCAGCGGTGCGTCCGGCGCCTCGCGGCCCATCGCCATGGCCGCGGTCCGGTCAGGGGCGAGGCCCTCGGCCAGGCGGGCGAGCAGGTCGACGGGCAGCCAGGGGCTGTCGCCGCTGACCACGAGCAGCCAATCGTCGCGCTGATCTGCAGCGGCGATCGACTCCAGTCCCGCAAGGATCCCGGCGAGCGGTCCGGGGAAGTCGGGCAGCGTGTCCTCGAGGACCGGATGGCCGAGGCGGCGGTAGTCGTCGAGGTGGCGGTTGGCGCTGATGAGCACGCGGCCGCCGGTCTGCGGGGCGATGCGGTCGAGCACATGATCGACGAGGGGCCGGCCCTGGAAGGGCTGGAGCGGCTTGTCGACGCCGCCCATGCGCGTGGCGCGTCCGCCGCAGAGGAGCAGCGCGGTGACGCGCATCAGCCGCCGATGTAGTGCATCTCGACGCGGCGCGCCGGGCCGGATTCCGAGGCCGCGGGCAGGCTGGCGCGGAGTTCCGAGTAGCGATCGTTGCGCCGTGTCCAGAGCGCGCCGAGTGCGGCGGCGATCTCGTCGTCGCTGCGCGCGTCGTGGGCGGCATCGCCGCGCAGCAGCGCGCGCAGGTCGTGGCCGTCGCCGGCGAAGAGGCAGGTGTAGAGGCGGCCCTCGGTCGAGAGCCGCGCGCGGTTGCAGTCGCCGCAGAAGGCCTGCGTGACGCTGGAGATCAGGCCGATCTCGCCGCTGCCGTCGGCGTAGCCCCAACGCGTGGCGGTCTCGCCGTCGGAGGAGGGCGCGAGCGGCACCAGGTCGGCGTGCTCGCGCAGCCGGGCGAGGACCTCGGCGGACGGCAGGACTTCGTCCATGCGCCAGCCGTTGCTCATGCCGACGTCCATGTACTCGATGAAGCGCAGCACGACGCCGGTGCCGCGGAAGTGGCGCGCCATCGGGACGATCTGGTCATCGTTGGTGCCGCGCTTGACGACCATGTTGACCTTGATCGGCGCCAGGTCGGCGGCGTGGGCGGCCTCGATGCCGCGCAGCACTTCGGCGACGGGGAAGTCCACGTCGTTCATGCGCCGGAAGATGGCGTCGTCGAGCGCGTCCAGGCTGACGGTGACGCGGTTCAGGCCGGCGTCCTTGAGCGCCTGGGCCTTGCGGGCGAGCAGCGAGCCGTTGGTGGTGAGCGTGAGGTCGAGCGGCTGCCCCTCCGGCGTGCGCAGCGCGGCCAGTTGGGCGATCAACGCCTCGAGGTTGCGGCGCAGCAGCGGTTCGCCGCCGGTGAGGCGCAGCTTCTGGACGCCGAGTTGGGCGAACACGCGGGCGAGCCGGGCGATCTCCTCGAAGGAGAGCAGGTCGCGGTGCGGGAGGAAGGCGTAGTCCTTGTCGAACACGTCCTTCGGCATGCAGTAGCTGCAGCGGAAGTTGCAGCGGTCGGTGACGGAGATCCGCAGGTCGCGCAGTGGCCGGCCGCGCGCATCCAGCCACGGGCCGCTGCGGGGTGGCGGCAGCGGATGCGGCACGGGAGGCGTCCGCCCGATCTGGCGCAGATCGAGCAGCGGAATCACACCATCGGTCATGAAGCGGATTGTGCCGCCGACAGCCCGCCCGCGCCCGCGGAGGCCCTTCGGGGAGCCACTGTGCTCCTGCGCCAGGGGCTGGGCTGTGCGCTATGCATCCGAGACCGCGTCGTCACCCTGTAGGACCTGTCACTTGCGCAGCGAGGCCGGCAGCGGTCGAATCGCGGGATGAGCTTGACCCCCACGACCGTGGTCCATGCGGACCTGGCCAGCTTCGTCTCCTTCGGCGAAGCCCTCACCGACATGATCCGCGTCGGCCACGACCACTGGCGCAGCCGCAGCGGCGGCTCGCCCTGGAACGTCGCCATCGGGATGTCCCGCCTGGGCCAGCTCAGCGCCTTCGCCGGCGGCATCAGCAAGGACGCGTTCGGCCAGGCGATCTGGCAGGCCAGCGCCGATGCCAGCCTGGACCTGCGCTTCATCCAGCAGTTCGCCAAGTCGCCGCTGGTGGCCTACGTCCATCAGGTCGATCCGCCGGAGTACGCCTTCGTCGGCGACGACAGCGCCGACCTGCACTTCCGCCCCCACGCGTTGCCCGCCGGATGGCGCCGCGCACTGCGCTGGGCGCATTTCGGCTCGATCAGCCTCACCCGCGAACCGCTCGCGGCGCGGCTGATCGCACTGGCCGAATCCCTCAAGGACGAGGGCGTGCGCATCAGCTACGACCCCAACTACCGCATGTCCATGGACTCCCGCTACGACCGCACGCTGGAACGCATGTGCCGGCTGGCGGACGTCATCAAGGTCTCGGACGAAGACCTCCGCGGCCTGTTCCGCAGCCGCGACCACCACTTCGGACTGGCGCAGATCTCGGCCTGGAACCCGCGCGCGATCGTGATGCTGACGCTCGGTGAACGCGGCGCGCAGCTGTTCCATCCGAAAGCCGACCTCAGCGCCGCGCCGCCGCCGCTCGAGCAGATCGTCGACACCATCGGCGCCGGCGACGCCGCCATGGCCGGCCTGCTCTACAGCCTGATGAACGGCGGCACGCAGGATCCCGAGGACCACCTGCGCTGGGCCGTGGCCGCGGGCGCGGCGGCCTGCGCCGGCGCGGGCGTGGACGGCCTGTCGGCCGGGCTGGTCACCTCGCTCATCGACCAGGTGCAGGTCAGGCGCGCCGAGATGGCGTAACGCTGGGCCTGGCGGCCCGGCGCCTTCCCAGGGAACCCAACGGGGACCTCGCGTGCGAGGTCGCGGGACGGCGCTGCGTGTTGATCAGCCCTCGCCGTCGCGCTTCGTCGCGACCAGGGTCTTGGGCCCGCCGACCTGCAGGCGAGGGCGGCCCGTTTCCTCCTCGGCCAGCGGCTGCACCTCGACCAGACTCGCATGACAGCGCCGTGCCAGGTCTTGATAGGTCTCGGTGCCGACGCGCTTCCAGCGGATCTCGTCGTCCGTCAGCGGCCGCATCACCTTCGCCGGCAGGCCCGCGATGAGCGACTTCTCCGGCAGCTTCAGCCCCGCGCGCACGAACGCGCAGGCCGCGACGATGCTGTACGCGCCGACCTCCGCCTCGTCCATCACCACCGCGTTCATGCCCACCAGCGCGTCGTGCCGCACCACGCAGCCGTGCAACACCGCGCCGTGGCCGATGTGGCCGTTGGTCTCGACGACGGTGTCCGAATCCGGGAAGCCATGGATCACGCAGGTGTCCTGCACGTTGGCGCCCTCCATCAGCCGGATGCGCCCGAAGTCCCCCCTCAGGGAGGCGCAAGGCCCCACATAACACCCCGGACCGACGATCACGTCCCCGATCAGCACCGCCGTCGGGTGGACGTAGGCGCTCGGATGGACGACCGGCGAGAGGCCGTCGATGGCGTAACAGGGCATGGGACAGCTCCTTTTTAGGTGGTAACCCTAGGTTTCCGACCTTGTCTTGCGATGCGATGGCTCGTAGTATCTACCGACCGGTCGGTAAATAGAAGCCGACCCATAAAAGCTGAAAAAGCTGAATCCATCGACGGCCGAGGAGACAAGCCGAATGAGCACCGCCAACACGACCCCATCCACCGCTGCCGAAGACAGTCCGCTGCTGATCAGCACCGAGGGCGCCGTCCGCGTCCTCACGCTGAACCGGCCGCAGGCGCTGAACGCATTCACGACCGGCCTGCTCGGCCAGTTGCGGATCGCGCTCGACGAGGCGGCGCACGACGAGACCGTGCGGGCGGTGCTCATCACCGGTGCCGGCCGCGCGTTCTGCGCGGGCCAGGACCTGTCGGATCCCCACATCAAGCCGGAGTTCGACGAGCACTCCGGCGAGGTCGATGCCCACAAGAAGCCCAAGGCCAAGGACATCGGCAACCTGCTCGACCACTACTACATCCCGCTCGCGCTGCGCCTGCGCAGCATGCCGGTGCCGACCATCTGCGCGGTCAACGGCGTGGCCGCGGGCGCCGGCGCAAACTTCGCGCTCGGCTGCGACCTCGTGCTGGCGGGCCAGTCGGCGTCCTTCATCCAGGCCTTCTCCAAGATCGGGCTGGTGCCCGACTGCGGCGGCACCTGGCTGCTGACGCGCCTCGTGGGCCGCGCTCGCGCGATGCAGCTGGCGCTGCTCGGCGACAAGCTGCCCGCCGCCGACGCGCAGGCCTGGGGCCTGATCGCGCGCTGCGTCGCCGATGCCGAGCTGCAGAGCGAGGCGATGGCCACCGCGCAGAAGCTCGCGAAGATGCCGACCAAGGCGCTGGTGCAGACGCGCGAGGCGCTCGACGCCTCGATGGACCTGGAGTTCGAGGACGCCCTCAAGCTCGAGGCCCGGCTGCAGAGCCAGCTCGGCTATGCGCACGACTATCTCGAAGGCGCCGCCGCTTTCCTGACCAAGCGGTCCCCGACCTTCAAGGACCGCTGATGAGCGCGACCCGGGATCCCCTTATGGATGCGCAGCGCGTGGCCGAAGCGGTCCGCGACACCATGTTCGCCAACGACCGGGCCTCCAAGGGCCTGGGCATGCGCATCGATGCGATCGGTCCCGGCACCGCGACGCTGTCGATGACGGTGCGCGAGGACATGCTCAACGGCTTCGACATCTGCCACGGCGGCTTCGTGACGACGCTGGCCGATTCGTGTTTCGCCTTCGCCTGCAACTCGCACAACGAGGTGACGGTCGCCTCGGGCTTCGCGATCGACATCGTCGCGCCGTCCCGGCTGGGCGACGTGCTGAGCGCGCGCGCCACCGAGATCTCGCTGGCCGGGCGCACCGGCGTCTACGACATCCGCATCACCAATCAACGCGACGAGCTGATCGCGGTCTTCCGCGGACGTTCCTACCGCATCAAGGGCAAGCCCGTGGTGCCGGAACTGGCGACCGCGCGCTGAGCGCGCCCGCCCAGGAACGACGAGACAGGTTAGGAGACAGACCCCATGACGGTGAAGACCTTCCGGCCCGAGGACCTCGAGCCCATCGAGCGCGCCAGCCAGGACGAGCTGCGCGCGCTGCAGCTCCAGCGCCTGAAGTGGTCGCTGAAGCATGCCTACGACAACGTGCCGCACTACAAGGCCGCGTTCGATGCGAAGGGCGTTCATCCGGATGACCTGAAGGACCTGGCCGACCTGCGCCTGTTCCCGTTCACGACGAAGAAGGACCTGCGCGACAACTACCCGTTCGGTCTCTTCGCCGTGCCGCGCGAGCAGGTGGTGCGGGTGCACGCGTCGTCAGGCACCACCGGAAAACCAACGGTCGTCGGCTACACGCAGAAGGACATCGACACCTGGGCCGACCTGGTCGCGCGATCGCTGCGCGCCGCCGGCACCCGCAAGGGCGACATCGTCCACATCGCCTATGGCTACGGCCTGTTCACCGGCGGCCTGGGCGCGCATTACGGCGCCGAGCGGCTGGGCTGCACCGTCATCCCGATGTCGGGCGGCCAGACCGAGAAGCAGGTCCAGCTGATCCAGGACTTCAAGCCCGACGTCATCATGGTCACGCCGAGCTACATGCAGGTGATCGTCGAGGAATTCGTGCGCCAGGGCCTGGACCCGCGCGCGTCCTCGTTGAAGACCGGCGTCTTCGGCGCCGAGCCCTGGACCGAGGCGATGCGACGCGAGATCGAGCACAAGGCCGGCATCGACGCGGTCGACATCTACGGCCTGTCCGAGGTGATGGGGCCAGGTGTTGCCAGCGAATGCATCGAGACCAAGGACGGTCCGGTGATCTGGGAGGACCACTTCTATCCCGAGATCATCGACCCCGAGACCGGCGAGGTCCTGCCCGAGGGCTCGGAAGGGGAACTGGTGTTCACCTCGCTGAGCAAGGAGGCGCTGCCGGTGATCCGCTACCGCACGCGCGACCTGACGCGGCTGCTGCCGCCGACCGCGCGCAGCATGCGGCGCATGGGCAAGATCGTCGGCCGCAGCGACGACATGCTGATCATCCGCGGCGTCAACCTGTTCCCGACGCAGATCGAGGAACTGGTGCTCGCCGAGCCCGGCCTGTCCGGCCAGTACCAGATCGTCGTCAGCCGCGACGGCCACCTCGACGAGGTCGAGGTGCGTTGCGAGCTGTCGGCCGCGGGCGGCGGCGATGCGTCGGCGATGTCGAAGTCGCTGCAGCACCGCATCAAGACGCTGATCGGCGTGTCGACCCGGGTGACGGTCGGCGCGCCGGATTCAATCGAAAGAACGCTGGTCGGAAAAGCCCGCCGCGTTGTCGACCAGCGACCGAAGAACTCGTAACCCGTCGGACGGCGTCCGACGGCCACGCGGCGGTGTCCCACAAGGACGCCGCTTCGAAGCAGGAAGCAAGGAGCATCCATGTACACGCAAGCCATGAGCGTCGGTCCGCAGGACCAGGCGACCAAGCTGCAGACTGCTGAAGAGCAGCAGCGCAACGAGGCCTTCGAGGCCCGCATCGACGCGGGCGACTTCATCGAGGCCAAGGACTGGATGCCGGAGCACTACCGCAAGACGCTGGTGCGGCAGATCAGCCAGCATGCGCATTCGGAGATCGTCGGCATGCTGCCCGAGGGCAACTGGATCACGCGCGCCCCGACGCTCAAGCGCAAGGCGATCCTGCTGGCCAAGGTGCAGGACGAGGGCGGCCACGGGCTCTACCTCTACTCCGCCGCCGAGACGCTGGGCACCAGCCGCGACCAGATGCTGGACGCGCTGCACACGGGCAAGGCCAAGTACAGCTCGATCTTCAACTACCCGACGCTGACCTGGGCCGACATCGGCGTGGTCGGCTGGTTGGTGGACGGCGCTGCGATCATGAACCAGGTGCCGCTGTGCCGCTGCTCCTACGGCCCGTATGCGCGCGCGATGATCCGCATCTGCCGCGAGGAGTCCTTCCACCAGCGCCAGGGCTACGAGAGCCTGCTGGTGATGATGCGCGAGGGCACGGCCGCGCAGAAGGCGATGGTCCAGGACGCGGTGAACCGCTGGTGGTGGCCGTCGCTGATGATGTTCGGACCGGCGGACAAGGATTCGCCGAACTCCGAGCAGTCGATGCGTTGGGGCATCAAGCGCCTGACCAACGACGAGCTGCGTCAGAAGTTCGTCGACGCGACCGTGCCGCAGGCCGAGCTGCTCGGCGTGACGCTGCCCGACCCCGATCTGAAGTGGAACGCCGAGCGTGATCACCACGATTTCGGCGCGATCGACTGGAGCGAGTTCTGGCGCGTCGTCGGCGGCAACGGCCCCTGCAACACCGAACGCCTGGGCACCCGCGTCAAGGCCTGGGACGACGGCGCCTGGGTCCGCGACGCCGCGCTCGCCCACGCGAAGAAGCGCGCCACCGAAGCCAAGGCGGCCTGATCGAGCGCCCCCGCGCATCCGTCATCACGCCGTCTCCGCCACGAACCGTTCAGAGCACCCGAATCATGAGCATCAACCAAACGACCGGCGCCAACGAATGGCCCCTGTGGGAAGTCTTCGTCCGCAACAAGGCGGGCCTGGACCACAAGCATTGCGGCAGCCTGCACGCGCCCGACGCGAAGATGGCCCTGCAGATGGCCCGCGACGTCTACACCCGCCGCCAGGAAGGCGTGAGCATCTGGGTCGTGCCGTCGTCGGCGATCGTCGCGTCCGATCCGGGCGAGAAGTCGATGTACTTCGATCCGATGGAGGACAAGGTGTACCGCCACCCGACCTTCTACGACCTGCCCGAGTCGCTCGACCACATGTGAGGACCGGACGATGAGCACTTCCGTCCAACCCGGCCAACGCGCGGACGTCCAGTACCTGCTGCGCGTCGGCGACGCCTGCCTGGTGCTGTCGCACCGCATCTCCGAATGGATCGGCCACTCGCCGATCCTGGAAGAGGACCTCGCGCTGGGCAACATCGCGCTGGACCTGCTGGGCCAGTCGCGCGCGCTGCTGACGCGCGCCGGCCAGCTCAACGAGCAGCCGCTCGACGAGGACCAGCTCGCCTACCTGCGCGAGGAACGCCACTACCTGAACCCGGTGATGATGGAGCTGCCGCGCGGCGACTTCGCCTTCACGCAGGCCCGCAACCTGATCGCCGCCTGCTGGCTGATGCCGATGTGGACGCGGCTGCAGGCGTCGAGCGACGCCGAGGTCGCCGCCATCGCCGCCAAGGCGGTGAAGGAAGTCCGCTATCACCAGCAGCACGCGGCCGAGTGGGTGGTGCGCCTGGGCGACGGCACGGACGAGTCGGCGCTGCGGATGAAGGACGCGCTTGCGCAGCTGTGGCCCTACGTCAACGAGCTGTTCGCGTCGGACGACATCGATGCCGCCGCCGAGGCCAGCGGCCTGGGTCCCGCCTGGTCGTCGCTGAAGCCCGACTGGGACGCGGCGATGGACGAGGTCCTTGCCGAGGCGCGCCTGGCGCGGCCGAAGGACACACCGCACGTCTATACCGGCGTGCGCGGCGTCCACAGCGAGCACATGGGCCACATGTTGGCGACGATGCAGTCGCTGCAGCGCACCTACCCGGGCGGGGTGTGGTGATCCCCGGATCGCCGCGAACACCGATGAACACGCCATGAACGCCGCCCCGACACCGTCGCATCTGAACTGGCTGTCGTCGTTGACGCCGGTCGGACCGCGCTCGCCGTCGTCCGATGGCGGCGCGACGGACCTCGGCTGCGGACGCCTGTCCGCCGCATGGGAGGTGCTGTCGCAGGTGCTCGATCCCGAGGTGCCGGCGGTGTCGCTGGTCGAGCTCGGCATCGTGCGCGACCTGGTCGAGACCGCCGACGGCGTCGAGGTCGTGCTCACGCCCACCTACTCCGGCTGCCCGGCCACCGAGGTCATCGAGCAGAGCGTGCGGGACGCGCTCGCGCGCTTCGGCACCGTCACCGTGACGATGCGCCGCGCGCCGGCCTGGACCACCGACTGGATCACCGACGAAGGCCGCGAGAAGCTGCGCCAGTACGGCATCGCGCCGCCGGGGCCGGTTGACGTGGGGCAGGGCGTGCCCATCCGCATCGTCCGCCGCCGCCAGACCATCGCCTGCCCGCGCTGCGGCAGCGCGCACACCGAGCAGTTGTCCGCCTTCGGCTCGACCGCGTGCAAGTCGCTGTACCGCTGCGTCGCCTGCCGCGAGCCGTTCGAACATTTCAAACCGATCTGAGCCCGGATGCCGATCGACCAGATCCCGCCGACCACAAGACGCCGAGCCACCGCCATGAGCCTGCATTTCCACCCGCTGCGCCTGAGCGCCAAGCACCAGGACACCGACGACGCCGTCGTGCTGTGCTTCGACGTGCCCGAGGCGCTGCGCGAGACCTTCCGCTTCACGCAAGGCCAGTACCTGACGCTGCGCGGCGATGTCGACGGCCAGGACCTGCGCCGCTCCTACTCCATCTGCGCGGGTGTCGACGACGGCGAGCTGCGCGTCGGCGTCCGTCAGGTCGACGGCGGCGCCTTCTCCACCTGGGTCCACCGGCACCTGAAGGCCGGCGACGAGGTCCAGGTCTTCCCGCCGCAGGGGCGTTTCCACGTGCCCCTGGAGCCCGCCGTCGGTCGGCATTTCGTCGGCATCGCGGCCGGATCGGGCATCACGCCGATCCTGTCGATCATGAAGAGCGTGCTGGCCCGCGAGCCGCTGAGCCGCTTCACGCTGATCTACGGCAACCGCCGGCCGGCGTCGACGATGTTCAAGGAAGAGCTCGAGGACCTGAAGAACCGCTACATGACGCGGCTGACGCTGCATCACGTGTTCTCGCGCGAGCATGTCGATTCGCCGCTGATGGCGGGCCGGCTGGACCAGGCCAAGCTGAGCGACTTCCTGAGCGGTCCCGTCCCCGCGGCCGGCATCGACCAGGTCTTCGTCTGCGGCCCGTTCGAGATGAACGAGCAGGCCGAGGCGGCGCTGCGCGCGGCCGGCGTGCCCGAGGAACGCATCCACATCGAGCGCTTCGGCACGCCGGAGATGCAGACCGGCCGCCCGGCGCCGCACGAGGTCCATGAGGAGGACGCGGAGGCCGCCAAGGTCGTCGTGATCCGCGACGGCGTCTCGCGCGAGATCGAGTTCCGCAAGAGCGATCCCAGCCTGCTCGACGCCGCGGCGCGGGCCGGCATGGACGTGCCGTTCTCCTGCAAATCCGGCGTGTGCTCGACCTGCCGTTGCAAGCTGATCGAAGGCGAGGTCCGGATGGATAAGAATTTCGCCCTTGAGAAGCACGAAGTGGCGGCCGGATTCATCCTGAGTTGTCAGGCGCATGCCCTGACCCCGCGCGTCGTGATCTCGTTCGACGAACGCTGATTCACAAGGAAAACAACACCCATGGCCCGAGGTCGAGCTCCAGGATTCGATGCCACCCGCGAGGAGATCCTCGCGCAGGCTGCCCGACTGTTCGCCAACCAGGGCTACCCCGCGACCTCGATGAACCAGGTCGCCGAGGCCTGCGAGGTCAGCAAGCCCACGCTGTACCACTACGTCCGCGACAAGCATGAGCTGCTCGCGCAGATCTGCCAGAACCATCTGCAGCACCTGGTCGACCTGGTCGACGAGGTCAGCGCGCAGCAGCTGCCGCCGCCGGAGCACCTGCGCGGGCTGATCCACCGCTTCGTGCAGGCTTACGGCGAGGCGCAGAACGAGCACCGCGTGCTGACCGAGGACCTGAAGTTCCTCGACGACGAACACCGCGAGCGCATGGTGGCGGTCGAGCGCCAGGTGGTCGGCCGCTTCGCCGACGCGGTGGCCGCGGTGCGGCCGGAGCTGCGCGGCGCCCACCTGCACAAGCCGCTGACCATGCTGCTGTTCGGCATGATCAACTGGACCTTCACCTGGCTGCGGCCCGACGGCGCGCTGACCTACGAGGCGGTCGCGCCGATGGTGGCGGACCTGTTCTTCGGCGGGCTCGGCGCGGTCCGCACCGAACTCACCGATCCTTCGGCGCGCCACGAGCGCAACGAACTCGACCCGGCGGCGCCGCAAGTCTCATGAAGGCTTCGCGGAGGACCATCGCCCCCGACATGCAATCCAAGCAGTGCTTGCAGTCATCGCAGTAGCAGTACCTCATTGACCTTGCGTTCCTGAAAAACACATTCCGAAGGAGACAACATGAAACGCATCGAGAAGACCCTGCTGGCCATGGCCATGACCGGTGCCGCGCTGATGGGCGCGGGCGGCAGCGCCTGGGCCGACATCAACGTCGGCGTGACCGTGTCGGCCACGGGGCCGGCCGCGTCGCTGGGCATTCCCGAGAAGAACACCTTCTCGCTGATGCCCAAGACCATCGCCGGGCAGAAGGTCAACTACATCATCCTGGACGACGCGTCGGACACGACGACGGCGGTCGCCAACACCCGCAAGCTGATCACCGAGCACAAGGTCGACGTGGTGGTCGGCTCGACGGTCACGCCGAACTCGCTGGCGATGATCGACGCGGTGTCGGAGGCGCAGGTGCCGATGATCTCGATGGCCGCCTCGGCGCGCATCGTCGAGCCGATGGACGCGAAGAAGCGGTGGGTCTTCAAGACGCCGCAGAACGACATCATGATGGCGCTGGCCATCGCCAGCCACATGCAGGCGCAGGGCGTGAAGACGGTGGCCTACGTCGGCTTCGCCGATGCCTACGGCGAAGGCTGGTACGGCGAGTTCAACAAGGTCGCCGCCAGCAAGGGCCTGAGCATCGTCGCCAACGAGCGCTACAACCGCACCGACACCTCGGTGACCGGCCAGGTGCTGAAGATCATGGCGGCCAAGCCGGACGCGGTGCTGGTCGGCGGCAGCGGCACGCCGGCGGCGTTGCCGCAGAAGACGCTCAAGGAGCGCGGCTACCAGGGCAAGTACTACCAGACCCACGGCGTGGCCAACAACGACTTCCTGCGCGTCGGCGGCAAGGACGTCGAGGGCACCTTCCTGCCCTCGGGCCCGGTGCTGGTCGTCGATCAGCTGCCCGCGGACCATCCGGCCAAGAAGAGCGCCAAGGCGTACGTGACGACTTATGAGGGCGCGTACGGCAAGGGCAGCGTGTCGACCTTCGGCGGCCATGCGTGGGATGCGGGACTGCTGCTGCAGGCGGCGATTCCCGAGGCCATCAAGAAGGCCCAGCCCGGCACGCCGCAGTTCCGCGCGGCGCTGCGCGATGCGCTCGAAGGCGTCAAGGAACTGCCGGCCGCGCACGGCGTGTTCACGATGTCGCCCAATGACCATCTGGGTCTGGACCAGCGCGCGCGCGTGATGGTCAAGATCGAGAACGGCACCTGGAAATACCAACCCTAATTTCGCCGACGCTCGGCTACTGCGCGGGCCGATCTTGGGCCTGCGGTGCTCGCCATACAGGAGTATGGCTGCGCGCCTCAGGCCCAACCTCGACCCGCTCGCTACGCCGCTCGTCCGCGAAATATCCTGCGATTGACGTTGTGAGAATCCTATGAGCGCTACCCCCGTTCTTCAGAGCTTGATTGCTGGTCGCTGGATCGGCGCCACCGCCGCGCGCGGCCTGCACAGCGCCGTCAACGGACGGTTGGTGACGCAGACCCATGCCGAGGAGATCGACTTCGGCGAAAGCCTGCACTTCGCGCGCCGGCAGGCGCTGCCGGCGCTGCTGGCGCTCGACTTCCAGCAGCGCGCGGCGATCCTGAAGGCGCTGGCGACCTATCTGCAGGAACACAAGGAATCGCTCTACGCGATCTCCGCGCACACCGGCGCGACGCGGCCCGATTCGTGGATCGACATCGAAGGCGGCTTCGGCACGCTCTTCGCCTACGCGTCGATGGGCCGCCGCGAGCTGCCGTCGAGCAACATCGTCCATGAAGGCCCGGCGCAGGCGCTGGGCAAACTCGGGCAGTTCATGGGCACGCACGTGCTGGTGCCCAAGCGCGGCATCGCCGTGCACATCAACGCGTTCAACTTCCCGATGTGGGGGATGCTGGAGAAGTTCGCACCGAGTTTCCTCGCCGGCATGCCCTGCATCGTCAAGCCGGCCACCGCGACCAGTTATGTCGCCGAGGCCTGCGTGCGCCTGATCGAGCAGTCCGGCCTGCTGCCGGCCGGCGCGTTGCAGCTGGTCATCGGCGGTTCCGGCGATCTGCTGGACCGGCTGGAGGAGACGGATGTCGTCACCTTCACCGGCTCGGCGGACACCGCGGCGCAGCTGCGCGTCAATCCGAACCTGATCCGCCGCTCGGTGCCGTTCAACGCCGAGGCGGACAGCCTCAACTGCGCGATCCTGGCCCCGGACGTGGTGCCCGGGGATCCCGAATTCGATCTCTTCGTCAAGGAAGTGATGCGGGAGATGAGCGCCAAGGCCGGCCAGAAGTGCACGGCCATCCGCCGCGCGATCGTGCCGGCGGCGCAGATCGATGCAGTGGCCGCGGCGCTGCGCGAGCGGCTCGCGAAGATCAAGATCGGCGATCCGGCCATCGAGGGCGTGCGCATGGGCGCGCTGGCGTCCAAGGCGCAGCAGGCCGACGTGGCCGAGCGCCTGGCGCAGCTCGCGCAGGGCAACGAGGTCGTCTACGGCGAGCGCGACGGCTTCGCGCCGGTGGGAGAGGGCGTCGGCGACGGCGCCTTCTTCGCGCCGACGCTGCTGCTGTGCCGCGACGCGATGAACAACGAGGCCGTCCACAACGTCGAGGCCTTCGGGCCGGTGTCGACGCTGATGAGCTACAACGACTTCGACGAAGCGCTGGCGCTCGCCGCCAAGGGCCGCGGCAGCCTGGTGGGATCGGTGGTCACGAAGACGCCCGCGCTGGCCGCGCAGGCCGTCTATCACGCGGCCGCCTTCCACGGCCGACTGCTGGTGCTGGACCGCGACGCGGCCGGCGAGTCGACCGGCCACGGCTCGCCGCTGCCGATGCTCAAGCACGGCGGCCCGGGCCGCGCCGGCGGCGGCGAGGAACTTGGCGGCATCCGCGCCGTCAAGCACTACCTGCAACGCTGCGCGGTGCAGGCCTCGCCGACGATGCTCACGGCCATCACCGGCGAGTACGTGCGCGGCGGCAAGGTCACCGAGGACGCGATCCACCCCTTCCGCAAGTACTTCGAAGAGATCCAGGTCGGCGACTCGCTGCTGACGCATCGCCGCACGGTGTCCGAGGCGGACATCGTCAACTTCGGCGGCATCAGCGGCGACTTCTTCTACATGCACTTCGACGAGGTCGCGGCCAAGGACACGCAATTCGGCCAGCGCATCGCGCACGGCTACTTCGTGCTGTCGGCGGCGGCGGGCCTGTTCGTGTCGCCCGCGCCGGGACCGGTCCTCGCCAACTACGGCCTCGACACGCTGCGCTTCGTGAACCCCGTGGCCATCGGCGACACCATCCAGGCGCGACTCACCTGCAAGCGCCGCATCGACCGCGGCAACCGCCCGGACCAGCCGCCGCAAGGCGTCGTCGCCTGGGACGTGCAGGTCACCAACCAGCGTGGTGAGCTCGTGGCGAGCTATGACATCCTGACCTTGGTCGCGAAGAAGAGCGCCTGACCTCGCGCGGGGCCGCCGCCCCCCCGATCGCACGGGGACAGCCTGGACGCGGAAGACTAGACTGCCTCGCGACCACCTGGGGAGGCGGCATTGTCAGGCTTGGAAACGTTCCCGATCGACGAAGCGCGATTGAGCCAGCTCAAGGGAACGCGCGGCGGCCGGATCGCGCTCAACGGGTTCGAGTACCAGCGGGCCTTCGCGGTGCTTCGCCTGGCCGCGATGGTCCTGGGCCGGGCCGTGTCTCCGGTGGATGGGCACGTGCCTGTACGGCTGCGCTACGAGTGGGCCGAGGACATCGACGAGATCGACCGTGATGGCCGGATCGTCCTGTGGCAATGCAAGGTCGGCGACCACTGGGCGACCGCTGGCAAGCTGGCGGAGTTGCTGCTGGCCTTCGCGCCGAAATGGCTGTGGATCGCGCCGCACAAGCGGGCCTTGCTCCAGCTCCGGCTGGTCACCCCGGACCTTGCCTACAAGGTGCATGCGATCAGGTCGGGCGAACTGCCCGGGTCGGCACGGGACGCCGCGCGGGTGCACTTCCTCAGGACGGTGCTCACGCCACCGACGGAGGGCTCCGATCGAGCGCATTGGCAAGCGGCAGCGATCACGCATGGTCCCGAGGCGCTCTTCGACGAACTGTGGTCGGCGACCGCCGTGCTGTACATGCCCAACGAGGCGGTCGATGCGGCGGCGGATCGGCGTTACGCCGAGCAGGAGGCGATGAAGGAGCTGGCGGCGGGCGGCCTGGGCCTGGACCCCGCCCCCGGCGCCCTCGATGGCGTGCTTCAGGCGCTGCGGGCGCTGTTGTCGGTGATGCCCGTGTCCGACCGCAGTCCCGACGGAACGATCAACTGGTGCCAACAGGAACCTCAGCAACTGCTGACGCATCACGTCTCCGATCGCCTGTTTCCGTTCACGGCGCGCGCGATCGGACTGGAGTGCGGACTGGATCTGGTCGATCGCACGCGGCTCCGCAAGCTCCGACAGGACCAGTTCCGCCCCTGGTTCGTGGCTCGGCGCGCCGACTGGGGCGACGTCGTCGCCGGCGGCGAGGATTTCAACGGCTTCTTCGAACGCAGCGATACGCCCGGCCTGGTCGCGCGTCTGGGGCAGGCGCTGGCGCTGAGCCTGCGCCGGGAGGGCCAGTTGCGTGTGCAGTGGCTGGTGGGCGCACCGGGCACGGGCAAGAGCACCCTGGCCCTGCGCGTTGCCACGCTGCTCGCGCTGGACGGCGCCTGCGTGGTGCTCGACGGGCGCTTCATGCAGGACCAGGAGACCAGCGCTTGCAACCGCATCGTCGACTCGGTGCGCGCGGTGACCGGAGACCATCGGCCCGTGCTCCTGCTGCTGGACGATCCGCTCGGCGCCAACAGCGGATGGCCGCGCATCCTCAAGGAGCTGGGCAAGCGGCCGCTTGCCCTGGTCGTTCTCGCCGCGACGCCCGACCTGCTGCTGGAGAACAGCGAGCATCTTCTGGAGAACATCGACGAGCTGCCGCGGCACGGGGTCGCGCGGCCGGACGATCGCGAGCGTCTCGCGCTGGCCGAGATCTATCCGGGGCATCGCGACTGGTTGATGAAGACCGAGGAGGACCTGCTGATCCTGGCCATGGTGGCGCAGGCCGGCAAGCCCTTCGACTCGATCGTCAAGGGCATCTGGAAAACGCTCAACGATGGACGCAAGCCGCCCGCCCGCGCGACCTTCAAGGACTTGTCCTGGGAGATCGCGGCATTCACGCTGGTCGCCTACTTCCATCGCGCCTACGCGGTCTGTCCGCTGCTGCTGCTGGAGGCTTTTCTCCCGCTCGCCACCGAGTCCGGGCACGCCGCCGGCGAGAGGCTCTCGCATCTGGTCAGCGCGCAGGGATGGCACATCTTCCAGATGCACGAGCTCGACCACAAGCTCGGGCGGGCCTGGTCGGGCGTGGCTTCCATGCATGCGCGGGTCGCCGACATGGCCTGGCGCCATCGACCCGTGAAGACGGGCGAGATGGAACGCCTGATCGCGACGGCGTCTGTCGAGGCGGCCGGCAGCGCCCGGCTGCTGGGCATCGCACTGGCCACGCTGCGCCTGTATGCCGCCCAGGATCCGGACGGCCGCATGCCGGCCTTCGACGAACTGATGGTGGCGATCGCCACGGCTTGGGCCGAGGCGCCCGAAGGGAAGTTGGAGACGCGCAACCTGTTCAGCCTGGTCATGCAATGTCACCAGGGGGGCATCAAGGTGCCCGCGTCCTTGCGGCAGGCGCTGTCGAAGCGGGCCGCGGCGCTGGACTCGCAGAGCTGGCTGGCGCAACTGGCGTTGTGGATCGTGGACGGCGACCAGGCGGCCGAAGGCGGTCGGGACCGCCTGGCCCGCGTCATCGCTCAGGCCGACTTCTCGATCGCCGCCGGTCGGGCCATCTCGTTCGTCGGCAGGCTGGTCCGGAACGACCAGGCGCTGTTGGCGGCCGGCGTCGAGCGGCTCTGGCACAGCCTCGACGAGGGACTCGACCGGAGCGCCCAGTCGGCCTTGATCACCTGGCTGCTGAAGTATGCGGACGAGGCGTCGACCCGGCGGCGCCTGCAGATCCTCCGTGCCTGGCTCTCCCGTCATCCGGACGAGCACACGGTTCGCACGGCGCTGATCTCATGGATGTCCAAGACGGGAGCGCCGGACCTGCAGGAGGAACTCGCCCGCTTCCTTCGTCACTTGCGGTCCGGTCCGGCGTTCTTCACGCCGGCGTCGGCGGCTCTGACCGCCATCGGCAAGCTGGACCACCCCGATCCCCTGTTGATGATTCCCTGGATGGCGTGGGCGTCGGACACGCTGGAGCACAGCCGCGGCCAGTCTGAAAGGCTGGTGTGGAACTCGGTCGGTCGGTTGCTGGTGCGAGCCCGGCGGCAGGAAGGCGGGTTGGCGGTCAATGCGGATGCGGCGCAGTCGCCGCGAGCGGCGTTCGTCGACGCCAGGCGTCGGCTCGAGCGGGTGGCCGAGGAGTGGCGCCGTCGCCACGGGGAGGCCGATGACTCAAGCTCCGGACGCTGGCGGGGGCATCCCGGCCCTCGCCGGCGCGGTCATCGCTGATGCTGCTGGTGGATGAAATCGATCAACGCGCGCAGCGTCGCCGGGATGTGTCGATGGCCCGCGTAATACAGGCACAGCGCCGGTAGCGGAGCCGCCCAGTCGTCCAGCACGCGGCGGAGCCGGCCGGTCGCGAGATCGTCGGCGACATACCACTCGGCGATCTGCGCGAGCCCCAGTCCCGCGCGCGCCGCCTCCAGCATCAGCAGCGGCGAGTCGAGCACCATCGGTCCCGGCACGTCGAGCGTCTCGCTCGCGGCGGCTCTGCCGCGCTTCGCGCGCGCAAACTCCCACGGGGACGGCAGTCCGCTCGGCATCCGCGCGCGGATGCAGGCATGGCGTGCGAGGTCCGCGGGCGTCGCTGGCAGGCCGTGGCGCTCGAGGTAATCGGGCGCACCGACGACCGCCATCCGCAGCGGCAGGCCGATCGGCACGCGGATCATGTCGCGCGGCACCTGCGGCGCGAGCCGCAGTCCCGCGTCGAAGCCCTCGGCGACGATGTCGACCAGCCGACCCTCGGTGACCACATCCAGCGTCACGCCCGGATGCCGGCGCAGGAACTCCGCCAGGATCGGCCGGAACACCATCTGCGCCGCGCCCAGCGAGCTGTTCAGGCGCAAGGTGCCGGTGGGCGCTCCCGCACGATCGTCGGCCGACGCGACGGCCTCCTGGATCTGCGCCACCGCCGGACCGACCCGGTCGATGAAGCGCCGCCCCGCCTCAGTGAGCGACACGCTGCGCGTCGTGCGATGGAAGAGCCGCACGCCCATTCGCGCCTCCAGCCCCGCAACGGCGTTGCTGACGGCGGAAGTCGACATCTCCAGTTCCACCGCCGCCGGCCGGAAGCCCTGCCTGCGCGCGACGGCGAGCACCACCTCGAATTCGGTCAGGCTGTCCTTCTGCATGCCTGCATTGTTCTTTGAATCGGGATGACTCGTCCATCATTGGACGGCTTATCGACATGGACGCCGCTGCCTACATTCCTCTCAACGAGCCACGGCGTGTCGCTGAGGTTCATGCCGAAAGGACAAGCCATGCGGAACTTCGACCAGAATTACATCGACGGCGCCTTCGTTGCCGTGACCGGCGACGAGGTCGTCGACATCATCGATCCCGCCACCGAGGCCGTGGTCGGTCAGGCCCGGCTCGCGCATCGCGACGATGCCCGTCGCGCCGTCGAAGCCGCGATGCGCGCCCAGCCGGCCTTCGGGCGGACTTCCGTCGCGGAGCGCGTCGCGATGCTCGAGCGCCTGCAGGCCGCGATGCTGGCGCATGCCGAGGACCTCCTGGAAGCGACGATCACCGAGTACGGCGGTCCGGTCGCCCGGGCGCAGTGGGTCGCCAATTACGCGTCGCAGTGCTTCGGCGACGCGGCGCGCGCGCTGCCGAGCTACGCGTTCGAACGCCGCGTCGGCGCATCGACCGTGGTGATGGCGCCGGTCGGCGTGTCCGGGCTCTTCGCGCCCTGGAACAGCACCGCCGGCACGATGGCCAGCAAGCTCGCGGCCGCCATCGCCGCCGGCTGCGCGACGGTGATCAAGCCCAGCGAGCTGAGCCCGTGGCAGGTGCATGTCGTCGCTCGCGCGATCCACGCGGCGGATCTGCCGCCGGGTGTCGTCAACATCGTGACCGGCCGCGGTGTCGACGTCGGCGCCGAGATCGGCACGCATCCGGGCGTCGCGAAGCTGTCGTTCACCGGCTCGACGCCGACCGGCAAGCTGATCGCGCGTGGCGCCGTCGACACGATGAAGCGCGTGAGCCTGGCCTTGACCGGAAAGTCGGCCTCGCTGTTGCTGGACGACGCGGATCTCGATGTGGCGCTCCCCCTCGCGCTGGCTGCGGCCTTCATGAACAGCGGGCAGGCCTGCGTGGCCGGCACACGCTTGCTGGTGCCGCGTGCCCGGATGCCTGAGGTCGTCGAGCGGATCCGGTCCGCCGTCGCCGCGATGCGCGTCGGCGATCCGCGCGATCCGGCGACGACGATCGGTCCGATGGTCAGCCGCGCGCAGTACGAGCGCGTCCAGCATTTCATCCGCCGCGGCCTCGACCAGGGCGCGACGCTGATCGCTGGCGGAGAGGGGCGGCCGGACGGACGCGATCGCGGCTGGTTCGTGCGTCCGACGGTCTTTGCCGATGTCCGCAACGACATGGACATCGCCCGCGAGGAGATCTTCGGCCCTGTGCTGTCCGTGCTCCCGGTGGACTCGGAGGACGAGGCGATCAAGGTGGCCAACGACTCGCCGTATGGGCTGCAGGCTTACGTGTTCTCCGCCGACGCGGACCGCGCGCGACGCGTGGCCTCACAACTGGAGGCGGGCACGGTGCTGATCAACCGCGTCGCGCCGGACCTGCTGGCGCCGTTCGGCGGCGTCAAGCAATCGGGCGTGGGCCGGGAGTTCGGCGTGATGGGCATGGAGGCCTTCCTGGAACCGAAGACGATCACCACAGCCTGAGGCGGCCGGCACGGCGGAGGGCCTTCGCGGGATCGGCAAAGCCGAATGCCGGGCAAGGAAGTTCGACCTTGAGCCGCGTGCGCGGTCCGCCCACACTGAGGCCTCTGTTGACCCCACTTCGAACTGCCTTGGATTTCCTCACTACTCCCGTCATCGCCGGTCTGTTGTTCACCGGCACCCTGGCCCTGGTCGCGCTGATGGCGTGGAAGGGCGGCAGCGAGCGGCGAGACGTCACCTTCCTCGCTTCCGCCGCCGGTCTGGGCGGCGTCTGCACAGCGATCGCCGCGGTCGTCTGAGCGCCCCTGAAGCCGGCGCGAAGAGCGCACGCCACAGGCGCCGGTTTACGCTCCGTTGCGAAGTCGACGCCCCTGACGGCCGCGTGTGAATCGGTGCCGCGCCAAAATGTGACGAACGATTCAGTGAGAGGAAGGGAAGGGCATGCGCGTCTTGCTCGTCGAGGATTCCGAGTTTGTTCGCGAGCAGTTCCTGCGATTGTTCGAGGGACTCGATTTCGTGGAAGTGGTGGGCTACGCGGACAGCGAGGAAGACGCCGTGCAGGCGATCTCGGTGCTCAAACCCGATGTGGTGCTGCTCGACCTGAACCTGCAGGTCGGCTCCGGCATGCATGTGCTGCGGCGCGCACGCGCCGGCGGCTACACCGGCAAGCTGTGGGTGCTCAGCAGCCGCGACCCCGACTTCTACCGCTCGCTGTGCGAGAAGCACGGCGCCGACGGCTTCTACGACAAGGCGCATGAGCAGCTGCAGCTGCTCGACGACCTGCGCGTGCTGGCCGGCGAGAAGCCGCTGTTCTGAGGCGCGCGGCGCTCGCGACTATCGCGTCGAAGGGGCCATCGCGGGGATGGCGCCGCTCAGGGGCCGCAGCCGGCCATGGCCATCAGGCCGTCGACGTGCAGCAGCGCGACGGACAAGGGGTCCGACGCCAGCGACGCCCCCATGACCAGCACGCCCAGGCCCACGCGCAGCGCCCGCGCCGATCGCGGCAGCGGGCGGCAGGCCGAGATGAGGAAGGGCGCGCCGACGCCGAGCATGAAGAGCGCGGTCAACAGGGCGTGCAGGGCGGTGTCCATGATGACCGTTCAGCCCAGCGCCGCGACACCTTGCAGCGTCCCACCGGCCGGTTCGTGATCGGGCAGCCCGGCCATCGCGAGATCCAGGTCCGACATCAGGTCGGACACGTTCTCCAGGCCGACCGACAACCGCAGCAGATCCTCGCCGATACCGGACTGCCGGCGCTCCGCCGCCGACAGCCTGCCGTGCGTGGTCGAGGCGGGATGGGTGATCATGCTGCGCGTGTCCCCGATGCTGGTGGCGATGGAGATCAGCCGCAGCGCATCCACCACCGACCACGCGCCCTCGCGGCCCCCCGGGACGCGGAAACCCACCACGCCGCCGAAGCCCGATTGCTGCGCCGCCGCCAGCGCATGCTGCGGGTGTGTCGCCAGGCCGGTGTAGACCACGGCGGCGACTTTCGGGGACGCCTTCAGCCAGCGCGCCAGCTGCATCGCGTTGGCGGAGATCGCCGCCATGCGCAGATGCAAGGTCTCCAGGCTCTTGAGCAGCAGCCACGCGTCCATCGCGCCCAACGAGGCGCCGGTCACGCGCAGCACGCCGCGCAGGTCGGCCATCAGCCGCTCGGCGCCGACCGCGACACCCGCCACCACGCGGCCGTGACCGTCCATGTACTTGCCCGCGGAATGGATGACGATGTCGGCGCCCAGGCGCAAGGGGTTCTGCTGGTACGGTGTGAGCAGCGAGTTGTCCACCGCCAGCAGCGCGCCGCGCGCATGGGCGAGCAGGGAGATGGCCTCGATGTCTCCCACGTTCTGCAGCGGGTTGGACGGCGTCTCCATGAACGCGAAGGCGGTGCGATCGTCGATCGCGGCGTCCCATTGCGCCAGGTCGGTCAGGTCGACGACGCGCACGTCGACGCCCAGTCTGCCGAAGTGATGGCGGAAGGCCATGAGGGTCGTGCCGAAGACATCGCGGGAACAGACGATGTTCCTGCCGGTCGCCACCCACGCCTGCGCCATGGCCACGATCGCCGCCATGCCCGACGAGAAGGCGACCGCCGCCTCCGCGCGCTCCATCGCCGCGATGCGTCGCTCGAGCGCCTGCACGGTCGGGTTGGAGAAGCGCGAGTACACGTTCCCCGCGGCCACGCCGCTGAACTTGCGCGCCGCGTCCGCCGCCGAGGCGAAGACATAGGCCGAGGTGATGGCGACCGGCTCGCAGTGCGCGTCGCTGAGGTCCTGGAACTGGCCGGTGCGGACGGCGTTGGTGAAGGATTGGTGATCCAAGGCAGCTTCCTCTCGAAGGCGTTTCGGTGGGGCCGTGGCCGACGGACGGCGACGTGTCAGGCGGAGGGCCGGGCTTGCAGTCCCGGAGGCGGGGCGGTGTCGACGTCCGGATCGCGCAGGAACAGCCAGCTCGTCACGCCGCCCAGTGCCGTCAGGCACGCCAGTCCGACGATGTAGGGCTGGTAGCTGCCCCACAGGTCTTGGCTGAGCGCGCCCAGCTGCACCGAGGCGAAGCCGCCGAACTGGTGCGCCAGGAACAGGTAGCCGAAGGCCCGTCCCTTGATCGCCGCGCCGTAGCGCGCCAGGCAGAACATCGACGTCAGCACCACCGTGCCCAGGTAGGTCGCGCCGAACACGACGGCGAAGCCCAGCGTGCGAAGGTCTTCCGACGCTCCGAGCAGGAGCAGCACGGCGCAGGACCGCAGCACGTAGAACGCGCCCAGCAGCGTGCGCTTGGGCAGCCGCATCGCCAGCCAGCCGGTCAGCAAGCCGCTGATCAGCTCCAGCACGCCGAGCAGGCTCAGGCTGACGCCCATCAGCGCGCGCGGCGTCGAATGGTCCTGCCAGAACGCGACCAGGTGGACATCGATGAAGGCCATGCTCGCGCCGCAGCCCATGAAGCCGATCGCCAGGGCATGGAAGCCGCTGTCGCGCCGCAGCAGGGACCAGGCGCGGGGGGGAGGCGCCTTCGCCGTCACCGTCGACGCGTCCGCTTCGGAAGCGGCGTTGGCGGCATCCAGGCCGGCCGCCTTCGACTTCGCCGCGGCGAACCACGCCAGACCAGCGAGCGGCAGCGCGAGGAAGGCGCCCGTCAGCAGGAAGGTGGTCTCCCACGTCGCCTTCGGCGCCAGCCACAGCCAGAACGGCGACAGCACGATGAAGCTGATCGAGGTGCCATTGGTGACCACCGCGAAGGCCAGACCGGACTTCTTCTGCTCGAAGAGGCGATCGACCAGCACGCCCATCGGCACATAGGTCATGGCCGCCAGGCCGAAGGCCGCGAACAGCCCGTAGCCGAGGACGAAGACCGGGAGCGACCGGTCGAACAGACTGGTGCCCGCGAGCGCGACACCGGCGGCCAGGCAGCCGATCACCACGGTGCGCAACGGCCCGTGGCGATCGCTCAGCCACCCCACCAGCGGCGATGCCAGCCCGGTGACCAGCATGAACACGGCGCCCGACCAGGCGAAGTCGGAACGGCCGCGCCCGAAGTGGGTCGCCAGGTCGGCGAAGTAGACCTGGTAGAGGCTCTTGATGCTGGTGGAGAAGAACATCACCAGGAAGCCCACCGCCACGAGGGCGTGGACCAGGTGCCGGGAAGGCGTGGCCGGCTTCATGCGACCAGCCCCGGGATGCCGCGGCGCGTGGCCGGAAGGCAGTAGGCGCGGTACATGCCGTCGTACATCGTGTAGAACAGGCGGCAGGTGTGATCGACCGCGTGCAGCGCTTCCTGCTGCAGCCGGTCGGTGTCGCACAGCTCGGCGACCAGGTTCAAGCCCTGTTCGACATGGCCGACATCCTCGGCCTGGTGGACGGAGAAGAACAACAGGTCCTCCTCCGTCAATCCGTAGACCTTGCCCAGCAGTTCGTGGCGCGCCTCGCCGGCCTTGAGCTCCAGGTTCTGGCCTTCGCTGGCGATCATCACCGCGGCGGCGGCGATGTGATAGCTGCCGCGGCCCCGCACCGCGTACAGCCGGTAGTCGATCAGGTCCTGCGTCGCGGGCAGCGGGCGCGCGGCGTCGCGCTCCTCATCGCCGATGCCCAGCGCACGGAGGAAGTTCTGCATCAGCACCACGTGGTTGTCGGTCCTGGAGAGCCGGCCGGTTTCCTCCTCGTACAGGTTGATCAGCAGCGCGCGCTTGAACGTCGGCAGCGGGCAGTGGAAGAACAGGTGCTCGACGTAGCCCAGGAAATGCTTTGTCAGCTGATAGCCCTGCAGCGCCACCTGGCGCAGCAGCACGATGTCCTTCCCGTCAGGATTCATCAGGCGGTCGAACAGGGGATGCGCCATCGTCAGATGGCTGTGCAGCAGCGATCGCAGCTGTTCCTTGAAGGCGGCCTTGGATTGCGGCATGGGGGACTCCTGTGCGGGATCAAAGGGCGGCGGGGGCATCGACGCGACGGCGCAATGCCTGCACCGCCTGCGCCATGAAATGGCCCCGATGGACCGCGTCGCCGACGCGGGCGTAGTCCTCCAGGACGCCATAGGTCTCGAAGCCGAAGAACTGCCAGAGGTGGTGGGCGCGGGTGTTCTCGCGCACGTCGAGCACCAGCTGCTCGACGCCCAGCTGTTCGGCGCGGCGCGTGATCTCGCGCAGCGCGAGCTGCACGAAGCGCAGGCCGCGGAAGTCCGGGTGCACCACGCCTTTGGCCAGTTCCGCGCGGTGACGGCAGGTGGCCATGCCGTTGAGATGCAGCAGCGCCATGAAGGCCGGTCGCGCGTCGACGCGTCCCATCAACAGGTGGGTCCGGCCCGAGGCGATGCCCACGCGCAGGGCGGCAACAAACTGGACTTCCTGATGCGGCGTCAGCGCCCGCTCGAAGCCCAGCATGCCGCCGTCGGCCACGGTGCTGTTGACGAGCTCGACAAGCTGCCCGGCGAGTCGATCGTCGATCCGATCGATCCAGTCGTAACGGGCAATGAACGATGGCTCTGACTTCACGGGCGGTCTCCTTCGCGATTGATCGGGAGGGGCAGATTAGCGACGCCTCCGCGGCCGACGCGGCAACAAACGCGCTCAGAACGGCAAGAAACCGGCCATGATGGGAGGGGATAAGTCCTGAGGAACTTTTTCGGCGATGAAGAGCGTCCACTTCCTGATGATCCCGTCGGCGCATGTGCTGGACCTGGCGGGCCCGCTGCAGGTCATCCATTCGATCGGCGAGATCGGCGCCGGCACGGTCGATGTGCGTTGCATCGGGCCGGAGGTCTCGGTCGGCGCCTTCCAGCCGCTGACGCTGACCGACATCCGCCCGCTGCCGCACACCCTGCCGCCGGACTCGGTGCTGTTCATCATCGGCAGCAAACTGACGCCGGCGCTGATGCGCTCGTCGGCCTGGCGCAAGGCCGTGGACTGGCTGGCGCAACTGGGCCGCGACCGGCCGGACGGGCTGCGGATCTGCGGCGTCTGCACCGGCACCTTCCTGCTGGCCGATGCCGGCCTGCTCGACGGCCGCCTGTGCACCACGCATCACCGCTTCATCGCCCGACTGCGCGCGGCCAGTCCGAAGACGACGGTGCTCGAGAACCGCGTGTTCGTCGAGGACGGGGACCTGCTCACGTCCGCCGGGGTCACCTCCGGCATCGACCTGGCGCTGCACCTGGTGGCGCAGGCCTTCGGCGAGGACGTCGCCATCCAGGTCGCGCGCGAGAACGTGGTGAACTTCCGCCGCTTCGGCGCCGACCCCGAACTGTCCGCCGCGACGCGTTACCGCGCCCACGGCAACCAGCGCATCCATGCGGTCCAGGATGCGATCGCGACACAACTGGGTGGTCGCGTCACGATCGACGAACTGGCCGCTCAGGCCGGCCTGAGCGAACGCCATCTGGCCCGGCTGTTCCTCGCCGAGACCGGCGTCAGCATCAAGCAGTACCAGATCGCGCTGCGCATGGACCTGGCCCGCCGGCTGATGACCAGTTCACGGCTGTCGCTGGAGAACATCGCCGCCACCTGCGGCTACGGCAGCGTGCAGGCCTTCCGCGCGAACTGGAACAAGCACGAGCGCCTGCCGCCCTCGCTGCTTCGACGCGGCGGGGGCGCGCCACGGTCCGATGCTTAGAATCCCCACTCCCAAGCGATGACGCCCCGATGACCGGGCGATGACGATGACAGCAGCTGTTCGGACCGACGCCGCGCTGGCGCCGGTGGTGATCGTGGGTGCCGGCCTGGCCGGATTGACCGTGGCGCTTCACCTCGCCGACCGCGTGCCGGTGATCGTGCTGGCCAAGCGCGAACTCAACGAGGCCGCCACCGCCTGGGCGCAGGGCGGGATCGTCGGGGTGCTCGGCTCTGACGACAGCATCGAGAGCCACGTCCGCGACACGCAGGAGGCCGGCGCCGGTCTGGTCGACGAGGCCACCGCCCGCTACATCGCCGAACGCAGCGCCGATGCCGTCGGCTGGCTGGTCGAGCAGGGCGTGCCCTTCACGCTCGATGAGCAGGGGCCGCTCGGGCTGCACCTGACCCGTGAGGGCGGCCACGCGGTGCGCCGCATCGCCCACGCCGCCGACGCCACCGGCAAGGCCATCCACGACGCGCTGCTGGCCAAGGCGCAGGCCCATCCCAACATCGAGCTGCGCCAGCGCTGGATGGCGCTGGACCTGATCACCTCGCGGCATGTGCAGCGCGACGAGCCGTCCCGCTGCTACGGCATCTACGCGCTCGACATGGACGCCCAGCGCGTCGACGCGATCGCGGCGCGCGCCGTGGTGATGGCCACCGGCGGCGCCGGCAAGGTCTACCGCTACACGACCAATCCGGACACCTCCACCGGCGACGGCATCGCGATGGCGTGGCGCGCGGGCTGCCGCATCGCCAACATGGAGTTCATCCAGTTCCACCCGACCTGCCTGTACCACCCGCAGGAACGCAGCTTCCTGATCACCGAGGCGCTGCGCGGGGAGGGCGGTCACCTGAAGCTGCCGGACGGGACGCGCTTCATGGCGGCGCACGATGAACGGCTCGAACTCGCACCGCGCGACGTGGTCGCCCGCGCGATCGACTTCGAGATGAAGAAACACGGCCTCGACCACGTGTGGCTCGACGCCACGCACCTCGGCGAGGACTTCCTGAAGGAACACTTCCCGACCGTCCACGCGCGTTGCCTCGCGCTGGGCATCGACATCGCGCGCCAGCCGATCCCGGTGGTGCCGGCGGTGCACTTCACCTGCGGGGGCGTGGTGTCCGACCTGCAGGGCCGCGCCGACCTGCCCGGCCTCTACGCGGTCGGCGAGACCGCCCACACCGGCCTGCACGGCGCCAACCGGCTGGCGAGCAACTCGCTGCTGGAATGCGTCGTGCTCGGCCAGGGCTGCGCGTCCGACATCCTGGCGCAGGAGGTGCTCCCTCCGGCGCCGCTGCCGGCCTGGGACGAAAGCCAGGTCGAGGACGCGGACGAGCAGGTCGTCATCGCCCACAACTGGGACGAGCTGCGTTCGCTGATGTGGAACTACGTCGGCATCGTGCGCACGACCAAGCGCCTGGAGCGCGCCCTGCATCGCATCGACCTGCTGCGCGCGGAGATCGACGACTACTACGCCAACTTCCGCGTCAGCCGCGACCTGCTGGAGTTGCGCAACCTGGTCGATTGCGCGGAACTCATCGTGCGTTCGGCGCTGCTGCGGCACGAAAGCCGCGGGCTGCACTACAGCCGCGACTACCCGCGCACGCTGCCGGCGAGTCTGCCGACGGTGCTGGTGCGCAACGGGAATACGCGCTGAGCAGGACGTCGCGGACTGCGTCGATGCCTGCCGTCGTCAAGCGTGGGCTCTCCACGGGGCATGGGGCGCCCCTCCAGGGACCCCAAGCCCCATTCCGGCCCCAGTGAGCCTCGTGGACCATGGGCCTGAGCCCTGGCCTGAGTCTGCGTTGGCGCTCAGCGCTGCTTCGTGCGAAGGACGCTGCGCGCTTGCACGAAGTTGAAGGCGTAGCTGACCGCTTCCTTGATCGCGGCATCCACGTCCAGCCGCTCCTGCTCGGTCAGGTAGAACGAGTAGTCCACCGCATGGCGGATGTAGCGCGGAGGCAGCCGGTTCAGCGCGACGCAGGCCACGTCGGCCAGCAATTCGGCTTCACGGTGGATCTCGGGGAACTGCGGAGCGTTCTCCATCACCGCGGCAAACACTTCGCGTTCGTGATGGTTGTAGAGCGAGGTGAAGTCCATGAGCACGTCCTGCCGTGGGCAACTGGGATGGCCACAGCATAGGCCGCCCCCCGCGCAGATGGAAAGCCCCCGGTGACACTCGTTCACGCGGGGCGCACTCACGAGACGCCCTCACGAGACGCCTCCTCCCGCTTGCGGGAGAGGGCAGGGGTGAGGGCCAGCGGCCGTCGAAGTGCGATCAGGCCGCGCCGATGCCCGGCACCATCGCGCCCGCTTCCGCCGCCTTCTTCTCCTTGAGCTTCGCGGTGAAGTCGAGCATGCGGTCGATGCACGACTTCGCTTCGACCCGGATCGTCTCTTCGACGAAGATCTCGCCGGTGCCGCGCTCCAGGCAATCGACCAGGCCCTGCAGGCCGTTCATCGCCATCCAGGGGCAGTGCGCGCAGCTCTTGCAGGTGGCGCTGTTGCCCGCCGTCGGCGCCTCGATCAGGACCTTGCCCGGCGCCATCTGCCGCATCGCATGCAGGATGCCGTTGTCGGTGGCGACGACGTATTCGCGCGCCGTGCCCTCGACCACGGCCTTGATCAGCGCGGAGGTCGATCCCACGACGTCCGCCTGCGCGACCACCGAGGCCGGCGACTCCGGGTGGACCAGGATCATCGCGTCGGGGTGCTGCTCGCGCAGCAGCTCCAGTTCCAGGCCCTTGAACTCGTCGTGGACGATGCAGGCACCGTTCCACATCAGCATGTCGGCGCCGGTCTGCTCCTGGATGTAGCGGCCCAGGTGGCGGTCGGGCGCCCACAGGATCTTCTCGCCGCGGGCCTTGAGTTCGCTGACGATCTCCAGCGCGCAGGAACTGGTGACCATCCAGTCCGCGCGCGCCTTCACCGCGGCGCTGGTGTTGGCGTAGACGACGACGGTGCGGTCGGGATGCGCGTCGCAGAAGGCGGCGAAGTCCTCGGCCGGGCAGCCCAGGTCCAGCGAGCAGGTCGCGTCCAGGTCGGGCATCAGCACGCGCTTCTCGGGGCTGAGGATCTTGGCGCTTTCGCCCATGAACTTCACGCCGGCGACCACCAGGGTCTGCGCCGCGTGGTCGCGGCCGAAGCGCGCCATCTCCAGCGAATCGGACACGATGCCGCCGCTTTCCTGCGCGAGGTCCTGCAGGTCGCCGTCGACGTAGTAATGGGCGACGAGCACCGCCCCCTTGGCCTTGAGCAGTTCGGCGGCACGCGCCTTGAGTTGCGAGCGCTGGCTGGGCGTCAACGGTGCCGGCACCTTGGCCCAGGCATGGGCGGTGCAGGTGGCGCCGTCCGCGTCCTGGCGGGCGAAGTCGTAGAGAACCTGTTCCATAGGGGAGGAATTCTAGGTCTGGCCGAAAAACCGGCTCGGCGGCATGCCGACCGTCCTTGTGACCATCGCGGTGAAGGCGCTGGCGCTGGCGTAGCCGAGCTCCGCGGCGATGACCTGCATCGGCTTGCGATGCGCCGCCAGCCGCAGCGCCTCGGCCAGCAGCGCCTGCTGGCGCCATTGCGCGTAGCTGCTGCCCAGCTCCTGGCGGAAGAGGCGGGAGACGGTGCGCGCGCTCGCGCCGACTTCCGCCGCCCAGTCGTCCAGGCTGGCATGGCGCATCGGCTCGGCCAGCACGGCCTCGCAGAGGCGGCGCAGGCGCTTGTCGGTCGGCAGCGCGACGCCGAGCTGCAGGCTGGGCGCGCGGCGGATCTCGTCGAGGATCAGCTTGCCGATCCAGCCCTCGCGGTCGGCCACGACCTCGGCCACGGTTCCAGCGGGCTCGATCTCGTCCCGCGCGAGCTGCACCGCCAGCTCCCGCAGCAGCGGGGAGACTTCGAGGACGCGGTTCTCGGCCCAGACCTCGCCGTCGTCGGGCGGATCCAGCAGGTAGAGGGTGCGCAGCTCGCAGCGCTCGACGGCGGTCACCGCATGGACCACGCCGGCGGGGATCCAGACGCCGCGCGAGGGCGGGACCAGGAAGGTGGCGCGGTCGGTGCTGACGCGCACGACGCCGGTCACCGAGAAGACGAACTGGCCCCAGGTGTGGTGGTGGGCCTGGATGTCCATGAACCCGTCCAGGCTGCGCGACTTGGCCCGCACCGGGCGCACGGCGCTGGGCGCATAGCGGCGCGGATCGAGCGGCGGCAGGCTGGTGCGACGGGTGAGGGTCGGGGTGGGGTGCGGCGTCGGACGAGCGGGTGAAGGAGAGGTCGAAGGAGAGGCCGAAGGAGAGGCCGAAGGAGGGTGCGAAGGAGGGGTCGGATGATCCATGGCGGAAACTCGACAGAACTTGTCCGGCTATCGTAATTCCGACGTAAAGGCCCTGTCACCATTCCGTTCATGAACACCGCCACCACCACCGCCGACGCGGCCGGCCTGTCGCCGAGCCCCGAACAGAGCGCCGCACAGAGCAGGCAACGAGACATCCAGACCATCAGCCTGATCGGTCTGGCCCACGGCACCTCGCACTTCTTCCACATGCTGCTGCCACCGCTGTTCCCGGTGTTCATGCGGGAGTTCGGGCTGAGTTATTCCGAACTCGGCCTGCTGGTGACGATCTTCTTCGTGATCTCGGGCGTGGGGCAGGCGCTGTCAGGCTTCCTGGTCGACAGGACGGGCGCGCGGCCGGTGCTGTTCGCGGCGCTGGGCTGTTTCGTGCTGGCGTCGCTGGCGGCGGGCACGGCCCAGAGCTTCGTCGGGCTGGCGCTGGCCGCGGCGCTGGCAGGGCTGGGCAACTCGCCCTTCCACCCGGTGGACTTCACGATCCTGAACAAGCGGGTGTCGCAGCAGCGGCTGGGGCATGCGTTCTCGGTGCACGGCATCACGGGCAACCTCGGCTGGGCCGTGGCGCCGGTGCTGCTGATCTCGATGCACGAGGCGACCGGCCAATGGCGCCTGGGCTACGCGGCGACCGCGGCGTGGGCGCTGTTCGTGATCGCGCTGCTGGTCTTCAAGCGCGACGCGATCGACGACACGCAGGGCTCGTGGGGCCATGAGAAGGCCGGCGCGGCGAAGGCGCCCGTCGACGAGCATCCGATGGCCTTCCTGAAGCTGCCGTCGGTGTGGCTGTGCTTCTCGTTCTTCTTCTTCACGACCTCCGCGCTGAGCGCGATCCAGAGCTTCGCGTCGCCGGCACTGTCGGCGATGTACGGCGTGAGCCTGGCCAGCACCGCGTTCGTCGTGACCGGCTACATGCTGGCCGGCGCGGCGGGGATGATCGTCGGCGGCTTCCTGGTGGCGAAGTCGCAGAACCTGGAGCGCAACATCGCCGGTGCGATGTTCGTCGCCGCGGCGCTGCTGGCGTTGACGGCGACGGGCTGGCTGCCGGCGACGGCAGCGTTGATTGCGGCGGCGACGGCAGGCTTCGGCACGGGCCTCGCAGGCCCGTCGCGCGACATGCTGATCAAGCGCGCGGCGCCGCCCGGAGCGACGGGGCGCGTGTACGGCACGGTGTACTCCGGCCTGGACACCGGCTTCGCCGTCGCGGCGCCGATCTTCGGCGCGCTGATGGACCGGCACTGGAACAACGCGGTGTTCTTCGGCGCGTCGTTCGCGCTGCTGCTGGGCATCGGCGCGGCGAGCCTGGTGCGGCAAGGGAAGCGCTGACACCCCTCAGGGGGAAGTCAATGCGAGGTGCCGGGTGACTGGCATAGGTGGTCATCCGAGGTCGTCATAGCAATCGAGGCTGGTCCCGGAACTTGCATCGCGTCGTGGACGCAACAGCGCGGGGACCTTCGTTTGCAGCGGCATGCGGCGGATCTAGAGTCGTTGGCTCTGGAGTCCGCAAACCATGCCCTACTCACCCGCCATCGTCGCCAATGCCGTGCTCTACCGAGCGAAACAGCGCGGCATTCGCATCAGTCATCTGAAGCTGCAGAAGCTGATCTTCTTCATCCACGCGTGGCGCCTCGCGCTGCAGGGGCTGCCCGCGGTCGACGAACGACCGGAGGCGTGGGAATACGGCCCCGTTTTCGAGACGCTCTTTCACCGGCTGAAGAACCTCGGTCATGAGGCGATCTGCCAATACATCGAGACTGTCGAGGCGCGGACCAATGCGTACCAGGCGCTGATGCCGTCCACCGAGGATGCGGCGTTCTGGCGCGTTCTCGATCAGGTGATGGACCGGTATGGCGGGCTCAGCGCGTCGCAGTTGTCGACGCTAGGGCATGAACCGGGCGGTCCCTGGTCAACTGCGCGAGCCGCCAAACAGGCTGTCATTCCCGACGACAGCATCCGCTCCTTCTATCGGGAGAAGCTGCAATGAAAGAGTCGTCCTTCCCGATGGCGGAGCCGCCGCTGATGCCGGTCCCACCGGTCGATGAACCGGCAGCGGGGGAGTTGAAGAAGTTCGATTCGGAAGTGCTCGACTACAAGATCAAGCGCGCGAGCACCTTCGGTGGACTGAGCGTCGCCGGCACCCTGTACATCGTCGGTGTGTTGGTCATCCTGAAGCTGATGACCATCTGGCCCTTCAACTGCTCGCCGCTGGCGGAGATCACCGATTCCTTCGCGCGCATCGTGGAGTGCACGAACCCGATGATCCAGGGCGATGGCTGGCACGGCGTCGCGGGTGTGATGCTGGCATTGTTTTCCGTTCCGACAGTGTTGCTGATCGCCATCCTGCGGATGGCTTCACCGAAGAAGGAGCCGCTGCCGGACACCGTCTTCACCACGGTCGCGGACAAGTTCGCCAACGCGCTGGAACGCGTGTTCGAACCCAGGAAATAGCCCGGGCAACACTTGACCCCGAAGCCCTGGATTTCGCAACCCGCATCCGCGCCGCAACAGGGGACATCCCACCCGCTTGCAATGGCGGGGCCGCTCGCTACAGTCGTCCGTCATGGATCAGCACCGCACCGTCAGCCGCCCCGCCGGGCACGTCCTCGTCGAGGCCCTGATCGAGCAAGGGATCACGGAGGTCTTCGGAGTTCCAGGCGAGAGCTACCTCGCGGTCCTCGACGGCTTCCATGAGCACCGCGAGCGCATCCGCTTCATCGGCTGCCGGCAGGAGGGCGGTGCGGCCTTCATGGCCGATGCCCAGGGCAAGCTGACCGGTCGCCCCGGCGTGTGCTTCGTGACCCGCGGACCCGGTGCCACCAATGCCAGCATCGGGCTGCACACGGCCTTCCAGGACTCGACGCCGATGATCCTGTTCATCGGGCAGGTGGCCTCGGATCAGCGCGATCGCGAAGCCTTCCAGGAAGTCGACTACCGCCAGATGTTCGGCCCGGGCACGCTGGGCATGGCGAAATGGGTCGGCGAGGTGCAGGACCCGCATCGCCTGCCGGAATACGTCGCGCGGGCCTTCCACACCGCCATGCAGGGACGCCCCGGTCCGGTCGTCCTCGTGCTGCCCGAGGACATGCTCACGCAGCTCACCGACGCGCCGGTGCTTCCCCGCGCCAAGCCCGCCGTCGCGTGGCCGGCACCGGCGGACCTGGTCGAACTGCAGGCGCGGCTCGAAGGCGCGCAGCGGCCGTTCGTCATCGCCGGCGGCGGCGGCTGGACCGCCGAGGCCTGCGCCGCGCTGCAGGACTTCGCCCACGCCTGGCAGCTGCCGGTCGGCTGCGCGTTCCGCTTCCAGGACCTCTACGACAACCGCGATCCGCTGTACGCGGGCGACGTCGGCATCGGCATCAATCCGGCGCTCGCCAAGCGCGTCGGCGAGGCGGACCTCATCATCGCCATCGGCCCGCGCCTGGGCGAGATGACCACCGGCGGCTACACGCTGCTGAAGGCGCCGCGGCCTGCCCAGCAACTGGTGCACATCCATGCCGGGTCCGAGGAACTGGGCCGCGTCTACGCGGCCGACCAGATGATCCAGGCCAGCATGAGCGGCGCCGCGCTGGCGCTGCAGCAGCTGCGCCCGCCCGCCGACGTCGAAGAGCTGCCGTGGTTGCAGTGGTCGCGCGACGCGCATGCCGACTACCAGCGCAACCAGCAGGCGCTGCCGGTCGGCCCGATGGACCTGGCCGAGGTCATGCATCTGCTGGACCGGCTGCTGCCCGCGGAGACCATCTTCACGAACGGCGCGGGCAACTACAGCGGCTGGCTGCATCGCTTCCATCGCTACACGGCGCTGCATCAGGGCGGCCGCACGCAGCTGGCGCCGACCAGCGGCGCGATGGGCTACGGCTTCCCGGCCGCCGTCGCGGCAGCGCTGCTGCAGCGCGAGCGCTGGGTCGTCAACATTGCCGGCGACGGCGACTTCCTGATGACCGGCCAGGAGATGTCCACCGCGATGGCCCATGGCGCGCGGCGATTGATCTGTCTCGTGGTCGACAACGGCAGCTACGGCACGATCCGCATGCACCAGGAGCGCGAGTATCCCGGCCGCGTCAGCGGCAGCGACCTGCACAACCCGGACTTCGCCGCGCTCGCCCGCGCCTATGGCTGGCTCGCGTTCAGCGCGGCCCGCACCGAGGACGTCGAGCCCGCGCTGCGGCAGGCCCTCTCGGCGCAGGTCCCGACGCTGATCCACCTGAAGCTGCCGGTCGAGATCTCCACCAGCCGCGCGACGCTCAGCAGCATCCGCGAGGCGGCGCTGAAGCGGAAAGCCGGATGACGGAAAATCACGCCATGACTGCTTCCGCCATCCCCTTCGCCCTGCGCGGCGAATACATCGAACTCGACAAGCTGCTCAAGGCCACCTCGCTGGCCAGCAGCGGCGGCGAGGCCCGGCACTTCATCTCCGAGGGCCAGGTGCGCGTCGACGGTCAGGTCGATCTGCGCAAGACCGCCAAGATCCGCGCCGGCCAGGTGGTCGAGTTCAACGGCCAACGCATCGAGATCCTGAACGACCCGGAGGAGTGACCCGATGACCAGTCCCAGCGCCGCGACCCGCGCCGCGATCCGTTTCTCGACCTGCGATCTCTGCGACTCGCTGAAGGCCGACACCAGCGGCGACACGCGCTGGCTGCCGGGCAGCCTGTATCGCAGCTACGGCGGACATCCGCGCTTCGCCGGCCCGGTGGCCACGGTGAGATGCCTGGACGACAACTCGCAAGTCAAGGCGGCCGTCGAGAGCTTCGGCGCCGGACGCGTGCTCGTGGTCGACGGCGGCGGTTCGTTGCGGCGGTCGCTGCTGGGCGGCAACCTCGCCGTCAGCGCGGCGAAGAACGGCTGGGCCGGCGTGCTGGTCCACGGCGCGGTGCGCGACCTCGAGGAGCTGCGCGCGGCGGCCGTCGGCATCTTCGCGCTGGGCCATGTGCCGATGCCGACCGAGCGCCGCGAGCAGGGCCTCGCGGACCTGCCCGTCCTGATCGAGGGCGTCTGGATCCGTCCAGGCGATTGGCTCTACGCCGACGAGGACGGCATCATCGTCACGCCCAAGGCCGTGCACGCGGCCGGCTGAGCGAGGCCTGCGCCGGGCCCGGATCTCACCCCTGGGCGGCGATCCAGCCGGCCAGCGCCTCCGCTGCCATCGGTCTGCCGAACAGCCAGCCCTGCGCCGCGTCGCAGCCCATCGCGACGAGGACGGCGCGCTGCCCCTCGGTCTCCACGCCTTCCGCGACCACGGTCAGTCCGAGCGAACGCCCGATGCCGATCACCGCGCTCGACAACGCGCGATCGTCGGCGTCCTGCTCCAGGTCGCGCACGAAACTCTTGTCGAGCTTCAGCTCGGTCACCGGCAGGCGCTTCAGGTAGCTCAGGCTTGAATAACCGGTGCCGAAGTCGTCGACCGACACGCCGACACCCATCTCGTGCAACTGCTGCAGTTGCTCGCGGGGGCGGCTGGTGTCGTCGAGCATCAGCCGCTCGGTGACCTCCAGCGTCAGATCGCTCGCCGCCAGTCCGTGCTTCGCGAGCAGCGCCCGCGCATGGGCGGCGACGTCGTCCTGATGGAAACGCTGCGGCGAGACGTTCACCGACACGCCCGGCACGGCGATCCCCTCGGCTCGCCAGCGTGCCAGTTGCGCGCAGGCTTGCGCGAGCACCCAGGCGTCCAGCGCATTGATCAGGCCGCTCTCCTCGGCGACCGGGATGAAGCGGTCCGGCGACACCCAGCCGCGTTCGGCGTCGTGCCAGCGCAGCAGCGCTTCGACGCCCACCAGCGCGCGGTCGGTCAACCGCACCTTGGGTTGGAAGTGCAGCTGCAGCAACTGGTGGGACAGCGCGTGACGGAGCGCGGCCTCGATGTCGAGCCGCTCGTCCAGAGCCTGGTTCATCGCGTGCAGGAAGAAGCGAGCGCAGTCACGGCCGGCGCGTTTGGCCTCGTACATCGCGATGTCGGCGTTCTTCAGCAGCTGGTCGAGGTCGAGCCCGTCCCGCGGATAGGCGCAGACGCCGATGCTGGCCGTCATCTGCACGCGCGCATGACTGCCGGCGAGCGGGATCGGAGCCTCGAGCACCGCGCGCAGCTTGCCAGCCACATGCATCGCGTCGTCCGCCGAGCAGCCCGGCAGCAGCGCGACGAACTCGTCGCCGCCCAGGCGCGCCAGGGTGTCGCTGTCGCGCAGCGCGCCCAGCAGCCGCTCGGAGATGTGTTTCAGCACCTGGTCGCCGACGGCATGGCCCAGCGAATCGTTGACGGTCTTGAAGCGGTCGATGTCGAGCAGCAGCAGCGCGGCCGGCGCCTCGGTGCGCGAGGCCTGCATCAGCGTCTGCCGGGCGCGGTCGGCCAGCAGGGTGCGGTTGGGCAGGCCGGTGACGCCGTCGAAGTAGGCCAGGCGCTCGATCTCGCGCTGGTGTCGGTCGTGCATGAACGCGATCTGGCACAGCTGCGTGCAGGCCTGCACCATGCGGCGGTGGAAGGGCGCCGCGCCGCGCGGTTCTCGGTAGTACAGCGCGAAGGTGGCGACGACCTGGTCGGCGCCCAGCAGGATGGGGGTGGACCAGCAGGCATGCAGCCCGTGCGGCAGCGCGAGCTCGCGGAAGTCGGCCCACAGCGGGTCGTTGGCGATGTCGGTGACCTCGACCGGCTGGCGGCGCCAGGCGGCGGTGCCGCAGGAGCCGGCCTGCGGACCGATCATGAAGCCTTCCAGCGCGCCGCTGAACGTGGTCGGCAGGCTGGGGGCGGCCAGCGGGTGCACGCGACCGTCCTCGTCCACCGCCAGCACGGAGCAGATCACCTCCGGTGCCAGCGCCTCGACGGCGCGGCACAGCAGGTCCATCACCGCCGCCAGCGGGCGGCCGAGCGCGACGGCTTCCAGCACGTCGCGTTGCAGGTGATCGATGTCGGCCTGCTCGTCCGTCCTTGTCGCGTGCTGTTCTCGCATCGCTGCTCCCTGTTTGCCGGGAGCATCGCAGGCTCGACGCCGGTCGGCAAGAACCTCAGCGCAACACTGTCAGCAACCGGTCGAGGCCGCCGTCGTTGATCGCGACCATGGCCTGCTCGCGGACCTTGGGTTTGGCGTGATAGGCGACCGAGAGCCCGGCGGCGCCCATCATCGGCAGGTCGTTGGCGCCGTCGCCGACGGCGATGCACTGCGCGGAGGTCGCGCCGATGTGCCCGGCGCAGGCCAGCATCATGCGGCGCTTCTCCTCGCCGTCGCAGATGTCGCCCCAGTCCTGCATCACGAGGGCGCCGGTCAGCCGGCCGTCGGCGATCTCCAGCTCGTTGCTGCGGACGAAGTCCATGCCCAGCTCGGCGGCGACGAAGCGGGTGAAGTAGGTGAAGCCGCCGGAGACCAGCACCAGCTTCAGGCCGGCCGCCTTCAGCGCGGCGCAGAGTTCGCGCGCGCCGGGGTTGAAGTTGAGCCGCTCGCGCAGCACCTGTGCCAGCGCGTTCTCGCCGACGCCCTTCAGCAGTGCGAGGCGGCGGCGCAGGCTGTCCTTGAAGTCGGTGATCTCGCCGCGCATGGCGGCCTCGGTGATCGCGGCGACCTCGGCCTTGCGGCCCGCGGCGGCGGCGATCTCGTCGATGCACTCGATCGAGATCAGCGTCGAATCCATGTCGAAGGCGGCGAGCTTGAAGTCGCGCAGCGCCAGCGGCGGCGTGAAGCCCTGCAGGACGAGCGGGGAGAAGGTGGACGACGGGGACGGCGTGGTGGTCATGCGATCGGAACCTGCAGCGGGCCTGGAAACGGGCCTGGAAGATGGGGCCCGGCGCGCGGGACCTTGAATGCGGAAGGTCCCCGCCGATGATCACGGCAATCAGTCGGCGGGGACGGGCGGGAGCTTAGCGCACTCGCCGAGGCAAGCCTCAGCGCGCATGCGCGCCGACGTAGGTCGCTCCGCGAGTGCCGGTCATCCAGAATGTCGGCGTTTCGGCCCAACCGAAGCGGGTATCGCTCAAGCGCGAGAGGTATGCGGCGGCCGGCTCCGAGACGCGAGGGGCGTGCTGCCGGTCACTGATGCCAGGAACATCCCAGGACTCCAGCTTCAGGCCCTCCACACGCGCCAGGCCCTTGTCCTTGCTGATCAAGGTTGCGCCCAGCGCCATCGCGTGCGCGGCGATGGCTGCGTCGAACTGTTCGATGCGTTGGCCGCGCTGCTCGCTGGCGGACCTGATGCAAGCGTAGAGGTCGGAAAACCAGAGTCCTCGATCGAGATACTCGACCCGGATCTCTCGCATCAGCTCCCGCAAGCGCAGCTCCTTGCGGTTGGAGTTCTTCTTCTCAAGCCCGGCGAAGATCTCGGCTTGCACGATGACGCTGATGGCGACACGTCCGGTGAGTGAATCGAGGCGCTTCTGGCAGTGAGCCAGCCGTTCCGATCCGGGACGCTCCATCAGGTAGCTCATGATGTTCGTGTCGAGCATGTAGAGCGGTTCAACGCGATCCATGTTGCGCCTCCCAGGCGTCGAAGCGCGCGCGACGGATCCTGTCGACTTCAGCATCGTCCTCCCAGTCGTCCAGCCCGAGAACCCGGGCCCGCACCGGCTTACCGTAGTTCTCCGGCAGGTACGGGCAGGTCTCGCAGCCCTCGCGCGCATGCAGGATAAGGCGAGAGATGCGCTTGCTTTCGGAGATCGCGCGGATGAGCGAATCCGGATCGGTCAGCCGGTCGTCCGGCGGCAGGTGCCGGCACTGGAAGCAAGTCATCGCGTAGGCGCATCCCCTCTCCTTGGCAGCGAACTCGGCTTCGCGTGCGGCATCCCAGGCCGCCTCTTCCGCGTCTTCCTGTGCTTGGCGGGCGGCCATGACATCGATCGATTCGACTGCATCGATCCGACGGCTTGCTTCGATCAGGGGTAACAGTGGCGTGTGTTGATGCATCGGCATCCCCAGAAGTTGAGAAGCCGTCAGTCTAGGAAGCGGTTCCTCTGCCGTCATTGACTCGAACTGGTGGACGTGCCGGGCGTCTTCCAGCAATTCGAGTGAGGGTCGGTCACTTCTCCGGATTGCCATTGAAAACGGCGGCCGGAGCCGCCGTTTCACCCTTGCAAAGCAGACCTGCGATCAGGCCTGCGCCACCGGCGCGCCGAGCAGCCTCAACACCTCGCGCACCGCCTGCGCGCGGTCCTTCGGATCCGTGAGTGCCTTGTCGATGCGCAGCTTCTCGTTGCCCACCAGCTTGATGTTGCGGTTCTTCTGCACGAGCTCGATCACCCGCATCGGATCGATCGGCGGGTTTGGCCGGAAGTTGATGTTGATGACGCTGGGCGCCGCGTCGATCTTCATCACGCCGTAGGGCTTGGCCAGCACGCGCAGGCGGTGCGTGTCGAACAAGGTCTGTCCCTGCGCCGGCAGCTTGCCGAAGCGGTCGGTGATCTCCTCGAGCATCGCGTCGATCTGCTCGGCGCGGTCCGCGGTCGCGAGCCGCTTGTACAAGGACAGCCGCTGGTGCACGTCGCCGCAGTAGGCGTCCGGCAGCAGCGCGGGCGCATGCAGGTTGATCTCGGTGGTCGCCGACAGCGGGCTGAGCAGGTCCGGCTCGCGGCCGGCCTTGAGCGAGCGCACGGCCTCCGACAGCATCTCGTTGTAGAGCTGGAAACCGATCTCCATCATGTTGCCGCTCTGGTGCTCGCCCAGCACCTCGCCGGCGCCGCGGATCTCCAGGTCGTGCATGGCGAGGTAGAAGCCCGAGCCGAGTTCCTCCATCGCCTGGATCGCTTCCAGCCGCTGCGCCGCCTGCTTGGTCAGGCCCTCGACGTCCGGCACCATCAGGTAGGCATAGGCCTGGTGGTGCGAACGCCCGACGCGCCCGCGCAGCTGGTGCAGCTGCGCCAGGCCGAACTTGTCGGCGCGGCTGATGACGATGGTGTTGGCGCTGGGGACGTCGATGCCGGTCTCGATGATGGTCGAGCACAGCAGCACGTTGTGCTTGCCGCCGACGAACTCGCGCATCACGCGTTCCAGCTCGCGCTCGGGCATCTGGCCGTGCGCGACGACGATGCGCGCCTCCGGCAGCAGCTCCTCGAGCTTCATGCGGCGGTTCTCGATCGTCTCGACCTCGTTGTGCAGGAAGTAGACCTGCCCGCCACGCTTGAGTTCGCGCAGGATGGCCTCGCGGATCGTGCCGCTGGTCTCGCTGCGCACGAAGGTCTTGATCGCCAGGCGCCGCTGCGGCGCGGTGGCGATGACGCTCAGGTCGCGCAGGCCCTCCAGCGCCATGCCCAGCGTGCGCGGGATCGGCGTGGCGGTCAGCGTCAGCACGTCGACCTCGGCGCGCATCGCCTTCATCGCTTCCTTGTGGCGCACGCCGAAGCGGTGCTCCTCGTCGATGACCAGCAGTCCCAGGCGCTTGAACTTCACCTCCGCCGACAGCAGCTTGTGCGTGCCGATGACGATGTCGATCGAGCCGTCGGCCAGGCCTTCCATCGCCGCCTTGATCTCCTTGGCGGAGCGGAAGCGGCTCATCTCGGCGACCTTGACCGGCCAGCGGCCGAAGCGGTCGGCGATGTTCTGGTAGTGCTGCTCGGCCAGCAGCGTCGTCGGCGCCAGCAGCGCGACCTGCTTGCCGCCCATCACCGCGACGAAGGCGGCGCGCAGCGCCACCTCGGTCTTGCCGAAGCCGACGTCGCCGCACACCAGCCGGTCCATCGGCTTGGGGCTGATCATGTCCTGGATGACGGCGTGGATCGCGGCGCGCTGGTCGGGCGTTTCCTCGAAGCCGAAGCTCGCCGCGAAAGCCTCGTAGTCGTGCGGCGAGTAGCGGAACGCATGGCCCTCGCGCGCGGCGCGGCGGGCGTAGAGATTGAGCAGCTCCGCGGCGGTGTCGCGGACCTGCTCGGCGGCCTTGCGTTTGGCCTTGTCCCACTGGCCCGAGCCCAGGCGGTGCAGCGGCGCCTCCTCGGCGCTGACGCCGGTGTAGCGGCTGATCAGGTGCAGCTGCGCGACCGGCACGTAGAGCGTGGCCTTGTCGGCGTACTCCAGGTGCAGGAACTCGCTGGGGCCGTCGCCGAGGTCGATGTTGATCAGGCCGAGGTAGCGGCCGATGCCGTGGTTCGTGTGCACCACCGGATCGCCGACCTTCAGCTCGGACAGGTCCTTGATCAGCGCGTTGACGTCGCTGACCTGCTCCTGCTTGCGGCGGCGGCGCGTGGTGGGCGTGGTCGCGAAGAGCTCGGTCTCGGTGAAGAGCTGGATCTGGCGCCCCTCGTCCGGTTCGAACCAGAAGAAGCCCGCCGCCAGCGGCGCGGCGGTGATCACGAAGCGCTCGTCCTTGTTCGCCTCGAATTCGGCGAGGTCCTTCACCGACGGCGGATCGATCTTGTTGTCGCGCAGCAGCTCGAGCAGGCTCTCGCGGCGGCCTTCGCTCTCGGCGAGCAGCAGCACGCGGAAGTCGGTGGACTTCAGGTGCGCGGCCAGGCGCGCGAGCGGCTCCTGCGCGCCGCGCTCGACGCTGACGTCGGGCAGCGGGCGTGCGTAGTCGACGGCCTCGTGGCCCCGCACCGCCAGTACCGCGTGGCGGTGCGTCGCGGTGAAGAACTCCTCGGGCCGCAGGAAGATCTCCTCGGGCGCCAGGATCGGGCGGTCCGGGTCGTGCTGCAGGAAGCGGTGGCGTTCCCGCGTGTCGGTCCAGTAGCGCTGCAGCGCCTCGTCCACCTCGCCGTGCAGGACGAGTCCGGCCTCGGCGGGCACGTAGTCGAACACGCTGGCGACCTCGTCGAAGAACAGCGGCAGGTAGTACTCGATGCCGCCGGTGGCCAGGCCCGTGTCGATGTCCTTGTAGATGCGCGATTTCGTCGGATCGCCGTCCATCTTCTCGCGCCAGCGGGCACGGAAGGCCTTGCGCGAGGCCTCGTCCATCGGGAACTCGCGCCCGGGCAGCAGGCGGACCTCGGGCACCGGGTACAGCGAGCGCTGCGAGTCCGGGTCGAAGACGCGGATCGAGTCCACCTCGTCGCCGAACAGGTCGACGCGGTAGGGCACCAGCGAGCCCATCGGGTAGAGGTCGATCAGGCCGCCGCGCACGGCGTATTCGCCGGGCGAGACGACCTGGCTGACGTGCTGGTAGCCGCCCAGCGTCAGCTGGCGCTTCAGGCCGGCCTCGTCCAGGCGCTGCTTCTGGCGGAAGTTGAAGGTCGTCGCGGCCAGGAAGGACGGCGGCGCCAGCCGCGTCAGCGCGGTGGTCGCGGGCAGCAGCACGACGTCGAGGTCGCGCTCGGCGACCGGCTTCCCGTTGGCCTGCAGCAGCCGCCACAGCGTGGCCAGCCGTTCGGAGATCAGGTCCTGGTGCGGGCTGAAGCTGTCATAGGGCAGGGTCTCCCAGTCGGGGAAGACGGCGACGCGCAGTTCGGGCGCGAAGAACTTGAGCTCGTCCTCCAGGCGCTGCGTGTCGCCGGGCTCGGCGGTGACGATCAGCGTCAGCCGGCCGGCGGCCTGCTGCTGCCGCGCGAAGCGGGCGAGCAGCAGCGCGTCGGCGGAGCCGGTGGGGCGGGGCAGGGTGAAGCGTTTGCCGGGGGAGATCGTGGACAGCTGCATGGCGCACAAATGAGAACAGCCCCGGGAAGGGGCTCGGGGGAATTGTAGGGAGCCCGCCGCGACACGGCGTGACAGGAGCGACAAGGGGCGCGGAAGGGGGAAGCAAGAGGGACGCAAGTGGGCGCAAGTGGGCGCAAGGGGGCGCAAGAAGGCGGAGGTGCAAGGAGGCGCAGGGGCGCTGGGGCGCAGGGGCGTTGTGCGGACCATCCCGGGAGCAGTCGGCGTACCCGGCGCGCGGTTCCTGATGCATTCCAGGGTCCAGGTGCCGCGATGAGGCTGGTGGTGACGCCGCGTTGGTGATCCGCGGCGATTGGTGAGAACGCCTGCGCTTCGAAGAATGGAGGTCTCTCATTGAGCATTTCTCCAGCATGCAGAGTTCATTCATCGAAGGGGCGCCAGCGACCGGACGGTCGTCGCGGCGATCCGTGTGTTCTCCCGGTGCCCGGCGGCACGCGATGTCCGTTGCGGTTGGCCTCGCCTGTCTGGCGGGCGTGGCGCCGGTCCTCGGTCAGGCCCCGACGCCCTCGTCGGCGCCGACTGGATCACCCGCGTCGCTGTCGACAGGATCACCCGCGTCGCTGTCGACAGGATCACCCGCGTCGCTGTCGACAGGATCACAGGTGCAGGCGTTGTCAAGCCCGCCGGGTGTCTCGATCACCTCGGGTGCGGGGCCGGGCGCCAAGGGCTGGGATGGCATCGCGGCCTACCAGTTCCCGCTGGGCTCGCGTGGCACGCGGGGCGCGGTGGCGGCCAGCCATCACCACTACGGGCTGGGCAGGGCGCTCGCGCGGTCCGGCGCACAGGGGCAGGTCGACGCGTTGGGGGCGGCGGTGGACGTTCCGCTGACCACGACGGGAAACGGGCGGTTGAGCTGGCAGATCGGCGTGGAGCTGCGGCGCATGGGCCACGCGCCCAATGCGTCCAAGGCATCCACCATGTCCAACGCCTCCAACGCCTCCAACGCCTCCAACGCGTCCAACGCGTCCTACGCGCGCAAGGCGATGGCGTTCACCGATTCGCGACGGGCGGTGGCGGTGACCACGGGCTTGCAGGCGGCGATGGTTCCGTCGGCGGGCAGTGCCGCCTGGGGCGGCGTGTGGATGGAGGTCGGCGATGTGCGCCTGCGCGATGCGGCGGCGGCGGTGGCTGATGCCGCGAGCGCGCGCTCGGCGGGTGAATACCTGCTGCTGTCGAGCGACCTGGCGCTGCTCAAGCAGTGGAACGCGTGGGGACTGCTGCTGCGCGGGAGCGGGCAGATCGCGAACAAGAACCTGGATGCCTCGAAGAAGTTCCCCCTGGGCGGCGCGCACGGCGTGCGGGCGTGGCCGCTGGGCGAGGCCTCGGGCGACCACGGTGTCTTGGCGCAGATGGAGCTGCGATACCGGTGGAAGGCCCTGGAGCCGTTCGGGTTCGTCGACGCCGGGCGGGTGAGGTTCAGCCACACGCCGTGGGAGACGAGCGCTCGTGCGCGCGTCCTGCCCCAGGGTCGCACGCTTGCCGGCGCTGGCGTCGGCTTGCGCTGGCAGCACGGACCCTGGAGCGCGGACGGCGCGGCGGGATGGCGCCTCGGCACGGCGATGCATCGGCGGTCCTTGTCGGCGCCGAAGGCGCGGATGCCGCAGCTGTGGGTGAGCGTCGCCTATGCGTTGTGAGCGAGGCGCGTTGATGCGCGTTGATGCGCGTTGATGTGCGTCGAGGCGCGCTGACGTGCGCCGACGTCCGCCGACATGCGCCGACCCCCGCCGACCGCCGCCGACGGACGTTGAGGTCGAGGTCGAGGCTCGCTGATGCTCAGTCCGCCGAGGCGATGGGAATCGACCGACGGGCCTCGCGCATCGACGTCAGCTGGACATCGAGACTGCGCGCCCGCAACTGCCCGCAGCCGCCGTCCACATCCTGCCCGGCGGAGTCGCGCAGCTTCGTCAGCACGCCGCGCTGATGCAGCCGGCGGGCGATGTCGCGCGCCTTGTCCCAGTCGGGCCGCACGTAGGGCAGCTCGGGCACGCTGTTGTACGGGATCATGTTCAGCACGCCGTACCGGCCCTTGAGAAGGTCGACGATGCCGTCGAGCTCGTCCTCGCCGTCGTTGATGCCCGCCAGCAGCGTCCACTGGTACTGGATCGGATAGCCGGTCTGGCGGGCGTAGCGCTCGCCGGCCTCGACCAGTTCGCGCGGCGTGAGCCGCGGCGCACGCGGCAGCAGCTCGCGGCGCAGGTCGGGCTTGGTCGTGTGCAGCGACAGGGCCAGTGCCGGCTTGACGGGACCTGAGGCGAGCCGCTCGAACGCGCGCAGGTCGCCGACCGTCGAGAACACCAGGTTCTTGTGGCCGATGTTGCCTTCGAGCCCGAGCAGCTCGATCGCTTCCATGACGGCCTCCAGGTTGTGCGACGGCTCGCCCATGCCCATGAACACGACCTTCTTCACCGCCCGCTCGCGACGCGCCAGCGCCACCTGCGCGACGATCTCGGCGCCGGTGACCTGCCGCAGCAGCCCGTCCTTGCCGGTCATGCAGAAGCGGCAACCCACGGCGCAGCCGACCTGGCTCGACACGCACAGGCCGTCGCGCGGCAGCAGCACGCTCTCGACCGTCTGGCCGTCCTGCAGTCGCACCAGCAGTCGCGCGGAGCCGTCCTCGCCCGGATGCCGCTCGACCAGTGTCGCCAGCCCGTGCAGCTCGTCCATCAGCGCCGGCAGCGCGTCGCGCACCGCCAGCGGCAGGTAGTGCACCAGCTGGCGCCGGCCCTCGGTCAGCGGCCGGGCCTGGACCCAGTGCCGCAGCACGCGTCCCGCGTGCGCCTCGTTGGCGCCGAGCGCGGTCAGGCGGCGGTGGATGTCGGCGATGGCGAACACGGCATGCAGGGCAGGGAGGATCAGGAGATCCGATTTTCGCCGATCGAATCGGCGTCCCCGCGTCGGGCCGCGCGTCCACCGCCGCTGGCCCTCAGCCCCCGCCCTCTCCCGCCGTGCGGGAGAGGGCGTTCATGCCGAGGTTGGCGCTCCCTGCAAGGCGCTCCCTACAATCGACCCCATGAGTTCCTTTCCCATCGGCCTGACGCCGCGCTGCTTCGCGCTGGTGCCGGCCGCGGGCGTCGGCAGCCGCTCCGGCGCCGACCGCCCCAAGCAGTACGTCCCGCTCGCCGGCCGCGCCCTGATCGCGCACACGCTGGCGGCGCTCGGCGCCGTCGCGCGGGTCGAGGCCACGCTGGTCGTGCTCTCACCCGACGACGACCAGTTCGAATCCGCCGTCCCTGGCTTCGAAGGCGAGCACGGCTGGATCGCACGGACCGGCGGCGCGACACGCGCCGACACCGTCGCCGCCGGCCTGCAGGCCTTGCGCGAACGCGGTGCCCAGCCGCACGACTGGGTGCTCGTCCACGACGCCGCCCGTTGCCTGCTCCGTCCCGAATGGGTCGATGCGCTGATCGACGCCTGCGACGACGACGAGGTCGGCGGTCTGCTCGCGTTGCCCGTGGCCGACACGCTCAAGGACGCGATGGTCCCGAGCCCGGGCACCGATCCCGGCGCGGCGCCGTCGACGCGCGTCGCCGCCACCGTCGACCGCCGCGGCAAGTGGGCCGCGCAGACGCCGCAGATGTTCCGCCTCGGCCTGCTGATGCCCGCGCTGGCCGGCCCGATGGAAGGCATCACCGACGAGGCCAGCGCCGTCGAGGCGCTGGGCCATTCGCCGCGTCTGGTCGAGGCTTCCATGGAAAACTTCAAGGTCACCTATCCCGCCGACTTCGCGTTGGCCGAACGCCTGCTCAGGAGCCGCGCATGACTGTCGAATCCGATGACGATATCCAGGGCCTGAAGGCCGCCGGCGAAGCCGTCGCCACCGTGCTGCGCCGCATGCTGGACGCGATCCGGCCCGGCATGACCACGCTCGAGCTCGACCAGATGGGCGAGCGCTGGCTGACGGAATTCGGCGCGAAGTCCGCGCCGCGCGTGATGTACAACTTCCCCGGCGCCACCTGCATCTCGATCAACGAGCAGGCCGCGCACGGCATCCCCGGCGACCGCGTGATCCAGAAGGGCGACGTCGTCAACGTCGACGTCTCGGCCGAGCTGGACGGCTACTTCGGCGACACCGGCGGCACGCGCATCGTTCCGCCGACGACGCCGACGAAGACGCAGCTGGTCTTCGCCGCGCAGTACGCGCTGGAGCAGGCGATGAAGGAAGTGAGACCCGGGGCGAAGATCAACCGCATCGGCCACGCGATCGAGCGCGTGGCCAAGGCGCACAAGTTCAAGATCATCGAGAACCTCTGCAGCCACGGCGTCGGCCGCTCGCTGCACGAGGAGCCCAAGAGCATCCCCGGCTACTACGACGCGAACGACACGCGCGTGCTGACCGAAGGCATGGTCATCACCATCGAGCCCTTCCTGTCGACCAAGAGCCGCTGGGTCGACGAGGAGGCCGACGGCTGGACCCTCTCCGGCGTCAAGGGCAACCTGTCCGCGCAGTTCGAGCACACGATGATCGTCACCCGCAACGGTCCGCTCGTCGTCACGAACGCGCTGCCGCACTGAGCGCTGCCCCGTCCGCTCCTTCCGTCGCGTCTGCTTTTTCGACCGCCGCCCCGCTTGTTCCCCGCAGTCAACGCCACATCCTCATGGTCCTGAATTTCCGCATCGGCGAGGGGTGGGACACCCACCAGCTCGTCACCGGCCGCCCGCTGATCCTCGGCGGCATCACGGTCCCGCACACGCACGGCCTGCTGGGCCACTCGGACGCGGACGCGCTCGCGCACGCGATCACCGACGCGCTGCTCGGCGCGGCCGCGCTGGGCGACATCGGCAAGCTGTTCCCCGACACCGCCGCCGAGTTCAAGGGCGCCGATTCGATGGTGCTGCTCGAAGAGGCCTACCGGCGCGTGAAGGACCTGGGCTGGGTGATCGGCAACCTCGACGGCACCATCATTGCGCAGCAGCCCAAGATGGCGCCGCATATCCCGGCGATGCGCCAGCGGCTCGCCGAAGTGCTGGGCATCGACCCCGGCCAGATCAACGTGAAGGCCAAGACGGCCGAGAAGATGGGGCCCGTCGGCGAACTCAAGGCAATCGAGGCACGCGCGGTGTGCCTGCTTGTCCGCTCCGACTGAATCGCTCGGTCGCACTCCCTCTCCCGCTTGCGGGAGAGGGCAGGGGTGAGGGCCAGCGGCGGTGGAAGTGCTGAAGCCTTCTTGCTGACTGCCGAGTCCGCTGGCCCTCACCCCACCCTCTCCCGCAAGCGGGAGAGGGAGCCAGAGAGGCAGGTTGACTGCGCGAGCGGGAATGCCGACTGCGGTCAGACGCTCTCGCGCTTGGACGCCGTCAGACGCTCGCGCGCTTGAGCCTCAGTTGCGCGACGAAGCCGCTGTCGTCGGCATTCGCGAGCCGCAGTTGCGCGCCCAGGCGTTGCACCGACTTCTCGACGATCGCCAGGCCCAGGCCCGCGCCGGTCGCCGCCGTGCGCGCCGTGTCGCCGCGGTAGAAGGGCGTCGTCAGCTTCGCGAGCTTGTCCGGCGGCACGCCGGGCCCGTGGTCGCGCACCGTCAGCAGGACCCAGGCGCTGTCGGCCTCGGCGGTCACCTCGACGCGCGTCGGCTCGTCGCCGTGGTGGCCGTAGCGGCGCGCGTTCTCGAACAGGTTCAGCAGGATGCGGCCCAGCTCGGTCGGGTCGGTCCAGATGCGCAGCGCCGCGGACAGCCGCACGCTGATCTGGATCTGCTGCGGGTCGCGGAAGCCCTGCGCCTCGCGTTCCACCAGCTCGCGCAGGTTGAGCGCCTGCAGCTGCAGCTCGCTGGGCCGCGCGTAGTCCATGAACTTGTTGATGATCGCGTCGAGCTGGTCGATGTCCTGCGCGATGTAGGTCCGCGCCTGCTCGTCGTTGACGCTCATCTCCGCTTCCAGCCGCAGCCGCGCCAGCGGCGTGCGCAGGTCGTGCGAGATGCCCGCCAGCATCACGCTGCGGTCCTCTTCCATCTTGGCCAGCTCGCGCGCCATCCGGTTGAAGCCCATGTTGACCTCGCGGATCTCGCTGGTCAGCGTGCTTTCGTCCAGGCGGGAGTCGTACTCGCCCTCGCGGATGCGGCTCGCGGCGATCGACAGCTCGCGCAGCGGCTGGTTGATCAGCCGCGCGATCGCCGCGGCGCCCAGCAGCGACGCGCCCAGCGCGATCGCGATCCACCACCAGTTGCTGGAAATGTTGGCCTGCAGCGGCGCCGGATTGGTCTGCAGCCAGAACTGGTCCGGGCCGACATCGAATCTCACCCACAACCCCGGCACGCCGTTCAGCCCGCTCGCGAGCACCGTCTGCGGTCCGAGCCGCGAGACCAGCTCCTTGCGCAGACGCTGCGCGAAGGGCGAGTTCTCGTAGGGGAGCCAGCGGTCGGTCGCTTCGGCGACCTCGACCGACACCGCCTCGCTGCGCGCCAGCGACTTGACCACCGCCACGCGGTTGATCGCGTCGGTGCTGGACAGCGCCACGCGTGACAGGTTGACCAGGCCGGCCAGCTGCTGGGCCGCTTCGAGGGCCTTGGGTTCGGCCTCCAGGGCCTTGAAGGTCTGCTGCCACGCCAGCACACCGGCCGCCAGCAGCAGCGCCAGCAGCGCGAACGTGCGCCAGAACAGGTTCAGCGCCAGACGCGGGGGAGCCACGGGATCAGGCCGCCTCGTCCGGAACGAACACGTAGCCTACCCCCCACACGGTCTGGATGAAGCGCGGCTGCGCCGGATCTTCTTCCAGCAGCTTGCGCAGGCGCGAGACCTGCACGTCCAGGCTGCGGTCGAAGGGCTCGAACTCGCGGCCGCGGGCCAGCATGGCCAGCTTGTCGCGCGACAGCGGCTGGCGCGGGTGGCGCACCAGGGCCTTCAGCATCGAGAACTCGCCGGTGGTCAGCGGCACCGGATCGCCGTTCTTGGCCAGGCGGCGCAGCGCCAGGTCGAACTCGAACGGGCCGAACTGGACCGTCATCGGTTCCTTGGACGGCGCGCCCGGCGCTTCCGGCGGCGGACGGCGGCGCAGCACCGCGTTGATGCGGGCCAGCAGTTCGCGCGGATTGAAAGGCTTGGCCAGGTAGTCGTCGGCGCCGACCTCCAGGCCGACGATCCGGTCCACTTCCTCGACCTTGGCGGTCAGCATGATGATGGGCGTGCTGTCGCCCGCGGCGCGCAGCCGTCGGCAGATGGACAGGCCGTCCTCGCCGGGCAGCATCAGGTCCAGGACGATGAGGTCCACGGTCTCGCGCGTCAGCTGCTTGTTGAGCGCCTTGCTGTCTTCGGCCAGCAGGACTTCGAAGCCCTCCTGGGCCAGATAGCGGCGAAGGAGGTCGCGGATGCGGGCGTCGTCATCCACGACCAGGACACGGTTGGGGCGGGTTGTGGTTTGCATGGCGGCCACTCCGGAATTTGTAACAGCGGGACTGTAAGGGCTGTTTTTCGACCTGTTTGCGGGATGCATCAGTCCTTACCGGATGGTTACATCTTTTGTAACAGGGCTGTCCATATCCCTACCGGAGGTCGATGAATGACCCAAAAAGGCGGATGGACGGCGCGCCGTGGTGGTCAACCGTGACGCTTTCCTCACGCGTTATGCTGGTTCCCACCTGGACTCTCCGTAGGAACCCGAATGATCCGAAGCTCCAAGATCCTTGCCCGCACCCTGATCGCCGCCGGTGCGGTGGCGGTGCTGCCCGCGATGGCGCAGGCCCAGGCCGCCCGGACCGACGTGCTCGCGCTGAATGCCTCGGCCACCACCGAAGTGACCCGCGATCTGCTGCAGCTGCGCTTCTCCACCACCCGCGAGGGCAAGGAGGCGGGCGCCGTCCAGAACGAGCTCAAGCAGGCGCTCGAGGCCGCGCTGACCGAGGCGCGCAAGGTCGCCAGGCCGGGGCAGGTCGATCTGCAGGCGGGCAACCTGTCGGTCTATCCGCGCTACGGCCAGCCCAAGGGCAGCTCGAGCGCCGCGCCGCAGATCACCGGCTGGCAGGGCAGCGTCGAGCTGCTGGTGCAGGGCCGCGACATCGACGCGATCTCCAAGCTGAGCGGCCGCATCAACTCGCTGGCCATCGCCAACGTCAGCTACGGGCTGTCGCGCGAGGCGCGCGAGAAGGCCGAGGACGACGTGGTCGCGCAGGCGATCGCCAGCTACAAGGCCAAGGCGGCCCTGTACGCGAAGCAGTTCGGCTATTCGGGCTACCGCATCGGCGAGGTCAGCGTGAACGCCGACCAGCCGGCGCCCGTCATGATGGCGGCCCAGGCGCGCTTCAAGACGATGGCCTCGTCGGCCGACGAAGCCCTGCCGGTCGAATCCGGCAAGGCCACCGTCACGGTGAACGTCAACGGCAACGTGCTGATGACGAAGTGAGGCTCACTGCGCGGTCCAGCCGCCGTCCATGGCCCAGGCCTGGCCGCGCACGTTGATCGCGGCGTCCGAACACAGGAACACGGTCAGCGCGCCGAGTTCCTCAGGCGTCGTGAACTGCAGCGAGGGCTGCTTCTCCGCCAGCAGCTGACGTTTGGCCTCGGCGGGATCGAGTTTCTCCCTGGCCGAACGGTCGTCGATCTGCTTCTGCACCAGCGGGGTCAGCACCCAGCCGGGGCAGATCGCGTTCACGGTGACGGGGAGGAGGGCGGTCTCCAGCGCCGCCGACTTCGTCAGGCCGACCAGGCCGTGCTTGGCGGCCACGTAGGCCGACTTGCCGGCCGACGCCACCAGCCCGTGCGTCGACGCGATGTTCACGACGCGGCCCCAGTTCTTCTTCTTCATGCCGGGCAGCGCCAGGCGCATCGTGTGGAAGGCGGAGCTGAGGTTGATCGCGATGATCGCGTCCCACTTCTCCGGCGGGAACTCGTCGACGTTGGCCACGTGCTGGATGCCGGCGTTGTTCACCAGGATGTCGCAGCCTCCGAATTCCTGGTCGATGTAGGCCATCATGGCCTCGATCTCGGCGGGTTTGCTCATGTCGGCGCCGTGATACCCGACCTTCACGCCGAGCGCCTCCACCTGTCCTTTCGGACCCGCGTGGTCGCCGAAGCCGTTGAGCACGATGTTCGCGCCCTGCTCGGCGAGGGTCAGGGCAATCCCCAATCCGATGCCGCTCGTGGAGCCGGTGACCAGCGCCGTCTTGCCTTTCAACATGCCGCGTCCTCTTCAGGGTTGTTAGGATGGGGACAAAGGATACGAGCGATGTCTGAACCCTTGTTGAAAAAAGTCCAGGCGCTGAGCCCTTGTGGCCTTCACCGGGTCGCGTATTGGGAGTGGGGGCAGGCCGACAACCCGCGGGTGCTGGTGTGTGTGCACGGGCTGTCGCGGCAGGGCCGCGACTTCGACGTGATCGCGCGACGCCTGAGCGACCGTTTCCGGGTGATCTGCCCCGACGTCGTCGGTCGCGGGGAGTCGGAATGGCTGGGCGATCCTCGCAACTACCAGCTTCCTCAATATGTCTCGGACATGGTCACGCTGCTGGCGCGCCTGGGTCCTGCGCAGGTGGACTGGCTGGGGACCTCGATGGGCGGCCTGATCGGCCTGGCGCTGGCGGCGATGCCGGCCAGCCCGATCAAGCGGCTGATCCTCAACGACGTGGGCCCGACGATCGAGTTCGTCGCCTTGCAGCGCATCGCGAGCTACCTCGGCCGGGCGCCGCAGTTCGAGAACTGCCAGCAGGGCGCGGACTACCTGCGCGGCATCTCGCAAGGTTTCGGGCCGCACACGGACGACCAGTGGCTGGCGCTGTCGCGGGCGATGTTCAAACCTGACGGCGATCGCTGCCGGCTGCATTACGACCCGCGCATCGGCCAGGGCCTGGCCGGACTGACGCCGGAGCTGGCGAAAGCCGGCGAGGCCCAGCTCTGGGCGGCCTACGACGCGGTGCGCTGTCCGACGCTGCTGCTGCGCGGCGGCGATTCGGACCTGCTGACGCGCACGACCGCCGAGCTGATGACGCAGCGCGGCCCGCGCGCCGAGCTGCACGAGTTCCCAGGAGTCGGCCATGCGCCGACGCTGGTGCATGAAGAACAGATCCGCGTGGTGGAGCAATTCCTCGACCGCGGATGACGTCCCGGCGGCGCACGCGCCCCCGACGACACGGATGAACGACGAATGAAGACGGAATTGGGGCTGCGGCAGGACCAGGCGGCGCCCATCGTGGCCCTGCTGGACGGGGACCTGCCTCACCGGTTGCCCGCGGCGCAGCCGCGCGCCGAAGAGACGGCGGACCCGGTGCGACGCGCCCGCGCGTTCGCGGAGCCGCTGCTGGCCGATCACCTGCTGGGCACCGGGGAGCCGGCGCTCGACCACGCGGACGGCGTGGCGGCGATCCTGGCAGGCGTCGGCGCGGCACCGTCCATGCAGGCGGCCTCCTACCTGGTGTACGCCGGCGATTACCTGAACAAGCCTGAAGAGATCGTCGCCAAGGCCTTCGGCGAGAGCGATGCGAGCCTGGTCGCGCACACGCGCCGGCTGGTGCAGATCCAGCGCGCGGCGCGCGAGGCGCGCGTCGAGGAGCAACGCCGGCAGGAGCAGACCGAGCTCGTGCGCAAGATGCTGCTGGCGTTCTCACGCGACTTGCGCGTGGTGCTGCTGCGGCTGGCGTCGCGGCTGCAATCGCTGCGCTGGTTCGCGGCCAGCAAGACGCCGTGCCCGCGCGAGCTGGCGGCGGAATCGCTGCAGGTCTTCGCGCCGCTGGCCAACCGGCTCGGCATCTGGCAGATCAAGTGGGAACTGGAGGACCTGGCGTTCCGATTCCTGGAGCCCGAGCACTACCACCAGCTCGCCAAGGGCCTGCACGAGAAGCGCGTCGAGCGCGAGCAATCGGTGGAAACGGTGCGGGCCGCGCTCGAGCGCGAACTGCAGGCGCATGGCATCGACGCGCAGGTGCAGGGCCGGCCCAAGCACCTGTACAGCATCTGGAAGAAGATGCGCGGCAAGGGCCTGACGCTGGAACGCGTCTTCGACCTGCGCGCGTTGCGCGTCGTCGTGCCGGAGGTCGCGGACTGCTACGCGGTGCTGGCGCAATTGCACGAGCGCTACCTGCCGGTGGACGGCGAGTTCGACGACTACATCGCGCGTCCGAAGCCCAACGGCTACCAGTCCCTGCACACGGTGGTGATCGCGGCGGACGGCCGGCCGATGGAGGTGCAGATCCGCACGCGTGCCATGCACGAGCATGCGGAGCACGGCGTCGCCGCGCACTGGGCCTACAAGGAAGCGGGCACCAAGGGCTACGCCGGCGTGAGCGCCGCGGGCGAGTTCGAGGAGCAGGTCGCGCAGGCCCGCAAGGCGGTGCTGCGGCAACTGCTGGCGTGGGAACGCGACTACGTCGCCGAGACCGACTCGAACTTCGACGACCGCATCTACGTGTTCACGCCGCAGGCCAACGTGGTCGAGCTCTGCGCGGGCGCGACCGCGATCGACTTCGCCTATGCGGTGCACACCGACCTGGGGCACCGCTGCCGCGGCGCGAAGGTCGACGGCCAGATGGTGCCGCTGAACACGCCGCTGCAGAGCGGCCAGACGGTGGAGATCGTCGCGCTCAAGGAGGGCGGCCCGTCGATGGACTGGCTGAACGCGGAGCTCGGTTATCTGCAGAGCCAGCGCAGCAAGGCCAAGGTGCGCGCGTGGTTCAACGCGCAGGTGCAGACGCACACGATCTCCAAGGGCCGCGAGCTGGTCGAGAAGCTGCTGCAGCGCGAAGGCAAGACGGCGATCAAGCTCGACGATCTGGCGGGGCGGCTCGGCTTCAAGAGCGCGGAGGCGCTGTTCGAGGTCGTCGGCAAGGACGAGTACTCGCTGCGCAACATCGAGACGCTGCTGCGTCCGCCGGTGCCGGAGGCGGACGAGGAGGAACTGCTCGTCCAGCGCCACACGAAAGGCGCGGTCGGGGAAGGACGCACGCCCAAGGGCGGCGTGCTGGTGGTGGGCGTGGACTCGTTGCTGACGAGTCTGGCGCGCTGCTGCCGGCCCGCGCCGCCGGATCAGATCACGGGGTATGTGACGCGCGGCAAGGGCGTGGCGATCCATCGCTGCGACTGCGCGAACCTGCGTCAGATGGCGCAGGCGGCGCCGGAGCGCGTGATCGCGGTCGCGTGGGGCGAGCCCGCGCCCGACCGGGCGGGCAAGGGCGCGATGTACCCGGTGGACCTGGTCGTCGAGGCCACGGACCGGCCGGGGCTGCTGCGGGACGTGCTGGAGCTGTTCGCGAAGGACAAGCTCAACGTGGTCTCGGTGAACCAGCAGAGCGGCAAGGGCAAGCCCGCGCGCAGCGACCTGTCGCGGATGAATTTCACCGTCGAGGTGAGCGATGCGCAGCGCCTGCAGCAGACGCTGGTGGCGCTGTCGCAGGTCTCGGGCATCCGGAGCGCGCGACGTCGCTGAGTTCGTCGTTGAGTCCGTCGTGCGTCTGACGTTCTTTTTCCGGCGACTTCCTGGACGGACCTCAAAATCCGGCATATACTGCGAGGCTCTTCAGG
>NZ_JBWKOA010000006.1:124365-321284 GCF_059415845.1 Roseateles sp. GW821-FHT09H11 | reverse complement strand
GGCGCGTAGCTCAGTTGGTTAGAGCACCACCTTGACATGGTGGGGGTCGTTGGTTCGAATCCAATCGCGCCTACCAGAATTGGTAGGCAGTCCTTCGGGACACCTCGACAGGTCGCCCGCTTCAAACGGCGGGCGATTCTGTTTACGGACCAGTGGATTGACCACCACTGGCCGAGTTTTTCAGGCGCGTAGCTCAGTTGGTTAGAGCACCACCTTGACATGGTGGGGGTCGTTGGTTCGAATCCAATCGCGCCTACCAGACGGTAGGACGTCCTTCGGGACACCTCGGCAGAACGCCCGCTTCTTAGCGGGCGTTCTGCTTTGTGCTTTCCACTTGTCGGTCAGACCAGCGGCGAGCGCCTGCCGGACGCCGCGGACTCCCGCGCTCGTGACAGTCGTGTGACACATTTCCGTCATCACCCGGCGATATCGTCCGCCGCAGCGTGACCCTTCCACGCGCCTTCAGGGGCTCGTCACCTTGGACATTCGCAAACTGGTCGCCCCCGTGCTGGCGATCGCCCTGCTCGCCGCGGTCGGCGGCGGCGTCTGGTACTCCAACGCGCGGCTCGGCCAGGACAAGGTCGCCGCCGTCACCGCGCAGCAGGTGCGGGACCGACAGGCCACGCTCCGCGGTCTCATCGGCTCCGAGAAGGAAGCCTTCTTCAACGACCCCCGCGTCCAGCAGGCGCTGGCTGCCCGAGGACTCACGGTCACGGTCGAGAAGGCCGGGTCCCGTGCCATCGCCAACCGCGTCGACGCGTCGAAGTACGACTTCGGCTTCCCGTCCGGCGCCCCCGCGGGCCAGCAGCTGAAAGTGGCCGCCAAGGCCGCCAACGTCTACACGCCGTTCTATACGCCGGTCGTCTTCGCCAGCTGGAAGCCGATCGCCGAGATCCTCGTCGCCAACGGCATCGCGCAGCGCGAGGGCGACTTCTATTACATCGTCGATCTCCAGCGGCTGATGACGCTGATCGAGCAGAACGCCCGCTGGCGCGACCTCAAGAAGAGCGAGGCCTTCGCCACCGGCAAGGCGGTGCTGGTGAACTCCACCGATGTGCGCACCTCCAACTCCGCGGCGATGTACCTCGCGCTGGCAAGCTATCTCGCCAACCAGCAGCAGATCGTCCAGAGCCAGGAGGAAGTCGACAAGGTCCTCCCGCTCGTCGCCCCGCTGTTCCTGCGCCAGGGCTTCCAGGAGCAGAGCTCCGCCGGCCCGTTCGAGGACTACCTCGCGCTCGGCATGGGCAAGGCGCCGCTGCTCGCGGCCTACGAGTCGCAGATGGTCGAGTTCTGGCTGCGCAATCCGGATCGGCTCAAGGGCGACATGGTCGTGCTCTACCCGCGTCCGACCGTGTACTCGAAGCATGTGCTGGTGCCCTACAACGAGAAGGGCGCCCGCCTGGGCGAGGCACTCGACACCGACCCCAAGCTGCGCGAGCTCGCGCATGAATACGGCTTCCGCACCGGCGGCGACGTGAAGGGCCCGGAGACCTGGGCCCAGCGCGGCGTCAAGGTGCCGCCGGTGCTCGTCGACGTCGTCGACCCGCCCAGCCATGAATGGCTCGAACGCATGATCCAGGGCATCGAGGCCCGGTTCAAGTGACGCTTCATCCCGAGGAGGACCACATGACCGCATCGCAGACCCCGACGCCCGTCCCGAACTCGACCGGCAATGTCGCACTCGACGAACTCCAGCCCCCGCAGGCCTTCACGCTGGAGCCGCCCGCGCCGGTGCAGGTCGTGCCCGTCGAGACCGCCGGCGGCAAGGTGAAGCTCAAGCCGGAGGAGGTCGCCGAGCTCGACGGCCAGGTCCGCCAGTTCATCGACGACATCACGACGCACGACAGCCAGCATCCGACCTTCAAGCAGGCCGTCGAACGCATCCACGCGATGGGCAGCAAGGACATCGAGGCCGCGTCCGCCGCGTCCAACCGGATGCTCGACCGGCCCGTCGGATCGTTGAAGAGCGGCCTCCTGGACCAGGGCGCGCAGATCGGGCAATCGCTGGTCGACCTGCGCCGCACCGTCGAGGACCTCGACCCGTCGCGCCAGGGCGACCTGTTCTCGGCGCGCAAGCTGCTCGGCTTCATCCCGCTGGGCAACAGGCTGGCCGACTACTTCGACCGCTACCAGTCCTCGCAGTCGCACCTGAACGGCATCATCGAGGCGCTCAAGGGCGGCAAGGACGAGCTGCTGCGCGACAACGCGGCGATCGAGCAGGAGAAGGTCAACCTCTGGACGCTGATGGAACGGCTGGAGAAGTACATCCACATCGGCCGGACGCTCGACGGCCAGCTCGAGGCGAAGGCGCGCGAGCTCGAACACTCGGACGGCGAAAAGGCGCGCGTCGTCCGCGAGGAGATGCTGTTCTACACCCGCCAGAAGGTGACGGACCTGCTGACGCAGCAGGCGGTGAACATCCAGGGTTATCTGGCGCTCGACCTGATCCGCAAGAACAACCTGGAGCTGGTCAAGGGCGTCGACCGCGCGACGACGACGACCGTGTCGGCGCTGCGCACCGCGGTCATCGTCGCCCAGGCGCTCAACAACCAGAAGCTGGTGCTGGATCAGATCTCCGCGCTGAACACCACTACCGGCCAGCTCATCGCCGGCACCAGCGAGATGCTGCGCGACCAGAGCGCCGCGATCCATCAGCAGGCCGCGTCCAGCACGATCGAGATCGCGAAGCTGCAGCTGGCCTTCACCAACATCTACCAGACGATGGACACCATCGCCGACTTCAAGACGAAGGCGCTGGCGTCGATGCAGACGACCGTGGATACGCTGTCCGACGAGGTCGCCAAGAGCCGGACCTACCTGGACCGGGTGCGGCGTCAGGAATCCGCCGCGGCGCTGCAGGCGTCGGGAGAGGTGTCGCTGTGAACGTCGCGCGCTGCGCTGCGATGGGATGGTGCTCCCTCGCGCTGCTGTCGATGGCGCTGGTGCTCGGCGGCTGCGGCAGGCGTGAGTCCGACGCGCCGCCGGCCAGGACGGCGGAGGCGGGCAATGCGGAGGCCGCGTTCACCGTGCTCGCGGGCTCCGAGGTCAAGGACCTGGAGCCGGCGATCGTCGCGGCCGGACGATCGGCGGGCGTGTCCGTGCGCATGAGCTACGCCGGCACGCTCGACATCGTCGAGCGGATCAACGCCGGCGAGCGCTTCGACGCGATCCTGCCGCCCAACGGCGCCTACCCGTCGCTGGCGCTCCAGACGCCGCCGCTGGCGCGCGAGAAGCTCTTCTACTCGCGCATCGCGCTGGGCGTGAAGGCGGCCAAGGTGGCCGAACTCGGCTGGAGCCAGCGCGCGCCGACCTGGGCCGACATCGCCAAGGCCGCCAGCACCGGCAGGCTGCGCTACGCGATGACCAATGCGGCGAGTTCGAACTCGGGCATGAGCGCGCTCTTCGCGGTGGCCGCCGCGTCGTCGGGCAAGACCGAGGACATGGCCGCGTCCGATGTCGACGCCAAGGTCATCACCGCCTTCCTGTCCGGCCAGCGGCTGACCGCGGGCAGCTCCGGCTGGCTGGCCGACGCCTTCACGAAGGACCCGGCTGCCATCGACGCGATGGTGAACTACGAGGCCGTGATCCTGCGTGCCAACGAAAAGCTGGCCCAGGACCAGCGTCTGACGCTGGTCTATCCGCGGGACGGGATGATCTCGGCCGACTATCCGCTGATGCTGTTGCGCGAAGCGCAGCGCGAGCCGTACAACAAGCTGGTCGCCGCGTTGAAGGCGGCGGATTTCCAGCGCGACGCGCTGGGCCCCGCCTTCCTGCGGCCCGCGAATCCCCAGGTCGCGACCGCGGCGGCGCTGCCGACGGCGGCGATCGCGGAGCTCTCATTCCCGAACCGGCTCGAGGTCATCGACGCGGTGCTGACCGCCTACCAGTCGACCTGGCGCAAGCCGTCGACATCGATCTTCGTGCTGGACATCAGCGGATCGATGAAGGGCGAGCGCATCGAGCTGATGCGCGAAGCGCTCAAGGTGCTCAGCGGCGCGTCGCAGGCGACGACCAGCGCGCGACTCAGCGCTTTCCAGGGCCGAGAGCGGGTGATCCTCATCCCGTTCGACGACCGGGTGAGCGATCCGGTGCTGGTGCCCTTCGACGCCGGCGACATCGATGCCGCGCGGGCGCGGCTGACCAGCGTCGCCGACGAGCTGCGGCCGCGCGGCGGCACCGCCGTGTATTCGGCGCTGTCGGCCGCGCTGGAACTGGCCGCGCGGGAATCGCGCGAGCACCCGGACCGCTTCGTCAGCATCGCGCTGCTGACCGACGGCGAGAGCAACAGCGGGATGTCGTTCGCCGCCTTCCGCTCGCGCTACGGGCAGGGCGCGCCGGCGCGCGTGTTCCCGATCCTGTTCGGCGAGGGCAACGTCGACGAGATGAAGCAGATCGCGCAGATGACCGGCGGGCGGGAATTCGACGGACGCCATTCGCGCCTGGCGCAGGTCTTCCGCGAGATCCGCGGCTATCAGTGAGCGCGCCGGGAACGCCGCCATGGCCGCATCGAGATCGCTGAAGCTGCGGGCGCTGCTGTTCCTCTACGGCAGCGGCAACATCCTGGGCTGCGCGCTGGCGCTGGTCGGACCGGCGCTGCTGTTCGCCGGCGTGATCGACCGCGGCTGGCTCGCGATCACGGCGGGCCTGTACGTCGCGGGTCTGCTGCTGGGTCGCCGCCAACCCGAGCTCGAACGCGCGATCGAGGACAGCCTGAGCTTCGAACAGACGATGCAGCGCCTGGACGAGGTCATCGCGCACGCCTCACCGCACCTGCCCGAGGACGTGAAGCCCCGTCTGGCCGCGATCCGCGACGCCGTCGCCGAGGTGCTGCCGCGGCTGCGCGCGACCGGCCTGCACAACGAGGATCTGTTCACCGTCCGCCAGACGGTGCTGCGCTATCTGCCGGAGACGCTGGCGAACTACGTCGCGCTGCCGCCGGCCTTCCGCGTCAGCCATGCGCTGAAGGACGGAAAGACGGCGCGGCAACTGCTCGCGGAACAGCTGTCGCTGCTGGAGACCCAGATGCGCGAGATTGTCGCCAACGTCGCCCGCCAGGACGCGCAGGCGCTGATCGCCAACGGGCATTTCCTCGAAGAGAAGTTCCGCCAGCCCGACTTCCTCGCGCGCTGAGCCGGGCGCGGCACGCGTCAGCGCAGAACCCTCAGCGCAGAACCCTCAGCGTAGAACCCGGAGGCCCGCATGACCCGCACCATCGTCGACATCCCGGCCGCGCAGCTCGTCGAGATCGACCGTCTGTGCAAGCTGATGGGCATCTCCCGCGCCGAAGCCGTGCGACGCGCGTTGGTCGCCTTTGCGGACGGCCACGCCGACGTGACCCCGGAGGCCTTCGGCTTGTGGGCCTCGCGCGGCGCCTCCGTCGACCCGGCGGGCGGGGCGGGCGGGGCGGGCGGGGCGGGCCGGCCGGGCAGATCCGACGACGACGCGCCCCGGCGGAGTCCCCGGCGATGAATGCCGTCATCGACGAAGACGTGCTGCTCGACTACCTGAACGGCGTGCCGACGGCGGCGCGGGCGCTGGACGCCTGCACGCACCGCTCGATCAGCGTGCTCACCTGGCTCGCGGTGATGGCGCGCTGCCCGCCTGAACTGCTGGAGCCGACGCGCGGTTTTCTCCGCACCTTCGAGCGCCTGTCGATCAGCGAAGCCGTCGCCGACGAGGCGCTGCGGCTGCGGCTCGTTTCGCCGTCGCTCGATCATCCGCGTGCGATCGCCTGGGCGACGGCCAACGTCAATCAGCTGATATTCGTGACCTCGCGCCGCGACGGGATCGAGGGCGCGGGGCGCAACGTCGTGATGGCCTACGAGGGGCGTCGCTGAACACGCCGGACGCGCGATCGTCCGCCGGCGCGCCTGCGCCCGACCGCCATAATCAGCCGCCATATGTCCGACATCGAGACCTTCCCCCGTCCCCGCCGCCGCAAGGGCAGTGGCGCCGTCACGCTGCGCGACGTGGCGCAGCTCGCGGGCGTGGCGCCGATCACCGCGTCCCGCGCGATCAACACCCCCGCGCAGGTGTCGCCCGAGGTCCGCGAACGGGTGTCCGAGGCGGTGCGCAAGACCGGCTACGTCCCCAACCTGCTCGCCGGCGCGCTGTCGTCGATGAAGAGCCGCATGGTGGGCGTCGCCGTGCCGACGATCGCCGGGCCGGTGTTCCTCGACACCGTGCAGAGCCTCACCGAGGCGCTGTTCGAGGCCGGCTACCAGGTGCTGCTCGGCCAGACCGGCTACGACAACGCGCGCGAGGAAGCCTGGCTCGACGCGATGATCGGCCGACGGCCCGACGGCCTGGTGCTCACCGGCACCAGCCATTCCGAGCAGGCGCGCACCCGGCTGCGCGCCTCCGGCGTCCCCGTCGTCGAGACCTGGGACCAGAGCACCGATCCGATCGACATGCTGGTCGGCTTCTCCCATGTCGAGGTGGGCCGGCAGGTCGCGTCCTATCTGCATGCGCGCGGCTACCGCCGCCTGGCCGGCGTGGCGGGCAGCGACGAGCGCGCGATGCGGCGTTTCCGCGCCTTCCAGGATCAGGCCGGGGCGCTCGGCATCGCCGACGTGCCCGTGGCCACCGTCGCCACGCCGACCACGCTGGGCAGCGGCCGCCGTGGCCTGGCCGAACTGCTGGCGCATCCGGACGGCGTCGACGCGGTGTTCTGCAGCTCGGACTCGCTGGCGCTGGGCGTCGTGATCGAGGCGCAGGCGCGCGGCCTGCGCATCCCCGACGACCTCGCGATCGTCGGCTTCGGCGATCTGGCGCTGGCGCGGGACCTCGAACCGGCACTGACCACGGTGCGCATCGACGGCTTCGCCATCGGCCGGCAGGCGGCGCGTTTCATCCTCGACCGGGCCGGCGGAACGGTCGATCGCCGCACCGTCGACATCGGTTTCGAACTCGTCCAGCGGGCCAGCGCATGAACGGCCACTGACCGGGTGAAATCCCTCATCAACACGATCTTGACGCGAGGGATGGTACCGATACCATTCCTCTCATCAAGAAGATGGTATCGGTACCGAGTCGATCACGGCGAGGGCTGCGTGCCGTCATGGATGGAGACAAGCGACATGAATTCGGTGATGCGGGGTCGCGTGCGCGCCCTGGCCGCTGCGGCGGCGACGGTGGTGCTGGGCATGGCGGCGATGACGGCGGCGCAGGCCGCCGATGCCGGCAACTGGCCGGCCCAGCCGGTCAAGCTGATCGTCCCCTTCGCGCCGGGCGGCACGTCCGACGTGCTGGCGCGCGAGATCGCGGCACGGCTGCAGGTCTCGCTCAAGCAGACCATCGTGGTCGACAACAAGGCCGGCGCCGGTGGAGTGCTGGGTGCGGACAGCGTCGCCAAGGCCGCGCCGGACGGCTACACGCTGCTGCTGGGCACGATCGCGACGCATGCGATCAATCCTTCGCTGCTGCCCAAGATGCCGTACAAGGCCGATCGCGATTTCGCGCCCGTGATCCTGCTGGGCAAGATCTCCAATGTGCTGCTGATCGGGCCCGGCTCGCAGGCCAAGACGGTGAAGGACATCATCGCCGCCGCGAAGGCCAAGCCCGGCGACATCACCTTCGCGTCGGCGGGGCAGGGCACGTCGCAGCATCTCTCGGGCGAGGTGTTCCGACTGATGACCGGCGCCGATCTGACGCACGTGCCCTACAAGGGCAGTGCGCCGGCCATCCAGGACGTGATGGGCGGCCAGGTGCCGATGAGCTTCGAGACGGTGACCGTGGCCCTGCCTCAGATCAAGGGCGGCAAGGTGAAGGCGCTGGCGGTGACCTCGGCCAAGCGGAGCGCGCAGTTGCCCGATGTGCCGACCCTGGCCGAATCCGGCGTGCCGGGCTTCGACGTCTCGAGCTGGCAGGCGCTGTACTTCCCGGCGGGCACCCCGGCGCCCATCGTGGCCAAGCTCAATGCCGAAGTGCAGAAGATCGTCGCGCTGCCCGAGGTGAAGGCCAAGATGGAATCGCTGGGCCTGGAGTACACGCCCAACACGCCGGCGCAGTTCCTCGAATTCCAGAAGGCCGAGCAGGCCAAGTGGGCGAAGGTGATCAAGGACGGCAACGTCAAGCCGGACTGAGCCGGACTGAGCCGGACGGAGCCGGACGGAGCTGGTGGGAGACTGGCGGCTCATCGACGGCAGCCCCATCCGCCTCCCGCACAGCAAGGGAAATCACCCGGCGGGCCGCTTGCCGGGCGCCTCCTAGAATGGGTTGAAGACCCTCAGAGGAGACAGCATGGCGACGGCCCGACGCGGCAAGACCGCAACCGGCAGCGAGGACCCCGCGCACCCCAAGGGGCCGCGGGTGCTGAAGAAGTACCCCAACCGGCGGCTGTACGACACGCAGACCAGCAGCTACATCACCTTGGCGGACGTCAAGAAGATGGTGCTCGGCGGCGAGGACTTCGAGGTCCGCGACGCGAAGTCGGGCGATGAGCTGACCCGTTCCATCCTGCTGCAGATCATCCTGGAGGAAGAGATGGGCGGGATGCCGATGTTCTCGACGCCGCTGCTGGCGCAGATCATCCGCTTCTACGGCCATGCGATGCAGGGCCTGATGGGGGCCTACCTCGAGAAGAACCTGCAAGCCGTCACCGAGCTGCAGAGCCGCTTCGCCGACCCGAGCAAGGGCGGGGGCTTCGATCCGCAGCTGTGGTCGCAGTTCATGAGCGGTCAGGCGCCGATGATGCAGGGCCTGATGGGCAACTATCTCGAGCAGTCCAAGAACCTGTTCCTGCAGATGCAGGAGCAGTTCCAGAGCGCCGGGAACATCTTCCCGAGCGTTCCCGGCATGCCGGGCTTCCCGCCGCCGCCGCCCAAGAAGTGAACGGCGCGTTCGGCACCTTCAGCGCTTGAGCCCGTCGTCGGCGCCTTCGCCGACGATGCGGCACTCGGTCTGATGCAGGGCTGCGTTCACGACCACCGGCGTGCCTTGCCGCGCCAGGCAGTCGTCGCGATCGGCGTAGGGGTCCTGCCCCGTCCACACCGCCAGCAGCACGATCGCCGCGCTCAGGGCGATCGCCGCCAGCACGGGTCGCCGTTTCATCCAGGCGAAGGGCTGCGCGCGCGTGCGCGGCGCGACGTCCAGGAGCGGGGCGGGGCGTGTGTTCGACATGGGCGCGATGCTAGTCAGCCGGTCCTGCATCGTCGGCGGGTGGCGTCCGCGTCGCCGTGACCGAATGCGCGGCGCGCGAGGATCCGGCGCCGCGGTCCCCCGGGTCGAGGGGGCCGGCAACGCTCGCCGGTGATCGGCACAAGCGCTGCCCTAGAAGCCGTGCCGCCGGTGCCAGTCGGCCAGGGATTCGTCGGGGAAGTGCCCGAAGCGGGCATCGCCCGGTTGGCCTTCGACCTTCACCCAGGACGCCTTGGAGTCCAGCAGGCCGTGCACGTTCTCCGGAGGCTCCGGCAGCGGCGTGTCGATCGCGCTGGCGTGCGGATGGATCAGGTCCGGCCAGTTGTCGTCGTACATCCAGAGCGCGGTGCCGCAATGTCCGCAGAAGTGGCGCTGGCCGCTGCTTTCCTTGCCGTCGAGGAGGGCGCGATAGACCCGCAGGTCGCGCTGGCCCTTGATCAGCTTGAACGTGCGGTGGTCGGCGCCGATGTTGATCGCGTAGCCGCCCGTGCCGGCCGTCTTGCGGCAGATCGTGCAGTAGCAGCGCATGAACGGATACGGCTCGGTCGAGTCGACCGAGAAGCGGATGCGGCCGCAGTGGCAGGAGCCTTCGAGGTGCATGGGGATGCTCTCCTTCATCGCTCTGTGCCGGCAACGCGCATGCCACGGGTGCTCGATCAGCCTGGTGACGACCGCCCCCGCGACGGGAGCATCGACCGCAGCACCGCGTGCAGAGGGCCCGGTTGCACCGGCTTGCGCAGCACGAGGTGGCCATCGGCTTCGGCGCGGCGCAGGTCGGGCAGGTCGAGCTCGCCGGTGACCACCAGGCCGCGCGCGAGCGGGAGCCGGTCCAGCAGGTCCTGCAGCAGCGCGTAGCCGCCGTCGTCGTGCCGCAGCCGCAGGTCGCTCATCACGACATCGGGCGCGAAGCCCGCATCAAGGGCCGTATGCGCCTGGGCAGCGTCACCGGCGACGCGGCAATCGAGGCCCCATTCGCCCAGCAGATGGACGAGGCCGCGCGTCACGCCGAGGTCGTCGTCGACCACGAGCACGCGGCCCATGAGCGGCTCGAATGCATGCGGCGCCATGGGCGCGCGTTTCACCGGCGTTGTCGGGACGGCCGCGCCGCGCAAGGTGATGCGGAAGCAGGAACCCCGCCCCGGCGTGGAGTGCCAATCGATCGACGCCTGCATCCGTTGCACGCAATCGCGCACGACGGACAGGCCCAGGCCCCGGCCGTCGCCGGTGACCTGCGCGGCGTCGTCGCCGCGACGGAATTCGGAGAACAGCGCCTCGCGCTTGGCCGCGGCCATGCCGATGCCGGTGTCCCAGACCTCGATGGCCCAGTTCCCGCCGCGGCGCCGTACCGCGAGCAGCACGCCGCCTTCGGGCGTGTAGCGCAAGGCGTTGTGCAGCAGGTTGGCGAGCGCGCGGCGCAGCAGCATCGGCTCGGCGATGACCCAGGCGGGCGCCTCCGGGCCCCGGATGCGCCAGTCGAGGCCGCGCGCCTGCGCCTCCGGCTGGAAGCGCTCATGCAGTTCCGACAGCAGTGGCGCCGGCGCCAATGGCTGGAGCGCGAGCTCGGCGCTGCGGCTGTCCAGCACGGAGACATCGAGCAGCGAGTTCAGCAGATCGTTGACGTGGCCGGCGGCCTGGGCGATGTCGACCAGCAGCGGCCGCAGCGACGGATCCTGGTTGCGCTGGAGCGCGGCCTGCGCGGTCAACGTCAGCGCGTAGAGCGGTTGGCGCAGGTCGTGCGAGGCGGTGGCCAGGAACAGGCTCTTCTCGCGCGACGCGGCGTTCGCGACATCGCGTGCCTCCTTGTGCGCGAGCGCGAGGGATTCGCTCTGGCGCTTGAGCTGGGACTGCTGGACGAGGAGGCCGTTGGACGTCCGTGCGTATCGCCACACGAGCCACGGAAAGAGCAGGCACAGCGGCAGGACGATCGTCCATTGCGCGGGGAAGGCAAACGGCACCGCCACCGCCGCCATCGCCCACGCGGGACAGAGGAAGCGGGCGAAGAACGGGAGGTCCGCGGCCGCGAAGGCCGCCATCGATGCCGTCGTGTCGGCGAGCAGGAGGTACAGGAAGACCGCGTGTTCGAAGACACCGCCGGTGGCGGCGACCCAGGGCAGCAGACCCCACAGCAGACCGGAGGCGAGCGCGAAGCGCTCCAGCGGTCGCGACCAGCGCGTCACGAAGTCGTCGGGCTTCATGAGCGCGGCCTCGCGCCGGAAGCGGCGGCGCGCGACGGCGACGCCGATCGAGCCCAGCGCACAGGCGGTCGCCCAGGCCCACGCCCACGTCCACGCCCCACTGGTCGGTCCCGCCTGCGTGCTCGCGATCACGGCCGGCGGAATCACCAGCGCGGCGATTTCCACCGAGGCACGGTCGCCGATCAGGGGCAGGAGCTCGGAGCGCGAGGAAGGGTCGGACATCGAGGCGGACGTGAGGAGAGACCGGAGCGCGAGTATCCACGCAGCGACCGGCAGGGCCGGCACGCGGCGGACGGGGGCCGTGGCCGGGCGCGTGCAGCGGCACTCGTCCACGGTGGCGGGCGGGGCGCAAAGCACCGGCCCCTGTCTGGAAGTAGCGCCTCGCTTACAATGCCGCCCCAGCCCATCAGCCAGATCGCCCGGCGGAACCCAAATGGAATCAACGACTTACGACCCCACCGCCGCCGCGAAGACTGGCAGCCCCACCGGCAGCCAGGCGCCCAAGATCGGTTTCGTCAGCCTCGGCTGCCCGAAGGCGCTGACCGATTCCGAGCTGATCCTGACGCAGCTCCGCGCCGAGGGCTACGAGACGTCCAAGACCTTCGCCGGCGCTGACCTCGTGATCGTCAACACCTGCGGCTTCATCGACGATGCCGTCAAGGAATCGTTGGACACCATCGGCGAGGCGCTGGCCGAGAACGGCAAGGTCATCGTCACCGGCTGCCTCGGCGCGAAGGCCGGCGCGAGCTCCGACAACATGGTCCGCGAGATCCACCCGAGCGTGCTCGCCGTGACCGGTCCGCATGCGACGCAGGAAGTGATGGACGCCGTCCACACCCACGTCCCCAAGCCGCACGACCCGTTCATCGACCTCGTGCCCGAGGCCCGCGGCATCGCCGGCATCAAGCTGACGCCCAAGCACTACGCCTACCTGAAGATCTCCGAAGGCTGCAACCACCGCTGCAGCTTCTGCATCATCCCGAGCATGCGCGGCGACCTGGTCTCGCGCCCGATCGGCGACGTGCTGTCCGAAGCCAAGGCGCTGTTCGAGTCCGGCGTCAAGGAGCTGCTGGTCATCAGCCAGGACACCAGCGCCTACGGCGTCGACATCAAGTACCGCACCGGCTTCTGGGACGGCAAGCCGGTCAAGACGCGCATGTTCGACCTCGTGGCCCAGCTCGGCGAGATCGCCAAGCCCTACGGCGCGTGGGTCCGCCTGCACTACGTCTATCCCTACCCGCACGTCGACGAGATCGTGCCGATGATGGCCGAGGGCCTCATCCTCCCGTATCTGGACGTGCCGTTCCAGCATGCGCACCCCGACGTGCAGAAGCGCATGAAGCGCCCCGCCAACGGCGAGAAGAACCTGGAGCGCATCCTGCGCTGGCGCGAGATCTGCCCCGAGCTCGTGATCCGCTCGACCTTCATCGCCGGCTTCCCCGGCGAGACCGAGGCGGAGTTCCAGTACCTGCTCGACTTCATGCGCGAGGCGCAGATCGACCGCGCCGGCTGCTTCGCCTATTCGCCGATTGAAGGCGCGCCGGCGAATGCGCTCGACGGCGCGCTGCCGGACGAGGTCCGCGAGGAACGCCGCGCGCGCTTCATGGCCGTGGCCGAGGAAGTCTCCATCGCCAAGCTGCAACGCCGCATCGGCGCGACGATGCAGGTGCTGGTCGACTCCGCGCCGGCGCTCGGCCGCAAGGGCGGCGTCGGCCGCTCGTACGCGGACGCGCCGGAGATCGACGGCACCGTGCGCCTGCTGCCGCCCGAAAAGGCCAGCAAGCAACTGCGCGTCGGCGAGTTCACCCGCGCCCGCATCGTGGGTGTCGAGGGCCACGACCTGATCGCATTGCCGATCTGAATCCCTGGGTCAATCCGTGGGATGCGCGCCGCTCCGGAAGCGCGCGGACATCCGCCCGCTCCCACCGGGCGATCACCTGTGCGCACAGTTCATCCGGTGGACCGCCCGGACGCTCGATCTGGCGTTCGAGTTCATCCGCCACCTGGCGACGCATGGCCCGGATCAGATCGCCCATGCCGGCGCCTTTCTGGAAGCGCATGCCTTTGAAGAGCGCGCGCTGGTCTTCCACTCGCATCGCCCGAAGGACCGATTCGTAGAAGCAGTCTCCCTTCGCCGGCACATCGCGCGGTCGCCCATCGACGATCGGCGAATAGTGGTGGCGGACATGGTCGATCTGGACCGTGACGGGCGTCCGGCCCGGCGCCAATTGACCGAATTCCATCGGCGCCCGTATCCCCGCCTTGTCCTCGATTCGCAGCGAGAGGCCTTCGGGCCATCCCGGCATGGTCGTGACCAGATGCGGCGCCAGGTCGCCCCCCGCTCCAGTCCAATGTCCGGAGGTGCGGATCTCCGCCGCTGCTTTCCGAAGCTGTTGATGCACGTCCTCCGGATCGTCGATCTGCGCGGCTTTCGCGGAAATCCTCGTCCCGTCACGCGGGGCGGGCGACCTCAAGGCGTCTCGTAACGACTGCAGCAGGCGCTGGGCATCGGTCTCGACAAGGACGCCCTGTTTCCGCGCGACCGCGGCCTTCTCGCCTCGGCGCAGCAGCTGGGATCTCGACCATTCCAGCCATCCTTGCGGCTCCGCAAGATGGGGCTGCAACGCCCGGCGTTCGGTCTGGGTCAGCGCGGTGGCAGCCTGCGTGATGGCTCGAGTCAGGTCGGGTGGGGGCGGGCCGGACTCGCTCCCGCCGCGTCTCACCGTTGCTCTCAGCGCCAGGTGAAGATGCATCGCGTGCAGCAGCTGTTGAGTCGCGGTGGGCATGGCCGTCCTCTGGTTCAGCGTCTTCATCCTGGCGCTGGCCGCGCAATCGGCCGTAGGCCATTCCTCCTTCAGCGGGGCGAGCCGATCGGACAGCGTCACCGGGCCGTCGTCGGAAGGGCGCGACCGGCCGGGTGGCGTCTGCGGCGGTGACTGCCTGAAGCAGGGAATGAGGTGTGAGAGCAGGCGTGAAATCGACGGCATCGCGGGTCCTTGGGAGTGGAGTCGTCGGGCTCAGTGGGTGTTTCCGGTCGACAACCCATCTGGCGCCATGCAGGCGCCGTTCACGGGGCGCCCGCTTGACGCATTCGACATCGGACCTGACGCGTGCCGGAGAATGCCCGTCTGGTTCCCCTGACTCCAAGGAGATGTCGTGACCCGACGCGGCCCGTCCACCGAACAGATCCATCACCCGTACCGGGCGCCCGAGGGCTGGGATGCCGTGCACGTCCCGGTGGCCAAGGCGTCGACGGTGCTGTTCAGGAACACCGCCGAACTGCACCGGCCGCGCACGCAGGACGGTGTCAGCTATCGCTATGGCCTGCCCGGCACACCGACGACCTACACGCTGGCCGCGCGCATCGCGACGCTCGAGCATGCCGAGCACTGCGTGCTCACCCCCAGCGGCGTGTCCGCGATTACGCTGACCAGCCTGGCCTTCCTGCGGCCCGGCGACGAGGTGCTGCTGCCCGACAACGTCTATGGCCAGAACCGGCACCTCGCCAACGGCCTGCTGACCCGGCTCGGCATCACGCACCGCTTCTACGATCCGCTGGACGTGCCGGCGTTCGAGGCCTTGCTGTCGCCACGCACGAAGCTGGTCTGGCTCGAGGCCGCCGGATCGATCACGCTGGAGTTCCCCGATCTGATCGGCCTGCTCCAGGCCTGCCGCGCGCGCGGCGTGCTCACGGCGCTCGACAACACCTGGGGCGCGGGGCTGGCCTTCAATGCCTTCGAGGTGGCGCCGGACGTCGCGCCGGGACTCGGTGCCGACATCAGCATGCAGGCGCTGACCAAGTTCCCGTCCGGCGGCGCGGACCTGCTGATGGGCGCGGTCTGCACGCGCGATGTAGTGCTCAACCGCCAACTGGTGGCCACGCACGAGTACCTCGGCTACGGCGTCGGCCAGAACGACGTCGAGGCCGTGCTGCGCGGCCTGCCGAGCATCGCGCTGCGCTACCGCGCGCAGGATGCGGCTGCCCGCGAACTTGCGCGCTGGATGGCTGCGCGTCCGGAAGTGGCGCGGGTGCTGCATCCGGCGTTGCCGGACTCGCCCGGCCATGTGCATTGGCAACGCGTCTGCCCGCAGGCTGGTGGATGCCTGTTCTCCGCGGTGTTCCGTCCCGAGTTCGACGCGCGTCGCGTCGACGCCTTCGTGGACGCGCTGACCTGCTTCGGGATCGGCTATTCCTGGGCCGGCCCGATGAGTCTGGTCGTGCCTTACGACCTCAGTCGCAGCCGCTCGCTGGGGCTGCCGTGGACAGCGGAGGAGGGCGGCACGCTGGTGCGTTTCGCGATCGGGCTCGAGGAGGTCGAGGACCTGCGGGCCGACCTCACGCAGGCCCTGTCGGCGCTGGCGTGAGCCGCGTTCAGCGCGTGTCGCGCGCTTGCGTCACGACCGGAGGGCCGGCCGGTCGCTCTTTCGCGGCGACGGCCGCGTAGGCCACACGTGCCGTCAGGCCGCCGTTGTGCGCGAGGTGCGTCTCGATGGCGCTCATGAATCGCTCCTGGACCGACGGCAACAGCTCCTCCGGGGCCCTTGTCATCTCCTGGATCCAATGGGCGGCGACGGCGGACCTCATCGTCTCGCCGCAGAGCGTCTCCATCAGCGCGGCGGGCATGTGCGCCGGACCGCAGCGGTCCCCTGACCGCGAAGTTCGCCGCGCCTCCGACTGCCATTGACGCTGAAGCACGTCGCGGATCTGCCGATCGACGAAGTCCTCCGCTTTCCATCGCCGGTACAGGGGCAAGGGGAATCGCGACACCGCGTTGCGGTAACCCCAGCGCGACCGCGGTTCGTCCCAGTCGAGTGCACCCGCCAGGTCATCGCTGATCGCCGCGAAAGCCTTTGGATGCCGTTGCCCGAGCGGGGGGAACTCGTCCGAGGAACGCGCGGCCTTCAATGCCGCCTCGAAGCGGCGGGCCAGGGAAGGAGGCGACGCGCCGGCGCAGCAGCCGAGCAACTTCGGCGCGCGACGCGGCGGTGGAACGCCGGCGTCCAATGCGTCCAGCTCGCGGCAGAACAGGGCCAGCGGGAGAGACAGGGTCCGCGAGTTCTCCGGCAACAGGCGGTCGTAGAAGCGTGGCGGCGCCCTGCGCGCATCGTCACGGCTGGATCTGCCGACGGCGGCCAGCCGTTCGAAGGGGCTCCGGTCGTCCAGGCCCGAGAGCCGCGGGAGCAGGTCGCCAAGCAGTTGCGCCAGGGCCTCCGCGTCGCCGAGATCCAAGGTCGCGAGGAGCCGCCGATGGGGCTGCGGCGGCCGTATGCACAGCGTGTTGGCCGCCACGTTCAGGTAGGCATCGAGGGTGCGTCCCGGCGGCACCGTGGACAGGGCGGTCCAGACCTCCTCGGGCGTGAGCACGCCGCTCGTCGCGAGGCGTCCCAGCAGCGTCATGTAGTTGGCGTTCGCGCAGGCCTGCACGGCGTCGAGCTGATGCCAGCATTCCTGGTCGCGTCCGCCCATCGCGGAGTCTGGGAACCTTTGTTGATGGCCATCAGCGCGGTTCATCCGGATCATGTGCGACACCACATCCCACCGGATCAACTGCTCGGCCAGCGCGCGACGCTGGGCGGTGTCCGCAGCGGACTGCGCCAGGTGCGCACTGATCGCGCGAAGGCGGATCAGGGTCTCGGCGCTGCCGTCCCTGCCCGGTGGCAGGGACAGGACGACGTGTCGCAGCGTGGCGTCGAGATCGGTCAGTCCTCTTGCGACCAACAGGGAGTTGGTGGCCGCAAGCCGAGGGGCCGACCCGAAGCGCAAGCGATCGGGCTGCCGAGGCTTGTCAGGCCCGTCCGGATCGCATGACGGATCGGGACCTGCGGACGAGGCCTCCGGCGACGGGTCATCCGATGGAGGCGATGTCGCTGGGCCTGGATTGGACGGGATGAACACGGTCGACTCCCCGGCACCGTTGCCGCTGCCGCTGCTTGGAGGAGCGACGAAGCGGTGCGCGCTCGTCGACGAAGGCGCGCTGAGTTGGCCGGGGGCCGCCGGCCGTTCAGTCCTTCGACGGCCCCGAGACCTTGTGCCGCATCAGGCGGCCCTTCTCGCGTTCCCAGTCGCGCTTCTTCTCGGTCTCGCGCTTGTCGTGCTGGGCCTTGCCCTTGGCCAGCGCGATCTGCACCTTCACGCGGCCATTCTTGTAGTGCAGGTCCAGCGGGATCAGCGTGAAGCCGCGCTGCTCCACCTTGCCGATCAGCCGGCGGATGTCGGCGCCGCTCATCAGCAGCTTGCGCGTGCGGTCGGCCAGCGGGTTGACGTGCGTCGACGCCGTGCGCAGCGGATCGATCCGGCAGCCGATCAGGAACAGTTCCCCGTCTCGGATGACGACATAACCGTCCGGCAACTGCACCTGGCCGGAGCGGATGGCCTTGACCTCCCAGCCTTCGAGGACGATGCCGGCTTCGTACTGCTCCTCGAGGTGGTACTCGAATCGGGCGCGACGGTTTTCTGCAATGGACATGGGAGCTCTTCTTGTGCGGGTCGCGGGCGCGCCAGGTCGGCGCAAGCGCCGAGGGCAGGCGGGCCGGATGGCGGCCCGGTGACGCCCAGATGGGGTCGATCGGGCCGCCTACAATCCCGCCATTCTAAGAACCGCCATGAAGCACGTCCGGAAGACCGTCCTCCTTTGGTACTCGCCGCGCGAGATGTATGACCTGGTCACCCAGGTCGAGCGTTATCCGGAGTTCCTGCCCTGGTGCTCGTCCGCGGAGGTCCTGGAACGCCACGACGACGGCGTGACCGCGAAGCTGTCCCTGCAGTACGCCGGCCTGCGTCATGCGTTCACCACCCGCAACACGAACGAGCCGAACCAGCGCGTGCGCATGAGACTCGTCGACGGGCCGTTCTCGATGCTCGACGGCGACTGGCAGTTCCTGCCGCTGAGCCGCCCCGGTGCGCCGGCCGACGGTGAACCGCGCGCCTGCAAGATCGAGTTCGAGCTGCGCTACGCGTTCTCGAGCTTTGCGCTCGAGGCGGTCGTCAGTCCGGTGTTCGACCGCATCGCCAACACCTTCGTCGACAGCTTCGTGAAGCGCGCCGAGCAGGTCCATGGCGCCCGCTGACCTGTCGATCGAGCTCTTCTGGAGCCCGGTCCAGGGCGAACTGCGCGAGCAACGACTGACCCTGCCCGCCGGCAGCACCCTGCGCGACGCCCTGGCGGCCAGCGCCTGGTTCGCGCCGGACCAGATCGCCGCGCTGACGGCCGGGATCTGGGGGCGCACCGTGCCGCTGGAGACCCCGCTGCGCGAACAGGACCGGGTCGAGGTCTACCGTCCGTTGACGGTCGATCCGAAGGAAGCACGCCGCCAGCGCTTCCAGGCCGCGGGCAGCCGCATCGTCACGCGGCATCGACCGCTGGGCCGCAAGGCCTGACACCGGACGCAGGTCCGGGCCCGGAAACAGGAAAGGCCGCATCAGCGGCCTGTCGTCTTACCAGCGGTCACCGGACTTACGAGCGGTTTGCCCGCCGGTGTTGTTTCCGGGACTCGTTCCGGCCTTACTTGCAGTTCGCCGTGACCACGGCCTGCATGTTGCGGATCTCTTCCTGGCGCATCTGCTCGGTCATCGGCTGCGAGTCGCCGGTCTGGGTGCCGCTGCGCAGACGCACGCCGGACTCGAGCACGCGCTGGCGGTTCTGGGCCTGACGGCAGTTCTCGGCCATCGCGTCCGCGCGGGCCTTGTCTTCCTGGGCCTTGCGCTCGCGCTCGACCTTCTCGCGCGAGGAGGCCTCGCTCGCCGCACGGGCCGGCGCGGAAGCGGCCGAAGCCGCCGCGGAGGCGCCTGCCAGCGCCACCTGCGCCGGCGACGGGGCGGCACGCGCCGCGTTGGACGGGCGCTGCAGGATGTCCTTCTCGGCGACGCTCGGCGGCGGCGGACGATCGCTGTATTGCGTGCGGCCATCGGCGTCGCGCCACTTCCATTGGGCGTGCGCGACCGAGGTCAACGCCATCAGCGCCAGCGCGCAGATCATGCCCAGCGGGCGTCGCGGGCGTCGCGAGAGTGGGGGATTCATCATGGTCGTGGAGTGTACCGCCGGGCTTCTCTATAATGCGCCTTTGCGTCTGGAGCTTCCCTCATGCGCCTACTCGGAAAGGCCCTCACCTTCGACGATGTGTTGCTGGTGCCGGCGTTCTCCCAGGTGTTGCCGCGCGACACCAGTCTGGCCACGCAGTTCACGCGTGGCATCCGCCTGAACCTGCCGCTCGTGTCCGCCGCGATGGACACCGTGACCGAGGCGCGCCTGGCGATCGCCATCGCCCAGGAAGGCGGCATCGGCATCGTCCACAAGAACCTCACCCCGCAGCAGCAGGCCGCGGAAGTGGCCCGGGTCAAGCGTTACGAGTCCGGCGTGCTCCGCGACCCGATCACGATCACGCCCGAGACCACCGTCCGCCAGGTCAAGCAGCTGAGCGAGCACCACGGCGTGTCCGGTTTCCCGGTGCTGGTGGGGCAGAAGGTCGTCGGCATCGTCACCAACCGGGACCTGCGCTTTGAAACGCGCATGGACATCCCGGTCAGCGAGATCATGACCCCGGCCGAGCGCCTGATCACGGTGCCCGAGGGCGCCTCGCTGAGCGACGGCAAGGCGCTGATGCACAAGCACAAGCTGGAGCGCGTGCTGGTCCTCAACGACGCGTTCGAACTGCGCGGCCTGATGACCGTCAAGGACATCACCAAGCAGACCAATTTCCCGAACGCCGCGCGTGATGCGCACGGCAAGCTGCGCGTCGGCGCGGCGGTCGGCGTGGGCGAGGGCACCGAGGAGCGGGTCGAGCTGCTGGTCAGGGCCGGCGTCGACGCGATCGTCGTCGACACCGCGCACGGCCACAGCAGCGGCGTCATCGAACGCGTGCGCTGGGTCAAGAAGAACTACCCCGGCGTCGAGGTCATCGGCGGCAACATCGCCACCGGCGCCGCGGCGCTGGCGCTGGTGGAAGCCGGCGCGGACGCGGTCAAGGTCGGCATCGGCCCGGGCTCGATCTGCACGACCCGCATCGTGGCCGGCGTCGGCGTGCCGCAGATCGCGGCGATCGACTTCGTCGCCACCGCGCTGAAGGGCACGGGCGTGCCGGCGATCGCGGACGGCGGCATCCGCTACTCGGGCGACATCGCCAAGGCCATCGCCGCCGGCGCGAGCACGGTGATGATGGGCGGCATGTTCGCCGGCACCGAGGAAGCCCCGGGCGAAGTGATCCTCTACCAGGGCCGCAGCTACAAGAGCTACCGCGGCATGGGCTCGATCGGCGCGATGAAGGCCGGTTCGGCGGACCGCTACTTCCAGGAAAACGACGAGACGACCAACCCGAACGCGGACAAGCTGGTGCCGGAAGGCATCGAAGGCCGCGTCCCGTACAAGGGGTCGATGGTCGCGATCGTGCACCAGATGGCTGGCGGCGTGCGCGCCTCGATGGGTTACTGCGGTTGCGGCAGCATCTCGGACATGCACGAGAAGGCCGAGTTCGTCGAGATCACCTCGGCGGGCATCCGTGAGAGCCACGTCCACGACGTGCAGATCACGAAGGAAGCGCCCAACTACCGCCTGGAGTGACGCCCTTGTCCGAACAGGTCGACGCGGCGCGGGGCTCCGGCCCCGACGCCGCCGCAGCAACGACGACGCATGGCGGCCGCAAGGCCGCCATGTCGTTCATCCTGATCGCGGTGCTGATCGACATGGTGTCGATCGGCCTGATCATCCCGGTGCTGCCGCCGCTGGTCGGAACCTTCACGCAGAGCGAGACGCAGCACACGCTGGCGCAGCTGGCCGTGGCGTTCGCCTTCGGCATCGCGAATTTCTTCGGCTCGCCCATCCTGGGCGGGTTGTCCGACCGCTTCGGCCGTCGGAAGGTGATGCTGATCGGTTTCAGCGGCCTCGCGCTGAGCTTCTTCGTGACGGCGCTGGCCAACGCGCTGTGGATGCTGGTCGTGGTGCGGCTGTTCTCCGGCGCGATGCAGGCCAACGCGGCCGTCGCCAACGCCTACGTCGCCGACATCACGCCGCCGGCGGATCGTGCCAAGCGTTTCGGCATGCTGGGCGCGGCCTTCGGCATGGGCTTCATCCTCGGTCCGGTGATGGGCGGGCTGCTGGGCAGCATCGACCTGCACCTGCCGTTCTACGTCGCCGGCACGCTGGCGCTGCTCAACTGGCTGTACGGCTTCTTCGTGCTGCCCGAGTCGCTGGCGCCGGAGCACCGCAGACCCTTCGAGTGGCGCAAGGCCAATCCGGTCGTGGCGCTGGGCCGGCTGCGCAAGCTGAACGGTGTCGGGCCGCTGATCTACGTGATCGCGTGCTCGGGCCTGGCGCAGCTGGTGATCCAGACCAGTTGGGTGCTCTACAACCAGCACAAGTTCGGCTGGGGTCCGCGCGAGAACGGCCTGTCGCTGTTCGTCGTGGGTCTGGTCGCGGTGGTGGTGCAGGGCGTGCTGCTGCAGCCGCTGATGCGCTGGCTGGGCGCGCGGCGCCTGGTGCTGATCGGCCTGACGACCTCGATCCTGACCAACCTGATCTGGGGCCTGTCGACCGAGGCCTGGATGATGGTCGGCGCGATCTTCCTGAACATCGCCGGCGTGGCCGCGGCCCCGGCGATGCAGAGTCTGATCTCCAATGCCGCCGACGCCCGCACGCAGGGCGAGACCATGGGCGCGGTGGCCGCGATCAACAGCCTGATGGCGGTGATCTCGCCGATCGCCGGCCTGGGGCTGATGGCGCTGGTCGCCGAACTCCCCAAGACCGACTGGCGCATCGGCGCGCCGTTCTACCTTTGCGCGCTGCTGCAACTGGCCTCGCTGGCCTTCGCGTGGCGCCACTTCAACACGGACCCGCCGGCGCAGGCCGCCGCGGCCAAGGCCTGAGCCGGCGCGCCACCGGCTTCCGCCCGATCCCCGACATCCCAGCATTCCCAAGCATCCCCAGAAGCTGACCATGCACGACAAAGTCCTCATCCTCGACTTCGGCTCCCAGGTGACGCAGCTGATCGCGCGCCGCGTGCGCGAGGCCCACGTCTACTGCGAGATCCATCCCAACGACGTCAGCGACGACTTCATCCGCTCGTTCGCGCCGAAGGCGATCATCCTGTCGGGCAGCCACGCCTCGACCTACGAGGACCACGAGCTGCGCGCGCCGCAGTCGGTGTGGGACCTGGGCGTGCCGGTGCTGGGCATCTGCTACGGCATGCAGACAATGGCGGTGCAACTGGGCGGCAAGGTCGAGTGGAGCGATCACCGCGAGTTCGGTTACGCCGAGGTCCGCGCGCACGGCCACACCAAGCTGCTGGACGGCATCCAGGACTTCGCCACGCCCGAAGGCCACGGCATGCTCAAGGTCTGGATGAGCCACGGCGACAAGGTCACCGCGCTGCCGCCGGGCTTCCAGCTGATGGCCTCGACGCCGAGCTGCCCGATCGCCGGCATGGCCAACGAGGACAAGGGCTACTACGCGTTCCAGTTCCATCCCGAGGTCACGCACACGGTGCAGGGCGCGGCGGTGTTCAACCGCTTCGTGCGCGAGATCGCCGGCTGCAAGGGCGACTGGATCATGGGCGACTACATCGCCGAAGCCGTCGCGAAGATCCGCGAGCAGGTGGGTGACGAGGAAGTCATCCTGGGCCTGTCGGGCGGCGTCGATTCGTCGGTGGCGGCGGCGCTGATCCATCGCGCGATCGGCGACCAGCTGACCTGCGTGTTCGTCGATCACGGCCTGCTGCGCCTGAACGAAGGCGACGCGGTGATGGACATGTTCGCGGGCAAGCTGCACGCGAAGGTGATCCGCGTCGATGCGAGCGAGCTGTTCCTCGGCCAACTGGCCGGCGTGACCGATCCGGAGCGCAAGCGCAAGATCATCGGCGGCCTGTTCGTCGACGTGTTCAAGGCCGAGGCCGAGCGCCTGAAGTCCGGCGACGGCGGCAAGGGTGTCCACAAGGGCGCGACCTTCCTGGCGCAGGGCACGATCTATCCGGACGTGGTCGAGAGCGGCGGCACGAAGACGAAGAAGGCCACGACGATCAAGAGCCACCACAACGTGGGCGGGCTGCCGGAGCAGCTGGGCCTGAAGCTGCTGGAGCCGCTGCGCGAGCTGTTCAAGGACGAGGTCCGTGAACTGGGCGTGGCGCTGGGCCTGCCGCCGGAGATGGTCTACCGCCACCCGTTCCCGGGCCCGGGCCTGGGCGTGCGTATCCTGGGCGAGGTGAAGAAGGAGTACGCGGACCTGCTGCGCCGCGCCGATGCGATCTTCATCGAGGAGCTGCGCAACACGCGCGACGAGGCGACGGGCAAGACCTGGTACGAGCTCACGAGCCAAGCCTTCACGGTGTTCCTGCCGGTGAAGAGCGTGGGCGTGATGGGCGACGGCCGGACCTACGACTACGTGGTCGCGCTGCGCGCGGTGCAGACCAGCGACTTCATGACGGCGGACTGGGCGGAACTGCCGTACAGCCTGCTCAAGCGCTGCTCGGGCCGCATCATCAACGAGGTGCGCGGCATCAACCGCGTGACCTACGACGTCTCGAGCAAGCCGCCGGCGACGATCGAATGGGAATGAGCGCTTCGCGCTGACAAGCAAACAGGGGCCCGTCAGGCCCTTGTTTGCTTTTGAGCTCTCAACCCATTCATTGAATCAGCGGAGACATTTGAGCCGATGTCGGCCAGCCTTCCCAACACCCGTCAGGTCCGATGCCGACGCTGCGGGGCTTGGCGTTCTTCGGGTAGAACCTGACCGAGGGAAGGTCTTTGAAGTGAGCATCGCAGGTGATCACTTCGACACCGAACTTCTGCGCTGTCGCGTAGATCAAAGCGTCTGCCGACGCGAGCTTGTACTTGGCGTTGATCTTTGCGGCTTCCTTGGCCGTGGCGGTGTCGAGCTCGTCGACAGGGCAATCTTCCAAGGTCCGTTCAAGACTTTCATGGCGCTCGGCGTCCAAGGTTCGGAGTGCCCACTTCTCAATCTCGTGTTGCACGATCGTCGGGACGATGCAGTGCTGCAAGGGCGGGAGGTTGGGCCAGATCAATCGACCCAAGTCAGATTCGGCAAAGCACTCGATCCAGGCGGACGTGTCTACGACCACGTTTCGTCCTGAGTTCTGTGAGCCGGAGTGGTCAGTAGCGGTCATTGCGATCCCGGTAGTTGCCCGTGTCAGCGCCTTTTGCAATGCCCATGATCTGGTCGATGGTGATGCGCTTGTAGATGAAGATGCCGTCCTTGTGTCGGACGACTTTGAGTTCCTCTCCTGGCTTCCAATCGAGCGTGTCTCGAATCTCTTTCGGAAGCGCGACGCGGTGTCGTGAGGACAGGATGGCGACGGGCGCGGGCATGTGGACTCCGGTGCGTTTAGCGAAACAAGACTGGCGATTCTTCGCTTCCGGTTCTTCCTGATCCACGGCCTCGATCGGTGGGCAGTCAGTCTGTACTGGCGACGATCGGTATCGCTTCAACTTGCTTGTGTGATTGACGTTCATGGCCATAGGATGAATTCACGAAGTTCCTGTGCTGACACGCGATGTCAGGGCCTCTGTCCAGAATCGGCGGATCGCTTAGCCACCACTCCGGAGACCCCATGGCCGACGACCACCCCGTCTACGAGCTGCGCCAGTACAAGATCGTCAAGGGCGAGCGCGAACGCTTCATGCGGCTGTTCGACGCGGCCTTCGTCGAATCGCAGGAGGCCGTCGGCATGCGGCTGTACGGGCAGTTCGCCGATCTCGACGACCCGGACCGTTTTGTCTGGATCCGCGGCTTCGACGACATGGCGGCGCGCGAGAAGACGCTGAGCGAGTTCTACTTCGGCCCCGTGTGGCAGGCGCATCGCGACGAAGCGAATCCGATGCTCGTCGACAACGACAACGTGCTGTTGATGAGGAGCCCGGGCGTCGGGCCGCAGCCCGCGCGCATCGACGGCGCGCGCGATGCCGGCATGTTCCGGCGAGGAGCGTCGCCGGGGCTCGTGGTCCTGCACCTCTGCACCCTCTGGAAGGACCCGGCCGATCCCGAGGACGGCTTCGCGCGTTTCTTCGAGCACGAGGTCGCGCCGGTCATCGAGGCGGCGGGCCTGCCGGTGATCGGCAGCTTCGTGCCGGAGCGCTCGCCCAACAACTTCCCACGCCTGCCGGTCCGCGAGGGGGAGAAGGTCTTCGTCTGGATGACCCGCGCCGCGAATGCCGACGATTGGGCGATGCGCTGGAGTGCCTGCCGGCACTCGACCGCGTGGCGTGCGCTCGAGCCGCGCTGGCGTGACGCGCAGGAGCGATCGCCGCAGATCCTGCGATTGCGACCGGGCATCGCCTCGGTGCCGCGCTGAACCGGCGGGTGACGGCGGGTCGGCCGAGTGTGGCTATGCTTCGCGTCATCCCCGCTTCCACTCCGGAGTTCTTGCATGCGCAGCGCCCTGTCCATCCTCGCCCTCGTCATCGTGCTCGCCATCGTGATGCTGACCGCGAAGAAGCAGATGCAGGCGATGAAGCCGCAAGTCTCGGCGGACCCGGCGGCGTCCGCGGCATCGTCGGCGCTGCCTCAGCCGGAGGCCGTCGGCCGCCAGGTGCAGGACCTGATGAAGCAGGGCGAGCAGCGCGCGTCCGAAGCGGAATGAGCGCGCCGTGATGGCGTCGTGATCGCATCGTGACTGTCCATGCGCTGTTCTTCTGCCTGCGCCCCGATCTGGAGACCGCGGCGAGATTGAGCGTGATCTCTGGAGAGCTCGTGCGGCGCTTCGGCCTGCGCGCCAAGGCGGCGCGCACCGAACGCCTCCACGTGACCTTGCACCACCTGGGCTGGTACGACGACCAGACCGACCAGGCCGAGGTGATGGCGGAGGTGAGGCTGCTTGCCGAAGTCGCTGCCGCCTCGTTGCGGCACGGTCCGGTCCAGGTGGACTTCGACCAGCTCCTGAGCTTCACCCGAAAGCGGCGGAACCTGCCGCTCGTGCTCAGCGGGGGCGCGTGTCTCGACCCCGTGCGGACGATGCGGGCCGCGCTCGGCGAGCGCCTGCGCGCCAGCGGCCTGCGGACCGATCCCCACTTCACGCCGCACTTGACGCTGTTCTACGACGATCATGTCGTGGAGCCGCAGCCGTTCATCGTGCCCGGCTGGACGGCGACGGAGGTCCTGCTCATGGACAGTCTGCAGGGACAGTCCACACACGTTGAGCTCGCGCGCTGGCCGCTCGCTTGAGCCGGTCAGCCGCGATTCGTCGTCATGCGCCGCAATGCGCGGGGGTCAGGTCTCGCCTGGTGCGACGATCTCCCGCGCCAGTGCGCGCAGGCTCAGCGGCGCGGAGCCCTCGGCGTGGTTGGAGATCGTGACGTAGGCGGGGTGGCCCGCCTGCGCCGTCGCCCGGATCACCTTCGCGAGCACGGCCCGCGTCTCCGGATCCGGATCCATCAGCTCGGCGTATTCCCCGTACTTCTTCACCGCGTCCTCGTAGCCGAAGGGGCCGTGGATCCGGTGCAGGTTCCAGCGGCAGACCAGCGGTCCCGGCCACATCGCGCGCAGCAGCGGCAGCTGCTCCTCGATCGTCGGCAGCTTCGGATGCAGGCCCAGACAGTAGCGCGCGCCGCAGTCCTTGAGCATGGCGACGAATGCCGGTGTCAGCCATTCCGGGTCGCGGACCTCGACGGCCACGACCGCCTCCGGTGCCACGTCGCGCAGCGAGGGCAGGGCGGCCAGCATCGCGTGCAGTCGGTCGAGCTGCTCCGGCATGCGGTCCAGCATCGCCAGCGGCAACGGGCTCAGCTGGAACACCAGCGCGCCGATGCGCGTGCCCAGTCCAGCCATCGCCGGCTCGAGGAACTCCTGGATCGCCAGGCGCGGATCGAGGAAGGCCGTGTTGGCCTGGCGGCCGCGGCCGTCCTCGGCGCGCACCTGGGCGTCGGTGATCACGCTGGGGGCCTTGACCGTGAACCGGAAGTCCTCGGGCACCTGCTGCGCGTAGCGCTCGTACTGGCTGGCCGTGAGCGATTGGTAGAAGCCGCGGTCGATGCTCACCGCGCGGTGCAGCGGTTGCTGCGCATAGGCGGTCAGGCCGTTGCGGGAGAGGTTGGACTCGCCATGCCGACCCTCCCAGACGATGCCTTGCCAGCCCGGGTAGCTCCACGACGAGGTGCCCAGCCGGATCCTCGGCGACAACGCGGCCGCCAGCGCGACCTGGGCCTCGTCCGGCGACTGGGCCTGGATGCCGGCGCGACGGCGTTTCGGCGCGACGCCGGCTTCGGGCGTGTCGGCGCGGTCGCTGCCGACGTCGTCATCGCCGTCGAGGTCGTCGCGATCGGCGACCCGCGGCGCCGGTGCGGCGGGCGCGGGCGGCAGCAGCTCGCCGAAGAGATCGTCCTGGTGACCGGGGAACTCCTGTTGCATGGGCCGGCAGCATAGCGGGCGCGGCTACACTGCCGCGCGAGCGCCGCCATGACCACCGAGTCCCCCCAGATCCTCCCCGCCGACCCCGCCGACCCCGCGGATGAATACGCGATGCGGCTCGCCCTCGACCAGGCCCAGAACGCCTGGCTCGTCGGCGAGGTGCCGGTGGGCGCCGTGATCATGCGGGCCGGTCAGGTGATCGCCACCGGCTACAACCGCCCGATCACGACCCACGATCCGACCGCCCACGCGGAGATCGTCGCGCTGCGCCACGCCGCGCAACTGCTCGGCAACTACCGGCTGCCGGAGTGCGAGCTCTACGTGACGCTCGAGCCCTGCGCGATGTGCGCGATGGCGATGATGCATGCGCGGCTCAAGCGCGTCGTCTTCGCCGCGCCGGATCCGAAGACCGGCGTCGCCGGCTCGGTGCTCGACCTGTTCGGGCAGAAGCAGCTGAACCACCACACCGCGCTGCACGGCGGCGTGCTCGCGGAGGCGTCGTCGCGGCTGCTGCGCGAGTTCTTCGCCGAGCGCCGCGAGGCGGCGCGCCAGTTGCGCGAGGCCCGTCGCCGCGCCGCGGTCGAGACCGGGGCCACGGGCGACGGCTTCGATGACGCCGGCCTCGACACGCTGAGCGCGTTGCCCGAGGTCCAGGAGTTTCCCGAGATCCCCGTCGGTGACGCGCAGTACCTTCCCATGAATTCCGATCCCTCGCAGGACAACACGCAGGACGACACGCAGCGATGAGCTCCCTGACCCTCTACACCCCGTCCGGCGTCCTGGCGCAATCGCAAGCGCTCAAGCGCGCGGCCAAGCGGCTGACGGCGTTCGGCTTCGAGGTGGCGATCGACGACGCGGCGCTCGCGAAGCATCAGCGCTTCGCCGGCGACGACGAGACGCGGCTGGCCGCGCTGCACCGTGTCGCGCAGGCCGCGCCGTCGGTGGCGCTGGCCACGCGCGGCGGCTACGGCCTGACGCGTCTGCTGGACCGCATCGACTGGCCGACGATCGCCCGCAGCGTCGAGCGCGGCACGCGCTGGGTCGGCCTGAGCGATGTGACCGCGCTGCAGCTGGCGCTGCTCGCCCACACGAAGCAGACGAGCTGGGCGGGCCCGCTCGCCTGCGACGACTTCGGCCGCGCCGACACGGACGGCGGCGTCGACGAGATCACCCGCGACTGCTTCCTCGAGGCGATGGACGGATCGCTCGAGGCCATCGGCTTCCGCACCGAAGCCGGCCTGGACGGCGTCGAGGCCCGCGGCACGCTGTGGGGCGGCAACCTGGCGGTGCTGTGCTCGTTGCTGGGCACGCCGCACTTCCCGCGCATCAAGGGCGGCATCCTGTTCCTCGAGGACGTCAACGAGCACCCGTATCGCGTCGAGCGCATGCTGCTGCAACTCTGGCAGGCGGGCGTGCTGGACGCGCAGAAGGCGGTGCTGCTGGGCAGCTTCAGCGGCTGGAAGAAGTCGCCGCTGGATCGCGGCTATTCGATGAAGGCCTGCGTCGCGGCGCTGCGCGAGCGCGTCAAGGTGCCGATCCTCACCGGCCTGCCCTTCGGTCACGTGCCGACCAAGGTCTGCCTGCCCGTCGGAGCGAAGGCCGAGATGATGGTCGAGGGCCGCGACGTCATCGTCGCCTGGGGCCACGTCGATCACGGCCACGACCACCACGATCATCACGGCCATGGACATGGACACGCGCATGATCATGGTCACGACGGCCACGACCATGACCACGGGCCTCACGACCACTGACTGACGTCACACGCGCCCCGCGAACCGGGCCGCTATGATCCGCCCCGGCATCGGCCGGCCTCTGCGCGAGGAGCGGCCTTGGCAACAATCTGGCAATGCCGCATCCTCAGGATGCGGCGTTTGCTTTTTGGAAGGATGACGATGTCGTCGGGGCTGTGGAACGCGTCGCTGCACGCGGCTGAAGGCTGGCGCGGGACGTGGGTGGCCCCGATGGCCCGGATGGCGGGCCTGCTCGCCGCCGTGCTCCTGACCGCCTGCAACAACAGCCCATATCCGGCCGGCGCGGCCAAGGACAACACGCTCTACCTGTCCTTCGACGAGCGCTCGCCGCGTTATCTCGACCCGACCGCGTCCTACACCTCGCCGGAGTCGGTCTATACCTACCAGATCATGGAGCCGCCCTACGGCTACCACTATCTGAAGCGGCCCTACGAGCTGATCCCGCGCGCCGCGGCGGCCGTCGTCAAGCCGTATTACGTCGATGCGCAGGGCAAGCGCCTGCCCGACGATGCGCCGGTCGAGCAGATCGCGCAGAGCGTCTACGACGTGCCCCTGCGTGAAGGCGTGAAGTACGCGCCCAGCCCCGCGTTCGCGAAGGACGCGCAAGGGCACTACCTCTATCACCACCTGAGCGCGAAGGACCTCGGCGACAAGCGCTCGCCGTGGCAGTTCGAGCACCTGGGCACGCGCGAGATCGAGGCCGAGGACTTCGTCTACGCGCTCAAGCGCCACGCGACCACGCGCGTCGAGGCGCCGATCTACGGCCTGTTCTCCGAGCACGTCGTCGGGCTGAAGGAGTACGGCGCGCTGATCCGCGAGGAGAACGCCAAGCTGCTGAAGGGCCTGCCCGAGAGCTCGCCCGACAAGCCGTTCCTGGACTTCCGCAAATGGCCGCTGGCCGGCGCCGAGGCGGTGAACAAGCACCTGCTGCGCGTGCGCATCAAGGGCAAGTACCCGCAGTGGTCGTACTGGCTGTCGACGACCTTCGTCGCGCCGATCCCGTGGGAGGTGGACCTGTTCTACGCCCAGCCCGGCATGGCCGAGCACGGCCTGTCCTGGAACCAGTGGCCCGTGGGCACGGGGCCTTACATGATGACGGAGTACCAGCAGGACCGCCGTCACGTGATGTCGCGCAACCCGAACTACCGCAAGGACGATCTCTATCCCTGCGAGGGCATGCCCGACGACGGTCCCGCCGGCCGCCTGGCCGACTGCGGCAAGCCGCTGCCCTTCATCGACAGGATCGTGGCCACGCTCATCAAGGAAAAGGTGCCGCGCAAGGAGATGTTCAAGCAGGGCTACCTGGACGTGCCCGACCTCGAGCGCGGCGACTGGGGCGTGGAGTTCTACGCCGATGCCAGCGACTCCGCGGAGACCGACGCCTTCTTCAAGCAGCGCGGCTTCGCGTTCCCGCGATCGACCGACCCGAACAACTGGTACCTCGGCTTCAACATGCTCGATCCGGTGATCGGCAAGGGGAAGACGCCGGAGGACGAGACCCGTCATCGCAAGCTGCGCCAGGCGCTGTCCATCGCGATCGACTGGGAGGAGGGCTACGGCCGCATCTTCAAGAACCGCGGCGGCGTGGCCGCGTTCGGACCGGTGCCGCCGGGCGTGTTCGGCTCGCGCGAGGCGCAGCCGGGCTTCTTCAATCCGGTCACGCACAAGCGGGTCGACGGCAGGATCGAGCGCCGCTCGATCGAGGAGGCGAAGCAGCTGCTTGCCGAGGCCGGCTACCCCGACGGCCGCGATGCGAAGAGCGGCCAGCCGCTGGTGCTGAACTACGACTTCATGCGGACGGTCACGCCCGAGGTGAAGGCCGAGAACGACTGGCTGGTGAAGCAGTTCGCCAAGCTGGGCGTGCAGCTCGACGTGCGCGCCACCGACTACAACCAGTTCCAGGAGAAGCTGCACCAAGGCAAGCACCAGGTGTTCTGGTGGGGCTGGTTCGCGGACTACCCGGACGCGGAGAACTTCCTGTTCCTGCTGTACGGTCCCAACAGCAAGTCGCTGCATGAGGGCGAGAACTCGGCCAACTACGAGAACACCGAGTACGACCGCCTGTTCAAGCAGATCCAGGTGCTGGACGACGGCCCCGCCAAGCAGCAGGTGATCGATCGCATGGTCGAGATCGTCCAGCAGGATTCGCCCTGGGCCTTCGGCTACTGGGCCTGGACCGGTCAGGCGTACCAGAGCTGGGTGCACAACGGCAAGCCCAGCATCGTGATCCGCGATCCGGTGCGCTACTACCGCATCGATCCGCAGCAGCGCGCGCAACTGCAGGGCGCATGGAACCGGCCCGTCTGGTGGCCGCTGCTGGTGCTGGCCATCGGCGGCGTGGCGATCGTCTGGATGACGCGCCGCAGCTTCCAGAAGCGCGAGACCGCGACCGCGCGCGGCACGGCCGCGCCGGCCGCCCGTTCCGCAGAATCCGCCACGAGCGCTCCGCGGGGAGCCGACTGATGTTCAAGTACCTCACCCGCCGCCTGGTCTACGGGCTGGCCATCCTCGTCGGCGTCAACCTGCTGACCTTCTTCCTGTTCTTCACCGTCAACACGCCGGACGACATGGCCCGGCTGAACATCGGCGGCAAGCGCGTGTCGCAGGAGCAGATCGACAAGTGGAAGGCCGAACGCGGCTACGACAAGCCCCTGTACTGGGACGCGTCGCGCGCCGGGACGGAGCAGGTCACGCACACGGTCTTCTGGGAGCGTTCGGTCTCGCTGATGCTGCTGGAGTTCGGCCGCTCCGACGCGCGCCAGGCCGTCGACATCGGCCACGAGATCAAGACCCGCATGGGCGTCAGCCTGCAGCTGGCGGTGCCGATCTTCGTGCTGCAGCTGATCGTGAGCGTCGCCTTCGCGCTGCTGCTCACCTTCTTCCGCAACTCGCGCATCGACTTCTGGGGCGTCGTGCTGTGCGTGCTGATGCTGTCGATCTCCAGCCTGTTCTACATCATCGTCGGCCAGTTCTTCTTCTCCCGCATCCTGCGGCTGGTGCCGATCAACGGCTACGAGCCGGGCCTGGACGCGATCAAGTTCCTGGCGCTGCCGATCGCGCTGTCGCTGCTGTCGCGCCTGGGCGGCGAGGCGCGGCTGTACCGCGCGATGCTGCTCGAGGAGGTCGGCAAGGACTACGTGCGCACCGCCCGCGCCAAGGGCCTGTCCGAGCCGCGCGTGCTGATGCGCCACGTGCTGCGCAACGCGCTGATCCCCATCATCACCAGCGCCGGCGCCTACCTGCCGTACGTGTTCCTGGGCAGCCTGGTGTTCGAGAGCTTCTTCGGCATTCCCGGCCTGGGCGCCTTCGTCATCGAGGCGATCACCGGGCAGGACTTCGCCATCGTGCGCACCATGGTGTTCCTGGGCGCGCTCCTCTACATCGCGAGCAACGCGCTGATCGACGTGATCTACACCTGGGTCGATCCGCGCGTGAGGCTGACCTGACGCGCCCGGCGCGTTCGGGATTCGAGACAGGACACGAGAGTCGACATGGGATTCAAGGTCGTTTTCCTCTGGACCGACGTGGCGCTGTGGGCGATGTTCGCGGCGCTGGTCCTCTACATCGTGCGGCTGGTCCGCCGCCCGCACCTGCGCGCCAACTGGCAGCGCGTGCTGCGTGATCCGGCGGCGCTGAGCGCGGGCGTGGTGCTGGTGCTGTTCCTCGGCGTCACCGCGCTGGACAGCCTGCACTTCCGCCGCGCGCTGGCCGACAGTCCCGCCGGCCAGCAGTTCTACGAGACCCGCACCGAGTCCGTGCTGGACCTGTTGCTGGCGCGCCAGATCGAGATGCGCGAGACCAGTTATTCGGCACCGCTCGCGTACCAGGGCTTCACGCTGGACAGCGTGGCGCACGGCAGTGAGATCGTGCGCGAGTTCCCGCGCCTGGCCTTCGGCGGCGCGCATCTGCAGGATCCGGAGCGCGACTGGCATGGCGACCTGTCGCGACGCGCGCTGACGGGGCTGGCGCTGGGCGCCGTCGCGTCGGTGCTGATGGCGCTGCTGATGGGGACGGTGCTCGCGCCGCATCACGGCGGCTTCCGTCAGGGATTGAAGGATCTGTTGGGCGATCGCACGCACTATCCGTGGCGCGCGGCGCTCGCGACCCTGTCGGTGATCGCGCTGCTGGCCGGCCCGGTGATCGCGCTGATGGGCTACTACCACGTGTTCGGCACCGACCAGACCGGCAACGACGTGCTCTACCAGGCGCTCAAGAGCATCCGCACCGCCTTCGTCATCGGCGCGCTGTCGACGCTGGCGACGCTGCCCTTCGCGCTGGTGCTGGGCATCCTGGCCGGCTACCTGAAGGGCTGGGTCGACGAGGTCATCCAGTATTTCTACACGGTGCTGACCTCGGTGCCCAACGTGCTGCTGATCGCGGCCTGCGTGCTGATGGTGCAGGTCTTCCTGGACAAGCATCCCGAGGCCTTCGAGACCGGCGCCGAGCGCGCGGATCTGAAGATCTTCCTGCTGTGCGTGATCCTGGGCGTCACCGGCTGGGCGACGCTGTGCCGGCTGGTGCGCGGCGAGACGCTCAAGCTGCGCGAGGCCGACTTCGTCCAGGCCGCCACGGCCTTCGGCGTGCGTGACACGACGATCATGGTCCGTCACATCGTGCCCAACGTGATGCACCTGGTGCTGATCTCGCTGGTGCTGAATTTCTCCGACCTGATCCTCTACGAGGCGGTGTTGACCTACGTCGGCGTCGGTGTCGATCCGGGCATGAACAGCTTCGGCGGAATGATCAACCTGGCGCGCTCGGAAATGAGCCGCGACCCGGTCGTGTGGTGGAGCTTCGTGGCGGCCTTCGGCTTCATGGTGAGCCTGGTGCTGGCGGCCAACCTGTTCGCCGACGGCGTGCGCGACGCCTTCGATCCACGCGCGCGCAAGCTGCGGCCGCAGGTGCTGTCGCTGAAGAAGAACAGGACCGGCGAGCCCGTCGGTCCGGCCGGCAAGGCCGCCAAGGCTTCGTGAGGGACGCCGCGACATGTTGAAGATCGACGACCTCCACGTCCACCTGGACGCCGACGCCGGCCTGGTGCGCGCCATCGACGGCATGCGGCTGACGCTGGCGCAGGGCCGGACCTTCGCACTGGTGGGTGAATCCGGCTGCGGCAAGAGCATGACGGCGCTCGCCCTGATGCGGCTGCTGCCCGACAACGGCCGCATCGCCGGCGGCCGGCTGGAACTCGACGGCCAGGACCTGTTCGACCTGAGCGAGGCGCACATGCGCGACGTGCGCGGCGGGCGCATCGGCATGATCTTCCAGGAGCCCGGCACCAGCTTGAATCCGGTGATGAAGGTCGGCGCGCAGATCGTCGAAGCGATCGAGGCGCACACGCCGCTGCGCGGCGAGGCGGCCCGGAAGAAGGCCATCGACTGGCTGCGCCGCGTCGGCATCCCCGAGCCCGAGCGCCGCATCGACGAGTACCCGTTCCGGCTCTCCGGCGGTCAGAAGCAGCGGATCATGATCGCGATGACGCTGGCGGCGGAGCCCGACTTCCTGATCGCCGACGAGCCGACCACCGCGCTCGACGTCACCATCCAGGCGCAGATCCTGGACCTGCTCAAGGACCTGCAGCGCGAGCGGGGTTTGGGCCTGTTGCTGATCACGCACGACCTGGGCGTGGTGTCCGGCATGGCGCATCAGGTGGCCCTGATGTACGCGGGGCAGATCGTCGAAGTGGCGCCGGCGGCCGAGTTCTTCGCCGCGCCGAAGCACCCGTATGCGCGGCTGTTGCTGCAGGCACTGCCGGACGCGCAGCGCCGCGGGGAGCCGCTGGCCGCGATTCCGGGCACCGTGCCGCCGCTCTGGCAAACCTTCGAAGGTTGCCGCTTCGCGCCGCGCTGCGACCGGGCGATGGTCCATTGCGGATCGACACCGCCGGTGCTGGCCTCGATCGCGGGCGGGGCCGCGGCGCATGAAGTCCGGTGCCTGCTCTACACGGATCGCAGGGAGCCGGTGGCAGTGTCCGAGGGCGCCGGCGATGCTGCTCGAGGTCAAGGATCTGCACGTCCGGTATCCGATGTCGCGCGGGTTCTTCGGCGGCGCGAAGCGCTGGTTCGACGCGGTGGGCGGCGTCTCGTTCTCGATCGAGGCGGGCCGCACGCTGGCGCTGGTCGGGGAATCGGGCTGCGGCAAGACAACGTCCGGCAAGGCCATCGTCCAGTTGCTGCGCCGCGTCGCGGTCATCGAGGGTCAGGCCTTGCTGCATCCGCCCGCCGCCGCGACCGCCGGTCCGGCTGGGCAGGGCGGGGCGCCGACGGATCTCTTCCATCTCGACGGCGTGGCCCTGCGGGAGGCCCGGCGTCAGGTGCAGATCATCTTCCAGGACCCGTTCGCATCATTGAACCCGCGGCTGCGGGTGCAGGAGGTGCTCGAGGAGGGCCTCCTGGCGCTGCGCCCCGAACTGGACGCGCCAGCACGCCAGGGGCTGCTGCACGATCTGCTCGACCAAGTGGGCCTGCGCCGCGACGCGCTGGCCCGTTTCCCGCACGAGTTCTCCGGCGGTCAGCGCCAACGCATCGCCATCGCCCGCGCGCTGGCCGTCGAGCCGCGCCTGATCGTCTGCGACGAGCCGACCTCGGCGCTGGATGTGTCGGTCCAGGCGCAGATCCTGAACCTGCTGCGCGAACTCCAGCGCAGCCGCGGCCTGTCCTACCTGTTCATCACCCACAACATCGGCGTCGTCGAATACATCGCCGACGAGGTGGCGGTGATGCAGGCGGGCCGCATTGTCGAGTCGGGCGCTTGCGACGCCGTGCTCGGCGCCCCGCGGGAGGCGTACACCCGCACGCTGCTCGCCGCCGTTCCCCGCGTCGAACGAGGGACGATCGCCTGATCCCTGATCCGACCGATCCTCCTCACCTCGGGGCCGCTCTTGCGGCCCTTTTTCATGGCGTCGGCCAGTCGCTGGCGTTTGCACTGTTCTGGTGCTGAGGCAGCGTCGTGAACCCATGTTTCCGCGTACGGCGTGCGGTGGCCTTGATGCGCTGGCATTCATTTGCACGCCGTCCGTGCGGCGGGGCGATTGGTGAGTTGTAAATTCGATGTCATGCGCACAAATGGTGCATTTCTTGGTCATTTGCAGCGGTCAATACCTCGTTTCGGGCGCTGAGCGCGCGTCGCGCCGCCGCAACGCGTGTCGCAATGCGCACTTTGGTGTTTACCCGCGTTTTCCTGCCAGAAACAGGCTAGTCACGACTTGCATAGGGAGATTACGGGGGATTCCTTTTCGCAGCCGACAAGAAACTGGCCCGGCCCTGACCCGGGAACACCGCTCGGAGGGCGCTGGCCGAAACCCCGGCCGCCCGTGTTCCCGGGAACAAGTCACAAGTGTTTCTGGATAAGGAGTCCTCATGTTCAAACGAAAGAGCATCAACGCCGCTGCGCTCCTCGCGCTGGGCGCCATTGCGCTGCCGGCAGTTGCCCAGCAACAGCTCGACCGCGTGGAAATCACCGGTACCTCGATCAAGCGGATTGATGCCGAGACGGCGCTGCCGGTGAGCGTCATCACCCGCGACACCATCGACAAGAGCGGCGCGTCCAACGTGCAGGAACTGGTCGATCGCCTGAGCTACAACAACGGCGGCGGCATTGCCCTGGGGCAGTCGATCGGCGACTCCTCGGCGACCGGCCAGACCGGCGCGTCGCTGCGCGGCCTGGGCCGTGCCCGTACCCTGGTGCTGCTGAACGGTCGTCGCCTGCCGACCTACCCGTTCTCGGGCCAGGGCGTCGACTTGAACTCCGTTCCGCTCGCGGCCGTGGAGCGCGTCGAAGTGCTGCGTGACGGTGCCTCGGCGACCTACGGTTCGGACGCCATCGGCGGCGTGATCAACTTCATCACCCGCAAGGACTGGCGCGGTGGCGAGCTGTCGATCGGCCTGGAAACGCCGCACAAGGTCGGCGACGTGTTCTCGCTGTCCGGCGGCCTGGGCGTGGGCGACCTGAACAAGGACAAGTTCAACATCCTGGGCACCTTCAACTACCAGAAGTACGACCCGATCCGCGCCATGGACCGCGGCTACGCGGCCACCGGCAATCGTCCGGACCTGGGCATCATCAAGGATTCCGGCAACACCTTCCCCGCCAACGCGGTGATCCCGAGCACCGGTCAGTACGTGCCGCTGGCGGCGAATTTCCCCAACTGCGCACCGCCTGACAGCTTCTCGTATCCCGGCGCCACCAACTGCCGCTACGACTACACGCATTACATCGACCTGGTGCCCGAGCAGGATCGTTACGGCGCGCTGGTGAAGGCCACCTTCGCCCCGTCGCAGGACCACACCCTGTTCGCCGAGGCGGTCTACAGCCGCAACGAGATCGTGCTGGGCTCCTCGCAGACCCCGTCGACGACGACCGGCAAGCCGGCCTACCTGTACCCCGGCGGCGGCAAGTGGTACCCGACGGCAGCCGTCGACGCGGTGCTGCCCGGCTATCGTGGCCCGCTGCGGATCTCCTGGCGGATGGTCGACGGCGGCCAGCGTCGTGACAAGGTGACCAACGAAGTGCTGCGCGGCGTCGCTGGCGCGGAAGGCACCTTTGCCGGCTTCGACTACAAGGCCGCCTTTGTCTACGCCGAAGGCAAGGCGCGCGACGACTTCGTCAGCGGCATCTTCTCGGATGCCCGCCTGGTGCAGGCGCTGGCAACGGGCCTGATCAACCCGTTCGGTCCGAACGACGCGGCCGGCCTGGCCGCGCTCAAGAGTGCCGAGCTGGCGGGCAACAACCGCAAGTCCAAGACGAGCAACGCCGGCGGTGACTTCACGCTGTCGCGCGAACTGTTCAACGTCGGCGGCGGCAACATGGGCGTGGCCTTCGGCGGCGAGTTCCGCAAGGAAAAGTACACCGACGGCTATTCGGACATCGCCGGCTCGGGCGACATCGTGGGCGGCTCCGGCAATGCCGGCGCGGTCACGGGTCAGCGCGACGTCAGCGGCGTGTTCGCGGAAGCCAACTTCCCGGTGCTCAAGTCGCTCGAGCTGAACGCGGCGGTCCGCTACGACAAGTACAGCGGCACGAAGGGCAACTCGCGCGACGGTTCCTTCAGTTCGCCGAACCTGTCGGCCACGAGCCCGAAGTTCTCGGTCCGCTTCACCCCGATGGCCGGCCTGCTGTTCCGTGCCTCCGCCGGCAAGGGCTTCCGCGCCCCGGCGCTGGACAACCTGTACGCGCCGTCCGCCGGCACGAACACGGGCAGCAATTACACCGACCCGTTCTACGACTCGATCCGCGGTTGCCAGGCCTTCCCCAACACCGATCACTGCTCCACGCAGCTGACCGCGGTGAACAACAGCAACCCGGGCCTGAAGCCCGAGAAGTCCAAGACCTTCACCGCGGGCCTGGTCTTCGAGATGATCAAGGACACGAGCTTCGGCATCGACTACTTCGACATCAAGATCACCAACGGCATCCGCGCGCTGACCGGCGACGACATCCTGAAGGACTGGTTCAAGAACCAGACCGGCCCGACGACCAGTTCCTCGGTCTTCGCGAACCGACTCGTTCGTGATCCGGTCACCGGCTATCTGGACTACGTCAACGCCTCGCTGGAGAACGTCGGCCAGGCGCGCGTCAGCGGCTTCGACCTGAACGCCCGTACCCGTCTGCGCACCGAGTTCGGCAACTTCACGCCGGGCTGGGAAGGCACGATCCTGACGAAGAGCACGGAGACCAACATCATCTCCGGCGAGACCATCGACAACCTCGGCAAGTACGCCGTGGGCGGTCCGGTGGTGCGCTTCAAGCAGACCTTCACGCTGGACTGGGACCTGGGCAACTGGGGCATCGGCACCCGCTACTACCGCCAGAACGGTTACGAGGACTACGACGAGGTCAAGAAGGTCAAGGCCTACGGCCTGGCTGACCTGCAGGGCACGTACAAGGGCGTGAAGAACATGGTCTTCACGGTCGGCCTGCGCAACCTGTTCGACAAGAAGCCGCCGTCGACCGTCCAGGAAGACTACTTCCAGGTCGGCTTCGACCCGACGTACGCCGACGTCAAGGGCCGCACCTTCTATCTGCGCGGCACCTACCGCTTCTGATCCCGCGGGTATCCTGACCTGACTCCGCAGGCCCTTCGGGGCCTGCTTTCGTTAGGGCGGGCAAGAGAAGGCTTCCATGGACTATCTGAATCCCACGCTCGACTACGCCGCCCTCGGCCGCACGCTGCGCGCCGATGGGCGGGTGCAGATCCGCGACTTCTTCGCGCCCGAGGTGGCCGACGCGCTTGACCGGGCGCTGCAGGCGATCGACTGGGAACTCGTCTACCGCGACCTGAACGGGGACCGCCGCCTCACGGGCGAGCAGCTTCGCAGCCTGACGCCGCAGCAGCGCATGCAACTGACCGAAGGCATCCATTCGGTGGCGCGGGAGAGCTTCCAGTTCTCGTTCTTCTCGGACTCGCTGGTGCAGGCGGTCCACGCCGGACGCGAGGACCTGCTGGCGCGTTTCATGCGCTGGATGGCGGGAGACGAGTTCCTGTCGCGCATGCGGGATCTGAGCGGTGACCCTCAAATCAATGGCGTCTACGCACAGGCGACGATGTACTCGCGCGGTAACTTCCTGACCACCCACGACGATCATGTGGACCGCGAGGACCGCCGCATCGCCTACGTGATCAACCTCACCCGGCGGTGGCGTCCGGACTGGGGCGGGATGCTCCACTTCACGGCGGAGGACGGTTCGGTACTGGATACCTACTTCCCGCACTTCAACTCACTGTCGCTCTTCACAGTGCCTCGGCGACATTTTGTCTCCTATGTGCCGCCATTCGCCATGGCCGAACGCCAGGCGATCACCGGCTGGCTGATTGCCGCTCCGAAAGCGGCGTGAGGACGCCGGCTGGCACAAGGATTGCCTCGTACGCAGAGCAGTTCGTCTGGTAACGGCTTTGCGGGTTAGCCCTAGGACTCCAGGGGAGGGGGCGAGGGGGCATACCAGTAGAATACCAGGGTCGATGCACTTGACCGTTGGACGGCGCACCCGCTGTAACCGCAGGTGATTCGTGCGATGGGCGATGCGCGCATGCTCGGGCAAACCCCATGGCTTGCGGCTTGTGCATGTCGTTTATGATCAAGGTCGTGAAAGGTGGTCGAATTCTGTAGTTTTGCTACAGAATTTTGACTGATCCTCGAGACGCCCGCGGCCACAAGCTGACGGGCATTTTTGTTGAGTCGGGTTCGTATCGTGCCCTGGGTTTTCGAGTCTTCGTGTGTCCCTCCTGCCTTCGGCGGGGCGGCGGTCCGTGGCGCTTCGGCGATGTGGCACCGGTCGTCTCCGCCGCTCGCACAGCCGGCAAGACAGGCGCTGCTGACCCCAGGTTGCGGCGCGAACGCCTGATCCGACCAGACGCTGTGTTGAGTCGAACTCCCCTTGTAGCTTCGATGAAAGAAATTCGCAGTTTGATGAAGGAGCGCGCATGAACTTTGCGCAGGATAAAGCTGGGTCATCGCGCGTGACTGGCATCGGCATCGTCATCGTCATCCACGCCCTGATCATCTGGGCGCTGGCGAGCGGTCTGGCGACCAAGATCAAGGAGGCCGTCAAGGGCCCGATCGACGTCAAGGTGGTCGAGGAAAAGGTCAAGCCGCCGCCGCCGCCCGACAAGGTCGTGCCGCCCCCGCCGGACATCAAGGCGCCGCCGCCCCCGTTCGTGCCCCCGCCCGAAGTGGTCGTGACGGCTCCGCCGCCGCCGACGCAGACGGTGGCCGTGCAGTCGACGACGCCGCCGCCGGCGCAGGAGTTCCGTCCGGCTCCGCCGCAAGCGGCTCCCGCGCCGCCGGCTCCGCCGTCGGATCGCCCGCGCTCGGCGATCGGCAACTGCACCAAGATGGCCAAGCCCGAAATGCCGGCCCTCAACTGGAGCGGCACCGCGAGCTACAAGGCGACCTTCACCGTCAAGGGCGGCAAGGTGGCTGACGTGACCTTCACCGCCTTGCGCGGCGCCAACGACCGCAAGGCCGAACGCGCGCTCAAGAACGCCATCCAGGCCGCGCTGACGGAATACCAGTGCACGGACGCGATCCTCGAACAGGAATTCGTGTTCAACATGGAATGATCCGCGGGACTGTCCCACCCGCGATCGATCGAACACGGGGCGCCTGACGCGCCCCGACCTCTCAACCTGAGTTCAAGACTTTTCTCGTAGGAGCACCCTCCATGATCTCTCGTCTGTCTGCCTTGTTTGCGGCCGTCGCCTGCGCCGCGACCCTGGCCGTCTCCCCGCTGGCCGCCCAAGCGCAGGACCAGGCTGCCTCGGCCGCCGCCTCCGCCGCTGACACCGCCCCCGCTCCTGCCGACATCGCTCCTGCCGCCGTCTCCGAGCCGGCCGCCGCCAAGCCGGTCGACAACCCCTACAGCCTGGGCAACATCGTCGCCCACGGCAACGTGGTCGACCAGGCCGTGCTGGCCATCCTGGCCATCATGTCCATGGGCTCGTGGTACATCCTGTTCACGAAGCTGTGGGACACCTCCAAGATCTCGCGTGAAGCCAAGGACGTCCGCGCGTCGTTCTTCAAGAAGGCTTCCCTGCAGGAAGGCCTGAAGAGCCTGAGCGAATCCGGTGCGTTCCGCTTCATCGCCCAGACCGGCGTGGAAGCCTCGGAGCACCATGAAGGCGCCCTGACCGAGAACATCGACCACAACACGTGGGTCACGATGAACATCGACCGCGCCGTGAGCGAAGTCAACACCCGTCTGCAAGGCGGCCTGGGCTTCCTGGCGACCGTCGGCTCGACCAGCCCCTTCATCGGCCTGTTCGGCACGGTGTGGGGCATCCTGCAGGCGCTGACGCAGATCGGCGTCGCCGGTCAGGCTTCGATCGACAAGGTGGCCGGCCCCGTGGGCGCCGCGCTGATCATGACCGCCATCGGTCTGGCCGTCGCCGTTCCGGCCGTGCTGGGCTACAACTGGCTGGTCAACCGCAACAAGACGGTGATGGGCCAGGTCCGTGCCTTCGCTGCTGACCTGCACGGCGTCCTGATGGGCAGCCGCAAGGTCGCAGGCCGCTAATCCGCACCGCAGTTTCCGGAGACGCAATATGGGGATGAACGTAGGTTCGTCCGGTGGCGACGACGAAGTGGTCTCGACCATCAACACCACGCCCCTCGTGGACGTGATGCTGGTGCTCCTGATCATCTTCCTGATCACCGTGCCGGTGGTGACGCAGTCGGTGGGGGTGACCCTGCCGAAGGAGACGAACGTCGTCCGCGTCACGAAGCCGGAGAACATCGAAATCGCGGTGACCAAGGATGGCGACATCTACTGGGGCGTGCAGCCGGTTCCCGACGTGGAAACGCTGGTGGCGCGCCTGAAGAAGGTGGCGGTTCTGAATCCTCAGCCGGAAGTTCACATCCGCGGCGACGACAAGTCCCGCTATGAGAACGTGGGCAAGGTCATGGTGGCGTGCCAGCGTGCTGGCATCATGTCCATCAAGTTCGTCACCGAGCCGCCGGCTCGCGGTGGCTGAAGGAGCTCAAACATGGGTATGAACGTTGGAAGCTCCAGCGGCAGCGACGAGCCGGAAACCATGCTGGACGTCAACACGACGCCGCTGATCGACGTGATGCTGGTGCTGCTGGTGATGCTGATCATCACCATCCCGATCCAGCTGCACTCGGTCAACCTGGACATGCCGCCGCCGAACAACAATCCGCCGCCCAACGAGCCGGTCGTCCACGAAGTGGCAATCGACTTCGACGGCACGGTGTTCTGGGACGGCGCCGCCGTGCCGAACCACGCGGCGCTGGAGGCCAGGATGTCCGAGATCGCCGCGATGCCGGACCAGCCGGAAGTGCACATCAAGCCGAACAAGCTGGCCGAGTACGGTTACGTGGCCAATGTGATGGCGTCGGCGCAGCGCCTGGGCGTCAAGAAAATGGCGATGGTCGGGAACGAACAGTTCCTGAACTGAGCCGGATGACCGCCTGATCGGTGTCTGACCAGAACGCGCCTGCCCGAAAGGGCGGCGCGTTTTTCTTCTTTGGAGAGCAAGCGAATGAAACTCAAACTGCTGGCAACCGCCGCTGTCGGCGCCGCTGCGCTGGTGCTGGGCTCCACGCCCGAAGGCAGCCTGAGCGTCCTGTCCCAAGCCGCCGCGCAGGTGCGTCCGCAAGTCGGCGGCGCCTTGAAGGCCGCGTCCGATCTGCTGAAGGCGGGCAAGGCGCAGGAAGCGATGGCCAAGATCCGCGAAGCCGAGGCCGTGCCCGGCCGCAACGCGGACGAGAACGCGACGCTGGAAGGTCTGCGCCTGTCCGCCGCATCGCGCCTGGGCGATGCCGACGGCATGGTCAAGGCCTATGACGCGCTGAGCGCCGCCGGCAAGCTGCCGGCCGCCAACAAGCTGCCGACGATGGAAGCCATCGCCGGTACCTACCTGCGCGCGGGCAACGGCGCCAAGGCGCTGGAGTGGGTCAACAAGTACAACGCCGCCGGCGGCAACAGCCCGGCGATGAAGCAGGTCCAGGCCGCGGCGCAGCTGCGTTCGGGCGACGTGACCACGATCCTCAAGGACACGCTGGCCGACATCTCCGCCGACGAGAAGGCGGGTCGCGCGCCGTCCCAGGACAAGCTGAACACGGCGCTGTGGGCGGCCAACAAGAAGGGCGACGGCGGCACGGAATCGGTGCTGATCCAGAAGCTGCTGAACTACTACCCGACCAAGCAGCTGTGGGCACAGTCGCTGGGCACGCTGCAGGCCAAGAAGGGCTTCGCGGCCGGTCGTTATCAGGTCGACGTGCTGCGTCTGCGTCTGGTCACCGAGAACATGACGGGTGCCAACGACTACATGGAGCTGGCCCAGCTCGCCGGTGCTGCTGGCTATCCGGAAGAAGGCAAGAAGGTGCTTGACAAGGGCTTCGCCGCCGGCGTCCTGAAGCCGACCGACGACAACGCTCGTCCGAAGCGTCTGGCCGATCTGCTGGACAAGCGCATCGCCGAAGCCAAGGCGGGTGCAGCCGAGGCCGAGAAGGCTGCCCGCGGCGCCCGGGAAGGCGACGAGCTGGTGAAGGTCGGCTTCGCTCAGGTGCAGCGCGGCCAGGCCGCCGCCGGCATCAAGCTGATGGAAGAAGGCATCGCCAAGGGCAACCTGAAGCGTCCGGATGACGCCAAGCTCTACCTGGGCCTGGCGCAGTTCCTGGGCGGCGACAAGGCCAAGGCGCAGGCCACCTGGCGCACCGTCAAGGGCACCGACGGCTCGGCCGATCTGGCCGGCCTGTGGTCGGTCTACGCGCGCAGCGCGAAGCACTGATCCCTGCACCTCGCGATCCGGTCCGCCGGGTCGCGATCGGCGCGATCCAGTGAGAAGGCCTCCCGGCTTGCGCCGGGAGGCCTTTTTCGTGGGCCGATGATTCGATGATCTGTGGATCAGCGGCTCGTCGGCGTCGACACCAGGTTCACTTCGGCGCCATGCGGATCGCGCCGTCCAGGCGGATCACTTCGCCGTTGAGCATGTCGTTGGTGACGATCTGGTGGACCAGCTTGGCGTAGTCCTCAGGACGGCCCAGGCGCGACGGGAAGGGCACGCTGGCGGCCAGCGCGTCCTGCACCTCCTGCGGCATGCCGAACAGCATCGGCGTGCCGAAGATGCCGGGAGCGATCGTCATGTTGCGGATGCCGTTGCGCGCCAGGTCGCGCGCGATCGGCAGCGTCATGCCGACGACGCCGCCCTTGGAGGCCGCATAGGCCGCCTGACCCATCTGACCGTCGTAGGCGGCCACCGAGGCCGTCGAGATCAGCACGCCGCGCTCGCCGGTGGCTTCCGGTTCGTTCTTGCTCATCGCCTCGGCGGCGAGGCGGATCATGTTGAAGCTGCCGACCAGGTTGACCGTGATCACCTTCGAGAAGGTCGCCAGCGCATGTGCGCCGTCCTTGCCGACGGTCTTGGCGGCCGGCGCGATGCCGGCGCAGTTCACCAGGCCCATGAGCTTGCCCAGCGAGACCGCCTTGGCGACGGCAGCCTGGGCATCGGCTTCCTGGCTGACGTCGCACTTCACGAAGGCGCCGTTCAGCTCCTTGGCGAGCGCCTCGCCGCGTTCGACCTGCAGGTCGGCGATGACGACCGTCGCGCCTTCGCGCGCCAGCATGCGGGCCGTGCCTTCGCCGAGGCCCGAGGCGCCGCCGGTGACGATGAAGACCTTGTTCGCGATGTCCATGGATGTCTCCTTCCGAGTTGTTGGTTGCCGTTGACGTAAACGTCAATTGTCGACGAAAAAATGGCGGCCACGGGGGCCGCCATGATCACGGGTCGGAGTGAGTTCAGCTCAGCGCGGCGAGGGCGCGGCCGGTGATCTCGTCGACCGTGCCGATGCCTTCGATGCGGCGGTACTGCGGCGCCTGTGCGTCGCCGCTGGCGGCCCAGCTGGAGTAATAGTCGACCAGCGGACGCGTCTGGGCCTGATAGACCTCCAGGCGCTTCTTGACGGTCTCTTCCTTGTCGTCGTCACGCAGGATCAGGTCCTCGCCGGTGACGTCGTCCTTGCCCTCGACCTTGGGCGGATTGAACTTGGTGTGGTACGTGCGGCCCGAGCCGACATGCACGCGCCGTCCGCTCATGCGCTCGATGATGGCGCTGTCAGGGACGTCGATCTCGAGCACGAAGTCCAGCTTCACGCCGGCGGCCTTCATCGCGTCGGCCTGCGGGATCGTGCGCGGGAAACCGTCGAACAGGAAACCCTTGGCGCAATCCGGCTGGGCGATGCGTTCCTTGACCAGGCCGATGATGATGTCGTCGCTGACCAGGCCACCGGCATCCATGACCTTCTTGGCCGCGACGCCGAGTTCGGAGCCGGCCTTGACGGCGGCACGCAGCATGTCCCCGGTGGAGATCTGCGGGATGCCGAACTTGTGGCAGATGAAAGAGGCCTGAGTGCCTTTGCCGGCGCCGGGGGCGCCCAGAAGAATCAGTCGCATGGGTCTCCTCGATATAGGGAGAGGGCGCGCCGCACGGGTCGACGCGCCCTCGAAAACTGCGGGCGAGAATAGCACGCGCTGGCCTACGGCCCGCTGACGCGGCAGGCGAATGAACTGCGGTGTAACCCTGTCGGGCCGGGCCGCGATTCAGCTTGTCATCAGCCTTCTGACGCGTTCGAGGTCCTCGGGCGTGTCCACGCCCGGCCCCGGGCGCTCGGCGCTGACATGCACCGCGATGCGCTCGCCGTGCCACAGCACGCGCAACTGCTCCAGCGCCTCGATCTGCTCCAGCGGCGACACCGCCAGCGTCGGGAAGCGGCGCAGGAAACCGGCGCGATAGGCATACAGCCCGACGTGTCGCAGCACGGCCTCGGGCTTCACGCGGGCGCCGCCGCCGGGCGCGTCGCGCCACCACGGGATCGGCGCGCGGGAGAAGTACAGCGCCAGGCCCTGGGCATCGGTGACCAGTTTGACGACGTTCGGGTTCGCGAACTCGGCGTCGTCGTCGATCGCGTGCGCGACCGTCGCCATCGCGCATTGCGGCTTCGCGGCGAGCAGGTCGGCGCAGGCACGGATCATTTCCGGCGCGATCAGCGGCTCGTCGCCCTGGACGTTCACGACCAGCGCGTCATCCGGCAGTCCGAGCAGCTCGACGGCCTCCGCCAGGCGATCGCTGCCGCTGGCGTGGTCGGCGCGCGTCATCAGCGCGCGGACGCCGTGTGCCTCGCAGGCGGCCTTCACCTCGACGGCATCCGTCGCGACGACGACCTGCGCCGCGCCGGCCAGCGCCGCGCGCCGCGCCACCTGCACGATCATCGGCGCGCCGGCGATGTCGGCCAGCGGCTTGTTGGGCAGGCGTGTCGACGCCAGCCGGGCCGGGATGACGATGTGGAAGCCGGTGTTCACGCGGCGTCGCCTTCGGCGTCCGTGGAACGGGCCTCGTTGGCCAGCATGACCGGAATGCCGTCGCGGATCGGGAAGGCCAGGCGGTCGGCCGGGCACAGCAGTTCGCGGTCCGGCAGGCCGGTGCCCGGGGCATTGCGGCGGTCGTCCAGCGGGCCCTTGCAGACGGGGCACACCAGCATCTCAATCAGTCGATGGTCCATGGGGGAGCAGCCGCCGCAGCTCGCGCTGCAACGCCTCTTCAAAAGCGGGTTCGGGGCGGAAGTCTAGCGCCACCACCCAGATGCGGCAGCCCTGCAGCGCCTCCGGACGCAACTTGACGGCGTCCTTCTCGGTGATGACGACCTCGTCGGTGCGGGCCCAGGGCAACGGGTCCAGCGAGGCGTGGTCGGGCAGCGCCAGCGCGCGGAAGTTCAGGCCCTGCTCGCCGAGCATGTCGAAGAAGCGTTGCGGCCTCGCCAGTCCGGCCGCGGCCAGCAGCGGCTTGCCGCGCAGCGCGTGCAGCCGCTCCAGGCGTCCCGGCTCGCCGCGCCACCAGTCGGCCAGCGCGACGGCCCCGGCCAGTTGGCGGGTGCCGACGTAGCCGGGCAGGGCGGTGCTCGGCCGCCCGGTGCTGTAGAGCACCAGCGTGTCCGGCGAGGACCCCGGCGGCGGCGGCAGGGCACGCGCCTGGCGCAGCGGCCCGGCCGGCAGCAGGCGGCCATTGCCGAGGCCGCGTTCGTCGAACACGAGCACGCTGAGCTGCCGCGGCAGCCGCCAGTGCTGCAGACCGTCGTCCGACACCAGCACCTGGATCCAGGGGCAGGCGTCGAGCAGCGCTCGCGCCGCCGCGATGCGGTCGCGGCCGACCGCGACCGGCACGCCGGCACGCAGCTTGATCAGGAGGGGTTCATCGCCGACGTCTTCGGCGCGGTCGCCGTCGGCGATCACGCGGACCTGCGCGTCATCCGCACGGCCGTAGCCGCGCGAAATGACCCCGGCGCGGATGTCCATGCGCCGGAGCGTGTCCAGCAGCGCGAGCGTCGTGGGCGTCTTGCCGGCGCCGCCGACCACCCAGTTGCCGACGACGATCACCGGCACGGGGAGCGTCTCGGCCTTCTTCAGGCCGAAGCGGTACAGCGCCACGCGCAGCCGCAGCACCGCGCCATGCAGCGCGGCCAAGGGCCGCAGCAGGTGGGCGAGGCGGTCGTCATCGCGCCAGGCGCGCTGCAGCCGGTCCTCGAGGGCCGGCCGGGTCATGTCCGGTCCCGGGCCATGGCCGCGCTCATTGCGGCAATCATTGAGGTTTGTTGGCCGCGAAGGTCAGTCGCGTGAGGTTGGCGCGGCGGGCCGCGTCCATCGCGTTGACCACCGCCTGGTGCGGCGTGGCCGCGTCGGCGGAGATGATCACCACCGGCTCCTGCTTGCCCTGCGCCGACTGCAGCAGCGCGGCGGTCAGCAGGTCCACGCTGCGGCCCTCGACGGCGTTGCGGTCGATCGAATAGCGGCCGTCCGCCGAGATCGCCACGATGATCTCCGCCGGCCGCTCCTTGAGCTGCTGGGCGTCGGCGGTCGGCAGCGTCAGCTGAAGCTCGGTGAACTTCGAGTACGTCGTCGACAGCATCAGGAAGATCAGCACGACGAGCAGCACGTCGATGAACGGGATCAGGTTGATCTCCGGTTCCTCGCCCTGGCGACGGCGGAACTTCATGCCTTGGCCTTCCCCGAGGCGGGCGCGGCCACCGGCGGCGGGACCGTGGCCGGTCCGGCGTTCACGGCGTGGACGCCGGGCATCGCGCGGTTGACCAGGTGGGTGAGCAGGCGCTCGCTGGCCTGCTCCATGTCGACGACGTAGGACTCGATGCGACCGCGGAAATAGCGGTAGAACATCAGCGACGGGATCGCGACGACCAGGCCGAAGGCGGTGTTGTAGAGCGCGATCGAGATGCCGTGCGCCAGCAGCGCCGGGTTGTTGCCGCCGGGGCCCGGGCTCTGGCTGCCGAAGATCTCGATCATGCCGACCACGGTGCCCAGCAGGCCGAGCAACGGCGCGGCCGCGGCGATGGTGCCCAGCGTGTTGAGGTAGCGCTCCATCTGGTGGATCGCATGGCGGCCGGCCAGTTCGAAGGACTGGCGCAGGCGGGTCTCGCCGGCGCGCGGATCGGCCTGCGAGGTGCGCAGCCCGGCGGCCAGGACCTGACCCAGCAGCGAGTTCTCGGCCAGTTTGCCGACGACTTCACCGCTCGGGATCTGCAGCTGGGTCACGCCCAGCACTTCCTCGATCAGGCTGGGCGGCGCGACGCGCGCGGCACGCAGGCTGACGACGCGCTCGATGATCAGCGCCAGGGCCACGACGGAACACAGCAGCAAGGGCCAGATCGGCCAGCCGGCGGCTTGTATGATCGAAAACAAGGCTTTCCCTCCGTACGGGCATCTCCGGCCCGGCGGCGCATTATGGCGCCCCGCAACGCTGGCGCCGACCACTCCGGACCCTCATCACAAGCCCTTACAAACATCCACCGTTCCTGTGGATAACTTTGTGGGCAACTGGTCTCGGAACCGCGCCAGGCCCCGTCGCCAAACGGCAAGGATTAGGCTGCTCCAAAAAAAGGCAGGAAAAAGCTTTTGAAAAACAAGCGCTTATCGATCTGTGACGCGGGCATGACGGCCAATATGGCCCGCGGAGCCAGCATTGACGCGGCTGTGGAGTTCCGGACCCGCGCCGGCATTGGGTTTGCGCATGATTGACGCCCCGAAACCCGCATCACCACGGATGGTCTGGGGGGTCGCGGCCCTGTTGACGGCCCTCTCCGACGCATTGCAGGCCAGATTCCCCGTCATCACGGTGCAGGGCGAGCTGTCGGGCTTCACGCGCGCGGCCAGCGGCCACTGTTATTTCAGCTTGAAGGACGCGGAAGGCCAGCCGGCGATGCTGCGCTGCGCGATGTTCCGGCGCGCGGCGTCGATGGTGGACTTCGCGCCGCGGGACGGGATGACGGTCGAGCTGCGCGGCCGGCTCGACCTGTACGGGCCGCGCGGCGAACTGCAGTTCATCGTCGAGGCGATGCGCCGCTCCGGCGAGGGCGCGCTTTACGAGCAGTTCCTGCGCCTGAAGGCGAAGCTGGAGTCGCTGGGCTACTTCGACGAGGATCGCAAACGCCAGCCGCCGAGGTACGCGCGGCGGATCGGCGTGATCACCTCCACCGGTGCGGCCGCGCTGCAGGATGTGCTGACCGCCCTGCGCCGCAGAGCGCCGCACGCGCATGTCTTCCTCTATCCGACGCTGGTCCAGGGCGCCGAGGCGCCGCCGGCGATCGTGCGGGCGTTGGCCACGGCCAACGAGCGCGCCGACGCCGAGGTGCTGCTGCTGGTGCGCGGCGGCGGCTCGCTGGAGGACCTGTGGGCCTTCAACGACGAGCGCGTCGTGCAGGCGGTGGCCGAATCGCCGCTGCCGGTGATCTGCGGCGTCGGTCATGAGACCGACATCACCTTGGCGGATCTGGCGGCCGACCTGCGCGCCCCGACGCCGACGGCGGCGGCGGAGCTGGCCACGGTCTCGCGCCAGCAATGCCTGGAGACGCTGGACGCGCTGGAACGCCAGTTGACGCGCCGGGTCGAACAGCGCCTGGACGCCTCCGCGCAGCGGCTCGACCGGCTGGCCTTGCGGCTCGCGCGGCCGGGCGACGCCCTGGCGAGACAGCGGCGCCGGCTGGATCTGCTGTCGCAGCGGCTGGGTCAGGTGGCGCCGAAGACGGTCTCCCTGGAATCGCAACGTCTGCGTCACCTGGAACAGCGGCTGAACCAGATCGCACCGCGCGCCGCGGCGCTGCAGACGCAGCGGCTGAGACATCTCGCGGAGCGGCTCGACCGCGCGCTCCCGCAGCAGGCGCAGCGCGGCGCACACCGGCTGGACGCGCTCGAGGCGCGCCTGCAGTCGCTCGATCCGCGCCAGGTGCTGGCCCGTGGCTACGCCTGGCTGGACGACGGGCAGGGTCGGGCGCTCAGCTCGGTCGACCAGCTCCGCGAGGGTCAGGACTTGCGCGCCGTCCTGTCCGACGGCGAAGCCGATCTGACAGTCGGGCGCGTCGTTCGCCGAGAGGTCTGAGGGCGGTCCGCGCCCTCTGTGGCGCGGTATGCGCGCTCCCGTCAGGGGCATGATTTCGCTGCCTACAATCGCCCGCGACACCCGTCCCACCACCAACCACCGATTAGGAGTCCCTCATGGAACACGTCCTGCCCGAGCTGCCGTACGACAAGAAGGCGCTGGAGCCGCACATCAGCGCCGAGACGCTGGAGTACCACCACGGCAAGCACCACAAGGCCTACGTGGACAACCTGAACAACCTGCAGAAGGGCACCGAGTTCGAGAACAAGACGCTGGAAGAGATCGTCAAGACCTCCAGCGGCGGCATCTACAACAACGCCGCGCAGATCTGGAACCACACCTTCTTCTGGTCCTGCCTGAAGCCCAACGGCGGCGGCGCGCCGACCGGCAAGCTGGCCGACGCGATCAACGCCAAGTGGGGCAGCGTCGACGCCTTCAAGGAAGCCTTCCAGAAGAGCGCCGTCGGCAACTTCGGTTCCGGCTGGACCTGGCTGGTGAAGAAGGCCGACGGCTCGGTCGACATCGTCAACATGGGCGCCGCCGGCACCCCGCTGACGACCGGCGACACGCCGCTGCTGACCATCGACGTGTGGGAACACGCCTACTACATCGACTACCGCAACGCGCGTCCGAAGTTCGTCGAGACCTTCCTGAAGAGCCTGCTGAACTGGGACTTCGCCCAGGCCAACTTCGGCAACTGACCCACCGGCGCCCGCTCCGCGGGAGCCGATGAAGGAACGGCCCGGGATCGCTCCCGGGCCGTTGTCATTTCAGCGTCCGGATCGCAGGGGATCCGACGCCGCGGGAGTCGCCGCTCGAGGCCGGCGGCGCGATCACTTGGGCCAGGGGCCGCCGCGCAGCTTCGCGCCGGCCTTGAGGCCGCGCTTGTCGAACCAGCCCTTGTTCATTTCGAGCACGTAGCGCACCGGCTTGGTCGAGCAGTGCGAGGTGTCGGACAGCGGCTGCATCTCGACGACGTTGACGATGGTGCCGTCGTCGGCGACGAAGGCGGCCGACAACGGGATCAGCGTGTTGCGCATCCAGAAGCACTGCTGCGACGGCTGCTCGAAGATGAAGATCATCCCGGCGTTCTGAGCCATCTCCTTGCGGGCCATCAGGCCGATGGCGCGCTGCTCGTCGGTGCGGGCGACCTCGGCATGGATCAGGTGCATGCCGGCGCCGAGTTCGACCACCGGCAGTCCGGTCTGGGGGATCTGCTGGGCCGCCGCCGGACCGGCCGCCGTCAGGGCGGCCATCGACAACACGGTCGACAGGAGGGTCGAAAGAACGACGGACGATGCCGCTTGTTTGATATTGAGCATGTTGTCACCTCAAGGTTTGGCGGATTATCGCGGCCATGTTGCCCGCCCCAGCCGCCTCGGTGTCCGCCGGTGCCCTGGGCGCCGATGCCGGACGCGCCAATCGCCCCGGTCCCGACGCAGCGCTGACGCGCGCCCGGTTCCGCTTGTCGGGCCTGCATTGCGCGACCTGCGCAGGTCTGGTCGAGTCCCTCCTGCTCGCGCAGCCGGGCGTGCGGTCGGCCGAGGTCCAGCCGTCGACCCAGACGCTGGTGCTGGACTGGCGACCGGCGCTCGTGACGCTCGAGCAGCTGCGGCAGTCGCTCGCGCCCGCCGGCTACGACTTCGTGCCCGACGTCGCCGGGCCGGCGCGCGACCTGCGGCGGCGCGAGCTTCGCCAGGCGCTCTGGCGTCTGTTCGTCGCCGGCTTCCTGATGATGCAGGTGATGATGCTGGCGTGGCCGTCCTACGTCGCCGCGCCGGGGGAGCTTGAGCCCGACCAGGCCGCGCTGCTGCGCTGGGGCCAGTGGGTGCTGACGCTGCCGGTGATGCTCCTGGCCGCAGGACCGTTCTTCCGCGCGGCGCTGGGTCAGCTGCGCGGACGGCGCCTGGGGATGGACGTGCCGGTGGCGCTGGGCCTGGCCGTCGCCTTCGTGGCCGGCAGCGGCGCGACGCTGGACCCCGGCGGCCCGTTCGGGCACGAGGTCTTCTTCGATTCGATCACGATGTTCGTGACCTTCCTGCTCGGCGCGCGGTATCTGGAACTGCGCGCGCGTCATCGCGCGGCGGCGGCGATCGAACAGGCCACGGAAGCGCTGCCGGAGGAGGTCGAACGGCTGGGGCCGGACGGCACGGCGGAACGCGTGGCGATCGAGGCGCTTGCGGTCGGCGACCGGGTGCGCGTCGCCGCGGGGCAGCGCGTGCCGGCCGATGCGGTCGTCGAGGCCGGCAACGGCGCGGCCGACGAGTCGCTGCTGACCGGCGAGGCGCGCCCGGTGGCGAAAGCGCCGGGCGATGCCGTGCTCGCCGGCAGTCTGAATCTCTCCGGCGTGCTCACGCTGCGCGTGCGCCACGTCGGCGAGCAGACTCGTCTGGCAGGCATTCGCCAGTTGATGGCGCAGGCGTTCCAGGACCGGCCGGCGATGCTGCGCACGGCGGACCGCGTCGCGGGCTGGTTCCTCGCGGCGGTCCTGTTGCTCGCCGGCGTGGCCGCGCTCGGCTGGCAGTTCGTCGATCCGTCGCGGACGGTCGCGGTGGCGGTGTCGGTGCTGATCGTGACCTGCCCCTGCGCCCTGTCGCTGGCGGCACCCGCGGCCTGGGTCGCGGCCGCCGGCGCGTTGGCGCGGCGCGGTCTGCTGCTGTCGCGGCTCGACGCCATCGAGGCGCTCGCCGACGTCGACCGCATCGTGATGGACAAGACCGGCACGCTGACGGACCCCGCACCCTGTCTGCGACGCGTGCGGCCCGATGCTGAGAATGCCGATGCCGATGCCGATGCCGATCCTGATGCGGAGGAGGAAGCCAAGACGGCGGCCGCGGTGCTGGCCGCAGCCTCTCATCATCCGCTGTCGCGCGCGCTGGCAGCGTCGCTCGCCGAGCCCCCCCCGATCGACGACGGGTGGGCGATCGAAGAGTTCAGCAATCGGGGTGTCGAAGGCCGTGACGCATGCGGACATCGATGGCGGCTGGGATCGCCGCATTGGGCGGTCGAGGCGGGCCAGATATCAGGACCGACACCAGGCCCGACACCGGACCCGTTCGACGCACAGATCGTCCTGGCCTGCCACGGTGTCGTCCGCGCCGCCTGGCACGTCGATGAACACCTGCGTGCTGGCGCGACGGCGGCGATCGCCGGATGGCAGGCCATGGGCGCCACGGTCGAACTGCTGTCGGGTGATGCGCCCGCGCGCGTCGAAGCCGTCGCGAAGCAGGCCGGGATCGCGCGTTGGCGCGGCGGCGCCACGCCGGAGGACAAGCTCCAGCACGTGATCGCGTTGCAGTCGCGCGGCCATCGTGTGCTGATGATCGGCGACGGCATCAACGACGCGCCCGTGCTCGCGCGGGCGCAGGTATCGATCGCGATGGGGCAGGGCGCCGACCTCGCGAAAGCGCGCGCCGACGCGGTGCTGACTGCCGATCGCCTCGACGCGATCACCGTCGCGCTGACCCTGGCGCGACGCACGCGCCGCGTCGTGCGCCAGAACCTGGCCTGGTCGGCGCTCTACAACGCCGTGTGCGTGCCGATGGCGCTGATCGGCTGGCTGCCGCCGTGGGCCGCGGGCCTGGGCATGGCCACGAGCTCGCTGCTCGTCGTCGCCAATGCGGCCCGACTGGGCCGCGATGCGACGGGGTCCGCGGTGATCGTCCCGCGATCGATCGACACCTGAAGGAGGCTGTCGCGATGGACATCCTCTATCTGCTGATCCCGCTGTCGGTGGTGCTCGTGCTGCTGGTGCTGGCCGTGTTCGGCTGGGCCGTGCAGGACGGTCAACTCGAGTCGCTGGACCGGGAAGGTCAACGAATCCTCGAGGACGACGCGCAAGCTTGACGCGTATCAACACGCGCTTCGGAGCGGCGCCGAACAATCCTTGCCATCGGCGCAGCCAGCGCCTCGAGGAGCCAGCATGGCAAGCAGATCAGGGTCGGAGGGAGGACGCGCCATCACGGCCGGTGAGGCGCCCAGTTATGAGGACGGCGTGGTCCGCGCGTTCTCGCTGGCCGCGGTGTTGTGGGGCGTGGTGGGGATGCTGGTCGGTGTGATCATCGCCGCGCAGCTCGCCTGGCCGGAACTGAACTTCGGCATCCCCTGGCTCAGCTACGGCCGGCTGAGGCCGTTGCACACGAACGCGGTGATCTTCGCCTTCGGCGGCTGCGTGCTGATGGCCACGGCTTTCCACGTCGTCCAACGCACCTGCCATGTTCGGCTCTTCGCGCCGGCCCTGGCGTGGTTCACCTTCTGGGGTTGGCAACTGGTGATCGTGCTCGCCGCGATCACGCTGCCGATGGGCCTGACGACCGGCAAGGAATACGCCGAGCTCGAATGGCCGATCGACCTGCTGATCGCCGTCGTCTGGGTGTCCTACGCGATCGTCTTCTTCGGCACGATCGGCGTGCGGCGCGTGCGCCACATCTACGTCGCCAACTGGTTCTTCGGCGCCTTCATCATCGCCGTCGCGCTGCTGCACATCGTCAACAGCGCGGAGATCCCGGTCTCGCTCACGAAGAGCTACTCCGCCTATGCCGGCGTGCAGGACGCGATGGTGCAGTGGTGGTACGGCCACAACGCGGTCGGCTTCTTCCTGACGGCGGGCTTCCTCGGGCTGATGTACTACTACATCCCCAAGCAGGCCAACCGGCCCGTCTACAGCTACCGGCTCTCCATCGTCCACTTCTGGGCGCTGATCTTCACCTACATGTGGGCGGGTCCCCACCACCTGCATTACACCGCGCTGCCCGACTGGGCGCAGAGCGTGGGCATGCTGTTCTCGCTGGTGCTGCTGGCGCCGAGCTGGGGCGGGATGATCAACGGCGTCATGACGTTGAGCGGCGCGTGGCACAAGCTGCGCGACGACCCCATCCTGAAGTTCCTGATCGTCGCGCTGTCGTTCTACGGCATGTCGACCTTCGAGGGACCGATGATGTCGATCAAGACCGTCAACGCGCTCTCGCACTACACCGACTGGACCGTCGGCCACGTGCACAGCGGCGCGCTGGGCTGGGTGGGCTTCATCTCGATGGGGGCGCTGTACCACCTGATCCCGCGCATGTACGGCCGCATCGACATGTACTCGAAGCGCGCCATCGAGCTGCACTTCTGGATCGCCACGCTGGGCATCGTGCTCTACATCGCCGCGATGTGGATCGCCGGCGTGATGCAGGGCCTGATGTGGCGCGCGGTGAACCCGGACGGCACGCTCACCTGGACCTTCGCCGAAGGCGTCAAGGCCACCTATCCGTTCTACGTGGTGCGCCTGCTCGGCGGCCTGCTGTACCTGGGCGGCATGTGCCTGATGGCCTGGAACGTCGTGATGACGGTCCGCGCCGGCCGGCCGGCCCGCCACCCCATCCCCGGCGCCGCGCTCGCGGCCGCCGCCTGATCGCATCGACAGGAGCACGCCATGGCCAACACCCATGCCCGCCCCGCCGGTCACGAGCGCATCGAGACCAGCCACTTCCTGATGATCGTGCTGGTGCTGCTGACGGTCATCGTCGGCGGCATCGTGGAGATCGTGCCGCTGTTCTTCCAGCGCTCGACCACGCAGCCGGTCGAACACCTCAAGCCCTACACGGCGCTGCAGCTTGCCGGTCGCGACGTCTACATCCGCGAGGGTTGCTACAACTGCCACTCGCAGATGATCCGGCCGCTGCGCGCGGAGACGCTGCGCTACGGCCACTACTCGATGGCCGGCGAGTTCGTCTACGACCATCCCTTCCAGTGGGGCAGCAAGCGCACCGGACCGGACCTCGCGCGTGTCGGCGGCAAGTACAGCGACGAGTGGCACCGCCTGCACCTGACCAACCCGCGCGACCTGGTGCCCGAGTCCAACATGCCCGCCTATGCCTGGCTGGCGGGCGCGGCGCTCGATCCGAAAGAGCTGGCGCCCAAGATGCGCGGGCTGCGGATCGTCGGCGTGCCCTACAGCGACGAACAGATCGCCCAGGCGGGCGACGAGGTCAAGGGACACACCGAGATGGACGCGGTCGTCGCCTACCTGCAGGTGCTGGGCACCGCGCTCAAGCCCTGATCGGAGGACCCCATGCCCGACATGGATCTGAATGCATTGCGCTCGGCGGTGACCGTGGTGTCGCTGCTGGTGTTCGTCGGCATCGTCGTCTGGGCCTATGCCCGGCACAACCGCGAACGTTTCGAAGACCTGGGCGCGCTCGTCCTGACGGGCGAGGACGCGCCGCGAGGAGGTCGTCATGAGTGATTTCGTTTCAAACGGCTGGTCGCTGTTCGTCGCCGCGGCGACCGTGCTCGGCCTGGTGCTGTGCCTGGCGCTGCTGATCATCGCCAGCCGCCGCAAGGTGATGGCCGAGGACAACTCCACCGGCCACGTCTGGGACGAGGACATCCGCGAGCTCAACAACCCGCTGCCGCGCTGGTGGATGGTGCTGTTCGTGCTGACGGTGGTGTTTTCGGGGCTCTACCTGGCGCTCTATCCGGGCCTTGGTGCGTACGCGGGCTCGCTGAGCTGGTCCAGCACCGGTCAGTACGAGGCCGAGCAGGCACAGGCGCGCGCGGCCATGCACACGATCTACTCGAGATTCGACGGCAAGCCGGTCGAGTCGCTGGCGGCGGATCCGCAGGCCCAGGCCATCGGCGAACGGCTCTTCGCCAACAACTGCGCGACGTGCCACGGTTCCGATGCCAAGGGCTCGAAGGGCTTTCCCAACCTGACCGACAACGACTGGCTCTACGGCGGCAGCGGCGACACGATCGTCCAGACCATCGCGCAGGGGCGTGAAGGCACGATGCCGCCGATGGCCGCGGCGGTCGGCAATGGCGAGGACGTGCGCAACCTCGCGCACTACGTGCTGAGCCTGTCGGGCAGTCCGCACAACTCGGTGGCGGCGGCGCTCGGCAAGTCCAAGTTCAGCGCCTGCGCGGCCTGTCACGGCATGGACGGCAAGGGCAACCAGGCGCTGGGCGCGCCCAACCTGACCGACAAGGTCTGGCTGCACGGGTGGGGCGAGTCCGCCATCGTCGCCATGGTCAACAACGGCAAGCACAGCCACATGCCCGAGCACGGCTCGCGCCTGAGCCCGGAACAGATCCGCGTCCTCGCCGCGTATGTCTGGGGCCTGTCCCATGAGCGGCCATGAGCGGCCCTGAACGGCGGGCGGTCTCGCTTTACGAAGCCGAAGCGAAGATCTACCCCCGCGCGGTGCACGGCTGGTTCGCCGTGTGGCGCTGGGCGCTGGTGTGGGCCACGCAACTGCTGTTCTACGGTCTGCCGTGGCTGCAGTGGAACGGACGCCAGGCGGTGCTGTTCGATCTGGAGGCGCGCCGCTTCCTGATCTTCGACCTGATCCTCTACCCGCAGGACTTCATCTACCTGACGGCGCTGCTGGTGGTGTCGGCATTCGGGCTGTTCTTCTTCACGGCGGTGGCGGGACGGCTGTGGTGCGGCTACGCCTGTCCGCAGACCGTCTACACCGAGATCTTCCTCTGGATCGAGCGCCACACCGAAGGCGACCGCGCCGCGCGCATCCGGCTCGACCGCGCCGGCTGGACCTTGGAGAAGCTGCTGCGCAAGGGCGGCAAGCACGCCGCGTGGCTGGCGGTGGCGCTGTGGACGGGCTTCACCTTCGTGGGCTACTTCGAGCCGATCCGCACGCTGGGCGGCAACGCGGCCGCGTTCGCGCTCGGCGGGTGGGCGCTCTTCTGGGTGCTGTTCTACGGCCTGGCCACCTACGGCAACGCCGGCTACCTGCGCGAGCAGGTCTGCAAGTACATGTGTCCGTACGCGCGCTTCCAGAGCGCGATGCTCGACCGCGACACGCTGATCATCAGCTACGACACCGCACGCGGCGATCCGCGCGGCCCGCGTTCGAAGAAGGCAGACCCGTCGGTCATGGGCCTCGGGTCCTGCGTCGATTGCCAGCAGTGCGTCCACGTCTGTCCGACCGGCATCGACATCCGCCGGGGGCTGCAATACGAATGCATCGGCTGTGCCGCGTGCATCGACGTCTGCAACGACGTGATGGACAAGTTCGGCTACGAGCGCGGATTGATCCGCTATGCGACGCAGAACGGCATGCGCCATCGCTGGACGGCGGCTCAGCAGTGGCGTCGCGTGCTGCGGCCCCGCGTGCTGGTCTACGGCGCGATCCTGGTGCTGGTCTCGGGCGGTCTGGTCTGGAGCTTGGCCGTCCGTCTGCCGTTCAAGGTCGACGTCGTGCGCGATCGTGCGACGCTCGCGCGCGAGGTCGACGACGGCGTGGTCGAGAACCTCTACCGCCTGCAGCTGATGAACGCCGCGGAATCGACGCAGCGCTTCGTCGTGGATGTGCGGGGCATCGATGGCCTTCGCGTGGCCTCGCCGTCCGGGGAGTTGGCGCTCGGGCCCGCGGAGGCGCGCTGGGTCACCGTCGCGCTGCGTCTGCCGCCTGAGGTCGCGCGTGAACTCGGTCCCGGCGCGCATCCGATGCACTTCGCCGTCCGACGGGTTGCGCCGTCTGGCGCGTCGATGGGCCCCGTCGATGCCACGGAGCGCGAGCTGCTCGAGAAATCGACCTTCGTCGTGCCGCGATGAGCGCGGCCGCCTTCCCCTTTCCCCCATTTTCCTTTCCCCTTTCCCCTTTCCCCTTTCTCTCTTTGCCTCTTCATCAGGAGCGGATATGACCCCCACACGCTTGAACGACGCCGATCTCCCTGCCAGCGGTCCTTGGTGGCGACACCCGACGATGTGGCTGGTCGTCGGCGGCCCGAGCATCGTGGTGGTGGCCTCGATGGCGACGCTGACGCTCGCCATCGTGCATCCCGACCCGGTGGTGCATTCGACGAGTGCGGTCGATCGCAGTGGCGTCGCTGCGGACGAGATCAGCGACCCTGCCACGACGCCCGCGCTGAAGGCACGCAACCATGCGGCGACGGGCGGACAGTCGCGCTGAGGTCGCCATGCTCGATGACGTCGATGACGTCGATGACGTGGATCCCGTGGCTGACGTTGGCGATGTCGCCGACGTCGCCGATGCGCCGCTAGGCGGTGCGCCGGACCAGCTGCAGCAGCTGTCGTGGCTTGAGCACGCGGACCTCGCGCGCCCGCACTTCGAGCAGGCCATCGTCCTGCATCCGGGAGAAGGTGCGGCTCACCGTCTCCAGCGTCAGGCCGAGGTAGCTGCCGATCTCATCGCGGGTCATCCGCAGGACGACGCTCGACGACGAGAAGCCGCGCGCCCGCAGCCGCCGCATCAGGTTGATCAGGAAGGTCGCCACGCGCTGCTCGGCGCGCACCGACCCGAGCAGCATCATCACGCCCTGGTCGCGCACGATCTCGCGGCTCATCAGGCGGTGGAACTGTCGACGCAGCCGGTCGACTTCGCGGGTGATGTCCTCGATGCGGCCGTAGGGCACGACGCAGATGTGCGAGTCCTCCAGCGCCACCGCCTGGCTGGCGTAGGCGCCGCTGAAGATGCCGTCGAGGCCGAGCATCTCTCCGGCCATGTGGAAGCCGGTGATCTGATCGCGGCCGTCCTCCGCCGAGGCCGAGGTCTTGAAGAAGCCGGTGCGCACGATGTAGAGGGCGTCGAACGGATCGCGGGGCTTGAACAGCACTGTGCCCCGCGTGACATGCCGGCGGTCCGAGACCATGCGCTCGAGCTGATGGACGTCGGCGGCCGGCAGTCCCGTCGGCAGGCAGACCTGCCGCACCGTGCAGGTGGCGCAGGTGATCCGGGTCGTGTCGGGCGGCGCGGACAGCACGGGCCGCGCAGGCGCGGGCGCCGAAGCGGGAGGAGGGGGTGGGGCGGGCAAGGTGGTGGCGCTCGGCATGAGTTCGTCGGACATGCGAGGAAGCGGCGGATTCTTTGCCGGGGCATCGACGCCGGCAATGACATCAATCAATGACGCTTTGCCAACAAAGGGTGAGGATGGCGCCCATGTGCCCTGACCCGACCCCCTGGGACTGCAGCATCCCCGATGCCGATCTGCTGCGCCGCTTCGACATCGCGGGACCGCGCTACACCTCGTACCCGACGGCGGACCGCTTCCACGCGGGCCTCGATGCCGAGCGCCACGGCGAGATGCTGGCGCTGCGCGCCTTCGGCCCCGCGGCGCGGCAGCCGATGTCGGTCTACGTGCACATCCCGTTCTGCGAGTCGGTCTGCTACTACTGCGCCTGCAACAAGGTGGTCACGCGGCACCGTGAGCGTGCGGCGGCCTACGTCGACGCACTCGAGGTCGAGATGGGCCTGGTGCATCGCCGGCTCGGCGATCGCGCGCTGGTGTCGCAGCTGCACTTCGGCGGCGGCACGCCGACCTTCCTTGCCGATCGCGAGCTGTCGATGCTGATGGCGCTGCTGCACCGCCATTTCCGCCTGGCCGCGGATGCCGAGATCTCGATCGAGGTGGACCCGCGCACCATCGACGTCGCGCGGCTGCGTCATCTGCGCGCGTTGGGCTTCAACCGGCTGAGCTTCGGCGTGCAGGACTTCGACCCCGACGTGCAGCGCGCCGTGCATCGCGAGCAGAGCCTGGAGAGCGTTGCCGCGTTGATCGGCGCCTCGCGCGACCTGGGGTTCCGCTCGATCAACGTCGATCTGATCCACGGCCTGCCGCTGCAGACGCCGACCTCGTTCGCGCGCACGATCGAACAGGTGGCGACGCTGCGGCCCGATCGCATCGCGCTCTACGGCTACGCGCACCTGCCGCACCGCTTCAAGCCGCAGCGGCGCATCGAGCCCGCCGCGCTGCCGCCGCCCGGGGACAAGCTGCGCATGCTGTCCGGCGCGATCGCAGGCTTCCTCGCGCGGGGCTACAGCTACATCGGCATGGACCACTTCGCGCTCGCGGACGATCCGTTGGCCGCCGCGAAGCGGGAAGGGCGCCTGCATCGCAACTTCCAGGGCTACAGCACGCAGCCGGACTGCGACCTCGTGGCGCTGGGCGTCTCGGCGATCTCGAAGCTGGGCGCCTCGTTCGCGCAGAACGTGAAGACGCTGCCCGAGTACTACGCGGCCTTGCGCGAGGGCCGGCTACCGGTGGAGCGCGGTCTGGTCCTCGACCAGGACGACCTCGTGCGGCGCGATGCGATCATGGCGCTGATGTGCCAGGGCCGGCTCGACTTCGAGCCGATCGAGCGCTCGCACGGGATCGTCGCGGCCGAGTACTTCGCGGGGGAGCTCGATCGTCTGCGCCAGATGGCGGCGGACGGACTCGTCACGATCGAGCCGAGCGCGGTGCAGGTGACGCCGATGGGATGGTTCTTCGTTCGGGCGGTCGCCATGGTGTTCGACCGGTACCTGAGGCCGGGAAGCACCGCGGGCGCATCGCTCGCGACCTCGGCGATCTCGGCGACGACGCCGATGAGCGCCGCCGATGCGATGAGCGCCGCCGATGGCGCGTCGGTCGAGTCGCCGGTGCGTTTCTCGCGCATCTTCTGAAGTCGAAGGACGGATACGGGATGCTGTCGCTCGCGCTTGCCGGGACCGCGCTCGTGATGGGTGCCGCCGGCAGCCTCCATTGCGCGGCGATGTGCGTCGCGCCGTGTGCGGCGGTGACCGGCGGCCGGCGCGGCGGGATGGCCGCCTTCCAGGCGGGGAGGCTGCTGGGCTACGCGGCAGCCGGGGCCCTGGTCGCGGCCAGCGTCGGCGGCCTGCTGCGTTGGGAGGCGACCTCCGGGGCCTTGCGGCCGCTGTGGCTGATGGTGCATCTCGCGGCGCTGGCGATGGGGGCGTTCCTCTTCTGGCGCGCGGAGCCGCCGCGGTGGGTGCTGCGACTCTGGACGACCCGGGCGCCGGCGGCGGTCGGGATTCCGGTCGCGTCGCTCGGCGCAGGCGCCGTCGCGTTGTCTCCGACACGCACGGCCGGCGCCGGTCTGGCCGGACTAGCTTGGCTGGCCTGGCCCTGTGGGTTGCTGCATGCCGCGCTGACCGTCGCGGCGCTCGCGGAAGGCCCCTGGCAGGGCGCCGGCGTGATGGCGGCCTTCGCGCTCGGCTCATCGCCGGGCTTGCTCGCCGGTCCCTGGCTGCTGGCCCGCCTGGGCGGCGCGGGGATGCGGGGCGGTCCCGCGGGCGGCTCGGGTGTGCGAATGGCAACCCGTCTGTCCGGCGCGATACTGGCGGCGGGGTCGCTCTGGGCGCTCGGTCACGGCCTGTGGGCGCAGATCCGCGCGTTCTGCGGCTGACCGTCCCAGGGACATGGTCCGGGCATCAGCCGATTGAAAGTTTCGCTGTCATAGAATCGGCGCTTCCGGTTTACCCCAAACCACCCACGCGACTCGCGGAGACGACTCCATGTACCAGCACATCAAGGTGCCCGAGGGCGGCCAGAAGATCACGGTCAACGCCGACTTCTCGCTCAACGTTCCGAACAACCCGATCATTCCTTACATCGAGGGTGACGGTACCGGCTTCGACATCACCCCGGTGATGATCAAGGTGGTGGACGCGGCCGTGGCGAAGGCTTACGGCGGCGCCAAGAAGATCCACTGGATGGAGATCTACGCCGGCGAGAAGTCGACGAAGGTCTACGGCCCCGACGTGTGGCTGCCCGAAGAGACGCTGACGGTCCTGAAGGACTACGTGGTCTCGATCAAGGGCCCGCTGACGACGCCGGTCGGCGGCGGCATCCGCTCGCTGAACGTCGCGCTGCGCCAGGAACTGGACCTGTACGTGTGCCTGCGCCCGGTGCGCTGGTTCGAAGGCGTGCCGTCGCCGGTCAAGGAACCGCACAAGACGGACATGGTCATCTTCCGTGAGAACTCGGAAGACATCTACGCCGGCATCGAATTCGAAGCCGAGAGCGAGAAGGCCAAGAAGCTGATCAAGATCCTGCAAGAGGAATTCGGCGTCAAGAAGATCCGCTTCCCGGAGACCTCGGGCATCGGCGTGAAGCCGGTGTCGCGCGAAGGCACGGAGCGTCTGGTCCGCAAGGCCATCCAGTACGCGATCGACAACGACAAGCCGAGCGTCACGATCGTCCACAAGGGCAACATCATGAAGTTCACCGAAGGTGGCTTCCGTGACTGGGCCTACGCCCTGGCCCAGAAGGAATTCGGCGCCGAGCTGATCGACGGCGGCCCGTGGTGCAAGTTCAAGAACCCGAAGACCGGCAAGGACATCGTGGTCAAGGACAGCATCGCTGACGCGTTCCTGCAGCAGATCCTGCTGCGTCCGGCCGAGTACTCGGTCGTGGCGACGCTGAACCTGAACGGCGACTACATCTCCGACGCGCTGGCGGCTCAAGTCGGCGGCATCGGCATCGCCCCGGGCGCGAACCTGAGCGACTCCGTCGCCATGTTCGAAGCCACCCACGGCACGGCGCCGAAGTACGCGGGCAAGGACTACGTGAACCCCGGTTCCGAGATCCTGTCGGCTGAAATGATGCTGCGTCACATGGGCTGGACGGAAGCGGCCGACCTGATCATCTCGTCGATCGAGAAGTCGATCCTGTCCAAGAAGGTCACGTACGACTTCGCCCGCCTGCTGGACGGCGCGACGCAGGTGTCGTGCTCGGGCTTCGGTCAGGTGATGATCGAGAACATGTGATCGTTGCAGGCCCGGCGGCTTCGCCGGGCTCCGGTCAAAAACCCCAGTGCGCGAAAGCGCCTGGGGTTTTTTCATGTCGAGATGATCGGTGGGCTCACGCGCTCTCCCTTGTCAGGATCGAGTCAGAGCGGGTCAGGCGCGGCCAGGGTCAGGTGTTGACGACCGGCCGCAGGCAAAAGTGGCTCAGCTTTCGGTCGGCCGCTGATAGCGTGGCTTGAGATCCATCATCAGGAGCCGGCTGGTGGCGCCTTCAGGCATGCCGCCGTCCGCCATGATCTTGTTCTTGAGGGCCACTATCAGGTCGAGCTTCTTATCGGGATCCGGCTGGTCGTGGATGGCCTGCACGGCCTCCTGATGTTTCTCGACTGCACCGGAAATGAAGTCATGGAGTTCGGGAGACACTGTCTTCGCCGGTGCCGGCCTATGCGAAGTGCCAGCCTGCATGGCGAGAAGCTCCGGCGGCATCGAGGGGGGAATCGTCGCGACTGGGACCAGAGCCACCTTGGAAATGGCGCCTGGGTTGACCTTGCGGTCGCCACTCATGCTATTCACGAAATCCCCATCGTGGGCACTGGCAGCGTTGCTCGCGGCGTTCCACGACTTTCCTGTTCCGCGCGTTCCTTCCTTGAACCCGGCGCCTTGCGGTGCCACCACGGCGTACATGACATTGGTCTTGTCGGGCTTGACGTAGTCGTCGACGGGACGGATGGACGTGTAGAGCCCGGATCCGTGGATGTTCATTCCGGCAACGCCGCCACCCAGGCCGTGATTTGCATCGGCAGAAAAGCCTTGATTCCGGATCGCGTCGGCGTTTTCCTGAGTGGTGACGTGATAGCCGAACACTTGGACAGGCCCGTGCTGGCCTTGCAACGCGTCCTTGATTGTCGATTCGATCTCCGTGGCCTGCCCCTTGGTCGGAACCCGCGAGTACATCGGAAGACCGGGAACGTCGATCACCTTTCCGCCGAGTTGGCTGGCTCCGGCGGCATGCGATGAGATGGCGCCGATCTGCGATGCCTGTGCCGTCGTGGCTGATGCCAGGTGCTCGGTGCGGGGTGGCAGGACGGCGTTCTGTCTCATTCGCTTCGCCGGTTGATCCGCCGCCATGTCCATGTCATCGGCCGGGCGCTTTGTCGCGGGCGAGCCGGCGGACAGCGGCAGGGATGGCTTGCGACTGGGGGCTGCGGCAAGGCCCGACAGTTCATATGAGCCTGGTGGCCGGGCAGCGCCAGCTTCTCCGGATGGCGAGCGATTGAGCGGATTCGATTGCTGAGTCTGGCCAATCTGAGGGCTCGTCGTTGGCGCGTCACTGTGAAGCTTCATTGAAGTGCCCCCGGGGCAAATGGTCTTGCCTCATGGTGTCGGCCTTTCGGAGCGCACTGTCGTGCGCACGCGAAGCTGGCTACGAGGAGGCGAATCCAGCATTCGGCTGGATCTTTGGTTCGTGCGGACGCATCAACCGCTCCTGCACCAACATCCTGGCGCCCCAGCGGGGCTGCAGCGAGAACGCGGCATCTGGGGATGACCAGGGAGGAACTATTGATGCCACGCATCCGCAGTGGAGCTGGCTGACGGGGTTCTGCTTCCTGAAGACGGTGGCCTGACCGTCGGCGCGGGACCCGCGCTTGCCTGTCCATGAACATCCAGACATCAAAGGACTGTTCATGCGACACCAACCCTTACCCCGCTCGCCCAGGAGCGGTCTGATCGCCGCGGGCGTTCTCGCCGTCGCCGCGCTGACCGGATGCTCGACCAACAAGGTCGAGACCGCCTCGCAGGTCGGCGAGAGCCGCGGTGCCCTCGACGCGGCGCAGACCAGCATCGGCGCCGGCGATTCGCCCGACCTGGTCGTGGCCCGCGCACGCCTGGCTGAAGCCCAGGAAGCCCAGAAGAAGGGCGACCACGCGCTCGCCCGCCGCAAGGCCGACGAAGCCGAGGCCGCCGCCTCGTTGGCGCGTTCCAAGTCCGCGCGCGACCGCTCCGAGAAGGCCGCTGCCGAACTCGACCGCAGCCTCTCGACCTTGCGCGAGGAACTCAATCGAGGTCCGGCCTCTGCCGCGCCCAACCGTTGACCTGTCAGCGACTTCCACTCTGAGGAGACATCATGAATCGATATTGGAATCTCGCTGGCGGACTCACGGCCCTGGCGCTGGCCGCCTGCTCGTCGGTGCCCGTTCCCCACGCGGGCCTGGAAGCAGCGAAGCGCGACTACGCGCAAGCGAGCAGCGATCCGAACACCAGTCGCTACGCCGCGACGGAGCTTGCCAAGGCCAGGGAGTCCCTGGACCGGGCCGACTTCGCCTGGCGGGAGCGCAAGGACCCGTCTGAGCTGGACAGCGCCGCCACCGTCGCTTCCCAACGTGCCCAGACGGCGATCAACCTGGGCGCCGCGCGCGCCGCCGACGCCAAGGTCGAATCGGCCGGGCTCGAACGCGAGCGCCTGCGCGCGGAGGTCCGCACCCGTCAGGCCCAGGTCGCACAGGGACAGGCCCAGGTCGCGCAAGGTCAGGCGGCCACTGCGGAGGCCGCCGCCATGGCTGCTTCCGAGCGCGCCAACCGCCTGCAACGCGAGCTCGCGGAGATCCAGGCCAAGCCGACGCCGCAAGGCCTCGTCGTCATGCTGCAGGACGTCCTGTTCGACACCGGCAGGGCGACGCTGAAGGAAGGCGCCTACAGCCGCCTCGACACCTTGTCCTCGGCGCTGCGCAACCACCCGGAACGCCGCATCCTGATCGAGGGCTTCACCGACAGCACGGGCAGCGCCGAGAGCAACCTCGCTCTGTCCCGGGCGCGGGCAGAGTCGGTGCGGGATGCGCTCGTGAAGCGCGGCGTCGCCGCCGGGCGGGTCGATGTGCGCGGCAACGGGGAAGCGCGCCCGGTAGCCTCCAACGCTGACGCCGCCGGGCGCCAGCAGAACCGGCGCGTGGAGATCGTGTTCTCCGACGAGCGCGGCGCGTTTGCAGGGGTACGTTGAAATCGGTAGGTCCGGGCGGGGAAACGGGCGTCCCGGCGCCTGGTTTCTCGAGCGAGTCCTTGACCGATCCTGGGTCGATGTTTCCTTCTGACCACAGGGCGGCCCGGTCGCCGGGCCGGCCGCCAACCGCGCTGGTCGGTTGGCCGGTGGCCGCCCGCCGCCGGAATGCAGAAAGCCCGCTTGCGCGGGCTTTCTTGCGTGCGATCCAGATCAGCGGAGGTTGTTCAGGCCGCTGCCTGCTGCCCGGCGTGGGTGTCCGCCATCAGCGCAATCCCGATCGGCGCGTCGATCGCGTCGCTGCCGTCGCCACCGTCCAAGGGACGGATGTTCTGCGCCAGCTGGCCCTTGGGGCCTTGCACCAGCTCGTAGCTCACCTTGCCGCCTTGTTTCAGCGTCCGGAAGCCGTCCATCTGAATGGCTGAGAAGTGCGCGAAAACGTCGCCTCCGCCTTGTTCGGGTTCAATAAAGCCAAACCCTTTGGCATCGTTGAACCACTTGACCGTGCCTGTTGCCATGTTCTTCTCCATCCCGGTGTCTTTCTCGCACCGGGGCGGATTCTCAAATCCGTGTCAAGTCAGTGTCAATTGAGGAACTCCCCGGGGTACGGAGCCGCGAAGGTGACAAACTCGGGGCATTGACAGGCGGAAGCCTGTCCCCATGTAGGGTGCTCCCGCTGTTTATAGAATCGGTTCATGCCATTGTTTGCCCAACAGCCCCCACCCGCGGGACCGCCCGGCCCTCAGCCGCCGGGTCCGGAGGACGGTGGGAATTCGACCACCCTGGAGCGTGTCGCTCAGAAGACGGAGCCGCCGCGCCTGTACCAGGTGCTGATGCTCAATGACGACTTCACACCGATGGAGTTTGTGGTGATGGTCTTGCAGGAGTACTTCCGCCATGACCTGGATACGGCCACCCAGATCATGTTGAAGATCCATCACGACGGTCGTGGCGTCTGCGGTGTTTTCACCAAGGATGTCGCGGCCACCAAGGTCGAAATGGTGCTGGCGGCCGCACGGCGCGCCGGTCACCCCCTGCAGTGCATTATGGAGGCCGCATGATTGCGCAAGAGCTTGAAGTCAGCCTGCACATGGCGTTTGTCGAAGCGCGCCAGCAGCGCCACGAGTTCATCACCGTGGAACACCTGCTGATGGCGCTGCTGGACAACCCGTCCGCGGCGGAGGTGCTGCGCGCATGCGCGGCGAATATCGAGGACCTGCGCAAGTCGCTTGCGCAGTTCATCAAGGAGAACACGCCGACCGTCGGCGGCACCGACGAGGTGGACACCCAGCCCACGCTGGGATTCCAGCGCGTGATCCAGCGCGCGATCATGCACGTCCAGTCGACCGGCAACGGCAAGAAGGAAGTGACCGGCGCCAACGTGCTGGTCGCGATCTTCGGCGAGAAGGACTCCCACGCCGTCTACTACCTGCACCAGCAGGGCGTGACGCGGCTGGACGTCGTCAACTTCATCGCCCACGGCATCAAGAAGAGCGAGCCGCCCGAGCCCCCGAAGGGTCCGGAAGGCAACAGCGGCGAGTCCGAGCGCGAGGAAGGCGAGGGCGGCCAGGGTCAGGGCGGCGGCAAGGGCAGCCCGCTCGAGCAGTTCACCCAGAACCTCAACCAGCTGGCGCGCGACGGCAAGATCGATCCGCTGATCGGCCGCGAGCTCGAGGTCGAGCGCGTGGTGCAGGTGCTGTGCCGCCGCCGCAAGAACAACCCGCTGCTGGTCGGCGAGGCCGGCGTGGGCAAGACCGCGATCGCCGAAGGCCTGGCCTGGCGCATCACCGAGGGCCAGGTGCCCGACGTGCTGGCCGAGGCGGTGGTCTATTCGCTGGACATGGGCGCGCTGCTGGCGGGCACCAAGTACCGCGGCGACTTCGAGCAGCGCCTCAAGGCGGTGATCAAGCAGCTGAAGGACCAGCCCGGCGCGATCCTCTTCATCGACGAGATCCACACCCTGATCGGCGCCGGCGCGGCGTCGGGCGGCACGCTGGACGCGAGCAACCTGCTTAAGCCGGCGCTGTCGTCGGGCCAGCTGAAGTGCATCGGCGCGACGACCTTCAGCGAGTACCGCGGCATCTTCGAGAAGGACGCGGCGCTGTCGCGGCGCTTCCAGAAGATCGACGTGGTCGAGCCGACCGTCGACCAGACTGTCGAGATCCTCAAGGGCCTGAAGTCGCGCTTCGAGGAGCACCACAGCGTCAAGTACGCGCTGACCGCGCTGCAGGCCGCTGCGGAGCTCTCGGCCAAGTACATCAATGACCGTCACCTGCCGGACAAGGCCATCGACGTCATCGACGAGGCTGGTGCCGCCCAGCGCGTGCTCCCGAAGAGCAAGCAGAAGAAGACGATCACCCGCGCGGAGGTCGAGGACATCGTCGCCAAGATCGCGCGCATTCCGCCGGCCTCGGTGTCGTCGGATGATCGCGGCAAGCTCAAGAGCCTGGACCGCGACCTCAAGAGCGTGGTCTTCGGCCAGGATCCGTCCATCGACGCGCTGGCCGCGGCCATCAAGATGGCGCGCTCGGGCCTGGGCAAGCCGGACAAGCCGATCGGTTCCTTCCTGTTCAGCGGCCCGACGGGCGTGGGCAAGACGGAAGTCGCCAAGCAACTGGCCTACATCCTGGGCATCGAGCTGATCCGCTTCGACATGTCCGAGTACATGGAGCGTCACGCCGTCAGCCGCCTGATCGGCGCGCCTCCGGGCTACGTGGGCTTCGACCAGGGCGGTCTGCTGACCGAGGCGATCACGAAGAAGCCGCACGCGGTGCTGCTGCTCGACGAGATCGAGAAGGCGCATCCGGACGTCTTCAACGTGCTGCTGCAGGTCATGGACCACGGCACGCTGACGGACAACAACGGACGCAAGGCCGACTTCCGCAACGTGATCATCATCATGACCACGAACGCGGGCGCGGAGGCGATGACCAAGTCGACGATCGGCTTCACGACCAAGCGTGAGCAGGGCGACGAGATGGCCGACATCAAGCGCCTGTTCACGCCGGAGTTCCGCAACCGTCTGGACGCGATCGTCAACTTCGGCGCGCTGAACGAGGACATCATCCTGCGGGTGGTGGACAAGTTCCTGCTGCAGCTCGAAAGCCAACTGGCCGAGAAGAAGGTCGAGGTCACTTTCAGCGACGCGTTGCGCAAGCACCTCGCCGCCAAGGGTTTCGATCCGCAGATGGGTGCCCGCCCGATGCAGCGCCTGATCCAGGACACGATCCGTCGCGCCCTGGCCGACGAACTGCTGTTCGGTCGCCTGATCGACGGCGGTCGCCTCAGCGTGGACGTCGACGACAAGGGCGAGGTCCAGTTGGACATCACGCCCAACAAGAAGGACAACAAGCCCAAGTCCGAGCCCGCCACGGCGGACTGACGCTAGTCAACGCCTGACCCCAAAGCCCGCTCACGCGGGCTTTTTCATTGGTGTGGTGCTCGATGTATCGCATCAAGGGAACCCGGGCCCCGTCTCCGCAGCTTAAGGAGGGAATTTGTCGGCCGGGGCGGCCGACAAAGGAGGGAGACGGAGGAGACGGGGCCCGGGTTCCCTTGATGTTGCTCAGCCGTGTGCCGGGTCTTGCCTGAAGAACCCGGCGAGGAGCCGATACAAGCGGGGCTGCTCCGCGAGCAACTCGCGAGGCGCGACGAAGAAGGCTTCGACGGCGACGGCGAAGAACTCTTCGGGGGCTTCCGCGCCGTAGGGATCGATGAGCGTCGCGACGCCCGCGTCGACCTGATCGCAGAACCAGTGCCACTCGGCTTCCATCGTCGCGCCCCACTGCAGCCGCAGCGCGGGATCGTCGATGGTCGGTGCGCCGTCGGGTTCGCCGTCGCGCATGTCGAGCACGTGCGCGAACTCGTGGATCACGACGTTGTAGACGGAGTCGTGGCCCTCGACGCGCTCGGTGGCCTCGGGCGCGATCTCGCTCCAGGCGAGCATCAGCGGCCCGCCTTCCATGGCTTCGCCGGCGAGCGTCTCGTCGTATTCGTGGACGACGCCGTCCTCGTCCATCGTCTCGCGCGCGGCGACGACCTCGCCCTCGTGCATCACGATGCCGACGAAGCCGTCGTACCACTCGAGCCCCAGGCGCAGCACCGGCAGGCAGGCCTGCGCGGCCACCGCCACCGCGACCTGATCGGTCACCTCGAAGCCGTTGACGCCGTGGAACTCCTTGGCCGCCAGGAAGAGCGAGCACAGCCGGCGCAGCTCGGTGCGGTCCGCATCGCTGCGGCGGGCGATGAAGGGGTACTGCGTGAGCGTGAGTTCCCACAGCGGGTCGGGAATCGCGAACTGATCGAGCAGCTTGCGCTCGCGGCGATCGCGCCAGCGTTGGAGCAGACCGCCGATCATGATGCGAGGGTGACCTCGATGGCCGATGTCATCGGGGCAATCCGGCGCAGGCCGTCGGCATCGAGGACGAAGACGTCGCCGCGACCGCTGCCAGCGCTGCCATGGTCGTAGTCCCAATCGGACAGCACGGCACGCGTGAGCCCGTTGCCGAGATTGTGCACCGCGGGCCGGTGCGTATGGCCGTGGATCAGCGTGTCGCAGCCCGAGGCGCGCAGCCACGCGCGCGCCGCGTCGTCATCGACATCCGCCCAGGTGGACGGATCGGACTGATGCATCCGGCTCCTCGCGCGCAGGTGGCGCGCCAACGCGCGCCGCGCGAAGAGCGGCATCGCGCGCAGCGCCGCCAGCACGTCGGGCCGGCGCACCGCCGCGCGGGCCTTCAGATAGCCGACGTCGCCCAGGCAGAGCTGATCGCCATGGCTCAGCAGCCACGAACGCCCGAACGCCTCCAGGCGTGTCGGATCGCCGAGCAGCCGCATGCCGGCATCTGCCGCCATCGCCTCGCCGAGCGCGAAGTCGCGGTTGCCATGCATGAAGAAGAGGGGTTTGCGCGAGGACACCTCGCGCAGCAGATCGAGCGCGAACTGCTCGAAAGTGCCGGCCTGCCAGCGCGCGTCGTCGCCGATCCAGGCCTCGAAGATGTCGCCGAGCAGGAAGACCGCGTCGGCCGGCGTTGCCGCCAGGTGCGCGCGGAACCGCGCCAGCGTCGCCGGCATGTCCGGCGACAGGTGCAGGTCGGAGAGCAGGTCGATCCGCCGCCAGCCGCCCGCCGCCCGCAGCGGTACCAGGGGCACCACCGCACGGGGCAGCGGCAAGGCGACGGACCCGGGACTCACTCGACCGCGACGGCGCGCTCGATGATCACCGGATCGACCGGCACATCGTCGTGGAAGCCCGAGCGGCTGGTCTTGACCTTCTCGATCTTGTCCACGATGTCCTGGCCGCCGACGACCTTGCCGAACACCGCGTAGCCCCAGCCCGACGGGCTTTCGCTCTTGAAGTTCAGGAAGTCGTTGTCGACCGTGTTGATGAAGAACTGGGCGCTGGCCGAGTGCGGCGCGTTCGTGCGCGCCATCGCCAGCGTGTACTTGTCGTTCTTCAGGCCGTTGTTGGCCTCGTTCTGGATCGGGGCGTCGGTCGGCTTCTGCTTCATGCCTTCCTCGAAGCCGCCGCCCTGGGCCATGAAGCCCTTGATGACGCGGTGGAAGATCGTGCCGTCGTAGTGGCCCTTGGCCACGTAGGCCAGGAAGTTCTCGACGCTCTTGGGGGCCTTCGCGTCATCCAGCTCCACGGTGATCAGACCATGGTTGGTGTGCAGTTCGACTTTCTTGCTCATGTCGTCAACTCCTTATTTCTCGACGGTGGCCTTGTTGATGAGGACGGGGGTGTTGGGCAGGTTCTGGAACGCCGGGTTCTTCGGCGACGGCGCGGTCGGCACCGCGCGGATCTTGTCGACGACGTCCATGCCCTCGGTGACATAACCGAACACGGCGTAGCCGCGGCCATCGGACGCGTAGCCCGGGTCCAGTCCCGGGTTGTCCACGGTGTTGATGAAGAACTGCGAGGTCGCCGAGTTCGGGTCGTTCGTGCGCGCCATCGCGATCGAGCCGCGGATGTTCATCAGGCCGTTGCCGGCCTCCAGCGGGATCGGCGCGCGCGTCGGGCGCTGCTTCAGGTCGGGCGTGTAGCCGCCGGTCTGGATCATGAAGTCGCCGATGACGCGATGGAAGATCACGCCGTTGTAGTGGCCGGCCTTCACGTAGGCGAGGAAGTTGGCGACCGACTTCGGCGCCTTCTCCGCGTCCAGCTTGATCGTGATGTCGCCGGCGGTGGTGCTCAGCTTGACGACCTGGGCCTGGGCGAACGAGGCCGCGAGGCCCAGCACGGCGGCGCCGGCGGCGAGCAGGAGTTTGGATGTCCGCATGGTCCTGATGTCTGTGTGGGGAACGGTGGAAGGGGCGGTGTTTGACGACGCGCCGTCGGCGCGCCGCCCGCGATCATCGCGCCTGGACGCCCTTGGCGTTGTTGAACGCTGTGACGCGTTGCAACTTGACCTTCAGCGCGGTGTCGTCGCCGAGCGCCTGCTTCAGTGCGCGTTCGTAGGACTGCTGGGCCAGGCGCATCAGCACGTCGCCCATGTTCTCCTGCGCCTGCGCGTGGTCGGGCTGCAGGTCCAGGGCGCGGGTCAGCGCCTGGCGGGCCGCCTCGTACTCGCCGCGCGCGGCGTGGATGACGGCCAGGTTGTTGTACGGATCGGCGAGGTCGGGGAAGTCCTCGGTCAGGCCGGTGAAGAGCGCGCGGGCGCGCTCGAGCTGCTGCTGCTCGAGCAGCATCGTGCCCAACGCGAAGCGCAGGCGCGGGTCGTCGGGCGTGGCTTTCAGGCCGGTCTCGGCGGTCTGGATCGCCTGGTCGCGTTTGCCGGCGGCCCACAGGGCCTGCGCGTCGTCGAGCGTCGCGGCATGCGTCAGGGTCGCGCCGGTCAGCGCCAGGGCGACGCAGCAGAAGCGGATCAGGGCGGGAAGTCTTGACGGAAGTCTTGGCATGGGGTCGGGCCGCTATACTGCCGGGCATTCTAGAGCGAGCTTTCGTCTCCCGCTCGCCTCCCGGCCGGCTCTCCGGCCCACCCGCACCGCACCGTCCGAACTGTCGATTGCGCCGCCCCTCGCGACCCGTCGCCAGCGCGGCGCGAGCCCCGTATGTCTTCCTTGCGCATCTACAACACGCTGGACCGCCAGCTCCAGGACTTCCAACCGATCGAGCCGGGCAAGGTCCGCATGTACGTCTGCGGCATCACGGTCTACGACCTGTGCCACATGGGCCATGCGCGCATGAACATCGCGTTCGACGTCGTCTACCGGTGGCTACAGGCCAGCGGGTTCGACGTCACGTACGTGCGCAACATCACCGACATCGACGACAAGATCATCCGTCGCGCGCTCGAACGCGGCATCACGATCGGCCAGCTCACCAGCGACACGATCGCCGCGATGCATCGCGACTTCGACGCGCTGGGCATCGCCAAGCCGACGCATGAGCCGCGCGCCACCGAGTACGTCCCGCAGATGCTGGACATCATCGGCAGGCTCGAGACCAAGGGCCTGGCCTACCAGGCCGACGGCGGCGGCGACGTGAACTACGCGGTGCGCAAGTTCGACGGCTACGGCAAGCTCAGCGGCAAGTCCTCGGACCAGCTGCGCGCCGGCGAACGCGTCGCGGTCGACGACGGCAAGCGCGATCCGCTGGACTTCGTGCTGTGGAAGTCGGCCAAGGCCGACGAGCCCGTCGAGGCCAAGTGGGCCAGCCCCTGGGGCGAAGGCCGCCCGGGCTGGCACATCGAGTGCTCGGCCATGAGCTGCGCGCTGCTGGGCGAGCGCTTCGACATCCACGGCGGCGGCATGGACCTGCAGTTCCCGCACCACGAGAACGAGATCGCACAGAGCGAAGGCGCCTTCGGCCACTTCGTCAATTACTGGCTGCACAACGGCTTCCTGAACATCGACGGCGAGAAGATGTCCAAGAGCCTGGGCAACTTCTTCACCATCCAGGAAGTGCTGGAGAAGTTCGACGGCGAGTCGATCCGCTTCTTCATGTTGCGCACGCAGTACCGCAGCCCGTTCAACTTCAGCGATGTCAGCCTGGACGATGCGCGCACCGCGCTGCGCCGGCTGTACACGGCGCTGGACGCGGTCGCGCCGGCGGACGTGACCATCGATTGGACGCAAGGTCCGGCGGTGGCGTTCAAGGCCGCGATGGACGACGACTTCAATACGCCGGGCGCGTTGGCCGTGCTGTTCGAACTGGCCAATCAGGTCAACCGCGACCGGTCCGCGCAGGACGCCGGTCTGCTGAAGGCGCTGGGCGGCGTGCTGGGCGTGCTGCAGCAGGCGCCGAAGACCTTCCTGCAAGCCGGCGCGGGCCTGGACGAGGCCGCGATCGACGCGCAGATCGCCGCTCGCGCCGCCGCCAAGGCGGGCCGCGATTTCGCCGAGGCCGACCGCATCCGCAAGGCGCTCGCCGAACAAGGCATCGAGCTGAAGGATTCCCCGACCGGCACGACCTGGGTTCGCGCATCGAAGGTTGGAGAGCAGGCCTGATGGCGCGTGTGGCGACCGCCGGGGTGACCCCGGACTATTGGGACGAAGCCTGCAGACATCTGGTCAAGCGTGACCGGGTGATGAAGAAGCTGATCCCGCAATTCGGCGAGGCGCGGCTGCAGAGCCGCGGCGACGCGTTCACGACGCTGGCGCGTTCCATCGTCGGCCAGCAGATCTCGGTGAAGGCGGCGCAGAGCGTGTGGGACAAGTTCGCCGAGCTGACCTCGGGGCCGTCCAACCGCATCAAGCCGACCGAGGTGCTGAGCCTCGACAAGACCGCGCTGCGCGCTGTCGGGCTGTCGGTGCGCAAGGTCGAGTACCTCAGCGACCTGGCCCAGCATTTCGAAACCGGTCAGGTCCATGTGCGTCAATGGGCGCAGATGGAAGACGAAGCCATCATCGACGAGCTGGTCGCGATCCGCGGCATCGGCCGCTGGACGGCGGAGATGTTCCTGATCTTCCATCTGATGCGGCCGAACGTGCTGCCGCTGGACGACCTGGGACTGCTGAAAGGCATCAGCCAGCATTACTTCAGCGACGAACCCGTGTCGCGCGCGGAGGCCCGAGAGCTGGGCGAGGGCTGGGCCCCGTATCGCTCGGTGGCCACATGGTACATTTGGCGGAGCCTCGATCCGCTACCCGTGGATTACTGAGAATGAGCAAGAAACACTTCCTCGAATTCGAGCAGCCGATCGCCGAGCTCGAAACCAAGATCGACGAGCTCCGCTACGTGCAGAGCGAGTCCGCGGTGGACATCTCGGAAGAGATCGACCGCCTCGGCAAGAAGAGCCTGCAGCTCACGAAGGACATCTATTCGAATGTCCTGCCGTGGCAGGTCTATCAGGTCGCGCGCCATCCGCAACGTCCGCAGACGCTGGACTACTGTGCGGAGGTCTTCACCGAGTTCGAAGAGCTGCATGGCGACCGCCACTTCGCGGATGACGCCGCGATCGTCGGCGGTCTCGCGCGCTTCAACGGCCAGGCCTGCATGGTCATCGGCCATCAGCGCGGTTCCGACGCGAAGGAGCGCACGCTGCGCAACTTCGGCATGCCGCGCCCCGAGGGTTACCGCAAGGCGCTGCGCCTGCTGAAGCTGGCCGAGAAGTTCGGCCTGCCGGTGTTCACGTTCATCGACACGATGGGCGCGTACCCGGGCATCGGCGCGGAAGAGCGCAGCCAGTCCGAAGCGATCGGCCGCAACATCTTCGAGATGGCGCAGCTGGAAGTGCCCATCATCGCGACCGTGATCGGCGAGGGCGGCTCCGGCGGCGCGCTGGCGATCGGCGTGGCCGACCAGGTGCTGATGCTGCAGTTCTCGGCCTATTCGGTGATCTCGCCGGAAGGTTGCGCGTCGATCCTGTGGAAGACGGCGGCGCGTGCCCCCGAGGCCGCCGAGGCGCTGGGCATCACCGCGCACCGCCTGAAGGCGCTGGGCCTGATCGACAAGATCGTCAGCGAGCCGGTCGGTGGCGCGCATCGCGATCCGAAGCAGATGGCGTCCAACCTGAAGCGCGCGCTCGGCGATGCGCTCCGCCAGGTCTCCGACCTGAAGACCAAGGAACTGCTGGACCGCCGCTACGAGCGTCTGCAGGCCTATGGTCGATTCGGCGACACCAAGAGCCGCTGATCTGCGCTCCGACGCCGGCGTCGACGCCGGTGCTGCTGCCGGCGACCAGCCCGGTGCTCAAGCCGGCTCCGACGAAGCCTCCCGCCGCGTGATTGCGGTCGCCACCAGCGGCGGCCGCGATTCGACGGCGCTCCTCCACGCCACCGCCGTTGCCGCTCGTCCGCTCGGGCTGCACGTGGTGGCGTTGCACATCCATCATGGGTTGAGCGATCACGCCGACGCGTGGCTGACGCATCTGCAGGCGCAAATCGAGGGCTGGGCGGCTGAAGGCCTGCCCGTGTCGCTCGTGCATGAGCGATTGGACGGCGCGCCCGGACCCGGCGACAGCATCGAGGCTTGGGCTCGTGCCGGCAGACATCAGGCGTTGCAACGCCTGACCCTCGCGGCCGGCGCCGATCTGTTGCTGCTGGCTCATCATCGGCGCGATCAGGCGGAGACCTTCCTGCTGCAGGCCATGCGCGGCGCCGGTGTGGCCGGGCTGTCCGCCATGCCGCGCACGCAGTGGCGCGATGGCGTCTGCTGGGCTCGCCCGTGGCTGGATCGTCGGCGCGAATCCATCGAGGCCTATGTCGCCGAACATGGCTTGCGCTTCATCGAAGACGACAGCAACGGCGACGCGCGTTTCGCCCGCAACCGGCTTCGCCTGCAGGCATGGCCCGCGCTGACCGCGGAGGCTCCCGGCGCGGAAGCCGCGCTGGCGCAGGCCGCCGCATGGGCGCAGGAAGCGGCGGAACTCCAGCGCGAGATCGCCGAGGAGGACCTGGCCCGCTGGTCCGATGGCGACGGCTTGTCGCAGGCCATGCTGGGCACGCTCAGTTCGGCGCGCGCGTCCAACGCATTGCGCGCCTGGCTGCATCGCGCGACAGGACGGACAGCACCCGCGACCCTGATTCGTCGCCTGATGGCGGAGGCGCCGGCCGCAACCGTGGCGCGCTGGCCCTTGGGCGACGTCGAGCTGCATCTCTATCGCGGCAGGTTCTTCGTGCAAGCGCCACCGCGTGTCCGAAGTCCTGCTCGAGCGGAGGCACTCCCCGCATCGCTGCTGGGACTCGGGGTCACCGCCGCCGTGGCCGACACGACGATGCGCATCGACCTCACCCGGCCCGGGCGCCACCCGGTGGCGGCGTGGGGCGGCGCATTCGATGTCGAACCCGTGACCACGGGGGGTGTTTCGCTTTCTGCGCTCAGCAATGTCGAGTTGCGCCCGCGCGAAGGCGGCGAGCAGTTCCAGGCGCATGCGAAGGGCCTGGCCCGCTCGCTCAGGAAGTGCTGGCAGACCGCCGGAATCCCCGCTGTCCAGAGGGAAGGGCCGCTGATCTACGTCGATGGCGCGTTGCTCTTCGCGCCCGGTCTGGGCATCGACGCGCGCTGGATCGCGCCGGCCGATGAAGCACAAATGGCACTGCGCTGGGTGCCCGAGGCATGCGGATCCCGCATGGACAGCGACGTTGCGGGCAAGGGCGGGTCTTAGAATCGCCGATCCACCCGCAGCAGGCCTCTGACACTCCCATGGCATTGATCGTTCACAAGTACGGCGGCACCTCGATGGGGTCGACCGACCGCATCCGCAACGTGGCCAAGCGCGTCGCCAAATGGGCGCGGGCGGGTCACCAGATGGTGGTGGTCCCCTCGGCGATGAGCGGCGAGACCAACCGCCTGCTCGGCCTGGCCAAGGAGCTGTCGCCGGGCAGCTCGTCGCCGTCGCTGATGCGCGAACTCGACATGATCGCCTCCACCGGCGAGCAGGTCTCCGTCGGCCTCCTGGCGATCGCGCTGCAGGCCGAGGGCATGGACGCCGTCAGCTACACCGGCTGGCAGGTCGGCGTGTCGACCGACAACTCGTACACCAAGGCCCGCATCGAGAGCATCGACGACGCCAAGGTCAAGGCTGACCTCGACGCCGGCCGCGTCGTCGTCATCACCGGCTTCCAGGGCGTGGACGAGGACCGCAACATCACGACGCTGGGCCGCGGCGGCTCGGACACGTCGGCGGTGGCGATCGCCGCGGCGATCAAGGCCGACGAGTGCCTGATCTACACCGACGTCGACGGCGTCTACACGACCGATCCGCGCGTCGTCCCGGAAGCGCGCCGCATGAGCACCATCAGCTTCGAGGAGATGCTGGAGATGGCCTCGCTCGGCTCCAAGGTGCTGCAGATCCGCTCGGTGGAATTCGCCGGCAAGTACCGCGTCCCGATGCGCGTGCTGAGCAGCTTCACGCCCTGGGACATCGACATCGACGAAGAAGCCAAGTCCGGCACCCTGATCACTTTTGAAGAGGACGAACAAATGGAACAAGCCGTCGTCTCCGGCATTGCATTCAACCGCGACGAGGCCAAGGTGACGCTGCTGGGCGTGCCGGACAAGCCCGGCATCGCGTTCCAGATCCTGGGCCCGGTGGCCGACGCCAACATCGACGTCGACGTGATCATCCAGAACGTGTCGCAGGACGGGAAGACCGACTTCTCGTTCACCGTGCACCGCAACGACTACCAGCGCGCGATGGAGCTGCTGGAGAAGGTCGTGGGACCGGCGGTGCAGGCCGCCAAGGTGACCGGCGACCAGCGCATCTGCAAGGTCTCGATCGTGGGCATCGGCATGCGCTCGCACGTGGGCGTGGCGTCGAAGATGTTCCGCTCCTTGTCGGAAGAGGGCATCAACATCCAGATGATCACGACCAGCGAGATCAAGACCTCCGTCGTCATCGACGAGAAGTACATGGAGCTGGCTGTGCGCGCCTTGCATCGCGCGTTCGATCTGGATCAGGACATCGAGGCCTGATGAAGGAATGACGCCTGCGTTTCACTTGAGCGCGCGAGAAGCCATGCTATAGTCGCTGCTTCTCCGGTTGGAGACGTGACCGAGTGGCCGAAGGTGCTCCCCTGCTAAGGGAGTATGTGGGCAAAACCTGCATCGAGGGTTCGAATCCCTCCGTCTCCGCCAACCAGATGTGAAACCCCCGCAGCGCAAGTTGCGGGGGTTTTTGCATTCCGGGGTGACTGAATGCATTCCAGACTACTGCAGTGGGTCAGGAAAACTTTCAGCGGTCTTGGGGCGATGTGTCCTAAAGTCATCGCATGTACACGCCCAAGCATTTCGACCTGCCGGACCTGTCGCATGCGCGGCTGATGATCCAGGAACATCCGCTGTCGACGCTGATGCTGATCGATCCGACACACGGTCTGTCGGCGACGCCGGTGCCGATGATCTGGGGTGCGCCGACCGATCCCGCCGACGGCGAAGGCTGGTGGCTCGAAGGCCACCTGGCGCGCGCGAACCCGCATGTGGCCGCGCTGAAGTCGCCGGAGCTGGGCGAAGTGCTCGTGCAGTTCAACGGTCCCGGCGCCTACATCTCGCCGAGCCACTACGACACGCCGCTGTCGGTGCCGACGTGGAACTACCTGACCCTGCAGGTCCATGGCCGCGTGCAGATCATCGACGAGGAGCACGCGAAGGACGCGCTGCTCAAGCGCCTCATCGCGACGCAGGAACCCGACTACGCCGCGACGTGGCGCGGTCTGCCGGAAGACTTCCAACGCAAGATGCTGGGCGCGATCGTCGGCTTCCGCGTGCCGGTCGAGCGCTGGACGATGAAGGCCAAGATCAGCCAGAACCGCAGCGCCGCCGAGCGCGAGCGCATCCTGGCTCATCAGGAGCACCACGGCTCGCTGGAGGAGCAGATCCTGGCAAGATGGGTGCGCGAACTCGCGCCGCGTTGACGCCCGGCGGCAGACGCCGGAGTGCCTGGCCGTCATCGAATCCTCAGCGTGCTGTCACGATTGAATCCGGATACTTTCGTGATGCTTCATTTCGCTCGACTCATTGCGGCGGCGCTGTTCTTGATGGCGCTCATGCCGGCGCCATCGCAGGCCAGCCAACTCTCCCGGTCGATCGTCTGCACCGCGATCGACATGACCCAGGCGAGCGATCCCGTGAAGAAAGCGGTGGTCGGACGATCGTGCGTCTACGATGGCTCGCCCGATGCGCTCGAGTTCTACCATTTCGCAGCCCGGCGAGAGGGTCAGGTCTGCATCACTCGCGTGATCATGGCCATGCGTGACGCGAAGACGGGCCATTGGACTGACCACGACCGGATGTCGGTCGATTACATGGCCGTCGCCGGCGACGGCTGCCCCGAGCCGGGCAGCGACGCTTACGTGTCGGCAATGGGCCTGACGCCCGCGGAGTTTGCGGTGGTGTATCCCAAAGCGGCTGCGATGCTGAACGAGAAGGTCCTGGGGAAGGATCTCTTCTTCTGCCGGGGGCAACCCAAAACGCCGTCGACGATCGGCGACCTCTCGAAGATTCCCGCGATGCTCGGAAGTCCGACCCACTTCGGCGTGTACGTGCGATCGAGCTGCGTCGACAACCAGTCCATCGGCGCGCTGACCTTCGAGGGCGAGATCGACCGCCTGAAGTTTCTCGGCTACCAGCCGTACTTCTGAACGATGACGGTTCGGACGGTTCTGGGAGTCGACGGTCGGCTGGCATTGGGCCGATCGATGGCGGCGGGATTTCCTCGCTTCGCAGACGAGACCTGTAGAGCGCTCGATCGCCTCGGCTTGCAGTCGCACCGCCTGCTGCCCTTCCACCTAGCCACATCGGACGGGGACCCGCAAGCCGACATCGACCTCGCCATCGACGCCGCCTTCCGCCGCGAGGCTTTCGGCTGGATCGGCATCTACAACCCGACGACGGGTGAGGGAGCCACCTCGCGCAGTCCGCTGATCGATGCGGTCCGGAACGGCGCCACGAGCCTGCTGATCGACGGCAAGGAGCGCATCCTTGCCGCCCCCTGCGTGATCTCGGGCAGCGTGCCGATCGGTCCCGCGGAGCAACGCTGGCGCTCGACGCATTCCTGGGACGACTACCGGGAACGCGTGATGAAGCCGCAGCGCCTGCGGATGGCCGCCTCCTTTGTCGCGACGGCCTTGCCGAACCTGCTTCCGCCTCCGCTCGAGACGGCGGTTCAAGGCCGCGGCATGATGAAGCTGGTGGGCGAATTGGCCGTCGCGCTGATGCCGGAGATATCCGCCCGCATGACGCCCCGCTGGGATGCGAAAGAGTGTCTGGTATCGCTCTCGATCCCGTTAGACACGGGCGTCCTTTGCCTGCTGGCGCAGCCGAAGCTCTTGTTCGGGGACCAGTGGACGCTGAACGTCAAGATCCTGATCGGCACGGGTCGTTCGGTCGAGAGCGAAGCGCTTTTCCGCATCGTGGCCGACGCCTACGAGATCCTCGAACTGCGCCTGGAGCACGGCGTCGGCCTGTACCGGCAAGGGCTGGGTCGCGACGCGTTCATCGAGGCGCTGAGCTACTACATGACCGTGCTGGAAGTGTGCGGCGTGGCGTGCGTGAGCCTGGCGCAGCCGTTGGCTGAAATCCTCACGGGGTCGCCAACGTCGAGCTAGTCAAGAATTGGTTCGAGTCGCTTCTGTCCAGCCACCTTTCTGGACTGGCAATCGTTCTTGGGGTCAGGTCTTGCCAATTTGCGCCCGGTCTGCCATCTAGGACTTCCCCGAACACGCCCAGCAACTTTGGGTCAGTGATCTTCGAGACGCGTCCTCCTAACGTTGCGCTCTGCAACAACGCAAGGAGATGGTGACGTGACAGAGGAAGAAAACAAGGATTGGGCGCGGCGAGAGGCATGGAGATTTCTCTTGCGCTTTGCCGGGAGCTTCTTCGTCGCGTTCATGCTGAAGCTCGCAGGGTTCGGTGAAAGGATTCCGAACTATGTGGTCACGATGGGCGCGGTCTTTTGTGTCATTCCGCTCGTTGACTTGTTGTATCGCGAGTGGCGGCATTGCCGTTATGAGGCTCATCGGCCATCCGGCTCGAAGGGCGATCAAATCAATGGAGAGAATGATGTTTGAAGTGCTGACTGAAGAAGAGATTGACTGTGTGTCCGGTGGCATGGGCAATGGCGGTGGCGGCCCGATGAAGGTGTCTCCGCTGGACAAGGGGTCCGGTCACAGTTCATGTACCGACGGCGTTTTCAGCGGAATGATCGGAGGCTTGGTGGCCGGTCTTTCGATGGCAAACCCGCTCATCTTTGCGGGGACCTTCGGGGGGCTCACGCTTGCCGGGGCCGTGGGCGGCGGCTGCTTCCGCAGGCAGCCCGCCATGATCCTTGCTCATTGATCCGTCAACCGCTGCCGTGAACTGAAACAACGGTGGCCAAAAACGAAGGCCCGCTGCAAGCGGGCCTTCTCTTTGTTGGGCGAGGCGGCGTTGGAGCCGCCCTCGATCACATGCTCACATAGTTCGGCCCGCCGCCGCCTTCCGGCGTGACCCAGACGATGTTCTGCGTCGGGTCCTTGATGTCGCAGGTCTTGCAGTGCACGCAGTTCTGCGCGTTGATCTGCAGCCGCTCGACGTTGTCATCCGTCTTCACGAACTCGTAGACACCGGCCGGGCAGTAGCGGGCCTCGGGGCCGGCGTACTTCGCCAGGTTGACCTGCACGGGAATGCTGTTGTCCTTCAGCGTCAGGTGGGCCGGCTGGTTCTCCTCATGGTTCGTGTTGGACACGAACACCGACGACAACCGGTCGAAGGTCAGCTTGCCGTCCGGCTTCGGGTACTCGATCTTCGGCATCTCCGACGCGGGGCGCAGGAAGACGTGATCGGGCTTGTCGCGATGCAGCGTCCACGGCGGGCTCTTGATGCCCAGCTTGGGCAGCAGCCACTGCTCGATGCCCGTCATCAGCGCGCCGACGGTCGTGCCCTTCTTGAACCAGGTCTTGAAGTTGCGCGATTGATCCAGCTCCTCGCGCAGCCAGCTCTTCTCGAAGGCGGCCGGGTAGGCGCTCAGCTCGTCGAACGAGCGGCCCGCGGCCAGCGCCTCGGCGATGGCATCGGCGCACATCATTCCGGACTTGATCGCGGCATGGCTGCCCTTGATGCGCGCCGCGTTCAGGTAGCCGGCGTCATCGCCGACCAGCGCGCCGCCCGGGAAGACCTGCTTGGGCAGGCTCAGCAGACCGCCTGCGGTGATCGCGCGCGCGCCGTAACCCAGGCGCTTGCCGCCCTCGATGTGCTTGCGGATCGCGGGGTGCGTCTTCCAGCGCTGCATCTCCTCGAAGGGCGACAGCCACGGGTTCTGGTAGTCGAGGCCGACCACGAAGCCCAGCGTCACCTTGTTGCCCTCGAGGTGGTACAGGAAGCCGCCGCCGTAGGTCGAGTTGTCCATCGGCCAGCCGGCCGTGTGCACCACCAGGCCGGGCTGCGCCTTGTCGGCCGGCACTTCCCACAGCTCCTTGATGCCGATGCCGTAGGTCTGCGGATCCTTGCCCGCGTCGAGCTGGAACTTCGCGATCAGCTGCTTGCCCAGGTGGCCGCGCGCGCCTTCCGCGAAGACCGTGTACTTGCCGTGCAGCTCCATGCCGAGCTGGAAGCCTTCATGCGGCTTGCCGTCCTTGCCGAGGCCGACGTTGCCCGTCGAGACGCCCTTGACCCGGCCCTGCTCGTCGTAGACGACCTCGGCGGCGGCGAAGCCGGCGAAGATCTCCACGCCCAGCGCCTCGGCCTGCTGCGCCAGCCACTTCGTGACGTTGCCCAGCGAGATGACGTAGTTGCCGTGGTTGTGGAAGCAGCGGGGGATCAGCGCCTGCGGCGTGTCGGTGTGGCCGGACTCGCTCAGGAACAGCACCTGGTCGCCGGTGACCGGCTGGCCCAGCGGCGCGCCAAGTTCCTTCCAGTTGGGGAACAGCTCGGTGATCGCGCGCGGGTCCATGACCGCGCCGGACAGGATGTGCGCGCCGGCCTCCGAGCCCTTCTCGAGCACCACCACCGAGATCTCCTGGCCCTTCTCCGCGGCGATCTGCTTGAGCCGGATCGCCGTCGCCAGGCCGGCGGGACCGCCGCCGACGACGACCACGTCGTAGTCCATGCTGTCGCGCGGACCGTACTGGGCGATGAGTTCTTCGGAGGTCATGGTCATCCTTGCTCGTTCTAGTCGGAGTCCTGGCCGTGCACGCGCGGATCGGCGGGGGCCGGCTCGCTGTCTGGCTGGGGCGGTTTGCGGCGCATTCTAGCCGCGTGAAGGGAAAAAAGAACGGTCGTGCTTTTTATGAAATAGAGAGGGGTGTCGATAGCGCGACCTGCATGCGGGCCGACCCGAATGGGGCTCCTGTGCCAGGGGCACGCGCCGTACCATGCCTGCGAAGCGATTCATCTTCCAAGCCTTCGAACCGAGGACCCTCATGAGCATTCACGTTCAACGCGACAAGACCGGCCCGATGCGCCAGACGGTGAGCATCCGCAAGCACGTGCTGACGGCGGACCAGCCGGTCGAAGGTGGCGGCGAGGACGCCGGCCCCGATGCGCACGAGCTCTACGACGCCGCGCTGGCTTCGTGCAAGGCGCTGACGGTGCTCTGGTACGCGCGGCGCAAAGGCATGGCGCTGGAGGATGTGCTGGTGGACGTGGAGAGCGACCGCTCGCAGGAGCGGCAAGGCCTCTACAAGCTGAAGGCGTCGCTGACCTTCGTGGGCACCCTGAGTGACGAGGAACGCCAGCAGCTGCTGGCGGTGGCGGACAAGTGTCCGGTGCACAAGCTGATGACGCAGGTGAAGACGGAGATCGAAACCGTGATGGCCGGTTGATGGCCTGCTGAGGCCCGGGATCATCATCGGGGCGGGTCTTGCGTGCTATCGTGATCGGCACCTGTCCGGTCACACGAGAAGTTTTGCGAGAGACCTTGCCATGAGCTACAGCATCGATCTGGAGGGCCGCGTGGCCCTCGTCACGGGCGCGTCCAGCGGATTGGGCGCGCAGTTCGCCAGGACCCTGGCGAAGTCGGGCGCCTGCGTGGTGCTGGCGGCCAGACGCGTGGACCGCCTGAAGGACCTGCGCGCGGAGATCGAGGCCGGCGGCGGCGACGCGCATGTGGTGCAGATGGACGTCACCGACCTGGAGAGCATCGCCGCGGCGGTGGCGCGGGCGGAGACGGAGGTCGGCACGCTGGACATCCTGATCAACAACTCCGGCGTGAGCACGACGCAGCGGCTGGTCGACGTGTCGCCGGAGGACTTCGACTTCGTGATGGACACGAACGTGCGCGGCGCGTTCTTCGTCGCGCAGGAAGTGGGCAAGCGCATGCTGGCGCGGGCGCGCGGCGCGGCGCCTGGCACGTACACGGGCGGGCGCATCGTCAACATCGCGTCGATGGCGGGGCTGCGCGTGCTGTCGCAGATCGGCGTCTATGCGATGAGCAAGGCGGCGGTCATCCACATGACCAAGGCGATGGCGCTGGAGTGGGGCAAGTTCGACATCAACGTCAACGCCATCTGCCCCGGCTACATCGACACGGAGATCAACCACCACCACTGGCAGACCGACCAGGGCCGCAAGCTGGTGGAGCTGCTGCCGCGCAAGCGCGTGGGCACGCCGCAGGACCTGGACACGACGCTGCTGATGCTGTGCGCGAAGGAAAGCCGCTTCATCAACGGCGCGGTCATCCAGGCGGACGACGGATTCGGAGTTTGAGGAAAGAAACGAGTCGATGGCTGTGAGAGAACTGAGCGCGCTGGAAGCGCGCGTGCTGGCGGTGCTGGTGGAGAAGGAGTCCACGGTGCCGGACAGCTACCCGATGTCGCTGAACAGCCTGACCTTGGGCGTGAACCAGAAGACCGCGCGCGATCCGGTGATGAACGCGAGCGAGTCCGACGTGGCCGCGGTGCTGGACGAGTTGAAGGCGATGAGCCTGGTCAACACGGTGAGCGGCAGCCGCGTGGCGCGTTTCGAGCACAACATGAAGCGGGTGCTGGGCGTGCCGGGGCAGGCGGAAGCGCTGCTGACGGTACTGATCCTGCGCGGCCCGCAGACCTCGGCGGAACTGCGGCTGAACTGCGAGCGCATCCACCGCTTCGCGGACGTGTCGTCGGTGGAGGGATTCCTCGACGAACTCGCGGCGCGCGAGCCCGCGCTGGCGGTGAAGCTGGCGAAGGCGCCTGGCGCGCGAGAGGCGCGATGGGCGCATCTGCTGAGCGGCGAGCCGGCGGTGCCGGTGTACGTGGCGTCGGCGGCGTCGTCGAGCGCGAGTTCTTTCTCCAACAGCGCGCGCGATGAAGAGATCGCGGCGCTGCGCGCGGAGGTCGACCAACTGAAAGCGGTCGTGGCGAAGATTCAGGCAGAGCTCGGCATTTCCGACTGACTGCCGAGGCTGCTGGCCCTCACCCCCGCCCTCTCCCGCAAGCGGGAGAGGGAGTCCGATCGGCGCCGTTCTTTCTTACCCCCTCTCCCGCTTGCGGGAGAGGGCAGGGGTGAGGGCCGGGGTCTACGCACCCCGCCACACCGGCTTCCTGCGTTCCGTGAACGCCCCCACGCCTTCGCGGAAATCCGCGCTGCCGTAGCACTGCCGGATCAGGTCGTCGACGTCGGGCAGGTTGCTTGAGGTGATGCGGCGCAGGATCTCCTTGCTGACCGCTTGCGTCACCGGTGCGAGCGGGCTCAGCTTGTCGCAGAGCGCGTCGCGTGCGGCGTCCAGCTCGCTCGCGGCGCAGACCGCGTGCAGGTAGCCGCACGCCAGCGCTTCATCCGCCAGCAGCGACTCCGCCAGCAGCAGCATGCGCCGCACGCGCTGCTGTCCCCACGCCGCCTGCAGCCGCGCGATGTTGGCCGCAGACAGCGTGTTGCCCAAGGTCCGTGCGATGGGCACCGCGAACTTCGCTTCCGTCGTCGCGATACGGAAATCGCAAGCCGTGGCGATCGCCAGTCCACCACCCACGGCCCAGCCTTCGATCACCGCCACGGTCGGCATCGGCAGTTGCTCGACGAGCTGGACGCCGTGGTCGATGCGCTGCTCGTAGGCAACGCCGTCATCGCCGCCATCGGCTCCATGTCGGAACGCGAGAAACTGCGCGATGTCCGTGCCCGCGACGAAGGCCTGTCCGCCCGCGCCGCGGAACACGACGACGCGGATCTCGCGATCACGCGCGAGCGCCTCGCAATGCGCGGCAAGCTGCCCGTACATCTCCCACGTCATCGCGTTGCGCGCCTCGGGCCGGTCGAAGGTGATCGTCGCGATCACGCCGTCGCGGCTCAGGCGCACGGTGCCCGCGCTCGCGCCCTCGCTGGCCGCTGGGTTCGAGCCCTCGCTCATGGGCCTGCCTTCGCACGCTGTTCACCGAAGGCGCCGGCCTCGGCGAGCTTGCTCAACTCTGCCGCCTCGATGCCGTACTCCGCCAGCACCTCGTCGATGTGCTGCCCTAGCAGCGGCGGCGGATGCCGCACTTCCTGCGGCGTGCCCAGCAGCTTCACCGCGAAGCCGATGTTGGGCACGCTGCCTTCGATCGGATGATCGATCTCGATGCGCATCTGGCGGTGTTTGCCGTGCTCGCTGTTGAACGCCTGCGGATACGTCAGGATCGGACCCGCCGGAATGCCCGCGGCCAGCATCCGATCGATCCAGTGCTCGGTGGTGTCGGCGGCGAAGCTGCGCTCCAGCGACTCGATGAGTTCCTCGCGATTCGCGAGCCGCGCGGCCACGGAGCCGAAGCGTTCTTCCGCCAGCAGGTCGGGACGCTCCAGCAGCCCGCACAGCTTCTGCCACAGCTTCTGATTCGTCGCGCCCATGACGAAGTAGCCGTCCGAGGCCTTCACCGCCTGGTACGGCGCGCTCATGCGATTGGACGTGCCCAGCGGCGTCGGCTCGCGACCGGTGCCCCAGTACTCGCAGGTGTCCCAGACCGAGAACGCCAATGCCGAGTCGAACAGCGACGCGTCCACGTACTGCCCGCGCCCGCTGGCCTTCGCGCCGATGTAGGCCGACAGCGCGCCGTAGACCGCGAACAGCGCGCAGCCGATGTCGGCCACCGGCACGCCCGCCTTGACCGGCGGACCGCCCGGATAACCCGTCACGCTCATCACGCCGGACATCGCCTGCGCCATCAGGTCGAAGCCGGGCCGCTCCGACCACGGCCCCGACTGTCCGAAGCCCGAGATGCTCACGTACACCAGCGCCGGATTGATCTGGCTGAGCGTCTCGTAGTCCATGCCCAGCCGCTTCATCGCGCCCGGCCGATAGTTCTCGACGAGGATGTCCGCCTCCTTGGCCATGCGGTGCAGCACCTGCTTGCCGGCCTCGGACTTCAGGTCGAGCGTCACGCTGCGCTTGTTGCGATTCATGTTGAGGAAACCCATGCTGTCGGGCCCCTTCATCTTGAATCCCATCGCGCCGCGCGTCTGATCGCCTTCGGGCGGTTCGATCTTCACGACGTCGGCGCCGAGGTCGGCCAGCAGCATGCAGGCATACGGGCCGGCCATGACCTGGCTCACGTCGAGGACGCGCACGCCTTTGAGCGGCAACGGGCGGGTGGATGCGGTCGATGCGGTCATCGGTACTCCTTTCAGGCTTCGACGTGGACGTTTGCGTCCTTCACGACCTTGGCCCACTTCGTGCACTCGGCCTGGATGTAGGCGCCGAACTTCTCGCTGCTGCCGCCGGCGTCTTCCGCGCCGAATTCATCGAGCTTCGCCGCGATCTCGGGCAGCGCGAGCACCTTGTTCACGTCCTGGTTCATGCGCTGGACCATGTCGGCGGGCATGCCCTTGGGGCCGACCAGGCCGTACCACGATGCCGCGTCCAGGCCGGGACATCCCGACTCCGCCAGCGTGGGGACGTTGGGATAGCTCTTGGCGCGCTTGAGCCGGGTCTGCGCGATCGCGGTGACCTTGCCCTGCTTGATGAAGGGCGTGGCCGCGGTCATCGTGTCGAAGGCGAAGTCGATCTGGCCGCCCATCAGGTCGACCAGCAGCGCCGACGAGCCCTTGTAGGGCACGTGCGTGGCCTTGACCTTGGTCGCGAGCAGGAACATCTCGAGGGCCAGGTGTTGCGCCGAGCCGATGCCCGACGAGCCGAACGAGACCTGGCCCGGCTTGCTCCGGCAGAGCTCGACGATCTCCGGCACCGTGCGCACCTTCTGCGTGTCCACGCAGGTCAGCACGTTGGGCGTGACGCCGACCATGACGATGGGGGAGAAGTCGCGGCGCGGGTCGTACTTGACGTTGGGCATCAACGCCGGTGCGATGGCGTTGCTGTTGACGTGCGCCATCAGCAGCGTGGTGCCGTCCGCCGGCTGCTTGGACACGTAGTCCGCGGCGATGACGCCGGTCGCGCCGGGCTTGTTTTCGACGAGGACCTGCGTGCCCCACATCCCGGTGAGCTTCTGCGCGAGCACGCGTGCCAGCACGTCGGTGCCGCCGCCGGCGGCGAAGCCGACGATGATCCGCACGGGGGACGTCGGCAGCGGGGCCGCGCGCAGCAGCGAGGGGAGGGCGAGGGCGCCCATCCCGGCACAGAGGCCGGCGCGGGTGAAGGTTCTGCGGCGCATCGTTGTCTCCTGTCGTTCTCGTGAATTTCCGTGAGGACGACTATTGAGCAACGAGGGGCCTGCCGGCCATCGCTAATTCGGCGGATCTGGTTTCGCGAAATTCGTACGCGCGAAGACCTCGGCGACGCTGACCGCCGCGGGCGACAGGCTGTCGGCGGGGCGGCAGCAGAGGACGAACTGGCGATGCGCCCAGGGCTCGGGGATCGCCACGCGCAGGAAGTGCGCACCACCCGCGACGGTCTTCGCCACGGCCTTGGGCATCACGCCGACGCCGAGTCCCTGCGCGATCAGCGCCGCGATGCTGTCGAAGCCGCCGACGCGCATGCGCATGCGCAGCAGGCGGCCGGACTCGTTGGCCAGCCGCTCGAGCAGGGCGAAGATCGCGGAGCCTTCCCCCAGGCCGATGACGTCGCAGGACAGGATGTTGTCGAGCGTGGCGGGCGCGTGCGAGAACAGCGCATGACCGCGCGGCGCGACCAGCACGAGCTCATCGGTGCGATAGGGCATCGTCGGGAGATCGACGGCGCCCAGCGAGGATTCGAAGATGCCGATGTCGGCGGTGCCGCGCGTCAGCGCCTGCTGGACGTTGAGGCTGTTCATCTCCTGCAGGTCGATGCTCACGCCGGGACACGCGGCGGCGCAGCGCTCGATGTCGGCGGGGACGAACTGCAGCACGGCCGACTTCGGCGCGGCGAGCCGCACGACGCCCTGCGCACCGCCGACAAAGGACGCGGCGTCGTCCTGCATGCGCAGCACGGTGTGGGTGATGTTGCGCGCATGGGCCAGCATCGCGCGGCCCGCGTCGGTCAATGCCATGCCGTGGGGGCGACGCAGGAACAACGGCAGGCCGAATTGCGCTTCCAGCTCGGCGATGCGCCGCGAGGCGGCCGCCGGCGCGATGTGCAGTCGCTCCGCCGCACGCGTGACGCTCCCGAACTCCGCCGTGGCGATGAACAGGTGCACCGTCGTGAGATCGAAGTGCGGACGTGCGGGGAGCTTCAGCGTCATGACGACAGTTTCTTCCCGAGGCGATACATGAATTCCTGGAAGTCGTTCAGCGACCTCACCCGGATGTGCTCGTTGAGCCCGTGCACGCCGCTCGGCTCCACGCCGGAGAAGGTGCCGACGCCGTAGGTCCAGATGCCCGCATTGTTGAGGAAGCGGCCGTCGGTCGTCGCGACCAGCATCGTCGGGATCACCGGCACGCCGGGCCAGAACTCCGCAGCGGTGCTTTCCACCGCCTGGATCACGAGCGGCGACATCGGCGGCTGCGGCGAGGCCAGCGCCTCGTTGGTCGCGCGCACGGTGATGCGCTCGTCGGCCATCACCTTCACGAGCGTCTTCTGCACCTCCTTGGCCGACTGGCCCGGCAGGATGCGGCAATTCACCGTCGCACGGGCGCGCTGCGGCAGCGCATTCGTCGCATGACCGGCCTCGACCATCGTCGCCACGCAGGTTGTGCGCACGCTCGAGTTGTAGACCGGCGACTTCGCCCACAGGCGCTCCAGCGCCGCGGTGTCGGTCGGCCTCGCGAGCAGTCCGCGCAGGTCCGCCGCGATGTCCTTGTTGCCGTCGAGCTGGGCGACGCGCTCGAAGTAGGCGCGCGTCGTGTCGTTGAACTGGATGGGGAAGTCGAACTTCGACAGACGCGCGAGCCCTTCGGCGAGGCGGTAGATCGCATTGTCCCGCACGGGGACGGCGCTGTGGCCGCCGGGGTGCGTCACTTCGAGCGCATAGCCGACGAAGACCTTCTCGCCGATCTGCAGGCTGTACGAGACCGGCTGCTCGTTCTTGTCGAGCGTCCCGCCGCCGCCCTCGTTGAGCGCGAGCTCGGCGTCGATCAGCGCGCGGTGGTGCTTGAGCAGGTAGTCCAGGCCGTCCCACTTCGACGGGATGATCTCCTCGTCGCAGGTGAGCGCCATGATGATGTCGCGCTTCGGGACGAGTTTCTCTTCCTTGTAGCGGATGAGATTGCTCACATGCGTGGCGACCTGCGACTTGTCGTCGGAGGTACCGCGGCCGTAGTAGACGCCGTTCTCCTCGATCAGCTTGAAGGGATCGCGGGCCCAGTCCTCCCGCTTCGCTTCGACGACGTCGAGGTGCGCGACCAGCAGCAGCGGGCGCTTCTCGCCGTTGCCCTTCAGGCGCACGACGAGGTTGCCCTTCTTCGGCGCGTCGGGCGGGACGATGAGCTGCATGTCGCCGTCCGCATAGCCGGCCTGCTTGAGGCGCCGGGCCATCGCCTCGGCGGCGACGGTGCAACTGCCCGAGGAGTTCGTCGTGTTGGTCTCCACGAGCTCCTTGAAGATCTCGTGGAAGCGACGCAGCTCGCGCGGCGGCGTGGCGTCCGCGGCGAGCGCCTCGGCACGGGGAATCAGGATCGCGAGCGCGACGGCGAGCGTCGACCAGGCACGGGTCATGGGCGTCTCCCTTCGGTGGTGGCGCGCGAAGGATACGCCCGCGCCAAACCCGAAGACGCCCGGTCTTGTCAGTTGAAGATGCCGACCGCCAGCTCCGCCCACACGAGCAGGAAAGCGACCAGGATCGCGGCCCCGGCCCACCAGCGGCGACGCCGGTCGGCGGTGAGACGCACCGCCGCTTCGAACGCCCCGCAGGCCACGGCGAGCATGGCGCCGAACACGAGGAAGTCGGCCAGGTCCCAGCGGACTTCAGCGGTGACCTGCATGGCCGCCCAGGGCAGCACGAGCAGGATCAGGGCACCGCCCCAGAGGGCAATGCGCCACGACGGTGATCGAAGGGTGGGGTGGTTCATCGGCGGCTCCTCGGTGCGGAACGCACGGACTCGTGCGCGGTGGCGAGGAGCATGAAGGCTGGCGGTGAAGTGACCGTGAAGTCGCGACGTGACGGCGTCAGCAGTGACCGAGATGAGGCAAGGAAGACGGGGACGTTGGACGAGGTGTGGAAGTGATGCTCGGACCGTCCGTTGCGAGCGAGCGAAGCGCAAGCGGCGAGCGTCCACGGCCGCACAAAGAAACACGGGCCGCATGGCGGCCCGTGATCGGTGTAGGGGAAAAGGAGAGTGCAGCGGGTCTTAACCCAGCCTGCACCTCCAGTTCCTGGCTTTTTCGGTGGCGCGAGTCGAAGTTGACCTCGCGGCGTAAGGCTATTCTAGCCGGAGCAACTCAGCGACCAGCAACGCCCGCCATCGCATGCGAATCGACCAACGCCTGAACCCCGCGCTCCTCGGTATCAACGCTCGACAGCACCTGTTCCTCGGGGCATGGTTCAACCTGGTCCATGAGCACTCGCTCGATTCCTATCGCGTGCGCGCGATGAACCCACTGAACATCCTGCGTGAACTGCAACGCATGTTCGAGCCTCCCGCTGACGAGAACGACTGCAAGGTCGTGGCGGCGGAAGCGCTGGAGATATTGGACAAGCACCCGGTCATCGTCGCTCGGGCGGAGCACTATGCCGCTCTGGATGACACAGTCTCGTTGGTTGCCGAGGCCGCGGGCGCGAAGGAGGGCGGATTCAAGAAGAGCGCGCTGCTGCTGAAGTCTTTCATGAGGGAATTGCAATCCTCTCTGGAGCAACACTTCTTGCGAGATTGTTTTGAATGGATGGAGCAGGCGCTGGCTGAGAATCCAATCGGCGAGACGGTTGAGCACCGCGACGCCAGTCAGGCAAGCATCGACCGGGTCTGTCGCGACATCCTCAGTGTTGCCCACGATGAGGGATTCAGCCTTGAAAGTCTGTTCCACCTCTACCGCATCTTCGTGCTGGGCACTGAGCGAGGCTCTGCCGCAGAGGTCGATCCGGCGCAACTGCCGCTGATCAGCCAAGTCGAGGACCGCGGCGGTGCGGCGGTGCTCACCCCTTGGCCTGTGGCCTACGACTTCGCCGAGCGCTTTGCGCGTGTCAAGCGCGAGATTCTGATGGAACCTCAGGTGCGTCGGCTCTTCTTCGTCATCAATGGATGTACCAACGTGGCCTTCGACGTGTGCTGTGGGGACTTCGGGACCATCACCATCTCACGTATCCCGCCGGAACTCCCGGAGCAGTCATCACCCGCGGCGAAAAACTTGTTCTCGTCGCGGCCACGTCGATTGTTCGCGACTGCGATCGTGAGGAGCAAGGATGGTCGCTCGGCGGGGCTGGACGCCTACCGACAGATTGGCCAGATTCTGGATTTGATGCGCTTCGAATACGACACACCTCAGATCCAGGCCGAAACGCGCTTTCTTCTTCAGGACGAAGAGAAGTTTCGCCTGCTCCAACTGCCTCAATTGATTCCGAATCCGGAGGCTGAGCCGCCCACCAGGAGCTTGCAGGAATTCGTGGACCACCTGGGCGGCCTGGCAGCGCGGGATCCTTCTCAGACTGAAACCAGGGATCGGATCTTCTCCGCCTTCCGGCTGTATCGACTCGGCACCGGTACCAGCATGTTCGACAACAAACTGGTGAACTGGTGGACCGGCGTTGAGTACCTCACCAGCGGCACCAAGACTGCCGGAGGCATTGGCGACAAGGTGAAAAATGCTTTGGCTCCCACTTTGGCGTTGACCTATCTGCCCAAGCATCTGGCAACGTTTCGCACGGCACTGGCTGCCCTGGATGTCGCGGTGATGAGCGGCGGAGGGCGCGTCCAGGTGACGGACTGCTCCAACGCTGCGCTTTACGCGGCCCTGAAGGATCCGACGCAGCGGCCGGCGCTGGAGGCCAGTTGCGCGCAGCAGCCCTACCTGTGGAAGCATCTGTCGGCGTTCATGGACAGCTTGGAATCGCCCACCAGGACGGCTGCGATGCTTCGTGCGCATGACCGTCGCGTCCGATGGCAGATCGAGCGCATCTACCGGGCACGCTGCGATATCGTGCATGCGGCCCGGCAAGTTGTCATGGCGAGTCTGCTGTGCGCCAACCTGGAGTACTACCTTCGCATGACGTTGAAGTCGATGCTGAAGGTCTTCGCTGGCGTGCCGACCTTGACGGGACTAGCGGAATTCTTTGAACGTCAGCGGCACCGGTTCGAGCAGGTCTTGTTGGCACTTGAACCGGCAGATAAGCGGGTGACGGGAAACGACGCGTCGCTTGTCGCTTTGCTGGACTGACGATATGTCGTCTTCCACGACAGCGGTCATGGAATGTAACCGGCGCTCAATGCCGATGCGTGCTCTTCCGCTCGCAGCGCACGCAACTGAACCAGGGATGACCACATGCGATTCGAACTCCCCGACGCCAAGAAGCTCGTCCATGAAACCCGCATCCAGATCCGCTGGGGCGATATGGACGCGATGGGCCATGTGAACAACACGGTCTACTTCCGCTACCTGGAGATCGTGCGCGTCGAATGGCTAGCCAGCCTCGGCCATCCGCCGAGCCCGGACGGCCAGGGCCCGGTCATCGTCAACGCGTTCTGCAACTTCCATCGGCAGCTCGCCTATCCGGGCGAGATCCTGGCGAAGCACTACGTCTCGAATCCGGGGCGCTCCAGCTTCGACACGTGGATCACACTGGAGCGCCTCGACGAGCCCGGCGTCATCTACGCCTCGGGCGGCGCCACGACCGTGTGGCAGGACGCCACCATCCAGAGGTCCGTGCCGTTGCCGGACTGGCTGCGGCAGCATCTGGAGTGATGGCGACCGCGGATGGTTGACGGGGCGCTCGAGCCCCTGGGGTCAGTCCTTGCCCCCCAGCCACCGCGCCACGTTCTGCACATACTGCTGCGTCGACCGCAGCGCCTCCGGATGGCGCTGCATCCCGTCCCCCGGCTGCTCGCTGACGAAGGACGGCGAGCCCTTGCTGACGTCCCAGTTGAAGTCGCAGAAGTGATGGAAGGTCGATTGCGCCAGCACCGGTCCGCCTTCCGCCGAACGTTCGCTCACCACGGCCAGGTTGAAGCGATTCCCGCTCACGCGGCTGGTGCCCTGCAGGATCGCGCGGGCGCCGCCGTCGTCCCCCGGCGAGCACACCGCGCCCTCATGCGGATGGGCGGGGAGATAACGCAGCAGGCCGGTCTCGGACAGCGGGTCGCGCAGCACCGGATGCGCGGGCTCCACCACCCGGACCTCCTGGTAGTCGCCGTTGGCCCCGGAGTGATAGTTCGGCCACAGGATCGAGGACGTGAAGGTGTCGTCGACGCAGCGCCGTTGCTCGTCCGGCTCCTCGTTGCGGGAGTGGAAGTGGTGCGCCCGCCCCAGCCAGCCGTCGAGCCCGCAGAGCGACGACCCCAGGTCCATGTGATCGCGCGTCAGCATCAGGCCGCCGCCGCGCTCGTGGAAGCGCCGGATGCCGTCGCAGTCCTCGGGCGTGAGGCCGTTGCCCACGTCGACCGCGAACAGCCACATCTGATCGAAGGACGAGGTGTCCAGGCTGCGCAGCACGGCGTCCGGCCCGGGGCCGGGGTCGCGGTCCCGCGCGGTGACCTCGTACAGCGGGCGGCCGTCGCCATCGCGACGCGACGCCAGAAACTCCTTGAGCAGACTGAACCGCGCGATGGACCAATCGTCCGGATCCGCGGCGATCGTGGTTTGAAGAAGGACTCGCATGAAAGCTCCAGGACTGGGGGGATATCGCTGGATGCTAGACGGGCAAGGCCCGCCTCGACAGGCGCGTCCCGATCACCGGCCTGTTGAATGGCGGACACGAATGTCCGTGGCCGCCGTCGCGGAGCCGCCCGGGCTGTCCGGCATGAAGCGGCGGCGGCGCCATCGGCTCACCGGCCGCTCGATCAGGTAGTGGCACACGATCGCCATGGCCAGGGCGAAGGGCAGGGCGACGGCCAGGAGGACCCAGGGCCCGTGGCCGCGACCGAATGCGCTGATCGCCGCGAAATGCCACAGGAAGAGACCATAGGACAGGCGGCCGAGCCACGCCATCAACGGCTGTGCGAGCCACGATCCAGTCGGGTGCGCGGCGGCGTGGCTGACGAGCACGAAGGCGGCGATCTCCGCCACCGTGACGCGCACCGTGGCGCCGGCGGTGAGCCACTGGAAGGGCAAGGAGGGCAACGCGAGATTGACGACCATCGCCACCCAGGCCGCGAGGACGACCCACCGCGGCATCGCGGTCGGTCGCAGCGCGGCGATCACGCCCAGCACGATGCCGGTCACGCGCGTGTCGAAGCGGAAGTAGGCCTGTCCCCATCCCCACTGCACGGCCACCGCGTATCGCCACGCCGTCACCACGAGGAAGGCGCCGAGCAGCCAGTGCATCGGCCGCCGCGCGCGCAGCAGCATCGGCAGCAGCACGGGCCACAGCAGGTAGAACTTCTCCTCGATGCCCAGCGACCAGGTGACGCCCAGCGTCGGCGGCAGGACGTTGAAGGCGATGGCGTAGTCCATCACGTAGGTCAGCGCCAGGATCGCCATCGTCCAACGCGGCTCCTGCGGGAACAGCAGCGGCGCGAGCGCGAGGTAGGCCACGACCAGGACCAGCAGCGGCGGATACAGGCGCAGCAGCCGGCGCGCGTAGAACCGGCCGACCGCGATGCCGCCCTGGCGGACCTCGGCCGCGAGCAGCGCGGTGATCAGGTACCCCGAGAGGACGAAGAACAGGTCGACGCCGATGTGGCCGCCGCCGAAGCCCGGCACCAGGCAGTGGAAGGCGATCACGACCAGGATGGACAGCGCCCGCAGGCCGTCCAGCGCGGGGTTGTAGGGCAGGCTGGGCGAGCTCATGGCGGGGAAATCATAGGGCGAGGCCCTCCTCGGTGAACAGCGCGGCGCGCACGCCGCGGTCCAGGTACATGCGCCGGGCGAAGGCGGTCAGGTTGCGCAGGCCGTCCAGCCCGACGTCGGCGCCCACCGCCCAGCGGAACATCACGAACAGGTAGGGGTCGGCGATCGAGCGCGTCCCGGTCAGCCAGTCGCGGCCGGCCAGTTGCCGGTCCAGCCGCTCCAGGCAGGCCCGCACCTGGCGCTGTGCGGGGCTGATGCGCAGCGCGGCGTGCGGGTCGCCCTCGTCGAGTGCCTTGAGCGCGAAGACCGACTTGAACGCCCCGTGCACGTCCGAGTTCATGAAGGCCAGCCAACGCATCGTCTCGGCCCGCGCGCGCGGCGTGTCGCCCAGCAGCCCGGCCTCGGGAAAACACTCGGCCAGGTAGTGCAGCACCGCGACGTTCTCGGTCAGCAGCAGGTCGCCGTCGCGCAGCAACGGCACGTTGGCGCCGGGGTTCAGCGCCAGGTACTCCGGCGCGCGCAGCGCGCGCGGCGTCATGGCCACGGCGGCATACGGCGCCCCCGTCCATTCGAGCGCGATGTGATCTGCCAGCGAGCACGCGCCGGGCAGGTAGTAGAGCTGCATCATCGATCGGTCCTCTCCTCGACCCGGGAACGGGGGCGAATGCTAGAAGCCACGCCCTTCTCCGGCTAGGCGACGCCCGCGCAACACCTTGTTGCCCGGAGGTCACGAATGCGCGGCCGGGATCGTGTCCGGGCAGCGCAGGTCCCGCTCGCGGATGCGCGCGGTCATGAAGTCGATGAACACCCGCATCCGGGAGGGCAGGTGCTGCCGGCTCAGGAAGCAGATGTAGTGGCCCTGGTCGACCGGCGCATGCTGCGGCAGGCAGGCCACCAGGGAGCCGTCGCGCAGCGCGTCGCAGGCCATGAAGTCCGGCATCTGCGCCAGGCCCTGGCCGTCCAGCACGGCCTGGCACACCAGGTCCGCATCGTTGTAGGTCAGGCGCGCCTTGGGCAGCACGCGCCGGGTCTGGCCGTCGACCTGGAACTCCCAGTCGACGATGCGCCCCGACGGCACCCGCACGTTGATGCAGGGATGGCGGTCGAGCTCCTCGACGCTCGCCGGCAGGCCGTGCACCTGCGCGTATTCGCGCGAGGCGCACACCCGCATCTGCATCGGCACGATCTGCTTGGCGATGATCTGCGCGTCCTCCATGCGGCCGTGGCGGAAGGCCACGTCCACGCCGTCGGCGATGAAGTCCGTGGGCCGCTCGCTGAGCAGCAGCTCGATGGCGACGTCGGGATAGGTGTCCTGGAAGGCGTTCAGCAGCGGGGCCACCACGCGGCGGCCGAACCCCACCGAGGCACCGATGCGCAGATGCCCCCGCGGCGGCCCCTCGCGCAGATCGCGCATCTCCTCGACCGCCTGCATGATCCGATCCACGCCGGCATGGCAGTTGGCGTAGAAGAGATCGCCCTCGCGCGTCAGCGAGGTGCTGCGCGTGGTGCGCGTGAACAGCCGGACATCGAGCTGGTCCTCCAGCCGCTGCACGCTGCGGCTGACCGCGGAGCGGCCGATGCCCAGCCGCTCCGCCGCGCGGGCGAAGCTGCCTTCGGCGACCACGGCGATGAACGCCATCACGCCGGCGTAGGTCGTGGCGAAGCTCGACGCGAGGGGATCAGGGTGGCCGGACGGGATCATGGCGGGGACCGGTGAAGTCATGGACGAACTCTGGTCGAAGCTGCGCGCGAGGGCGAGTTAAAGCGCGTTAAAGCTGAGGCCGGAGCCGGGCCGCCGCCTTTACCGCCGTGCGCGGTTCCGCACATACTCGGCCGCCCAACAACAAGGTCCGTCCGCCATGCAAGCACCGCCCGCGGCGCCGATCGACGCGCCGGCCGCCGACTACCGCTGGTTCTTCGGCGCCTTCGTGCTCTGGGAGATGCAACGTCGTCTCGAGCGCACCGACCCGGCAGGCGCCGGGGCGGATGGCGCACAGGCCGTGCGCATCGGTCCGCGGTCCTTCGAGTTGCTGCTGCACCTGGTGCGCCGCGCCGGCGAGTACATCGCCAAGGAGGAACTGCTGGCCACCGTCTGGTCCGGCGTGGTGGTGGAGGAGGCCAGCGTCCGCGTGCACATGTCCATGCTGCGCAAGGCGCTGGGCGAGCCGGGCGAGCTCGACGGCTGCCATGAATGGATCTCCACGGTGCCGCAGCGCGGCTACCGCTTCAACGGCCGGGTGCGGCGCGAGGCGGTCGAGGGCGACGCCGCGCCGGCCCCGGTCCGCCTGCGCGCCGCGTCGCGCACCTTTGCCGCGCCGCCGACGCTGCTGACCGAGCTGATCGGCCGCGACGCCGACGTGGACACGGTGCTCGGCTCGCTCGACGGCCACCGGCTCGTGACGCTGGTCGGGGCCGGCGGCATCGGCAAGACCAGCGTCGCGACCCGCGCCTCGGAATGCCTCCAGCAGCGCCAGGGCGTGCCGGTGGCCTTCGTCGACCTGGCGCCGCTGATCTCGCAGGACCACGTGCTCAGCACGATGGCGCGCGCGCTGGGCGCCGCGCCGGACATGCCCGACACCATCCAGGCGATCACGCAGACCATCGCCGGTCGCGACGTGCTGCTGGTGATCGACAACTGCGAGCACGTGATCGAGACCTTGGCCGCGCCGGTCCTGCGGCTGCTGGGCGCTTTGCCGGGTCTGCGCATCCTCGCCACCAGCCGCGAGGCGCTGCGCGTGCCCGGGGAACTGGTGCTGCGGCTGGCGCCGCTGGCGGTGCCGGCGGAGGACGCGCCGTCGCTCACCGAAGCCTTGCGCGCGCCCGCGGTGCAGCTGCTGGTGGGCCGCGCGCGCGCGGCCGGCGCGGGACCGTTCCAGGACGCGCAAGGGCCGCTGCTGGCGCGGGTCGCGCGGCAGCTCGACGGCATCCCGCTGGCGATCGAGCTGGTGGCCGCGCGCCTGGCGGTGCAGTCGGTGAGCGAGCTCGCGCTGCGCCTGGACGACCACATCCGGCTCTTCTCCATCGGCAACCGCAGCGCGCTGCCGCGTCATCGCACGCTGGCGGCGGCGCTGGACTGGAGCATCGCGCTGCTCAGCGAGCCCGAGCTGACGATGTTCCGGCGGCTGTCGGTCTTCCGCGGGCGCTTCGACGTCGAGTCGGCGCTGGGCGTCGCGCTGGACGCCGATCCGGAGGAGGCCTTCGAGACCCTGATCGCGCTGGCGGCCAAGTCCCTGGTGTTCTTCGACAGCCAGGATGCGTTCGCGCCGTACCGGCTGCTGGACACCACGCGCAGCTACGCGTCGGCGCTGTTGGCGCAGAGCGACGAACGGGCCGCGCTGCTGCACCGCCACGCGACGGTGATGGTGGAAGTGATGAAGACGGCGACCGCGGACCTGCAGACGCTCAGCGAGCAGGCCTGGGACGATCGCCACGCCTGGCGGCTCAACGACGTGCGCTCGGCGCTGGAGCATTGCCTGGTGCAGGAGACCGACGCCAAGTCCGCGAATGCGCTGGTCATCGCGTCCGCGCCGCTGTGGTTCCACCTGTCGCTGGTGGCCGAGTACCAGCACTGGGTGCAGGCCGCGCTGCGGCTGGTCGACGAGCAGGCCGAGCCCGACGTCGAGACGGCGACCTCGCTCTACACGGTGCTGATCACCGCGCTGCTGCACACCGGCGGCAGCGTCGAGGAGCTGAACGACGCCTGCGACCGCGCGCTCGCGGGCGCGCTGGCGATCGGCTCGTCGGCGCTGGAGCTGCGGGCGCGGTGGGGACGCTGCACGCATGACATGTTCCGCGGCGAGTACAGCGCGGCCCTGCGTCACGCCCACACGCTGGCGTCGACGGCGACGGCCTGGGCCGACCCGGCGGCGCTGATCCTGTCGCACCGGGTCTGCGCGATGGCCCACCATTTCTGCGGCCGCTTCGACGAGTCGCGCCGTCACAGCGAGGCCGCGCTCGCCGCGGCGACGCCGCGTCGCACCAACGCCAACCTCGTCGGGCCGGACTCGGTCGTCGCCACGAAGGCGCTGTTCTGCCGCACCGCGTGGATCCAGGGGGACGCCGCCGACGCGTTGGTCCTCGCCACCGAGGCGGTCGACCGGGCGCAGGCGATGGGACATTCGGTATCGATGTGCTCGGCGCTCTACGGCGCCTGCGTGGTCGCGCTGTGGGCTGGGGAACATGAGCTCGCCGCGCGCTGGATCCGCCTGATGACCGAGGAGGCCCGCCGCCGCGGACTGACCGGCTGGCTGCGCTACGCGGAGTGGTTCTGGCAGGGCTTGCGGCTGGCCGAGGAGCCGGATCGCGCGGCCTACATCGAGTCGGTCCGCGCCGAGCTGCCGGGCTACGACGCGCCGCGACGCGAGATGCTGGTGACCTTCTGCGCGGAGTGGTTCGACGACGCGCTGGTCGAGCGGCTCGCGCTCGGCGAGGGACTCTGGTGCGCACCGGAGATCTGGCGCGCCGCGGGCTGGCGCGACGAGCGGGCGGGCCGGCTGGAAGACGCCGAGCGGCACTACCGCCGTGCCGTCGACGTGGCGCGGGAGCAGGGCACGCGCGGATGGGAACGCCGCGCGGCGGGCAGCCTCGCGGCGCTGTGGGCGTCGCAGGGCAAGGCCGCGCAGGCGCAGGAGCTGCTCGACGCCGCGGGCCGCGGCCCGTCCAACGAATCACCACCATCACGATGACGACGATGAACCGAGGGAGGACGATCTTGATGACGATCCGCATGAAGACAAAGCTGGCGACCGCCGCCGTGATGGCATCGGGACTGCTCGCGACGCCGGCGCTGTGGGCGCAGGCGGCGACGCCCGCGCCGGCATCCGCGCCGGCGCTCGATCCGGACACCGGCTTGCCGGCCGCGCCGGCCTTCGAGTTCCCCGCCGCGCCTGCGGTGGATCCCTTCTGGGCCGAGCGCCGCACCGGCTACCTCACCACCGCCGACGGCGAGCGCCTGCGCTACAGCGTGCTGCTGCCCAAGCGCGCCGGCGCCGAGCGCGTGCCGGTGATCCTTTTCATCAACGGCTACGACGCCGGCTCGATCGGCGGCATGCCCTACCGGCGCGGCCAGACGGCGCAGCGGCTGGCGCTGGACCGCAGGCTGCTCGAGGCCGGCTACGCCGTGATGGGCCTGAACCCCGCCGGCACCGGCTGCTCGACCGGCACGCTCGAATACATCCGCCCGCAACTGGGCCGGCACGGCGCGGAGGCGGTCGAGTTCGCGGCGGCGCAGGACTGGTCCAACGGCCGCGTGGGGATGATGGGGTTCTCGTACAGCGGCTCGTCGCAGCTGGCGACGGCGCAGTTCCAGCCGCCGCACCTGCGCGCGATCGTGCCCGGCGCGCCGCTGGTCGACTACCGCGAGGCGCTCAACCCCGGCGGCGTGCCGCAGCCCGGCTTCATCACCGGCTTCCGCGTCGTCTTCCGCGCGTGGTGGCAGACCGTCGTGCTGCGCACCGCGCAGGAAGAGGGCGATGCCGCCTGCGTCCGGCAGGTGGCCCGCAACTTCGAGAACGAGGAGCCGCATTCGATCATGCAGTTCTTCACCGCGCATCCGCTGCGCGACGAGTACATGAACGGCTTCGACCTGTCGCGCGGCATGGACTGGATCCGCGTGCCGGTGCTGTCGACGGAAGCCTTCCAGGACCAGGCGCTCACGCCGCGCGGCAGCCACTACCAGGCGCGGCTGGACCCGAAGCTGCTGTGGCACGTGCAGTCCAACGGCGCACATGATTTCTACGATGCGCCGGCGTTCCAGGCGACGGCGCTGCGCTTCATCGACCGCTTCGTGAAGGGCGTCGACAACGGCTTCGAGCGCGACACGCCGCGGCTGTCGCTGTGGATGGAGACGACCGGGGGCGCGGCCAAGGACCAGCAGAGCGGCGCATGGGCGCGGGCGGGCTGGACGATCAACCGCGAGGCGATCCGCGAGTCCGACCTGCGGGTCCGCGACTTCCACCTCGCCGAGGGCGGCGTGCTGGCGGACCAGACCGGCGGCGGCGCTGCCGACGGCTTCGACGCGCCGGGCACGGGCGTCGCGGTGAACGACATCCTCGGCAACGCGTTCTGGGGGCCGCTGCCGACGGACTGGAAGTCGACGAGCCTGGCCTACACCTCCGCGCCGCTGGGCGAGGACCTGCTGGTCTACGGTCCCGGCAGCGCGGACCTCTGGGTCGCGGCCACCGGCGGCGACGCGGACCTGCAGGTCACCGTCACCGAGCTGCGGCCCGACGGCCAGGAGACCTACGTGCAACGCGGATGGCTGCGACTGTCCAACCGGACGCTGGATCCGGCGCGCTCGACCCGGCTGCTGCCGTGGCACGGCGAGCGGCCCCAGGACATCGCCCCGCTGCTGCCCAACCGGCCGGTGCTCGCGCGCGTCGAGGTGCAGAAGATGGGCCACTTCTTCCGCAAGGGATCGCGGCTGCGGCTGTGGATCGACACGCCGGCGCAGTCCGGCGGCATGGTCTTCGATCCGTTCTCGCTGCGCCAACGCCTCCACGTGCTGCACAACGCGCGCCACGACTCGGTCCTGCGGCTGGGCGTGCTCGACGGCGTGCGCGGCCCCGCGGAACGCCCGGCCTGCGGCACGCTGCTGATGCAGCCGTGCCGGCCGGATCCGCTGGCCGGCGCCCCGCACTGACGAGTGCGGCACCTGCCTGCGTCCCCGTGCCCACGGGGACTGACGCGATGGTGTGCGGACCATGCGGCGCGTGCCGATCCGCCCGCATTGGTGCCTCGCCGGCAACACGGTGAGAACCGCGGCATGGCTTCCGCCGCCGCCGCGCGATTCCTAGCATGGGGACATCCATTCCAAGGAGAAGCCCATGTTCCGAATCCGCTCCCCTCGCGGCATGCTGCGCCGCTCGGTGCTGTCCGTGCTCGCCGTCGCGTTCTGCGCGACGCTGTCCACCGGCCTGATCGTCAACGACGCCCACGCCGCGCCGCCCGAACCCAAGGTCTCGGCGCTGATGAACAAGCCGCTCGGCAACCTGCCCGGCCAGGAAGGCCTGATGCTGGTGGTCGAGTACCCGCCCGGCGGCGCCGACCCGGTCCACCGCCATGACGCGCACGGCTTCATCTACGTGCTCGAAGGCTCGATCGTGATGGGCGTGAAAGGCGGCAAGGAAGTGACGCTGCGTCCCGGCGAGACCTTTTACGAAGGCCCCGCCGACATCCACACCGTCGGCCGCAACGCCAGCACGACCAAGCCGGCGAAGTTCGTCGTCTTCCTGGTCAAGAAGCAGGGCGTCGATGCCGTGCTGCCCGCGCACTGATGCCGCACCCGGCACGCCATGACGGGCCCGCGACGGGCAGGAGACCACGATGAAGCTGTACTACATGACCGGCGCCGGCTCGCTGGCGAGCCACATCGCGCTGGAGTGGGCGGGCGGCGGCTACGAGGCCGTGCGCATGACGCGGTCGCGGCTGCGCTCGCCGGAGTTCCTCGTGCTGAGCCCGATGGGCACCGTGCCGGTGCTGCTGGATGAGGATTTGTGCCTGACGGAAAGCGTGGCGATCCTGGCGCACATCGCCGATGTCCACCCGGCCGCCGGCCTGTGGGGCGGGGCCGGCGCGAGCGGCCGCGCGAGGACGCTGCAGTGGCTGGCCTTCCTCAACTCGGAAGTGCACAAGGCCTTCGCGCCGATCTTCTATCCGGAGCGCTTCCGCTTCGGTGTCGCGAACGCCGACGCGAACGTCGATGACATCGCCGCCGTCGCGCGCGATCGCGTGCGCACGCTGCTCGGGCGCATCGAGTCCCAGCTGGCGGGCCTGTCCTGGCTGACCGGCGAGCGCTCGATCGCCGACGCCTACCTGTTCGTGATGCTGCGTTGGGCGCTGACGACCAAGATCGGCCTGGCGGAGTTCCCGGACCTGGCCGCCTTCCTGCGCCGGCTGCATGAGGACCGGGGCGTGCGCGCCGCGCTGGCGGTCGAGGAACGATTGACCGGCACGCCCGCGCCGGGCCGGGCCGACGTGAGTCTGCCGGCGCCGGGCAGGGGCTCGCTGCTGGCGGAGATCGTCGGCGTCGTCGAGTACCGCGAAGGCGAGGGCGTGCCGCAGGAGGTCCGCCGCGGCGCGGTGGAGGTCGTCGTCGGCGAGGCCGACGTCGTGATCTCCTGGAGCGACGAGCAGTACCGCGGTCAGGCGGCGATGCCGCTCGCGCTGTTCACCCGCTACCTCGGCGACGGCGCGATCCGCGTCTGATCGTTCGCGGACCCGCGGCGCGGGTCCGCCCCGCGCATTTCTGGTCTCTTCCTTGTCTCTGTCTCGTTCCTTCCTTCTTCTCTCCCTTCCACTCTTTCGGAGCACGGCCATGGCCCACGGAATCGCCCGCATCGGGCAGGATCGTTATCGCACCCACATCGAGCTCGGCGCGCACACGCTCGTCGCGGACGAGCCCGAGGTGCTCGGCGGCGCGTACGCCGGTCCCGCGCCCTACGACCTGCTGCTGGCCAGCCTCGGCGCCTGCACGGCGATCACGCTGCGCATGTACGCCGACCGCAAGACCTGGCCCCTCGAGTCGCTCGAGGTCGATCTGCAATGGCGGCAGGAGGAGGACGGCCCCCGCGTCGTGCGCACGCTGCGCATCGCGGGCCTGGACGAGGCGCAGCGCGAGCGCCTCGCCGAGATCGCCGAACGCACGCCGGTCACGCTGACGCTGCTGGGCGGCGTCTCGATCGACACCTACCTCGGCTGAGGCGCGAGCGACATGCCGACCCGCGGCTTCAGTTTCGTGAACGCGCATGGCCAGCGTCTGGCCGGCAAGGTGGAGATGCCGGAGCGCGTCGTGCGCGGCTGGGCGCTGCTGGCGCACTGCTTCAGCTGCGGCAAGGACAGCCGCACGGCGGTCGCGCTGGCGCGTGGCCTGGCCGCGCAGGGCATCGGGGTGCTGCGCTTCGATTTCTCGGGCGTCGGCGGCAGCGATGGGCGCTTCGACGACACGAGCTTCACGCTCAACGTGGAGGACCTGGTCGCCGCCGGCGAGGCGATGGCCGAGGCGGGCATGCCGGCGGCGCTGCTGATCGGGCACAGCCTCGGTGGTACGGCGGTGCTGACGGCTGCGTCGCGGATGCCGTCGGTGCGCGCGGTGGCGACGATCGGCGCGCCGTTCGACGCGTCGCATCTGCTCGGGCATGCGACCGCGCAGGACCTGCGGGCGATCGACGAGCACGGTGCGATCGAGCTGCTGCTCGGCGGTTTTCCGGTGCGCATCGGCAAGGCCTTCGTCGAAGACCTGCGTCTGCACGATGCCGGCCGGCGGCTGGCCGAGCTGAAGGTGCCGCTGATGATCCTGCACAGCCCGATGGACCAGGTCGTCGACATCGAGAACGCGAGTCGCATCTTCCTGGCCGCCCACCATTCGAAGAGCTTCGTCTCGCTGGACAAGGCGGACCATCTGATGCGCGACCACGCCGATGCCGTGCACGCGAGCGCCTGCGTCGCGGCCTGGGCGATCCGCTACCTCCACGATCCGCAGCCGATGGCAGTACCGTCGCCCGACGCCGAGGCAGAGGAAACCGGACTCGGCAAGTTCCAGCTGGCACTGCAGTCGGGCGGCTCGCGGTGGCTGGCGGATGAGCCGGAGTCGGTCGGTGGCCTCGGGTCGGGACCGTCGCCCTACAACCTGCTGTCATCGGCGCTCGCCGCCTGCACGACGATGACGATCCGCCACTTCGCCGAGCTCAAGGGCTGGCAGATCGGACGCATCCGCACGGGCGTGAGCCATCGCAAGCGAAAGGACGGCACGCCGGCCGATGAGTTCTCCCGGCGCATCACGATCGAGGGCGAGCTCGATGACGAGCAGCGCGCACGGTTGGTGGAGGTCGCGCAGCGGTGCCCGGTTCACCGCACGCTGGAAGCAGGCGCAGTGTTCAGTGAGCCGACGATCGACAGCTGAGGAATGCCTTGCCTGCGAAGTCCGGGGCGTTGGCCGCAGATGCATGGGGCCTTGCCGGCAAGCGGCAAAACCCCAAGCATCTCCGTCCCCAACCAGTCGCTGACTGCCACCAGGCAGTGCCGGACTGCCACCAGGCAGCGGCGGACTGTCATAGGCCGTCGCGGACTGCGACGAGTTACTGCCAGCCGAAACGCTCTTCCACCTCGAAGAGCACATCCTCCGGCTTCGGTGCCGGCGTGGGATCGCCTTCGATATGCGCGTAACGGATCACGCCATCCGGGCCGACCACATAGGTCGCCGGCACAGGCAGCACCCACAGGCCATTGCCGTTGAGCACAGGCACGTCGATGCCGTTGGCCGCGTACAGGTCCACCGCGTCGGGCGACAAGGTGAACGAGATGCCGAAACCATTCGCGGCAGCCAGCTCCGGATCGCTCAGCACGGCGAAGTCCACGCCGTTGTCGACCACGGTGCGGTCCGTCAACTCCGGCGATTGCGGCGAGACCGCAATCAGCGTCGTGTTCAGCGCGCGCAGCTCGTCGCCGTACTCGCGCCAGTGGCGCAGCAGCAGGCTGCAGGCGCGGCACCAGCCGCCCCGGATGAAGAGCACGATCGCCGGGCCATTGCGCCAGGCGTCCGGCAACGCGACCGTCCCGCCGCGCGCGTCAAGCAGCGCGCCATACGGCGCCGCGTCACCGGCGCGCAGCGCGCGGACGCCGATGCCGGTCGAGCGCAGCAACTCGGCCGCCGCATCGGGCGCCGCATACGGACTGCCGAAGGTGGCCTGAGGCGCCGTGGCTGCGGGCGCCGGGATGGAAGAGGAAGAGGAAGAGGAAGAGGAAGAGGAGGAGGGGATGGAAGTGATCGTCGAAGTGGAGGAAGGAGCGGGGGGCGAAATCGGGGAGTTCATGGCGATGCCTCGTTGGTGCTGCGGAAGCCGATGCGCAGGTGGCTGTCGTCGCAGAAGGGTTTGTTGCGGCTGGCGCCGCAGCGGCACAGCGTGGCCGAGGTGCAGCGTTCGACGGTGCGGCCGGTGCCGCTGATGATCTCGAGCGCGCCGCGGACCTCCAGCGGGCCGTCGATCTGCGGGGAGATCTCCAGTGGACCGTCCCGCACCGCCAGCGCGGCCGTGTTGCCGCTGATCGGCTCACCGGTGGCTTCGAAGCCGATGCGGCGGTGCGAGTTGTCGCAGAAGGGCTTGCGCCGGGAGTGGCCGCAGCGGCACAGCGTGGCGCGGTAGCCGACCGCCGTCCCGATCGGGGCGACGGGCGTGGTCTCGTCGCGGTCGAGGACGATGCGCGCGCGCACGGCGTAGGGGCCGTTCTCACGCACCGACAGCAGGTTGACCGGCGGCGCCTGTTCGGGCGCCCCGCCGTCGAGGCGGCGATAGCTCAAGGCCCCGGACGGACAGTTGCGGATGACGGCGATCAGGTCCTGCAGGGGTGTCATCGCGGGCCGGATCCACGGTCCGTCGACGTCGGCGAGGAAGGTCGCCGGCGCGCCGGTGACGCACTGCCGCGCATGGATGCAGCGGTTGCCGTCGAAGCGCACTTCGAGCCAGGCGCTGCAGGCGCGCTCGACCGGATGCGGCCCGGAGGGCGCCGCGGTCTCCGGCGCCGTCACGGGGAGCGCCGGCGCGGCGGGCTGGGCGGGCAGGGGCGTGTCCATGGCGGCGCTCCCGTCAGAGCACGGACTTCAGCGACTGCTCGCCTTCCTCGGCCGCCAGCGCGCGTTGCACCGCCGGGTCCTCGTGCATGCGGGCGCGGAACGCGCGCAGGTTGCCGAGGTCGGAGAGGTCGATGCCCTTGGACAGGGCCCAGCGGATCAGCACGAAGAGGTAGGGATCGGCGACCGAGCGCTCGCCCGTGAGCCAGTCGCGATCCTCGAGCTGCGCGTCCAGGCGTTCCAGGTAGTGCCGCACGTGGACGCGTGCCATCTCTGCGAGCGGCGCGGCGGCGTCGGCGTCCTCCAGGAAGCGCCCGGGCTGGAAGATGGGTTTGAAGGCCTTGTGCACGTCGGAGTTCAAGAAGGCCAGCCAGCGCATCACCTCGGCCCGGCCGCGCGCGCTGCCGTCGCCCAGCAGGCCGGACTCGGGATGCAGGTCGCCGAGATAGCCGAGGATGGCGACGTTCTCGGTCAGCGAGAAGTCGTCGTGCGTCAGCAGCGGCACGGTGCCGCCGGGATTGATGGCCAGGTAGTCCGGCGTCTTGATGCTGGCCAGGCTCATGCGCACGGTCTCGTACGGACGCGCGATCCACTCGAGCACGATGTGACCGGCGAGCGAGCAGGCGCCGGGAAAGTAGTACAGCTTCATGGGGCACTCCGTTGGGGGTGCCTCCCGCCCGCGCATTCGTCGTGTGGCTGACCGGCATTTGCGGGGACGCCGCGCCAGCGTGGGTTGGTCCCGTGCACGAACGGATGGAAAGTGCACGCCCGTTACAGCCGCCTCGACGAACTGACACCCGTCATCTTCGTCGCGACGGGCAGGAGGCATTGATCGGTGGGGATCCGCCGCGGCGCGATGGCCTCGGCGGATCCGTCGGCGCGCGGTCTCGGGGACCGCGCGCCCGGGGGGCTCGAACGTTCAGGCGTTCAAGCGTTCAAGCGGTCAGGCGCTCAGGTCGTCTGCGTGGCGAGCCAGTCGCGGAAGGTGACCTTGCCCAGGCGCGGCGTCCTGCCGGCCGTGGGGACCAGCGTCGCGTCGTCCAGCGCGGCGCCGAAGTACAGCGCGGCGGGATCGCCCTTGACGTGGCGCGGATCCTTCTTGGTGTCGAGGTAGAGCGCGATGAGCTCGTGCAGCCGGAAGGCCTCCGGACCGGCGATCTCCTGCGTGCCGTTGAGCGGCTGGCCGACGGTGGCGTCGAACATCGCGCCGGCGACGTCGTCCGAGGAGATCGGCTGGATCTTCGCGGTCGGCAGCGTGACCTCGTCGCCGACGGTCGACGACTGCGCGATGCCGCCGGCGAACTCGAAGAACTGCGTCGAGTGCACGATCGTGTAAGGGATCTTCGCGGCCTTGATCAGGTCTTCCTGGACCTGCTTGCCGCGGAAGTAGCCGCTGGCCTGCAGGCGCTCGGTGCCGACGACCGACAGCGCGATGTGGTGTTTGACGCCGGCCTTGGCTTCGGCGGCCAGCAGGTTGCGGCCGGAGGTGGTGAAGAAGGTCATCACGGCCTCGTCCGCGAACGACGGCGAGTTGGCGACGTCGACCACGACGCTCGCGCCGGCCAGCGCGGCATCGAGGCCCTCGCCGGTGATCGTGTTCACGCCGGTGTTGGGCGAGCCCACGACGACCTCATGGCCCGCGGCCTTCAGGCGCGCGACGAGCTTCGAACCGATCAGGCCGGTTCCGCCGATGACGACAACTTTCATTTCAGACTCCTGCTGGTGGGAAAAAGGGCGGGGCTTGCGGCGGCTTCCGCGACGGCGCCCGCGGGAAAAGGGGTGTGAACCCCTTTGAATCAAACTAGTCAGGCCAAGCCCGCCTTGTCCAGGCCGAGCGCCGCGTCGGACGCGCCCGGCACCGCCTTGAAGGCGATGTTCAGACGGCTCCAGGCGTTGCTGGACATGACCAGGAAGGTCAGGTCGACGATCTCCTGCTCGTTGAGCTGCGTGCGCACGCGCTCGTAGATCTCGTCGGAGACGCCCTGCTCGGGGATGCGCGTGAGCACCTCGGCCCAGGCCAGCGAGGCGCGCTCGCGCGGCACGAACAGCGTGGACTCGCGCCACGAGGCCAGGTGGTGCAGGCGCAGTTCGCGCTCGCCGGCGATGCGGGCCTGCTTGACGTGCATGTCCAGGCAGAAGGCGCAGCCGTTGAGCTGGGAGATGCGCACGGTGACCAGGTTGCGGATCGTCTCGTCGATCGCGCCGGCCTTCACGGCGTTGTTGAACTCGATGTACTTCTTGAAGAGCTCGGGCGACTGCTGCATGAAGTTGATGCGCTGGGTCATGATGGGTCCTGGTGACGGCCGATGAGGTCGACGGGGTCGATGGCTCGATGAGGCCGATGGAATCGGGGATCCGGGCGATCGCGGGCGATCGGTCCGGTGTGCGTCGCGGTGCGGTGACCGACGGAACGGATGCTAGGGATCGCGTCGCCGCGCCGGTAGCCGGCCAGGCATCAACGCACTGTTGCCTGCGATTCACGAATGCGTCCGATCGCTCCGCCGCGCGAGGGCAGCGCTGCGGCGATGTGGTCGATGAACACGCGCACGCGGGTCGGCATGTGCGTGCGGCGCGGATAACAGAGCTCGTAGCCGGCGTCCTCGACGGCGTGGTCCTCCAGGCAGCGCACCAGGGAGCCGTCGGCGAGCCGGTCGCGCACCAGATGGCCGGGCAGCTGCCCGATGCCCAGGCTCTCGCCGACGGCGCGCGCGAGCAGTTCGTCGTCGTTGACGATGTGGCGGGGGGTCACGCGCTGCCGCAGCAGCCGGCCCTGGACGCTGAATTCCCATTCCTGCAGCCGGCCGTTGGGTAGACGGCGCCCGACGCAGCGGTGCCGCCGCAGGTCCTCGGGCGTCAACGGCACGCCGTGCCAGTGGAAGTAGGACGGCGTGGCGCAGACGGTCAGGTCCAGCGGCATCAGGCGTCGCGCGACCACGTGGCCGTCGGCCAGCGGGCCGCGCTGGAAGCGCACGTCGATGCGGTCATCGATGAAGTTGACCGGCATGTCGTCGAGGACCACGTCCAGTCCGATGCCCGGATACGCCGACTGGAAGGCCGGCAGCAACGGGGCGATCACGCGACGGCCGAAATCGACCTCCGCGCCGATGCGCAAGGTGCCCTGCGGCGGGCCGTCGCGCAGCTCGCGCAGCAGCTCGAAGGCCTGGCCGATCTGCTCGATCCCGGGTCGGCATTGGTCATGCAGCAGCTCGCCCTCCGATGTCAGGGACAGGCTGCGCGTCGTGCGCCGCAGCAGCCGCACGCCGAGATGCTCCTCCAGCCGCTTCACGCTGCGGCTGACCGCGGATCGGTCGACGCCGAGGCGGGAAGCCGCCTTCGCGAAGCTGCCCTCGACGACGACGGCCATGAAGGCGACGACGTTCGCGTAGCTGGTCGAGAAGGAAGCGGACAGCGGATCGTGGGCGGGCGGGTCATCCATGGCGGTGGGGCGGCGCGAGGTGGAGAGCGCCACTACCGACAAGACGACGCAGGGCGCCCGGTTGTGACATCCACGCTCGGACGTCGCATTGGTTCCGGCGGAGCAACGCTGTGGGGACGCGCGGCGGGCTACCGCGCGGGGAGGGGGATTCCTAGCATCCGTCTGCGTCTCGCCGATGGTGGCGGGACCGGTTGTCCCTCTCCACCAAGGAAGCACCCATGTCCGAACGCATCAACTACATGAAGCAGTCGCCCGAGCTGTTCAAGAAACTGGTCGAGCTCGCGCAGGCCGCCCACGCCGGTTCGATGGAACCGGCGATCAACGAGCTGATCGCGCTGCGCGCCTCGCAGATCAACGGCTGCGGCTTCTGCGTCGACATGCACGTCAAGCAGGCCCATCTGCTCGGCGAACGCGAGCTGCGCCTGCACCACGTCGCGACCTGGCGCGAGTCGGCACTGTTCTCGCCGCGCGAGCGCGCCAGCCTGGCCTGGACCGAGTTCCTCACCCGACTGCCCGACGGCGGCGTGCCCGACGACGTCTATGAACGCGTGCGGACCCAGCTCAGCGAGCAGGAGATCGTCGACCTGACCTATCTCGTGATGCTGATCAACGCCTGGAATCGCGCCAATGTTGCCTTCCACATGCCTCCGGGTGCCTGGGACAAGACCTTCGGTCTGGACAAGGCCAAGCTCAAGTAAGCGCACCGGCCCGGCGAGCCTCGCCGGACCCCGCCCACGCAGGAGCCTCCGATGCTGGCCTGGCCCTTCTTCCTCCACACGCCCGCGGACTTCGCGCCAGGCGCGGCCGCGGCAGTGAGCGAGCGCGCGCGCTGCTTCGTCGAGGCGGCCTTCCGCCGCATCGAGGCGCAACGGCTCGACGACCTCGTCCAGAGCTATCGCCGCAGCGGCGGGCTGATCGAGGCCAACGCGCTCGCGCTGCACCTGCGCGAGCGCTGCGACCAGCCGATCTCCCGTCTCGCGCGCTGGATCGTCGGTCGCGACATCGTCGTCGTGGCCGGCCACGGCGCGCTGCTGGTGCCGCTGTTCCAGTTCGACGCCGACACGGGCGAGGTGCTCGTCGTCGTCCGCCAGGTCCTCGACGAACTCAACGGCGCCTTCGACGATCGGGAGGTCGCCGACTGGTTCGTGCAACCCAATTGCTGGATAGACGACCACTGGCCGCTCGATCTGCTGCGGAGCGATCCGGCCGCCGTGGTCGAGGCGGCGCGCGCCGACCGGTTCATCGCCCGAGGTTGAGTCCGAAGCCAAGGCCCAAGCCAAGGCCGAAGCCAGGGCCGAAGCCGAGGCTGAGGTCAGCGCGACACGAAGCCCCGCCTCGGCGGGGCTTCCTTCATTTCCCGATCCGCTCCAGCGCGTCGGCGACGCCGGCGCCGTAGTCCGGATCCACCGTCGTGCAGTTGACGACGTGACGCTGCCGCACCGCCTCGCTCGCGCCGGCGATCGAGCGCGCGGTGTTGTCGAAGAGGCGCTGACGCTCCTCCGCCGACATCAGCTGGAACAGCGCCCGCGGCTGCGACCAGTAGTCCTCGTCCGCGCGGTGGTCCCAATGCCAGGCCTCGCCGTGCAGCGCCAGCGGCGGATCGGACTGCAGCGGGCTGTCTTCCCACTCGCCCATGCTGTTGGGCACATAGCCCGGGATGCGGCCCTTGTTGCCGTCCACGCGCATGCCACCGTCGCGGTGGTAGGTGTGGAACGGGCAGCGCGGCGCGTTGACCGGGATCTGGTGGGCGTTGACGCCCAGGCGGTATCGCTGCGCATCGCCGTAGCTGAACAGCCGCGCCTGCAGCATCTTGTCCGGCGACACGCCGATGCCCGGCACCAGGTTGGCCGGCGAGAACGCTGCCTGCTCCACCTCGGCGAAGTAGTTCTCCGGGTTGCGGTTGAGTTCCAGCACGCCGACCTCGATCAGCGGGTAGTCGGCATGGGGCCACACCTTGGTCAGGTCGAACGGGTGGAAGGGGCTCTGCGCCGCCTGCTGCTCCGTCATGACCTGGATGAACATCGTCCAGCGCGGGAAGTCGCCGCGCTCGATCGCGTCGAAGAGGTCGCGCTGCGCGCTCTCCCGATCGTTGGCGATGATCTCGGCCGCCTGCGCGTCGGTCAGGTTGCGGATGCCCTGCTGCGTCTTGAGCGTGAACTTGACCCAGACCCGTTCGTCCTGCGCGTTGATCAGGCTGAAGGTGTGGCTGCCGAAGCCGTGCATGTGGCGATGGCCGTCGGGCAGGCCACGGTCGCTCATCACGATCGTGACTTGGTGCATCGCCTCGGGCAGCAGCGTCCAGAAGTCCCAGTTGTTCTGCGCGCTGCGCAGGTTGGTGCGCGGATCGCGCTTGACCGCATGGTTCAGGTCCGGGAAGCGCAACGGGTCGCGCATGAAGAAGACCGGCGTGTTGTTGCCGACCAGGTCCCAGTTGCCTTCCTCGGTGTAGAACTTCATCGCGAAGCCGCGGATGTCGCGCTCGGCATCGGCCGCGCCGCGCTCGCCGGCAACCGTCGAGAAGCGCAGGAAGACCTCGGTCCGCTTGCCGATCTCGGAGAACAGCCGGGCCTTCGTGAAGCGCCGGATGTCGTGCGTGACGGTGAAGTGGCCGTAGGCGCCCGAGCCCTTGGCGTGCATGCGGCGCTCGGGGATGACCTCGCGGTCGAAGTGGGCCAGCTTTTCGATCAGCCAGAGGTCCTGCAGGAGCGCGGGGCCGCGCGGACCGGCCGTGGCGATGTTGAGGTTGTCGGCGACCGGCGCGCCGTTGGCGTGGGTGAGTTTCTTCATGTGGGGCTGCTTGAGAGCCCGTGGCGGAAGCGCTCATGGCCGCCTCCGTCGCGGGGCAGGGGTGGAAACGGATCGGACCCGGGGGTCAGGTCTCGACCCGGACGGTGCTGGCGATGCCCTCGCGGGCCATCTTGGCGTAGGGACAGATGCGCTCGGTCTCGCGCACCAGGCGCTCGGCGGACGTGCGGTCGTGGCCGGGCAGCTTCACGACGAGGTCCGCGGTGATGGTGTGCCGCCCGTCGACCGGATCGCGCCCGAAGGCGACGGTCACGTGCACCGCGCAGTCGTCGATCGCGATGCCGTGCCGCGCGGCGAGCAGGTTCAGCGCGCCGTGGAAGCAGGCGCCGTAGCCGGCGGCGAAGAGCTGCTCGGGATTGGTGCCGCCGCCGTCGCCGCCCATCTCCTCGGGCAGGCGCAGCACGATGTCGAGCGCGCCGTCGTCCGACCGGATGCACCCGGAGGCGCGCGCGTGGCGCGCCTCGCCGCCCGAGACGCGGACGGTGGTCACATACAGGGCTTGGAACTCGGCGCCGCGGTAGGCGTCGAGCAGGCTGGTCGGCGGAGGGCGCAGGTCGGTCACGATGTTGTTTCGGTGCGAGGAGTGCGAGGAGTGCGAGGAATGCGAGGAGTGCAGCGAGTGCCAGGCGTGCACGCAGGCATGCAGGGCACGCGGAGCACGCAGGTCGGGCGGTGCGGGGCGTTCGATGAATGCTAGGAACGGCGATGCCTCCGCGCCAGCCATCCCGGGGCCATCACACTGTTGACTGCGCCGCACCAATGGCGGCGGATGTCGCCGATGGCAGCGACGCGAGGTCGAGGAAACCGTCCGCGCACTGCAGCTCCGACGCGCGGATGGCCGCGGTCATGTGGTCGACGAACACGCGGATCCGCGACGGCAGGTGCTGCCGGCTGAGGTAGCAGATGTAGTGGCCGCGGTCGTCGGGCGCGTACTCCGGCATGCAGACGAGCAGACGCCCCTCGCGCAGCAGCTGGCAGACCTGGTAGCCGGCGAGCTGCGCCAGCCCCTGGCCCTGCAGCACGGCCTGCAGCACGAGGTCCGCATCGTTGAAGGTGATGCGGGACTGCGGCGCGAACTTGCGCAGCTCGCCCTGGACCTTGAACTCCCATTCGAACACCCGGCCCGAGGCGGCGCGGAAGTTCACGCAGTCGTGCTGCGCCAGCGCCTCGATCGATGTCGGCATGCCGCGCGCGCGGACGTAGGCCGGCGAGGCGCAGACCAGCAGCTGCATCGGCACGATCTGCCGCGCGATGATCTGGCTGTCTTCCATGCGCCCGTTGCGGAAGGCGACGTCGACGCGGTCCGAGGTGAAGTCCGCCGGCGCGTCGCTGAGCACCAGGTCCAGCGTGACGTCGGGATAACGCGCGCTGAATTCGCGCAGCAGCGGCGCCACGATGCGCCGGCCGAAGTCGACCGTGGCGCAGATGCGCAGCCGCCCGCTGGGCGGTCCGTCGCGCAGCTCGCGCAGGTCCTCGAGCGCCTGCGAGATCTGCGCCACGCCGGGCTGGCAGCGTCCGTGGAAGAGCTCGCCCTCGCGCGTCAGCGCCAGGCTGCGCGTGGTGCGGCTCAGCAGCCGCGCGCCCAGCTGGGTCTCCAGCTTCTGGATGGCGCGGCTGACCGCGGAACGGCCGATGCCGAGCCGGTCGCCGGCCTTGGCGAAGCTGCCCTCGGCGACGACGGTCATGAAGGCGACGACGCCGGCATAGCTCGTGGCGAAGCTGGACGCGAGCGCGTCCGGCGAGGTCGATGAGGTCGATGAGGTCGATGAGGCCGACAGGGTCGACGAGGAAGAGGCGGTGGAGGAGGGAACTGACATGGCGTCTCGGACCTGTACTGCGTGTCGTTGGGCCGCGCCACTATGCGGGATGCCGTCGCCGCGATTGGTGTTCGTCGGGCAACACAGAGACGACTCGCCGAGGGCTGGCCGCGATCGGACCGGATTCCTACATTTCGCTCAACACATCGACGCTCGGCCCCTCGTCATCGGATGAACGACGGGGATAGGCGATGTGCGATCCCTCCATCACCCACAAGGAATCCACCCATGATCACGAACGAAATCGACCTGTCCGGCGGCGCGTCCCGCCGCCGCCTGCTGATCGGCAGCGGCACGACCGCGCTGGCCGCGGCGGCGCTGACGATGGCCGCCGCGCATGGCGCATCCGCCGCCGGCGGCTCGGGCTCCAGCCAGAGCTCGGGCGGGGCCGCCGGGTCCTCGTCGTACATCACGACGAAGGACGGCGTGCAGCTGTACTACAAGGACTGGGGTCCGAAGACCGGCCAGCCCATCGTCTTCAGCCACGGCTGGCCGCTGAGCTCCGACAGCTGGGACGCGCAGATGGTGTACTTCGCCGATCGCGGCTTCCGCGTCGTGGCGCATGACCGCCGCGGCCATGGCCGCTCCAGCCAGCCGTGGGACGGTCATGACATGGACCACTACGCCGACGACCTGGCGGCGGTGGTGGAAGCGCTGGACCTGCGCAACGCGGTGCATGTGGGCTTCTCGACCGGCGGCGGCGAAGTCGCGCGCTATATCGGCCGTCATGGCACGAAGCGCGTGGCCAGGATCGCGTTGATCTCGGCCGTGCCGCCGCTCATGGCGAAGGGCCCGACCAATCCGGATGGCGTGCCGATCGCGGCCTTCGACGAGTCGCGCGCCGCACTGCTGAAGAACCGCGCGCAGTTCTTCAAGGACGTCCCGTCGGGCCCGTTCTACGGCTTCAACCGTCCGGGCGCCAAGCCGTCGCAGGGGATGATCGATTACTGGTGGCTGCAAGGCATGCAGGGCAGCCACAAGGCTGTGTACGACTCGATCAAGGCGTTCTCGGAAACCGACTTCCGCGAGGACCTGAAGAAGTTCGACAAGCCCACGCTGGTGGTGCACGGCGACGACGACCAGGTGGTGCCGATCGACGTCGGCGGCCGCCGCACCGCGCAACTCGTCAAGGGCGCGAAGCTGATCGTCTACACGGGCGCGCCGCACGGTCTGGCGGAGACGCATGCGGACCGGCTCAACGCGGACCTGCTGAGCTTCATCCAGTCGTGATCGGACATCGGCCGCCCCGGCGGCCGTGCCGAGTCTCCTGCCGCGACTCTTCTTCTCCTCATTTCCTCACGATCATGAACACCACTTCCCAAATCCTGCGGGGCTTCTCGATCCCGGCGCTGCTGGTGCTCGGGGCGCTGGCCGCGATGCTGGCCCTCCCGCTGCGCGCCGAAGCTGCCGCTACCGCCAAGGGCGCCAAGTCGCAGCCAACCGGCAAGACCGCCGAGCCGCGCCCGACCATCGTGCTGGTGCACGGCGCCTTCGCCGACGCGTCCAGTTGGAACCACGTGGCGCGCCGGCTGCGCGGCCAGGGTTATCCGGTGACGGCCATCGCGAATCCGCTGCGCGGCGTGGCCAGCGACGCGCGCTACACGGCCCGCGTGCTCGACGGCATCAGCGGTCCCGTGGTGCTGGTCGGTCATTCCTATGGCGGCTCGGTGATCAGCGCGGCGGCCGTGGGCAAGCCCAACGTGAAGGCGCTCGTGTTCGTGGCGGCCTTCGCGCCGGACGCCGGCGAGAGCTGCGCCTCGTTGTCGGGCAAGTTCCCCGGCAGCACGCTGGGCGGCGCGCTGGCCGCAGCCGTGCCGCAGGACGGCGGCGCTTCGGATCTCTACATCCGGCAGGACCGCTTCTGGCAGCAGTTCGCCGCGGACGTGCCGGAAGGCGACGCGCTGCTGATGGCGGTCGCTCAACGCCCGATCACCGATGCCGCGCTGAACGAGCCCACCGGCGAGATCGGCTCGGCGTGGAAGACGCTGCCGTCGTACTTCGTCTTCGGCACCGACGACAGGAACATCCCGTCGGCCGCGCTGGCGTGGATGGCCGAACGCGCGAACTCACGCGGCACGGTGTCCATTCCTTCGGCCTCGCATGTGCCGATGATCAGCCATCCGGAGACGGTCACGAAGGTGATCGTCCAGGCGGCGCGCGGCGGGTGAGGGGACGCGGATCCCGGTGCCTCGGGAACCCGGGACCTGCGATGCGCGAGGTCCCGGGCCGTCGGGCTCAGAAGCGTTCGCCGACGAGCGCTTCGCTGTGGCTCCACATCCGCGCGGCGGTTGCGGGATCGAGTGCGATCGCGCTGACGCCTTCGGCCAGCGGGCTCGCGGACGCATCGACGATGTCGGACACGTGGCAGTTCTCGCAATAGCGGCCGCCGACCTCGTCGGCTGGCGCAACGAAGCCTGCCCACACCGAGGTCGCGGCGCCTTGTTCGACGCTCTTCCACTGGAAGGGCGGCTCGCCCTGCGCCGTCAGGCTCGCGCTGATCTGCGCCACGGCCTGGTCCATGGCGTCCTGGCCGATGTGTCGGCCCAGCCCGGTGCGGATCGTGCCGGGATGGACCGCCGCGGCGCGCACGCCGCGATCGCGGTGGCGCCGGTCGAACTCGACGGCGAACAGCACGTTGGCGAGCTTGGAGCGCGCGTAGGCGAGTTGCGGGTGGTAGTCCGAGCGTTCGACGTTGAGGTCGTCGAAGTCGCCGTCGGCCGCGCGGTGCGAGGACGAGGCGACGACGACCAGCCGGCTGCCCGCGTCCATCAGGGACGCGATCCGGTTGATCAGCACGAAGTGCCCGAGGTGGTTCGTCGCCAGCTGCATCTCGAGGCCGTCGTCGGTGCGGGCGAAGGGCGTGGCCATCACGCCCGCGTTGGCGACGACGACGTCGAAGGGCTGCGCGCGCTGCAGCAGGGCCTGCGCGCAGCCGCGCACGCTGGCCAGCGAGGCCAGGTTGAGCGGGACCAGGTCGAGCCCGCCGCCATGGCGAGCGGACTCGCGCACGACGGCGGTCGCGGCGGCGGCCTGGTCGGGCGAGCGCACCGCGCCGACGACGCGGGCGCCACGGGCGACGAGCACGCGGGCGGTCTCGATGCCCAGGCCGGACGAGGCGCCGGTGAGCAGGACGTGACGTCCGCGCAGGTCGAGGTCGCCGAGCACGTCGTCGGCGGTGGAGCGGGCGTCGAAGACGTTGAGGCCGTTGGCGCCTTCAACGGCGGCCACGCGAGAAGGTGGGAATTGCAAGGGGTTTGTCATGGCGGGAATTGTGGAAGTCGGGGCCCGGTCGCAGGCGCTCGCATTGGTGCGTGCGCGGCAACACAGTCGTGACACGCAACGGGGCCGCGCACGGCCTTGTGTCCGTGCGCGGCCCCGTATCCATCGGCGTCCTGGGTCAGAGCAGGCTCATGCCGCCGTCCACCAGCAGGTTGACGCCGGTGATGAAGCTGCTGTCCTCGCTCGCGAGGAACAGCGCGGCGCGGGCGAGTTCCTCGGGGCGTCCGAATCGTCCGAGCGGGATCGCCGCGGACACGGTCTTCTCGAACTCGGCCTTGTTCTGCGGATCCACGCCCAGCTTCTCGAGGATGGGCGTGTCGACGGGTCCGGGGCTGATGACGTTCACGCGGATGCGGCGGTCCTTGAGCTCGATGGACCAGCTGCGCGCGAAGGCCTCGATCGCGGCCTTGCTGCCGGCGTAGACGACGTGGTTCTCCATGTACTTCGTGCCGGCGATGGAGCTGACCAGCACGATGGCGCCGCCGTCGGCCATCAGCGGCACGGCCTTGGTGACGCCGAAGAACACGCCGCGCGCGTTGGTGGCGAAGTGCGCATCGAAGTCCTCCGGCGTCACCGCGGACGAAGGCTGAAGCACGGCCATCCCGGCGTTGGCGACGTAGAGGTCGATGCGGCCGTGGGTCCGCGCGATGTGGTCGACCACGCGGTCGTGCGTCGCCAGGTCGGCGACGTCGCCGACGACGCCCGTGGCGCGCGGGCCGAGCCGGGTCAGTGCGGCGTCGACGGCGTCCGCGCGGCGGCCGACGATGACGACGGACGCGCCGGCCTCGACGAACGCCTGCGCGGTGGCCAGGCCGATGCCGCTGTTGCCGCCGGTCACGACGGCGACTTTGCCTTCCAGTTTCTTCACGGGGGATTCCTTTCCGGTGTGGTGCTGCTTGAGGACGACCGCGGGCGTTTCGAGGCCGCGCGGCATGGCGATCACTCTAGACAGCGGGATGCCCGTCCACTAGCCGGTGGGGAGGAACAGGCGCTGTTCCTGGAAGGGGGCAATCCATGGTGATGCCGACGCCCGACCAGACCCAGGGCTTGCTGGCCTTTGTACGCAGCGTGCAGATGGGATCGTTCAGCGCGGCGGCGCGCGCGCTCGGGGCCACGCCCTCTGCGGTATCCAAGGCCGTGGGACGCCTGGAGAAGCGACTGGGCGTCCGTCTGTTGCAACGCACGACGCGCGCGTTGATCCCCACGCAGGAGGGTGGCGCCTTCTTCGAGCGTGTCGCGCCCTTGCTGCGCGCGCTCGACGAAGCGGGCGAGGCCGTGCGCGCCGTCGACACCGTGCAAGGCGCGCTGCACGTGTCGGCGCCGGCGGTCCTGGGCCGCGTCCTGGCGCTGCCGATCCTGCGCGAGTTCGCGCCCAGACATCCCGCGCTGCACCTGGATTTCAGCGTCACCGACCGGCCCGTCGACCTGATCCGCGAAGGCGTCGATGTGGCGATCCGCGTGGGCGAGGTCGACGACGACCGGCTGAATGCCCGTTTGCTGGCGCGGATGTCGCTGGTGCTGGTCGCCTCGCCGGACTACCTGTCGGCGCGCGGTCGTGCCACGACGGTGGACGAACTCTCACGCCACGCGCATCTGCGCTACGTGCTGAACGGTCGACCGCAGCCGATCGTGCTCGGGGACGGCCGGCAGGTCGAGCCGACGCCGGTGTTCGACACGGATTCGGGCGACGTCCTGCGGACGGCGGCGTTGAGCGGACGGGGCGTCGCCCAGATCCTCGCGTGGTCGGTGCGCGAGGACTTGAGCGAGGGGCGCCTGCTGCTGGCGGCGCCGGAGCTGCCGATGCCCTCGGTGCCCGTCCATGCCTTGCACGCCTTCGGGCGGCACACGCCGGCACGGGTGCGGCGGTTCATCGACTTCCTCGTCGAGTGGTTCGACGACACGGCGCCTGACTGATGCGGCACCGCGGTCGACGGGTGTGCGCCGCTCAACGACGTGTTGAGTCTGGCGGACCTACCGGACGAGCGGACGGCTTCCTAGCATTCAGACATGGCCTTCACGGCGCAATCGATCTGAAGGAACTCGCATGAACGCTCGCGCCATTCTTCGTGCCCTGGGGCTGCCGGCGTTGCTGGCTGCGACGGGCCTCCAGGCGGCTCCCCATGGCGAGATGCCCGAGTCCAGATGGCACTGCCGGGCGACCGGATGGGTCATGCTGATGCACTGGCGTCAGGTCAGCGCGGCGGAAGGCTGCGATGGAGAAGCCTGTCGGCTCGTCACCGCGCCGATGACCGAGGGCGTGCTGCTGACGGAGCAGGGCCGACGGGTAGGCGTGGTCGAGGTGCGAGGCGATGGCTTGAAAGGCTGGACCTTCAAGGACATCGAGGGACGTCACTGGCGTCTGCGCACGCGGTCGGACAGGCTTGAGGGCACGGTGTCGGATCGGAGGAAGAGACAGGCGGTGTCGTGCAGGCTCGCGCCGCGCGGTGGTGTCGGGATCGCTTCGTCACCCTGAGCGCTGCTGGTCCAGCAGTCGCTGCTCTTCGTAGAGCTTCTGGTATTTGGGATAGGTGCTTCTGAAGCAGTCCGGGTCCATGTCGTGGATGTGGACGACGTATTGCGGATAACTGCCGCAGAGCTCGTCCTGGTATTGCGGGAAGTACACGCTCCAGTGCTCGAACGCCTCGTTGTCTCCTGAAACGAACTGCGCGTACCACATGGCATAGGTGTACCTTGAGGTCAGTTGCTCGAACCGGTCTTTCGTCCTGTCCGTGGCCTCCCACTGGTTCAGCGCGTGGAAGCCCATCAGGGAGGCTTCCGCATTGCTTGCCGAAGCCTTTCGCACTCTGATCTTGATGCGTTCGGGCACCGGCCCGGGCTCGCCCAGGTCCACGCCGCTTTGCTGCACGCCCTTGACGTGCCTGATCTTCTGAAGGAACTCGACAACGTAGCCGGCCTTCTGAAGGGCTTCGATCTGCGTGGCCGCGCGACGGTTGCCGTCTTCTCCGCGCGTCTCGATGACGAGCAGCACTTGCGTCGTCTGCTTTTGGAACGCTGCGTTGCAGGCAGCCAGCGTGCTGTCCAGCGTGAGTTGTTCGGTTCCAGTAACGAGGTTGGTGAGGGTGACAGTGTCCGGCTGTACAAGCGAGTTGCGGCGCATCCGCATTTGCGCGCCGGACGGCGCAAGCTTCTTGTTCTCGTTCATGATCATTATCTTGGCGAGCGCACGGTGATGCAGGCTGTAGCGCTGGGCGCTCTTGCCGTCATAGATGTCCTGCAACTCGGTCAGCGGGCGCCTTGCGAAGCCGATCGCTTCTTCCAGCGGAATCATCATGCGTCCGGTGAGCATCTTCGCGGCGGGCCGGTCTAGGGCGTCAATCCGCTCGGAGCGGTTGCCGGTGAGTTTGTCGACCTTCGTGTCCTCAACCTCGGCCAGCCACTGGGCGAACTCGCGCATGGTCTCCATGATTGCAGCGCTCTCTTCCTCCTTGATCGCCTCCGGGATCGCGGTCTCGTCGCGCAAGATGGTGCAGGTGACGTTGAAATCGTCGTCAGAGAAGAGTGGCCGCAGTTGCTCGCGGGCCTTCTTCAAGTAGTCGAGCACGCCAGCATCCAGCGCCGCATCGTACTGACGCAATTCCACCACCGGAATGGTGCCGGCCTCCTTGCATCGCCGGGCGTATTCGCGAATCTCGGCCCCATACAGCTGGATGTCGTAGGTCCCTGCGAACTGGACTGTGGCGAGCTGGAACGGCGGGGCGAGAGGGCGCTTGTCACCCTCGCCTCGGGGGGGCGCATCGACGAAGCGCATGCGCTGCACAACGTCACCAGCAACCGCTCGCGGCGCGCGGGCCTCAGCCCGGGCAGGGGTATCCATGCCAGGAAGGGATTCGGTGCCGGACCTGAGCTGGCTGGGTATGTCAGTCAGATTGAGCGTTGCTTGGACAGGCGCAGCCTGAACGGAGACGGATTGGGGCCGGGCAAAGGCAGACTTGGCTTGAGCGGCATCCGTCTGCGCTTGCAGCGGTTCATCGTCTTCTGGCCCATTGAGCTGCCGTTGAATTGCATTGCCGAACACTGCATTGATAGCCCGGCGCTGTAACAGCATGCGTGGCGATTGATCGACGTAAGCCTGCAGCGCATTGAGTTGAGCTGCACCCTCGCCGGCCGTGGCCGAAGCAGGCAAATGCTCGCGCACCACGGCCGCAGGGTGTCGCTGCGCGGCCTTGCGGTTGGCGTCGTGGGTTTTCATGGAATTGATTGCTGACGAAGTGGTGTCCGCAGAACCCAGTGTGGTGGCCATCGGTTCGAGAAGCCATCAGACTGCTGCTGAGATACCCCTTTCGAATTGCTGAACGATACGCCGGGCGCGGAACGCCTGGGGCTGAGCTGCTCAACAAGATGGCGTGGCGCCCCAGGGTGATTGCGGCGGCCACGCTGATGCGATCCGCCGAGATCTCAGCCTTGACTCTGGATCCTCGGAGGCAAGAAGCCCTTCGCCTGATTCAGGTCTGGCCACGGCTGGACCGTTTCGCCGCAAACCTTCCAGTCCGGACCGACCTTGTGCAAGCGGAGCTCATACAGCGCCGCCGCCGCGGGACTCATGCGGCGATAGAGGATGGCCGTGGCGTCCTGTCCCGATTCCTCGACGTGCAGCACTCGGCGCTCTGTCGACAGCGGTGGTTCGCCTGCGTCGCGCCGACTCCGGAATTCATCCAGCATCTCGGTCTTCGCGATGAGTGGCATCGACTGCTGTGATTGGGTCAACACGATGGTGAGCATCGAGCGCCCATCGCAGCCACTCACTTCATGGCAAGCTCAAGCCACCATCTACGGCGATGGCGTCTGGTCGCGCGCAAACGGATCGACATGGGCCTGACCAGCAAAGAGTTGCTCGCCAATCGCGTTGAGCTCGCTGTGCGCGGCCCATTGCTCGAAGCGCTGGGTGTAGAAGGCCTGGTCGGCTCGAAGAGCCTCAAGATCCCGGCCCCTCAGCGCCGATCGAACACCCACAGATTGCCATTCCGAGACAGCGTCGCATTCATCCCCTCAAGCGGGATCTTGTAGACACCATCGACCGGCGCGACCGGCACCAGATCCTGAGTCTTTCCTGGCGAGAACCAGAACACCTCCTGGGAGGCCTGAGGCATGCCGGTGAAATCCAGACCACTCAGTGTGATGCGGCCCATGCCGACGCAATGAGTCGGATCCTGACAGTGGCGCGCGTTTCGTTGCGGCACCCAAAGGACGACGACAGGGTCGACGGAGACGAGGTACAGGCTGCCTGGAAGGATCATGAAGCGCAGCGAATCGTCGATCCACTTCCTGGACTTGGCGATGGGGACCAGGTAGTTGGCGACGGACTCCCCCAGATCGTCTCGCACGAACCGTTTCCCTGTCGGCGAGATGAAGAACGTCTCGCAGTCCTGCCGGCTGGGGTTGCTGGCGAAGCTGGAGGCCACCGAAGAAACCGGCCCCTTGGGCCAGCACCGGAAAGCCGATTGACCTCGGACATTGCCTGCCGCCATGACGGGGCCAGGATTCTGTTCGATGGTCGTGGTGGCCGCCAGTTGTCAGCCACTCAGTGCGACCGCGAGGAGCGCGGCAGTGAGAGGTCCCGCGATGGCGCCAATCGGCGGCATGTTCTTCGGCATGTGGTTCCCGGTTGATCGCTCGGACGGTCAGAGAGGCTGTTTAACGCCACGGCTCCGCATGGGAATAGGGCCGCCGCAACGCGCTGCGGGCCGCTTCGAGATGGCCGCGATGAAATCCGCGCACCCCATCGCAAAGGACGGCACGGCCTGTGTCGGCGTGGAACGAGTCGACCAGGCTTTCTCCGGAGTTGACGTCGTCCAGGATCAGGATCGGCTGGCCCTCGTGGTGCAGCGCAAGCCATTGGTCGATGGCCCCGACACGCGAGACGCCGTGGTCGGCCGGCGCGTCCCAGTGGCGATGCAGGCCGTCGGCTGCGTGTGGCAAGCCTGCTCGCCGGAACAGCTCGACGAAGTGATGACGCTGAAGCAGGTTGAGCCAACTCGTCGTCAGGACCACCTCGGGGCGGAACTCCTCGAGCAGGACGTTCAAGGTCTCGACGGCCTCCGTGGCGAAGACTCTTGCGTACAGGTCCTCAGGTGCATCGGCGGGCTGATGCATGGCGCGATGGACGTCGATGCCGTCGTACTTTTCCTTCAAGCACAGGGTGTCATCCAGGTCCAGGAGCAGCAACGGACGTTGCGAGGGCGGGGTCAGGGCTTGCATTCGGCGACAGCGGAGTTGAGTCGTGGCTTCAATGGCGCAGGCGTTACGCCGTCACGATCGAGCGAGTTCCAGCCGCGCCCGCTGCCACTCGGTCCAGGCCGCGTCTGCATCGATGTCGGGATAACCGCGCTTCTCCGCCAGGGCCAGTGCCGCCGAGACGGGCAACGCCATGCACACGCCGCTGTCGCGAATGGCGTTGACTTCCTCTTCGGTCAATGGGGCTCCCTTCTTCTGCTCGGCGTTCAGAAGGAGGGCGAGCAATGCCGGGATGAAGACCAGCAGCAGAGGCTCTTCCGACTCGGTCTTGCTCTCGGGTGTCGACGGTGGTGGCTTCTTCTTGAAGATTCCGAACATGGCAGTGCGTGCGATTCGCCCGGAGGCGGGCAGGGCGCAGCGTATCCGAATGCCGATGTGGGGAAAACGGGTGAACCCAGCGTTACAGCCAACATCCGATGCTTGGCGCTCTCGTCGACAGGTCTAGCGAGTCTTCTTCCGGGTCACTTTGGCCGTTGCGAGTTCAGCCCACACCGGCGCATGGTCGCTCGGGCTGTCCGTCCCGCGCTCCTCGCGGTCGACGCCGGCGGCCACGACCTTGAACGCGGCGCTCACCAGGATGTGGTCGATCCTCAGACCCGCATTCCGCTCCCACCGCTTGCGGCGGTAGTCCCAGAACGTGAACGGCGTGTCCTTGGGGTGCGCCGTCTTCAGCGCATCGATCCAGCCCTGTTTCATGATGGCCGCGAAGGCGTCACGCGCTTCCGGTTGCAGAAGCGCGTTGTCTCGCCACGTGTCCGGCTTGTAGATGTCGGCGTCGGTGGGCACGACATTCCAGTCGCCCAGGAGCACGGTGGGATGGCCTGTCTGCCACAGGGCATCGGCGCGCTGGCGCATCCGCTCGAACCACGCCAGCTTGTAGTCGAACTTGGGGCCGGGAAACGGATTGCCGTTGGGCAGGTAGATCGCGGCCACCAGCACGCCGTTGACGGCGGCTTCGACGTAGCGCGCCTGTCGGTCCTTGGGGTCCCCGGGCAGCGCCTTCATCACGGGCAGCGGTGCATGCCCGCGGGCGAGGAGGGCGACGCCATTCCACGTCTTCTGGCCGACCACGACGGACTCGTAGCCGGCCTCGCGGAGGGCGTCGACCGGGAAGTCCTCCGTGGGCGTCTTCAGCTCCTGCAGCGCGACGACATCGGGTCGGCGCCGGGCCAGCCAGTCGAGCAACTGGTCCAGTCGCTTCCGGACGTTGTTGACGTTCCAGGTCGCGACGATCACGGCGTCACCGCATCACGAGGCGTCAGATCGGCGAGGCGGCCACCAGATGCTCGGACAGGAACCACACCTGCAGCTCGTTGGTCCGCACGACGTCGCTGACAAGCAGGTCGTCCGTCCCCGAGTCGCCGGCGTCGCTGGCCTTCTCGGCCTGCTCGCGCGCGTAGGTGAGGATCATCGTGTGGGCCTCGATGAGGCGGCTGAGTTGCACGGTGGCCGGCTCGCGGCCGCGCGGCGGGCGGGGGATGCGTGTCTCCTCCGCGATGTCCGCGGCCATCGCCAGCGACACGCCGCCGAGGATCTGGATGCGCTCGGCCAGCAGGTCGACCAGCTCGACCTGGGCTTCGAAATGCTTGTCGAAGAGCAGATGCAGCTGGTTGAAGGTCGGCCCGACCACCTGCCAGTGATGCTTCTTGTACATGTCGCGCAGCGTGATGGTGTCGGCCAGCACCTGGTTGAGCGAGTTCACGCTCTTCTTGACGACCGCCTCGGGCAGCCCGTGCGGCATCTTGATGACCTCGCCGAAGCGCTGGGTCTCCTGCGACTGGGTCTTGACGGACTTGTCGATCGTCGGGGTCGTGGCGGCGTGGGCGGCGTCGACGCGACCCGCCTTCGGGGAGGACTTCTTCTTGGTGGCCATGCGGAACTCCAGAGCGGTAGGAATGATGCTGCCCTGGAGGGCAAGCGTCGATCCCGCGCCGCGCGGCGCCGGATTTCCCCGCCACGCCGGCTCCCGGCCTTCAGTTCGTCGCGGCCCCTCGGCTGAACAGCACCGCGTCCATCACCTTCATGTAGGCCTTGGCCGTCTTCGCGTCGTCGGTCCGCACGCCCGTCGTGGCGGCGATGTCCGGCCCCATCACCGCCAGCGAGTTGGCCAGCGAGACCATGGCGTAGTACAGCAGCACCGGCTCGCCCTTGGGCAGGTCGCCGGCCTTCTGCGCCGCCTTGATCAGCGGCTTGGCCAGCTCGAAATGCGGCCGCAGGAAATGCTGCGCCAGCCACTCCTGCCGGTCCTCGCTGTGCGCGCCCTCGCGCCGCTGCATCATGAAGCGGTGCAGGTGCGGCTGGTCCAGCGTGAACTGGAAATACGCGATGAACTCCTGCCGCAGCTGCCCGATCGCGGTCGCCGGCTTCGCTTGCCGGATCATTCCTTCGCGTGCCCGGGCGAGCTCCTCATAGACCAGCGTCGCCACCGCCTGCCACAGTACCTCTTTCGATTGGAAGTGGTAGGTGATCAGCTGATGCGTCAGCCCGCTCTGCTCCGCGATCGCGCGCATGCTCGCCGCCTCGAAGCCGCGCTCGGCGAATTCCTTCAGCGCGGTCTTCAGGATCGCCTGCTTCGTGTCGGCCGAGCGCTGCTGCTCGCGGCGGCGGGGCGTGGAAGTATCCGGAGTGCTCATGTCCGCCATCATGCCTTCGTCGCGCGCCGTACTACCTCGGCGGAGGTAGCTTTCGAGCTTGAATTTCAATTGCGTATCGCCCGTGTTGCCCGTCTTGGTGCGTTGGTATCGATACCGTTGCGCCGGCATCAAGAGGGGCATCAATTCGACACACATTAAAACTTGCCGCCCGGCAAAACAAACGCGGACACTGCCGCCGCCTGCCCCTCTCAGGAGGGACAAGCTGCGACGCGTGCCGATGGGCGGCACGTGCGCCGGACCAGACCAGGTCCACATGAGAGCGGCCGCGGACACCACCCTCCGCGGCACCGATCGCACCCACAGGCACGGGAGGGAACCACCATGGAGTTCAAGCAACTCGGCATCTTGATGGGCAGGGCGTTTGTCCCTGCCCTGCTGGGCAGTGCGCTGCTTGCCGCATGCGGCGGCGGCAACGGCCAGCAGGACGGCAGCGTCCAGATCGCCTCGGATGACAGCGGCGGCAGCGCCGATTCCGCGGCACGCGCCAAGCGCATGGCCGGCGACAGCGGCACGGAGACGGCGCTCACGCCCGTCTCCGCCACCGGCAGCTCGATGGAGCGCGGCGACCTGAACGGCGCCAAGGCCATCGACAAGGACGACAACAGCCGCTGGGGCTCCGCGTTCACCGACAACGAATGGCTGACGCTGGACTACGGCAGCAGCGTCACCATCACGCGAGTCCGCATCAACTGGGAAAACGCCCACGCGAAGAAGTACCTGCTGCAGACGTCCGAGGACAACAAGACCTGGACCACGATCAAGACGGTCGAGAACAGCCCGGGCGGCGTCGAGGACCTGAAGGACCTCGGCGGCCAGGGCCGCTACCTGCGCGTGCAGGGCGTGACGCGCTCGACCCAGTACGGCTACTCGATCTTCGAGATCCAGGCCTTCACCGGCACGCCGGTCCCGCCGACCACCCCGACGGACCCGACCACGCCGACGAATCCCACCGATCCGACGACGCCGACCACCCCCACTGATCCGACCACGCCCACGCAGCCGACGGAGCCCGTGGGTGACACGAGCAAGCCGGGCGTGGCGATCAAGCCCGTGGCGGCGATCTCGTCGACGCCGGAGAACGACGGCCTGTCCGCGAAGAACACGATCGACGGCAACCTGGCCTCGCGCTGGGCGTCCAAGCCGGAAGACGGCGCCTGGATCCAGTACGACTTCGGCACGGCGCAAGCGCTGGGCTACATGAAGCTGGTCTGGGAGAACGCCTACGGCAAGGCCTACGAGATCCAGATCTCGGACGACGGCAAGACCTGGACCCGTCTGCGCAACCAGCCGGCCGGCAAGGGCGGCACCGAGGAGTACTTCAACCTCGGCGTGAAGACGCGCTTCGTCCGCATCCAGGGCGTGACCCGGGCGACGAACTACGGCTACTCGCTGTTCGAGGTCGAGTTCAAGACCGTCGGCAGCGACAACAGCATCCCGACGACGACCACGACGCCGTTCGCCTTCCCGGCCAACGGCGCGAACGTGGGCCCGCTGTACAACCCGCAGGCCCCGATCGAGCAGATCCAGATCACGCTGCCCGACGGCACGCTGATCACGCGCTTCGGCCAGCGCGGCGTCGGCCGTCACGGTCGCGAGCGCGGCGAGGACTGGAACGAGATCGGCTTCGGCCCCAATGAAACCGTGGATGCCAACGGCAACCCGGTGGACAAGGGCCCGGGCAACTACATGAACTTCGTCGCGAACTACTTCAAGAATCGCACGTGGGGCGTGGAGTTCATCGACAACAGCCGCGTCGCGGGCGTCACCAAGCCGCGACTGATCGTCAACCAGTACTTCCCGCAGGCGCAGCGCGGCGGCGGCCATTCCTTCTTCCGCCGCATCGACGACCCGAACGTCACCGGCTACGGCTGGATGTCGCCGGGCCAGCTGCTGGACCCGACCACCTACACGGACGGATTCGTCGACAAGACCTCCTGCCCGGTCGTGCCCAAGCCGCCACAGAACGCGCTGGCCAACCCCAACTCGGGCTTCAAGGGCGTGATCGGCGCGAACGACGGCTGCTCCGTGGTGCTGGACAACATGCCGGGTCACACCGACCTGGCGCCCAACGCCAACGGCGTGCTGGTGCCCAACGGCGTCAACATCCCGGCGCGTCCGCTGCAGCTGGGCGAGGCGATCGAGTTCACGGGCTCGTTCTTCTCCAGCCGCGCCGCGATGGACGCGATCGGCGACAAGGGCGACTACCGCTACTACACCAGCGAAGTCATCTACGTCATGGGCACCGGCCTGCGTCCGTGGTACGGCGTGCAGCCGCGCCTGAACAGCGTGCCGCTGCCGGATGCCGTCCTGTCGGGCGGCATCGGGTCCGTGTCGTACAACTACTCGGACGAAGGCTGGCGCATGTTCCAGCAGCCCTTTAACAACATCGGCATGCAGAACCTGCAGCGCTTCGTTGAAGGTCGTCGCGCGGTGCACAGCAGCTTCGTGACCGGGCAGCACATCGAGCCGGGCAACGATCCGATGACCTCGATCCAGAACCTGGCGGGGACGCGCTTCAACGCCACGGCCTGCGTGCAGTGCCACACCAACAACGGTCGCAGCCCCGCGCCGTTCACGGTGGACCAGCGCCTGGACAAGATGGCCTTCCACGTCGCGGTCAAGGCCGCCGACGGCTCGATCCGTCCGGACCCGCGCTACGGCTCGGCCATCCAGATGAACTCGACGTCGTCCACGGGCGCGCCGCAGGACTGGGGCAACGCGGTCAAGGTCGCGGGCTTCGAGACCAGCAGCGTCACGCTGTCGGACGGCACGAAGATCGAGCTGCGCAAGCCGAAGTTCGCCTTCGACGGTCCCACGCCGCAGCTGTGGTCGGCGCGCGCCGCCCTGCCGCTGCTGGGTGTCGGCCTGCTGGAAGCGGTGCCTGAAGCGGACATCCTGGCCCGTGCGCGCACGTCGCCGGACCAGGACGGCGTGGTGGGCAAGGCCAACTACACCTTCGATCCGGAGACCGGCGCGACGCGTCTGGGCCGCTTCGGCTGGAAGGCGTCCAAGGCCAGCATCCGTCACCAGGTGGCCAACGCGCTGCTGAACGACATGTCGGTGACCTCGCCGGTGTACCCGAACCGCAGCTGCGCGACCGACCCGCAGGGTTGCCGCACGGCGCCGGCGCAGAAGGGCATCCAGGAAGCCGATCTGACCGCGCTGACGCAGTACATGCAGCTGCTGGCCGTGCCGGCCCAACGGAGCATCCCGAGCGGATTCCCGAAGGGTGTGGCGCCGACGGAAGAGCATCGCGTGGATGCGGTCCAGGTGGCCAACGGCCGCAAGGTGTTCGACGCGCTGCGTTGCGCGGCGTGCCACACGGCGGAGATGAAGACGGGCAAGAACCATCCGTTCGCGGAACTGCGCGACCAGACGATCCGTCCGTTCACCGACCTGCTGCTGCACGACATGGGCCCGGCCCTGGCGGACAACCTGCCGGAAGGCCAGGCGCAAGGCGCGATGTGGCGCACGACGGCCCTCTGGGGCATCGGCTACACCGAGAAGGTGGCCCAGGGTCAACCGGTCGGCTACCTGCATGACGGCCGCGCCCGCAACCTGACCGAAGCCATCCTGTGGCACGGCGGCGAAGGCGAGAAGTCGCGTCAGCGCTTCGAGCAGCTGTCGAAGGCGGATCGCGACGCGCTGCTGGCGTGGCTGCGGACGCTGTGATGGGTTGAACGGGCAGGGCGCTTCGCGCGCCCGTTCATCGACACGAAGGCCGTGGCGGCATGCCACGGCCTTTTTTCGTTGGGACGCCGTTTCCGTGTGCCGTGGCAGACTGGGGAGACCATGAAGAAACTCCTCATCTGTGGAAGCCTCACCGCCGCGTTGCTCGGCGTGCCCGGTATCGGTCGGTGCGCGGAGATCGTCCTGGAGCAGTCCGCGGTCCAGTCGTTGCTGCTCGAAGGGATGTTCAAGGAGGAAGGGCGGCTCCATCTGCAGAAGGGCGCCTGCTACGCCTATCTCGAGGATCCCAAGGTGTCGCTCCAGAACGGGCGCGTGATCATCCGGGTCCATCTCAACAGCAAGCTGGGTGTTCCCTCGGGACGGGACTGCCTCGGTGTCGCGTTGGCGAGCTGGGCGACGGTGTCAGCGGCTCCGGTCGCCCAAGGTCACGTCGTGCGCTTGACCGAGATCCGCGTGGACGAGGTGGAGGATCCCAACACGCGCAACCTCTTGAACCTCGGCCTTGCGCCGGCGTTGCCTGGTGCCGTCGAGTTCGATGTGAAGAAGGCGGTCGAGGAGATGCTCAAGGGCTCAGGGAGCCGCATGCAGGGGGAAGTGCAGGCGCTCAAGATCGACGCGGTGAAGGCCGGGGACAACAAGCTGTCGATCAACTTCGACTTCAAGCTGGTTGGCAGATGAGCAGGCCTCGGGTCAGGTCTTGCCCACGACCTCGAAGTCGTCGAAGCCTGAGGCCTCACCGCGCTTGTTCGTGACCGTCAGCCTGCCGACCGGCTGTCCCGTCTGCTTCTCCACCAGGCGCGAATGACGTTCGCCGCGGCGGAACAGATGGTCCTCGCCCCACTGGCGTAGCGCCACGACGATCGGGAAGAGCGTCTCTCCCTTGGCGGTCAGCACGTACTGCTGGTAGGCCGATCCGTCCGTTGCAGGCTGGACCTCCAGCACGCCTTCAGCGACCAGCGTCTTCAGGCGCGTCGCGAGGATGTTCTTCGCGACCCCCAGGCTGGTCTGGAAGTCTCCGAAGCGGGTGATGCCATCAAAGGCGTCGCGCACGATGAGCAGCGACCACCGGTCCCCCACGATGTCCACCGCGCGGGCCACGGGACACGTCGCGTCGTTCATGCGCTTGCGTTCAGCCATCTCGATCTCCCATCGGCAAGTCCGGTCATCAGGTTGCATTTTAAAACCAGCTGATATGCTGGGCTGGTTTCAAAACAAAACCAGTAGCGCCATGCCAGATCCTTCGTCCACGGGCTCGTCTTCAGAATCGATGCCCGCGCGGCAGCTCGTGCTGTTCGCCGTCACGGGCGGCGTCAGCGTCTCCAACGTCTATCTCGCTCAGCCGCTGCTCGACAGTCTGGCGACCGACTTCAACGTGGCGCCGGGTGCGATCGGCTCGATCGTGACGGCGACGCAGGTCGGGTCGGTGCTGGCACTGCTGCTGGTGGTGCCGCTCGGTGACCGGTACGCCAGAGGCCGGCTGATGCGGCTGCAGTTGATCGGGCTCGTGCTGTCCCTGCTGGCGGTCGCCATGGCCGGCAACTACGTCTTGCTGATGGGCGCGATGGTGCTCGTCGGCGCGCTGGGCACGGCGATGACACAGGGCATCTTGGCGTATGCGGCCAGCGCCGCGGCGCCGCATGAACGCGGACGCGTGGTGGGTGCCACGCAAGGCGGCGTGGTCATCGGATTGCTGATGGCCCGCGTCTGGGCAGGCGGCATCGCGGACCTGCTCGGATGGCGAGGCGTCTATCTGACGTCAGCGGCCGTGGTGGCGGGTGTCGGAATCGTGGGCTGGCGACGCTTCCCGTCGCTGCCCACGACCCGGTCGAGCTTGAGCTATCCGCAGTTGGTCGGCTCGACGCTGGCGCTGCTGGGAACGGATCGCGTGCTCCTTCGCCGCGGCATCCTCGGCCTGCTGCTCTTCGCCGCGTTCAACGTCTTCTGGAGTGCGCTGTCGTTGCCGCTGACAGCGGCGCCGTATTCGCTCTCGCATTCGGCGGTGGGCGCGTTCGGGCTGCTGGGTGCGGTCGGGGCGTTGGCTGCCGGCAGGGCAGGGCGGTGGGTCGACCGCGGCTGGAACCGGCAGGCAAGCGCCGGTGCGCTGTTGCTGATGGTGCTTGCGTGGGCGCCGTTGGCCGGGATGGGAGTGTCGCTGTGGTGGGTGATGGCGGGCGTCGTCGTGCTCGACCTGGGGTGCCAGGCGTTGCATGTCACCAACCAGGCCCTGATCCTGCGCGGGTCGGCGGAGTCGCACGGGCGGCTCATCGCGGGCTACATGCTGTTCTATGCGGTCGGCAGCGGGGCAGGGGCGATGGCATCGACGATGGTCTATGCCATGGGGGGATGGACGGCGGTGTGCTTGCTCGGTGCGGGGATCAGCGTGCTGGCGCTCGGGTGCTGGGCTGCGGCTGAACTTCGGAAGGGTCACTGCGCTACCGTGACCGCGGCAGGAGCGAATGCGAGGACCTGAGCAAGTCGAACAACGCCTGACCAGAAGTGCAGAAGGCTCCCTCGGGAGCCTTCGATCATGGGGTCTGTCGAGCTACAGGAGCTTCTCCAGAGGTAACCCGATCTCGTCCTCTTGGCTCTTGTATTCCTTCTTCAGGAACTCAAAGAACTGGGTCAGGTAGACGTAGTGCTCCTCATGCTCGGAGCGGTCGCGGATCGTTTCGCTACGAAGCAATCCCTCCTGATAGATCACGGCGTCTCGCACGGCCGAGATCAGCAATGCCGCATAGGGGTTGGGGATCGTAATCATGCTGCTTCCTTGATCGCATTGGCAGCCAGTTGGTTCAACAGCCTCTTGAACTCTTCCAGCGGCATGTCATGTGCCGGTGCGATCGTGTAGTGGGTAGCACCGAGCCTGGGGTTGAAATTATCTTTGACGATCGCCAGGCCCTGGGGGAGCACGGTGCCGGCCGAGATGCGGTAGTACGACCAGTCTGAGCCAGACGGAACGCCAGGCTTGTCGAAGGTGCTGATCCCTCGCGGGCTGCGGGCAACGGTGACCCACTTGCTTCCACCCTTGTTGATGATGTCGATGTCGGGCGGACGCAGGCGGCCTGCCGAGTAGACAACGACTTCCTCGATCAGATCGAAAAGTCCGCCGCCTTTCTTGGCGTGAAGGCCCCGCCACAGATTCACAGGCACCTTGCCATCGAAGTAGTTGTGGTCCTCCCCCATGGAGAGAAGCACATCCTTCAGGGTGGTGACGCTCATGTGTTGCTCCCAGTAAAGCTGAGCAAGCAGTGTCTGAAGGGCGGTCAGCGAAACGAAAGTGACCTAAGTCCTTCGCGGGGTCATGAGGCACCAGTGGTTGCAGCTTCGCAGCGGACTTCGCATCTTCCGGCTGCGCCATGCAGGGCATGTTGAGCAGGACCGTTCGGAACGAGACGCCTGGGATTCACATGACTACCTCTTCGCCTGACTTAGCATGGATGACCGCGCGATGTGCGACATCGTCTCGCGCTGATGTGGCGCTTCAAAAATGGTAGAGGAAGGCATGGCGACGAAAAGCAAGGCAAGGGCCGACGCGGAGACGGGATCGCTGTTCGAGGAGAACTACCTCGTCCGCACGCTCGGGCGCATCGCCCAGGACCCCGAGGTCGCGCTCACCGAACTCGTGGCCAACGCGTGGGATGCGGGTGCCTCCATCGTGGATTTGACGATCCCGCCGACCAACGCGCTGGTCCTGACGGTAGAGGACGATGGGCATGGCATGACCGCCGCTCAGTTCAAAGGCCGCTGGATGAAGCTGGGCTACGACCGCATAAAGCATCAAAGCGCGATGGTCGAGTTCCCGCCGGAGCGCGAAGGCTGGCGTCGAAAGGCCTATGGCCGCAATGGCGTGGGCCGGCACGGGCTGCTGTGCTTCGCCGATCAGTATTCGGTCGAGACCTGGCGCGTGGGCAAGGGCGCAAGCTTCGACATTGGCACCAAGAGCGAAGAAAACCCCTTCAAGATCGAGGGGGAGGGCTCTTTCATCAAGAAGGGCCACGGGACCAAGGTCTCCGTGACCGTGCGGCGGCACTTGCCCGACGCCGACGCCATCCGCGCGATCCTGGCGGCACGCTTCGTCCACGATCCACAGTTCGTTGTGAGGGTCAACGGGGAGTCCGTCGCCCTGGCCGATCAGACAGGGCTCATCGAACAGACGCCGTTGCGGATTGACGGCTGCCCGGGGGCCGAGGCATATGTGGTGGACTCGACCCGCTCCAACAAGTCGACCCTCTATCAAGGCATCGCCTTCTGGGTCAACGGGCGTCTTGTCGGCATGCCGAGCTGGGTGGTCGGCTCCGAGGCCGTGATCGATGGCCGCGCGCGCTTTGCCAAGCGCTATTCGATCGTCATCAAGGCCGAGGATGGATGGCTGTCCGAGGTCGAGCAGGACTGGGTTCGTTTCAAGAGCAGCCCGAAGGTGGCCGCCCTGTTCGAGGCCGCGCGCGGCTACGCCAAGAAGGTCTTCGCCCAGCTCTCGGCGACGCTGGTGGAAGAGAGTTCCGAAGAGGCTCTGATCAAGAATCGCGAGGACTTCAAGGACCTCTCGCCCTTGGGCCGCGCCGAGGTCGCCAGCTTCGCCCGGGATCTTGTGAAGACCGCTCCCACCGTCTCGCAGGACGTGCTCTCGGCCGCGGTGCAGGCGTTGATCAACATCGAGAAGGCGCGCGGCGGCGCGGCGCTGCTCGAGAAGCTCACCAGGCTCGACGAGTGGGACATCGAGGGCCTCGACCGGCTGCTCAGCCAGTGGACCGTCCGTGATGCGTTGTCGGTGCTCGATGAGATCGACCATCGCCTGGCGGTGATCACGGCCATCGAGAAGCTGTCCGGCGACGAATCTTCCGACGAACTGCACACGCTGCATCCTCTGGTGACGCAGGCCCGATGGCTCTTCGGTCCCGAGTTCGACAGCAGCGAATACTCGTCCAATGTCAGCCTGCGCACGGCCGCGGAGAAGATCTTCAAGAAGCGCCTGTCGACCGAGGCGTTCATCAACGCCAGGCAGCGCCCTGACATCATGGCCCTGGCCGACGCGACCTGCTCAGTCGTCGGCACGGAGGGTTTCGATGTCGCCGATCCGACGCTCACGCGCATCCAGAACGTGCTGATCATCGAGTTGAAGAAGGGCCGCTCCGCGATCGGCCGCGAGGAGATGAATCAGGGCAACGGCTATGTGCAAGACTTCCTCGGCAGCGGTGCGCTGGACGGCAGCCCCATGTTCCGCGCGTTTGTCGTCGGCCATGAGATCACCGCGAAGACGACGCGCGAGATCGAGCTCAAGGAGGAGGGCGTACTGCGGGGCAGGGTCCAGGCCGTCACCTATGGCCAGCTTACGCGATCGGCCCACCAGCGGCTGTTTCGCTTGAAGGAGCGCATTCCTGCTCGATACGAGGACGTGTCAGGCGCCGATCTTTCTGCCAAGGTGATGCAGACCGCTTCGCAAGCGAATCTCGGCCTGACCGTGGAAGAAAAGTCCTGACCCCGCTTGCCAACCGATCGCCCTCGACCTTCCCCGTACATTTGCCGTTGATAATGGTTCGCATTTATCATCCGGCCTCCGCGCTTCTGCGCGTTCGACCGCGCCTGCCACCTTCGCCGTCGCAGGCCGACTTTTCCGCCTCCCGTCTCGGTCCATGTCCGCTACGTCCGCGTCCTCGCAGCTGGTGGGCTCGCTGTATGTCGAGCATCACAGCTGGTTGCAGTCCCTGTTGCGCAGGCAACTGGGCTGTGCCGTCGACGCCGCCGACCTGGCGCATGACACCTTCGAGCGTCTGCTGACCCGCCGCGAACTCGTCACGTGGCGTGAGCCACGTGCCTTCCTCACGACCATCGCTCGTGGCCTGGTCGTCGATCTCTATCGGCGTCGCGACCTGGAGCGCGCGCTGATCGAGGCGATGGCCGCCAGGCCTGAAGCCTGGGCGATGAGCCCCGAGGACCGCAGCGTTCTGCTGGAGACCCTGCAGGCGATCGACGACATGCTCGACGGCCTGGCCCGGCCGGTGCGCGAGGCCTTCCTGCTGTCGCAGCTCGACGGGCTGACCTACCGCGAGATCGCACAGTCGCTCGGCGTCAGCGAGCGCACCATCGCGAGCTACATGGCGACCGCGATGTCGCGTTGCGTCGAACTGGCCGCGTGAGCGACGCGGACGCACGCACCCGCGCCGTCGAGTGGTTCGTGCTGCTCACGTCGGGGAACGCGACGCCGCAGGACCGACGCGACTGGGCCGCCTGGCATGCCGCGGATCCCGCGCATCAAGCTGAATGGGATCGGGTCGAGCGCGTGCAGCGGATGATGTCCGGCGTTCCCCCGGAACTCGCCTCGCCGACCTTGCGTCGCCCGGCGCCGCGACGTCGGCAGTTGCTGAAGTCGGCCGCGATCGCGGGCACGGTGGGCGTGCTCGGCTTCGGGGTCTGGCGTGGATCCGATGTCGCCGGCACCGCTGCCTGGTTCGCAGATCAACGCACCGCCACCGGCGAGCAAAGACGGTTGACGCTCGACGACGGCAGCGTCGTCGTGATGAACACCGCCACCGCGCTGGACATCCGCTTCGACACGCAGTCGCGCGCGCTGCGGCTGCACGAGGGCGAGGTGTTCATCGAGACCGCCAGCGCGCTGCGCGCAGCCGGCGCGCGCGATCCGCGGCCGCTCATCGTGGAGACACCTCTCGGTCATGTGCGGGCGCTCGGCACGCGTTTCCTGCTTCGGCTCGAGGACCGGAATTTGAACGTCGCTGTCACGGAGAGTGCCGTGGAAGTCCGCAGCAACAGCGGCGCCGTGCGACGGCTCGACGCGGGGCAGCAGGTGGGTGTCGATGACGCGAGCATCGGCCGCATCGAGGCGATCACGGGCGATATGTCGGCATGGACCACCGGCAGCCTCATCGTCGACAACGCGCGTCTCGCCGATGTCATCGCCGAACTCGATCGATACCGGCGCGGGCGCCTCAGCTGCGATCCTCGTGTGTCGGAGCTGCGCGTGTCCGGGGCGTTCCCGGTCCTCGACCTCGACCGCGCGCTCGCCGCGCTGGAGGCGACGCTGCCGGTCCGCGTGGATCGCGCGAATGCGTACTGGGCCACGGTGCGGCCGCGCGGCGCATAGCGCCTTCGAGGCGCTCACAGGCGCTCACAGGCGCTCACAGGCGCTCCGCGCGCATAGCGCACACCAGAGCGTCGACGCGCTTCATGTTTTTCCGGCTCGTCCGGCAACAGGGAAGAGAACTTCGAGAACCTTCGCGAACCCTCGAACGCGCTCCGCTCATTCCCTGGAAAGACTGCCTTCATGACGTCCCGCTCGACACCTCGTCCGCTCTACGCTTCCGCGCGCTTGGTCCGCCGTCCCACGCCCGTCGGGCTCGCGGTGTCCATGCTGCTGTCCGCGGGTGTCGCGATGCCGCTGGCCGCGATCGCGCAGGCGGCCGCGCCCGCCGCGAACGTCGCGGCCGGGGAGCGCGAGTACCGCATCGAACCCGGCGCGCTGTCCACCACGCTGGCGCGCTTCGCCGCCGCCAGCGGCGTGACGCTGGCGTTCGATCCGGCGCTGACGAAGGAGATCGCCTCACGCGGCCTGCAAGGGCGCCACACGGTGAGCGCCGGATTCGCCGCACTGTTGAGCGGCACGGGGTTGCAGGCGGTGCCGACTGCGGCAGGCGTCTACACGCTGCGCAAGGAAGCCGCAGCGGCGGCCGCCGCGACGGATGCGACGGCAGTGGGCGCCTCGAACGCTCCCCAAGCCGACATCACGCTGCCGCAGGTCCGCGTCGTCGCCCGCGCCGCGCCGGCTCCGGAAGAAGCCGACCGCCGCTACCAGCCGACACCCGATGCCTCGACGCTGCGCACGACCGACTCGATGCTGGACATCCCGCAGGTCGTCAACGTCGTCTCCGCGCAGGTGATCCGCGACCAGCGTCCGCGCTATCTGGACGACGCCCTCTACAACGTCAGCGGCATCACGCAGGGCAACACGCTCGCAAGCACGCAGGACACGATCATGAAGCGCGGCTTCGGCGGCAACCGCGACGGCTCGGTGATGCACAACGGCATGCCGCTGGTGCAAGGCCGCGGCATGAACGCCGCCGCCGAAAGCGTCGAGGTGCTCAAGGGCCCGTCCTCGCTGCTGTACGGGATCATGGATCCGGGCGGCGTGATCAACGTCGTCAGCAAGAAGCCGCGGTTGAACGCGCGGACCAGCGTGTCCATCGTGGGTTCGGGCTACGCGGGCGGCCGCACCGGCATCGGCGAGACGCTGGACACCACCGGCCCCATCGCCTTGAATGGCACGCCCGATCCCGCCGACAAGACGGGCCTGGCCTATCGCCTCGTCGTCGATCAGATCAACGAGGACTACTGGCGCAATTCCGGCACCCACCGCGAGACGCTGATCGCGCCCTCGGTGGCCTGGTACGGGCGCGACACGCAGGCGGTGCTCTGGTACGAGTACCGCAACTACCTGACGCCCTTCGACCGCGGCACCGCGTTCGACCCGGCCACCAAGCAGCCGCTGCCCATCCTTAAGACGCGTCGCCTGGATGAGCCCTTCAACCAGATGGACGGCGAGACGCACCTGGCGCAGCTCTCGGTGGACCACAAGCTCGACGGCAGCTGGGCGGCGCATGTGAACGCGAGCTACAACCGCGAGACCTACGACGCGAACCAGCTGCGCGTGAACGGCGTCAACACGAAGACCGGCACGCTCACGCGCAACAACGACGGCACGCAGGGCGCGCTCAGCACCGACAGCTACGGCACCGCCTATGTGGACGGCAAGTTCTCGACCGCCGGCATCACGCACGAGGTGCAGGTCGGCGCCGACGCCGAGTACCGGCTCATCTACCGCCGCGACCTGCTGCGCCAGGCGACGAAGACGGTCTTCAGCTACCTGAACCCCGTCTACGGCACGGAGCAGCCCTCGCAGACCATCTCCGCCAGCGACAGCGACCAGACCGACAAGCTGCACAACCAGTCGGTGTTCTTGCAGGACGCCGTGCGCCTGGGCGAGCGCTGGACCGTCATCGGCGGCCTGCGCTACCAGCACTGGACGCAGGAGGCCGGTCGCGGCCGCCCGTTCAAGGCCAACACCGACACCAGTGGCGACAAGTGGCTGCCGCGCGTCGGCCTCATCTACAACCTGACCGACACGCTCTCGCTGTACGGCAACTACTCGACCTCGCTGAAGCCGCAGTCGACGATCGCGCCGCTGTCCTCGGGCGTCGTCATCGATTCGTCGGTAAACCCGGAAGAGGGCAAGTCCTGGGAGGCCGGCGTGAAGCTCGACCTGCCGGGGCGCGTCACCAGCACCCTGGCCGTCTACGAGATCAAGAAGCGCAACGTGCTGGTCTCGCAGTTCAACGACGTCACCAAGCTCACGGACTGGCGTACCAACGGCGCGGCGCGCTCGCGCGGCATCGAGTTCGACATCGCCGGTGAGTTCGCCCGCAACTGGCAGGGCATCGCCGCGCTCGCCTACACGGACGCGAAGACGACCGAGGATCCGCAGTTCGCCGGCCTGTGGTTGTGGAACGTGGCGCGTGCGACGGGCTCGCTGTCGGTGGTCCACGACTTCGGTCAGATCGGTGCCGGCACGCTGCGCATCGGCGGCGGCGCGCGCTACATCGGCCGTCGCCCCGGCGACTCCGCCATCAGCTTCGTGCTGCCGGCCTACAGCGTCGCGGACGCGTTCGCGACCTATGAGACCCAGGCCGGCGGTCGCCCCCTGAAGCTGCAGCTCAACGTGAAGAACCTCTTCGACCGCACCTACTACACGTCGAGCGTCAACACCTACGCCGTGTCCATGGGCGACGCGCGGCAGGTGCTGCTGTCGGCGTCGATGGAGTTCTGAGATGGACGCGCGCCGGACACTCCTGCGAAGCGTGAGGGGCGCGAAGGCGGCGCTCGGCACGATGCTCGTGGCCATCGGGCTCGGCGCGACCTCGCTCGCGTTCGCGGCCGGCGAGCGCGTCGTGCTCGTCGTGCAGAAGAGCGGGCCGCACCGCGCGGTCGACGACGCGGTGTCCAGGCATCTCGGCGAGCGCGGTTTCGTCGTGCAGCTCGAGGATCAGAAGGTCTCGCCGGACGTAGCCGCGAATGCGGCGCTGGTGGTGCTGTCGTCCACCGTGTCGAGCAAGGACGTCGACCCGGGCTGGCGCCATGTGCGCGTCCCGCTGATCACCTGGGAGAACGACTTCCTCGACGACCTCGCCATGACCGGCAAGAAACACGATGTCGACTTTGGCGCGGAGACGAAGGAGCGCTACCTGTGGATCGTCAACGCGCCGCATCCGATGGCCGGCGGCCTGCCGGCGGGTCTGGCCAACGTGTACGTGAAGCAGGCCGGCATGGGCTGGGGCCGGCCGGGCCCGGGCGCGACGACGATCGCGACGATCTACGGCGAGCCGGGCAAGGCGGCGCTCTTCGGCTACGAGAAGGGCGCGACGATGGACTACGAGTCCCTCGCGCCGGCGCGCCGCGTCATGGTGTTCCTCGACAACGACACGTTCACGAATCTTTCGCCGAGCGGCCTCGCGCTGTTCGACGCGGCCGTCGATTGGGCGGCAGGACGATGACCCAAGGAAGGCGATGACCGCGCGCAAGTTCTGGACCCAGCTGCATTGGCTGCTAGGCATCACGGCAGGCTCGATCCGCTGCTCATCGGACTGACGGGCGCGACGCTCGCGTTCCGCCAGGAGATCACCGAGGCGATCAATCCCGGCGTGCTGAGAATCGAATCGTCCTCGTATCGCCCCGCGACGCCGGATGCGCTGCTGCAAGGCTTCGCCGCGGCGGAGCCGGAACGGCGCGTGGCGACGCTCACGCTGTATGCGGAACCCGGACGGACGCCGAAGGCGATCCTGGAGCCCGCGCCGGGCGAGCGACGCGGTGACGTGATCTATCTGAACCCCGTCACCGGCGCGCCTTTGCCGGAAGTGACGGGCGTGGACTTCTTTGAGGTGGTGGAGTCGCTACACCGCTGGCTGCTGCTGTCGCGCGAGCCGGGGCGCGTCGTGACCGGCGTGCTGGCGATCGGGCTGCTGATGCTGGCGCTGTCGGGCCTGTATCTGCGATGGCCCCGGGACTGGAAGAGCGTCGCGGACTGGTGGCGCATCGACCGCAAGACGCGCGGTCGAGCCTTGCTGCGGCGGCTGCACCTGGTCGTGGGAACGGCCTGCCTCGTGGCCTACGTGCCGGTGACGCTGACGGGCATCTTCTGGGCGTTCGACGGCGTGCGGGATCCGGTGAGCGCGTGGCTCGGCGAGCCGCGGGCGCCGCGCGCACCGGCCAAGCCGATGGCCCAGAAGAACACTGAGACGACCGAGGCGAAGGCCGAGAAGAACGTCGACAAGCAAGTCGCCAAGCAGGTCGCGATCGACATCGCGTGGCAGGCCTTCGAGCGCGCCGCCGTCCCGGGCGGATGGAGCGAAGTCATCGTCCGCGTGCCGACGGGCGCGAAGGCGCCGATCCTCTTCACCTGGCTGGACACGTCCCCCACGCATGAGCGCGCGCGCAACCGCACGACGATCAAGGCGCAGAGCGGCGAGGTGGTCAAGGACGAGCGCTACGGCGCGAAGGCCGTCGGCGGTCGCGCCCTGGCGGCGATCTATCCGCTGCACATGGGCACGCTCTTCGGTCTGCCCGGGCGCATCGCGATGTTCATTGCGGCGCTGATGCTGCCCGCGTTCGCGGTCACCGGCTGGTGGCTGTACCTCGGCCGCAAGCGGCTCGAACGCGAGGCGGCGGCGAAGCGCCTCCGGAAGGGGCAGTCAGCCGCTCTGGCGCAGACCATCGGCGGCGCGCAGGCTTGATTCGATCGCGGCGACCGCCGCGCTCAGGTCCGGCGGCTGACGGCGCAGGCTGCGGTGCGGGGCGCCCGCCGCCCAAAGCAGGCTTTCGCGCATTGTGGGCGGCTGCTCTCGCGCCTAGAGTGCCTGCACGGCGCCAACGCCGCCTCGAAAAGCCACTCCGGAGAAGCCATTCATGAGGAAGCTGTCCGCACTCGCGTGCTGTGCGCTGCTGGTCGCCGTGCCGGGTCTTGCCCTGGCCAACCCCGCGCTCGCGCAGAAGAAGAACTGCATGGCCTGCCACGCCGTCGACAAGCGGCTCGTCGGGCCCTCGTTCAAGGACGTCGCCGCGAAGTACGCGAAGCAGGACGGCGCCGCCGCGGAGCTCGCCTCGCGCATCGTCAAGGGCAGCTCGGGCCGCTGGGGTCCCGTGCCCATGCCCGCCAATCCGCAGGTGAGCGCCGAGGAGGCCCAGGCGCTCTCCACTTGGATCCTGGAACAGGGAGGCAAGCCATGACCATGACCGAGCTGAACGTCAACAACCGGCAACTGCGCGCGGACGTCGACGGCGACACGCCGCTGCTGTGGGTGCTGCGCGAAGAGCTGCAGCTCACCGGCACGAAGTACGGCTGCGGCGTCGCGCAGTGCGGCGCCTGCACGGTGCACCTGGACGGCGCGGCGCTGCGCTCATGCGTGATGCCGGCCAGCGCGGTGCCGGCCACCGCGAAGATCGTGACGATCGAGGGACTGGGCCAGACGCGGCTGAAGGTCGTGCAGGAGGCCTGGGCCGAACTCGATGTCGCGCAGTGCGGCTACTGCCAGCCCGGGATGATCATGGCCGCCGCCGCCCTGATCGCCCAGACGCCCGATCCCAGCGATGAAGACATCCGCACGGGCATCACCAACATCTGCCGCTGCGGGACCTATCCGCGGGTGCTGGCCGCGACCAAGCTGGCCGCCCAACGCCTGCGCGGCGCGGGAGCCAAGCGATGAGCGCCGCAACCACCAACGCCGCCGCAGCCACCAACGCCGCCGCGACGGGCGCGACGCGACGCCATTTCCTGAAAGCGACCGGCCTCGCGGCGGGTGGCCTCGCTCTTGAGTTCACGCTGCCCGTGACCGGCGCGATGGCGCAAGCGCAGACGCCGGCTCAGGCACCGTCGTCGGGCGCGGCGCCGGCTGGCGAAGTGACGGCCTGGCTGCTGATTCATCCCGATGAGTCCGTCGTCATCCGCATCGCGCGGGCGGAGATGGGGCAGGGCACCTTGACCGGGCTCGCGCAGCTCGTGGCCGAGGAGCTCGAATGCAACTGGGCCAACGTCCGCTTCGAGCTGGTGAAGCCAGGCGCCAACCGGGCGCGTGCCCGCATCTGGCGCGACATGGGCACGGGCGGCTCGCGCGGCATCCGGGGCTCGCAGGACTACGTGCGCAAGGCCGGCGCGGCCGCGCGCTCGATGCTGGTCAGCGCGGCCGCCCAGCAGTGGGCCGTGCCCGTCGCCGAATGCACCGTGGACAGCGGCACCATCCGCCATGCGGCCTCCAAGCGCCAGACCACCTTCGGCGCCGTCGCCGCAGCGGCGAACAAGCTGCCGATCCCCGAGGACGTCGTCCTCAAGGATCCGTCGCAGTGGCGCATCGCCGGCAAGCCGCTGAAGCGGCTCGACACCGCGGACAAGCTCAACGGCTCGCTGGTCTACGGCATGGACCTGCGCCTGCCCGGGATGATCGTCGCGCTGCCCAAGGCCTGTCCCGTCCATGGCGGCACGCTGGTGAGCTTCGACAAAAAGGCCGTGCTCAAGATGCCGGGCGTGCGCGACGTGATCAAGGTCGACGACGCCACCCTCGCCGTGCTCGCGGACCGCTTCTGGCAAGCGAAGCGCGCGCTCGACGCCTTGCCCATCGTCTGGGACAAGGGGCCGAACGCGTCGGTCAGCAGCGCCTCCATCGCCGCGATGATCAGCGAGGGCCTGCAGGGCGACACGCCCTTCGTCGGCAACCGGCTGGGCGATGCGAAGGCGCAGCTGCAGGGCGCTTCCCGCGTGATCGAGGCCGACTACGGCACGCCGTTCCAGAACCACGCGCCGATGGAGCCGCTGTCCGCCACGGTGCAGTGGACGCCGCAGCGCTGCGACGTCTGGGCGCCCACGCAGGTGGCCGAAGCGGCGCTCGCGACGGTGGCCGACGCCGCGGGGCTCGATATCACCGCCTGCGAGGTCCACCCCATGCGCATTGGCGGCAGCTTCGGTCGCCGCCTCGCCACCGACTATCTGGCGATGGCCGTGCGCATCGCCAAACAGCGCCCGGGCGTGCCGGTGAAGATGATGTGGACGCGCGAGGAGGACATGCTCCAGGGCCGCTTCCATCCGGTGACACAGTGCCGACTGCGCGCGACGCTCGATGGGCAGGGCCGCATCGCCGCGCTGCACATGCGCATCGCCGGCCAGTCCATCACGTCCTTCGTCAACCCGAAGGCGATCACCGCCAACGGCGACGCGACCGTGTTCCAGGGACTGCTCGCGGATTCGCCGGAAGGTCACTTCGGCTACGAGGTGCCGCACCTGCTGATCGACCACGCGATGCGCAATCCGCATGTGCGTCCCGGCTACTGGCGCGGCGTGAACACCAACCAGAACGCGATCTACAGCGAGTGCTTCATCGACGAGCTCGCGCACGCCGCCGGCAAGGATCCCTTCGAGTTCCGCAAGCAGCACATGGCCAAGCGGCCCAAGCACCTGGCGGTGCTGCAGGCCGTGGCCGATCGCGCCGGTTGGAGCAAGCCCGCGCCCAAGGGCGTGTTCCGCGGCATCGCGCAGTACATGGGCTTCGGCAGCTACACGGCCGCGGTCGCGGAGGTGTCCGTCAAGGACGGGCAACTCAAGGTGCTCCGCATCGTCGCGGCCACCGACCCCGGCCATGTCGTCAATCCGCAGCAGGTGGAAGCGCAAGTGGCGGGTTCGTTCGTGTACGGGCTGGGCGCGGCACTCTTCGGCGGCAACACCGTGAAGGACGGCGCCATCGCGGAGACCAACTTCGACACCTACGGCGTCATGCGTCTGTACGACATGCCCGCGGTGGAGGTGATCGTCATGCCGTCGGGCGGCTTCTGGGGCGGCGTCGGCGAGCCGACGATCGCGGTGGCCGCGCCGGCCGTGCTCAACGCGGTGTTCGCCGCCACCGGCAAGCGGATCCGGCAACTGCCGTTGAAGGACACGGACCTGTCGAAGGCGTGAGCTCCGCGATCGGCGTGAGACCGGACGGAAACTACGGCTATTGACCGATCGGTCCAATACGCCGTAGGATCCGTCCCATGCCACGCGAACGCCGCTTTTCCGAAGCCGAAGTCCTGGAGCGTCTGACCGACGTCTTCGCGACGCACGGCTATGCGAGCACGAGCCTGGCGCTCCTGCAGGAAGCGACCGGCCTGGGCAAGCAGAGCCTGTACAACACCTTCGGCGACAAGCAGGCCATGTACCTGCAGGCCATCGACTGCGCGGTGCAACGTGCCGCGCATACGGTCGCCGCGGTGCAGGCCGCGGAGACCGGCCGCCTGGCGATCGAGGTGTACTTCGAGGCGATGGTCGCCAGCTGCAGCAGCCCCAACCCCGTCGACAAGCATTGCATCGTCACCAGCGGCCTGCTGGAAGGCCTGTCCGATGCACCGTTGGCCTGGGCGCTGACGAGCCGTTGGCAGGCCACGCACGAGATGCTGCGCGCGGCCGTCGAGCGCGGTCAGCGGGATGGCTCGATCGCCAGCAGGACACCGTCGGCGGAGCTCGCCGAACTGATGATTGCGCTGACCAGCGGGTTGCGCGTGGCCGCACAGGCGGGCCGCAGCCGCGAACAGATGGAGCGCTCCGTGGCGCTCGCGACGGCGGTGCTCGACAGGGCGTGATCCGCCGCTGAACACCGCCCCTCCACCCCGATTTCCCACCGGCCGCGTGAGCGGCTTTTCTTTCCCCCTATTTTGACCGATCGGTCTATTTGGAGCGCATCATGAGCAAGTCCCTTGCAGGAAAAATCGCCCTGGTCACCGGCGCCTCGCGCGGCATCGGCGCCGCCATCGCGCAGCGCCTCGCCGCCGACGGCGCGGAGGTCGTGCTGCACTACGGCAGCGGCCGCGATGAAGTGGAAACGCTGGCAGCGTCGGTGCGTGCCGCCGGCGGCAAGGCCCATGTGGTCCAGGCGGACCTGTCGGCCGTCGACGGCGGCCAGCAACTGGTCGAGCGCGTGACGGCGCTGAAGCTGCCGCGCGTCGACATCCTCGTCAACAACGCCGGCATCGCCGTGTTCGCCGGCCTGGCCGACACCAGCGTCGAGGACTTCGAGCGCCTCGTCAGCGTCAACATGCGCAGCCTGTTCCACGTCACGAAGGGCGTAGTGCCGGTGATGCCCGACGGCGGCCGCGTCATCAACATCGGCACGGCAGCGACGCGCATCGCCTTCCCCGGCATCACGGCCTACTCCGCGAGCAAGGGTTTCGTGGACGCGTTGACGCTGCAACTGGCGGCTGAGCTGGGCCCGCGCAACATCACGGTTAACGTCGTGGCGCCCGGCGCCATCGACACCCGCATGAGCGCCTGGATCAACGAGCCGGGCGGCAAGGAAACGCTGGCGCAGGTGCAGGCGCTGCCGGGCGTCGGCAAGCCGGAATTCGTGGCCGGCGTGGTCGCCTTCCTGGCGGGGCCGGACGGTGCCTGGACCACCGGGCAGATCGTCGACGCGAGCGGCGGCACGAAGCTGTAAGCAAGGCGGTGTGGGGCGAGGCGGACCGGAGCGGGGCGAGGCGCGAAGACGGCGCCTCGGCGAGCCCCGTGCCGCGCGCTGCGAGTCCGCGAGTCCGCGAGTCTGCGATCGTGATTCAATCGCGATCCGATTGCCGCGAGCGAGACAGCGATGACGCCCTCTGAGATCCAAGCCCTGAAGAAGCGCTGCACCCGGTGGGTGTCAGGTTTTGCCCCCCGATCATTCGCCGAGGATTTGGAAGCCATTGCGGCCTGGGCGCGGGCGAACGACGTCGCCGCCGACGTATACGGCGACGGCGGCGCAGTCGCACTGCTGGAGCAGCGCGTCGCCGGTCTGTTGGGAAAGCCGGCCGCCGTCTTCATGCCCAGCGGCGTCATGGCGCAGCTGATCGCCTTGCGCCTCCACGCGGACGACAAGCGTCTGCCGCGCTTCGGCATGCACGCGACCTGCCATCTGGCAACGGAAGAGGAACTGGCCTATTCCCATGTGATGGGGCTGCATGCGGCGTTCCTCGGGCAGTCCCACCGCACGCTCAACAGGAGCGATCTGGAACGGCCCGCGGAGGCCTTGGCCGCCGTGGTGCTCGAACTCCCGGCGCGCGTGATCGGCGGGCAGTCCCCCACATGGGAGGAACTGGTCGCGATCAAGGCCTGGGGGATGGAGACGGACACAAGACTCCACCTCGATGGCGCGCGCCTGTGGGAGGCGGCCGCGTGGTACGGGAAGGACTACGCCGACATCGTCGCCGGCTTCGACACCGTCTATGTCTCGACCTACAAGGGACTCGGCGGATTCTCGGGCGCGCTGCTCGCGGGTGAGGAACGCGTCATGGCGCAGGCGCGCCTGTGGCGGCGACGCATGGGCGGAACGATCTATCAACTGGCGCCGCTCGCGGCATCGGCGGCCTGCCGTCTGGACGAACGCCTGGCGCTGATGCCTCGTCTGTTCGAGCGCACGGTGCAGGTGGTCCAGGCGTTGAGCCAGGTCGACGGCCTCCGGATCAATCCCACCGCGCCGCACGCGAACATGTTCCATGTCCACATGGACGGGGAGGTGCAACGTCTCGTGGAGGCGCGCAACGCGATCGCCGAGAACGACGGCCTCTGGCTGTTCAATGCCGCGCGCGAAACGGGTTCTCCGGGTCGGGCAGTGACGGAGATCTATGTCGGCGACAACCTGCTCGCCTTGGGCGACGAGGTCGTCGCTGCAGCGTTCAAGCGATTGATCGATCTCGCGGGTCGGGCCTGAGCTCGCTCACCCGGCGCGTCGGTAGACGGCGCCGGACCGCGTAGCAACGCGGTCTCCGCCGGAGGAGTTCGCCGCGTTGACGACCCGGTAGCACGCCCCGTCACGATGCTTCCGGCGATGGCGAAGAAGCGGAGCTCCGCTTCGATCGGCATCAGCGGGGCCTTTTCGCCCCCTTCGTCGCCGCCTTCGTCGCCGTCTTCTGCCCCGTCTTCTTCCCCTTCTTCGCGGGAGCGTCCGGCGCCTTCTTCATCGCCTTTGCGGACTTCGGCGACGCGTGTCCCGACTCGCGCAGCGCCGACTCCAGCGCGCGGAGTCCCGCCGCTGCCGGTGGGGTGTCGGACGCCGCGATTTCACCGGTCGTCCAGGTCTGGGCCAAGGCCGTCAAGGTGGCGTTGCATGTCGCGGCGGCGAGCTTCTTGTAGCCCTGTGCTGTCAGGTGGATCTCGTTCGCCCAGTCATTGCTGACGCCGGTCGTGCCCGGCGCCGCCGGGGTGCTGCCGCCGCGCGTGTCCAGCACGAGGAAACCGCCGATGCGTGCCTTCACCTGATGCTCGAGGAAGTCGTGGAACCAGTCCACCAGCACGTGGGCCACGGCGTTCCAGTCGCCCTTCGGAATGCCGGCCATCTCGAACGCCGGCGCCATCCAGGCGTTCGATCCGCCGCCAATCACCGGCGCAAAGCGCGGCGTCATGTAGTCGTAGACATGCGTGATGATGACCATGCCGGCGAAGTTGCCGTCGCGCAGCGCGTCCAGCTTCACGTAGGCCTCCATCAATTCCTCGCAGAGGTTGGTCCAGCCGGACTGCGACAGGTAGCGCGCGACGCCGAGACTCGCGTCCTGCCACTCGTCCTGCCGGCGCAGGATGCGCTGCGAGAGATCGAAGCCGGGGCTGCGGCGGATCCAGTCGATCAGATCGTTGCCGCCGCCTGAGATCATCAGCGCGCGCCAGTTGGGCGCGCCTCTCGCCGTCATCGCCTGATTGAACTTCGAAAACTTCTTCGCGTCCGGCAGGTCGCGCAGCAACTGGCCCGGCATGGCGTAGTTGACGATGCCGACGTCCTTGCCGAAGTCCAGGGCGTTGAACAGGCTTCCCGTCAGCCAGGTCGGCAATGAGCCGAAAGAGCCCCACGAGTCGCCGTGCGCGATCACCGGGACGAACTGGTTGAAATCGGTCCGCCCTTGTCTCAGGTCCTCGTTCGAGTACATCTTCGTCGTCATCGCGTGTCTCCTCGGCCCGGATCGGACCGTGGACGAGTATGGAAACGCGCTTGTCATGCGTCATCCCACATGGAGGGGACGCGCTCGGACACTCCCGTGCCCGCTTCTGCCGTGCGGTGTCCGCCCCGATCGATACCCATCCGTTCAGGGGAGGGCGGGCCGGAATGCCCGTTCGTATCCCCAGGTTGAAGGCGGAGCCTGCTTCCCATCTGGCATGCGATATGCAAGATAGACGGCATGCATGCCTTCCGACTCCTCTCGATCCGGGTCCGCGCGCTGCTCGCCGCGGCGGCGTTGCTGGGGGCCGGCGCCGCCTCGGCCCAGACCGCCATCGTCATCGGCGGTGCGCTGCGCATGGACAACGACGCTGTCTGGCAGCGCATCGTCCAGGAGGCCGGCGGCCCCGGCAAGGCGCATTTCGCCGTGCTCGCCACCGCCGCGGCCAATCCGGAGCTCTCCGCCAAGCTCATCATCGACGTGCTCAGGAAACACGGCGCGCAGGCCGAGCACATCCCCGTGGCGCCGCGACTCGAAGGCGCCGACCTGCAGAAGAACCTCAACGATCCCGAGCTGATCGCGAAGGTGCGCGCGTCCAACGCCGTCTTCTTCTCGGGCGGCGCGCAGGGCTTCATCGTCGACACGCTGCAGCCTGACGGGCGGCGCACGGCGATGCTCGATGCCATCTGGGATGTCTATCGGCGCGGCGGTGTCGTCGCGGGCACCAGCGCCGGCGCGGCCATCATGAGCCGCGTGATGTTCCGCGATGCGCTCAACGTCATGGAGGTCATGCGCGGCACGCTGCGCGAGGGTCATGAGATCGACCAGGGCCTCGGCTTCGTCGGCAGCGAGCTGTTCGTCGACCAGCATTTCCTCAAGCGCGGGCGCATCGGCCGCATGCTGCCGCTGATGATGGCCAAGGGCTACCGCTTCGGGCTCGGCGTCGAGGAGAACAGCGCCGCCGTCGTGCATGGCGATCGCATCGATGTCATCGGCGGACGGGGCGCGCTGTTCGTCGACCTGCGCGATGCGCACAGCGATCCGTCGCTGGGCATGTTCAACGTGCGCGGCGCGCGGCTCAGCTACCTCGACAACGGCGACCGCCACGACCTGCGCTCCGGCGTCACGATGCCGGCGCCCAGAAAGACCGCCGCCGGATCCCCCGTGCCGGTCCGTGCCTCGATGCAGGGAGGGGCTGTTTCCTCACGCGGGCCGGTGGACAGCTTCCAGCCGGACATCCTCGGCGACAACCGCATCGTCCAGGCGATGACTGAACTGCTGAGTTCGCCCGCGGCCGAGGTGCGCGCGATGGCGGCGCGCATCCGTCCCGACGCCACCGGCGATCGCGACCGCACCGGCTTTGTCTTCCGGCTCTATCGCGGTGCGGATACGCAGGGATGGATCGACACCGATGGCGACGCGAAGGACGTCACGCTGCTCGATGTGCGGCTCGACATCCGCCCGGTGCGCTTGCCCGATCCTGGTGCGGGTCCCACGACGAACGCGGTCCCTGCCGCAACGATGATCGCGCCCGCCGGCATGCGCTGACCAGCGCCAACCAAGGCCCGAAGTCAGCGAGTGATGGTGGGGCCGGAATGGTGCTTGGGGGTCCTGGAGCGATCCCCCATGCACCGTGGAGAGCCCGCGCCTGGCAGCGCGGACGCCGGCATCCTCACGCGTCCAACGCCTCGGCGATGAACTGCTTGGACACCTTGGGCTTCGGCACCCTGACGCTGAACCAGCGTCGCACGTCCTGCTCCACGCCGATGCCGTGCATGAAGTTGTAGAGCGCCTTCTTGAGTGCTTCCCCCATGGCATCGTGGTCCGTGCCGGTGGGGTCGACGAAGCCGACGTCGTTCTTCGCGAACGGCGACGGCGGCAGCGGCAGCAGTTCGACGCCGAAGGCTTTCGGGTCCTGTCCCACCGGAGAGTGCACCGTGCAGGCGAAGCGGTGGAAGAAGCCGCTCTGGATGCAGCCGTTCTCGAAGAGCTGGCGCACGTACTCGAGCGCATCGACGGTGTCCTGCACCGTCTGCGTCGGGAAGCCGTACATCAGGTAGGCGTGGACGAGGATGCCGGATTCGGTGAACGCGCGCGTCACGCGCGCCACCTGCTCGACGGACACGCCTTTCTGCATCAGCTTCAACAGTCGATCGGACGCGACCTCTAGCCCGCCGCTGATCGCGATGCAGCCGCTGTCGGCGAGCAACTGGCAGAGCTCGGGGGTGAAGGTCTTCTCGAAGCGCACGTTGCCCCACCAGCTGATGGACACGCCGCGATCGATCAGCTCCTGCGCCAGCGCCTTCAGCACCTTGGGCGGTGCCGCCTCGTCGACGAAGTGGAAGCCGGTCTGGCCCGTCTCCGCGACGATCGCCTCGATGCGGTCCACCAGCGTCTTCGCCGAGGCTGCCTCGTAGCGCGAGATGTAGTCCAGCGTGATGTCGCAGAAGCTGCACTTCTTCCAATAGCAGCCGTGCGCGATGGTCAGCTTGTTCCAGCGGCCGTCGCTCCACAGCCGGTTCATCGGGTTCAGCATGTCCAGCAGCGACAGGTAGTCGTGCAACGGCAGGCCGTCCCAGGTCGGCGTGCCGACGTCCTCGAAGGGAACGTCCGGCTCGACGAAGTTGATGTAGCGGACCTGGCCCGCCCGCGTGCCTTCGGCGCGCTCCGCGTCCTCGCCGTCGTCCTCGCGGATGAAGCATCGCACCAGCCGCTGCCGGCTGCGCTTGCCGGCGATGTGATCGAGCAGCGCCAGCAGCGGGCGCTCGCCCGCGTCCAGCGACACGAAGTCCACGTAGTCGAAGAGGCGCGGCTCGGTCAGCTCGCGCAACTCGGTGTTGACGAAGCCGCCGCCGAACAGGATCTTGATGTGGGGCCGCTCGCGCTTGATCGTCTGCCCGATGCGCAGCGCCGCGTAGACGGCGCCGGGGAAGGGCGCCGAGAGCAGCACCACGTCGGGCTGTTCCGCATCGATCGCGGCGAGCGTCAGCTCGCGCAGCAGGTCGTCGACGAGGTTGGGCGGCGCGCTCAGCGCGTCGTGCAACGGATCGAAGGTCGGCTGGCTGGTCGCCAACTGCTCGGCGTAACGGACGAACTCGAAACGCGGATCGACCGATTCGCGCAGCACGTCGGCGAGGTCGTTCAGGTACAGCGTCGCCAGGTGCCGCGCGCGGTCCTGCAGTCCCAGCGCGCCGAAGGCCCAGGCCAGCGGATCCTCGCCGTCATCGGCGACGTAGACCTCCAGCGTCTGGAATCGCGCGCCTTCGGGCAGGAAGGTCCGCGTGTTGATGCGGTGCGCCAGCGTCGGGTCGCGCCCCTGCAGGAACGCGATCGCCGGCGCGATCGTGGCGAAGTAGCGGTCGAAGGATTCGTCGAAATGGCGCGACGCGATGCCGCGGTCCGGCAGCGGGATCGCCTGCACGGCGGCCCGCACGCGTGTCAGGCCGTCGCGGGAGAACAGCTTGAGCACCAGCGCCAGCGCCAGATCGCGCTGCGCCGCCTGGAAGCCGCGCGAGCGCAGGAAACCCGTCAGGTACGCGGTGGACGGGTAGGGCGTGTTGAGCTGCGTCATCGGGGGGATGAGCGAGAGCACGCGCGGGGAGGGCGCAAGGGCGGGCGTCGGGGCGGACGCGGCGGTGGGCGCGGGGGCGGACATGTCGGAACTGTAGAAGCAAAAAAACAAACCCGGCAGAAGCCGGGTTTGTTCGGTACCGCCCGGATCGCTGAAGCGACCCTGGCGATCGGCGTGCGCCAGAAGTGGATTACTTCTTGGCGGCCTTCTTGGCGGGCTTGGCGGCAGCCTTGGCCGGCTTGGCGGCAGCCTTGCGAGCGGCAGCCTTCGGGTCCACGGCGGCCTTGAAGCCGGCGCCCGGGGTGAACTTCGGCAGCTTGGCGGCGGCGATCTTGATCTTGTCGCCGGTGCTGGGGTTCACGCCGGTGCGGGCGGCACGGGCGTGTTGCTTGAAGGCGCCAAAGCCCGGGATGGAGACAGCGCCACCCTTCTTCACCGTGGACACCACCGCGTCCAGCAGCGTTTCCAGGATGCGGCCAGCTTCGGCCTTGGTCAGTTCGTGCTTGGAAGCCAGGTGTTCGATCAGTTCAGTCTTGTTCATTCGTTTGACTCTGCGGTTAAGGCCCGGCTTCACGCCGGACGGCGCGTATTGTGCGTGAGAAATCACGCGCGCATCCCCGGGTTGCCCCGCAAATCATCGATGAAATCGCCTATCCGGGGTCACGTCTTGCTCGATTGCCGTATCCATCGGTGCTTCTGAGGATCTTGTGAGCGCTTGCAACGAGGTTTCCATCATGTTGCCAAGGGGGCATTCCAGGTGATTTCCGCAAGGCGTCAGGCCTTGCGCGGGAATACGTCACGCAAGGAATCTCATGACACGAGCAGGCGATGGACAAGGTCCGGCGTGCTCGCCGCGCCGTATTTCTTCATCAAGCGTGCGCGGTACACATCGACCGTGCGCGGGCTGACGCCGAGCTTGCGGCCAATCAGCTTGCTGGTGAGGCCTTCGATCAGCAGGGCGGCGATCTCGCGCTCGCGCGGCGTGAGGTCGGCCTTGAGCTGGCGCGTCGCGGACAGGTCCTCGAAACTCCAGATGCCGCTCGCATGCGGCTGCGACGGGTCCAGCGCGCGGCCCGACACGTGGCACCAGAACAGCTCGCCCGCGCGCGAGCCGCCGACGCGCTTCATCACGCGCTCGTCGGCGTAATAGCCGGCGGCATCGAGGCTCGCGACGATGCGCTCGCCGGTGCGCTCGAATTCGACGGGGCTCGGATACAGCAGCGCGAAGCTGTGGCCGATCAGCTGCTCGCGCTGCGCGCCGAAGATCTCCAGCACCAGCCGGTTGCAGTCCTTGATCAGGCGGTTCTCGGAAATCACCAGCCCGATCGGGGCCTGGTCGAACGCGGTGCGGTAGTCGAGGCTCATGGGAAGCAGGTCGGAACGGGCCGCAACAGTCACAACAGCGCGTAGGTCGTCGTCGACTGCACGGCCAGCCGGCCCTGCTCGTCGAGCAGGTCGATCTGCCCGAACGCCAGGTTCCTGCCGCGGCGCAGCAGGCGCGCCTCGATCGTGCAGCGGGCGCCGGAGACCGGGCGGATGAAGGTCGATTGCAGCTGGACGGTCGTCATCGGGCGGAACTCGCCCAGCTCGCGCATCATCAGCAACACCATCGCCGTGTCGGCCGCGGCCATCGACGCCTGCCCGCACATCACGCCGCCGACGTGGACCAGCTCGGGCGCGACCGGCATCGTCAATCGCAGCAGCCCATCTTCCGCATGGACGGGCTCCAGGCCGAGTGCGACGATCCAGGGCGCGAAGATCTTCGGGATCTGCGCGCGCAGCGCGTCCAGGGACAGGGCGTCCGGGGGCAGGGTCATCGGGCTTCCTTCGGGGACTCGGTGGCGGGATGGCTGCGCGGGGAGGCAGCGGCGGATGCTTAATCAATTCTACGTAGCGCTTACCTAATGCCTTACGTAGTAGATTGCTCGACCAGTTCTGGACCAGTTCTGAAACCCGTGGATCAACGGCAAGCAGGAGACATCGGATGAACAAGCTTTTCCCCAATGCCAAGGCGGCGTTGGACGGCATCGTGGCGGACGGCCAGTTGCTGGCCGTCGGCGGCTTCGGCCTGTGCGGCATTCCGGAGGCGCTCATCGCGGCGCTGCGGGACAGCGGCACCAAGGGCCTGACCGTCATCAGCAACAACGCGGGCGTGGACGGCTTCGGCCTGGGCCAGCTGCTCGAGACGCGGCAGATCAGGAAGATGATCTCCAGCTACGTCGGCGAGAACAAGGAGTTCGAGCGCCAGTACCTGGCGGGCGAGCTCGAACTCGAGTTCACGCCGCAGGGCACGCTGGCCGAGAAGCTGCGTGCCGGCGGCGCGGGCATCCCGGCCTTCTTCACGCGCACCGGCGTCGGCACGCTGGTGGCCGAGGGCAAGGAGATCCGCGAGTTCGACGGCCATCAGTACGTGATGGAGCGCGCGCTCAATCCGGATGTGGCGCTGGTCAAGGCGCACATCGCCGACAAGAGCGGCAACCTGATCTTCCGGCGCACGGCGCGCAACTTCAATCCGGCCTGCGCGATGGCCGGCAAGGTCACGGTGGTGGAGGTGGAGCAGGTCGTCGAGGTCGGCGAGCTGGATCCCGACAGCATCCATCTGCCCGGGATCTACGTGCACCGCATCGTGCACAACCCGAATCCTGAGAAGCGCATCGAGAAGCGCACCATCCGCCCCGCGGCTTGAGGAGAGAGACATGCCCTGGACCCAAGACCAGATGGCGGCACGTGCCGCGCAGGAACTGGAAGACGGCTTCTACGTGAATCTCGGCATCGGCATTCCGACGCTGGTGGCGAACTTCGTGCCGGCCGACAAGGAAGTGTGGCTGCAGAGCGAGAACGGCATGCTCGGCATCGGCCCGTTCCCGACGGAGGACGAGGTCGACGCCGACCTCATCAACGCCGGCAAGCAGACGGTGACGACGATGCCTGGCTCGTCCATCTTCGGCAGCCATGACAGCTTCGCGATGATCCGCGGCGGCAAGATCAACCTCAGCATCCTGGGCGCGATGCAGGTCAGCGAGCACGGCGACCTCGCCAACTGGATGATCCCCGGCAAGATGGTGAAGGGCATGGGCGGCGCGATGGACCTGGTCGCCGGCGTCAAGCGCGTGATCGTGCTGATGGAGCACGTCGCCCGCAAGAAGGACGGCACCGAGGACCTGAAGATCATCCCGACCTGCACGCTGCCGCTGACGGGCGTGGGCGTCGTCAACCGCATCATCACGGACCTGGCCGTGATGGACGTGACTCCGCAGGGCCTGAAGCTGGTCGAGCTCGCCCCCGAAGTGACCCGCGAGTTCGTGCAGAGCAAGACCGGCGTGACGCTGGTCTGAGCAAGACCTGGCCCCACTCGTGGCAAGACCTGCCACACGTACTCTCCAGGCCCCTGGGCAGCGAGAGCGGGTGGGGCCGGAAGGGTGCTGGGGGTTCCCGGAGGGATGCCCCCTGCACCCTGGAGCGCCCGCGCTTGGCTTCTCGCAGGGGACTGCGCACCGACCTCACCCAGAGGCTGAGGGCTTCAGCACTTCCACCGCCGCTGGCCCTCACCCCTACCCTCTCCCGCAAGCGGGAGAGGGAGTCACGCCACACGTGCCGCGCGCAGGAAAACGGCAGTCCAGGCATCTCATGTGCCACGCGCGGGCGATGTATTTCCAGTTCGTTTCTCGCGCATATCCCACCCCGACAAGTTCGACTCGTGAATAAATCACGCCGCAACAGCCTGTTGCCGCGCCTTTCACAAGTTGTACGAATGACGGTGAATTGAAGTCCGGTCCTCGCCACCATCCCGCATCCGCTGCCTGGAGCCGATGCCGAGATGACTGCCGCCGCCACTACCCACTTTGCACCGCCCGCACTGCCCGACGACGATCGCGTCGTTGAAGACACCACCACCGTCGGCACGACGGCCACCCTGGCGGCCGCCGCTGCTGCGGCACTGCTCGCGGCCTGCGGCGGCGGCGGTGGGGGCGGCGACAGCACCGCCGGCCCGGACAGCGATCCCCAGACCAACGTGCCCACGACCGAACCCGAGGCGGCGCGCTTCCTCGGCCAGGCCGGTTTTGCCGCCAGCGCGGCGGATCTGACCAGCGTCAAGACGGTCGGTTTCGCGCGCTGGCTGGACCAGCAGTTCGACGCGCCGCGCACGCAGAGCCACTATGACTGGCTCGTGGCCAAGGGCAAGGGCGCCGAGGCCAACCGCTACAGCCTGGACGGCGTCGACGCGACGCTGTGGCGCAAGCTGATCGGCTCGCCCGACCAGTTGCGTCAGCGCGTGGTGCTGGCCTTGTCGGAGATTTTCGTCGTCTCGATGAACGGCCTGCCGATCGCGTGGCCGCAATTCGCGACCGCCGGCTACGTCGACATGCTGGAAGAGCGTTGCTTCGGCAGCTTCCGCGCGCTGATCGAGGGCGTGACGCTGTCCCCGGCGATGGGCGTCTACCTGGCCATGCGCGGCAACCGCAAGGAAGACGTGAAGAGCGGCCGCCAGCCCGACGAGAACTACGCCCGCGAGGTGATGCAGCTGTTCACCATCGGCCTGAACCAGCTCAATGCCGACGGCACGCCCAAGATGGTCAACGGCAAGACCGTCGACACCTACACGCTGCAGCAGATCACCGATCTGGCGCGCGTGTTCACGGGCTGGGACTTCGACGTCGACTCCTCCGACGTGGACGGCCTCGACTTCAGCTACATGAAGCGCCCGATGCGGCAGAACGCCTCGCGCTTCTCCACCGGCGAGAAGAAGGTGCTGGACGCCGTCATCCCCGCGACGGCCGACGGCGCCGCCGCGATGAAGGTCGCGCTGGACACGCTGACCGCGCATCCCAACGTCGGCCCGTTCATCGGCCGGCAACTGATCCAGCGCCTGGTGGCCTCGAACCCGAGCCCCGCCTACGTGCAGCGCGTCGCCGCGGTCTTCGACAACAACGGCAAGGGCGTGCGCGGCGACATGCGCGCGGTGATCCGCGCGATCCTGCTCGACACCGAGGCCCGCACGCGGTCCACCGCGCCCAGCGCCGGCAAGCTGCGCGAGCCGCTGCAGCGCATGATCCAGTGGGCGCGCACCGTGGGCCTGAGCTCGCCCGGCGACCTCTGGGCCGTCGGCGACACCAGCAACCCGTCGTCGCGCCTGGGGCAGAGCCCGATGCGCAGCGGCTCGGTCTTCAACTTCTTCCGGCCCGGTTATGTGCCGCCCAACTCGCAGCTGGGCACCAACAACGTGACCGCGCCCGAGTTCCAGCTCTGCAACGAGAGCACCGTCGCCGGCTACCTGAACTACATGCAGGGCCTGATCGGCAACGGCGTCAGCGACATGAAGCCCGATTACACCGCCGACCTCGCGCTGGTCGCCGACGTCCCGGCGCTGGTGCGGCGCCAGGCGCAACTGATGGGCGGCGGCGACATCTCGGAGGCCACGATCACCACGATCGCCACCGCCGTCGCCACGATCAAGGCCGACACCGACACCAATAAGCTGAACCGCGTCAAGGCCTCCTGGCTGATGGTGCTGGCGGCGCCCGAATACCAGGTCCAGAAATAACCAGCCGTGAGCGGAGTGCCGACCATGACCCACCTCTCCAAGCTTCCCTCGCTGCGCCGTCGCGAATTCCTCAAGCGCGCCTCGGCGGTGTCCATCGCCGGCACGGCCGCGCCCTGGGCGCTGCAGCTGGCCGCCATCGGCGAGGCCGCCGCGGCCGCCGCGCCGGGCGACTACAAGGCCATCGTCTGCCTGTTCATGTACGGCGGCAACGACTATGGCAACACGGTGATCCCGTACGACACGGCGAACTACCAGGCCTACGCCAACATCCGCCAGGCGCTGGCGATCCCGCGCGATCAGCTCGCCGCCACGGCGCTGACGCCGTCCCTCGCGCTGCCCGACAGCCGGCAGCTGGCGCTGGCGCCGACGATGAACCGGCTCAAGCCGGTCTTCGACGCGGGCCGGCTCGCGGTGATGCTCAACATCGGCCCGCTGATGCAGCCGACGACGCTCGCCCAGTACAAGGCCGCCAACGTGCCGTTGCCGCCCAAGCTGTTCTCGCACAACGACCAGTCCAGCCTCTGGCAATCGTCGCGGCCCGAAGGCGCGACCTCGGGCTGGGGCGGTCGCGTGGCCGACCAGTTCCTGTCCAGCAACGGCAACGCCACCTTCAGCTGCATCAACGTCTCCGGCAATGCCGTCTTCATGTCGGGCGGCCAGGCGGTGCAGTACCAGATGAGCAGCAGCGGCGCCGTCGCCATCAATGGCGCGAACCGCTCGCTGTTCGGCTCCGCCGCGTGTGCGGAAGCGCTGCGCGGCATGATCACCGGCGAGCGCCAGCACTGGATGGAGCAGGAGCTGAACCGCGTCACCGCACGCTCGGTCAATGCGCAGGGCACGATCACCACGGCGCTGTCCACCACCACGCTGCAGACGCCGTTCGAGACCAACGGCAACGGCCTGGCGGCCCAGCTGCAGACGGTCGCGCGCCTGATCGGCGCCCGCGCCTCGCTGGGCGTGCAGCGGCAGGTGTACTTCGTGTCGATCGGCGGCTTCGACCTGCACGACAACCTGATGTCGCAGCAGCCGGTGCTGCTGGGCAACGTCGGCAGCGCGATGGCGAGTTTCGACGCGGCGCTGGTCGAGCTCGGCGTCGCCCAGAACGTCACGACCTTCACGGCCTCCGACTTCGGTCGCACGCTGAGCTCCAACGGCGACGGTTCCGACCACGGCTGGGGCAGCCACCACCTGGTCATGGGCGGCGCGGTGAAGGGCGGTCGTTTCTACGGCACGGCACCGACGGTCGCCGTCAACGGACCCGACGACGTCGGCCAGGGCCGGCTGCTGCCGACCACCTCGGTCGACCAGCTGGCCGCAACGCTGGCGCTGTGGATGGGCGTGCCCGCGACCGACCTGCCGGGGATCCTTCCGGGGATCGTGAACTTCAACCAGAAAGACCTCGGGCTCTTTGCGGCCTGATTTCGAACATCTCGGCGGCGATCGCCGGGACTGGCCGGTTTGTACGCGCCAATTACATCGGGCGAGGTCGCTGGGACAGGGGATCGAGGACGCGTCGGGACCGCGTCGACGGGATCGGGACGGGACCGGAGGGTCAGGTCGTGAGAAGTCGCACGGGCCATTCGAGGGAGCCGGAACAAATACCGGTCGATCGTCGGGAACGCCGATGATCACGGGGGAAACGGGCGACTGTCGAGGTCGAACGGCACGGTAACCGGATGCGTTTCCGGGCCTTTCCGCTGTTGCGGATCGGATGCTGATTTCGGGGGCGGGACTCTCTAGAGTCGCGGCCGTCAGCAGTAACGACGCACCCCCACCATGTTCCGTTTCCCCTGGTCTTCCGCAGCCGTCACGGCTGCTGCCGCTGCCCTCAGCGCCTGCGGCGGCGGGGGAGGCGGCGGCGATTCGTCCGCAGCCCCGTCCGGCTCCGGGCAGACGCCCGACGGCTCGCCCGCTCCAGCGCCCTCGACGGCGCCGGGCCCGACGCCTGCGCCGGCACCAGCGCCTGCTCCAGAACCCCCGCCCGCACCCGCGCCGGACCCCGCACCGGCCCCGTCGCCCGCTCCCGCGGCGAGCATCGTCCTGCCGCTGCCCAACGACGCCCAGGCCTCGCGCTTCCTCGCGCAGGCGGGCTTCGCCGCGAGCGAGGCCGACATCGCCACGCTGAAGTCCGTCGGCTACAACAACTGGCTGGACCTGCAGTTCCTCGCGCCGCGCACCGAGTCGCACTGGGACTGGCTCACGCGCAACGGCTACGCGACCGACGCCAGGAAGAACGCCAACTTCGACGGCTTCCCCAACAGCGTGTGGCGCAAGCTCATCGCTTCTCCGGACCAACTGCGGCAGCGCATGGTGCTGGCGCTGTCGGAGATCTTCGTCGTCTCCGCCGTGGGCGCGACGCTGCCGTGGCGGACGATGATGCTGGCCGCCTACGCGGACGTGCTGGAGGACCATGCGTTCGGCACCTTCCGCGGCCTGTTGGAGGCGGTGGCGCTGTCGCCGGCGATGGGCACCTTCCTGGCCATGCGCGGCAGCCGGAACGACGACGGCAAGGGCCGCCAGCCCGACGAGAACTTCGCCCGCGAGGTGATGCAGCTGTTCACCATCGGACTGGTGCAGCTCAACCTGGACGGCTCCGTGCAGACCGCCGCCGGCCGGCCGATCGAGACCTACGACCAGACCACGGTGACGCAGCTGGCGCGCGCCTTCACCGGATGGGACTTCGACACCGCGAACGCCGCGGGTGCCGATCCTTCCTTCATGCGCCGGCCGATGGTGCACAACGCGGCCAACTTCTCGAGCGGCGCGAAGTCGGTGCTCGGCAGCACCATCTCCGCGGGCGTCGACGGCCCGACCGCGCTGCGCCAGGCGCTGGACACGCTGGCCAATCATCCGAACGTCGGGCCCTTCTTCGGCCGGCAGTTGATCCAGCGCTTCGTCTGCTCCCACCCGAGCGGCGCCTACGTGCAGCGCGTGGCGCAGGTGTTCAACAACAACGGCCAAGGGGTGCGCGGCGACCTGAAGGCGGTGCTGCGCGCGGTGCTGCTGGATCCCGAGGCGCGCCTGATCGAGGCCGGCGTGAGCAGCTCCGGCAAGCTGCGCGAGCCGGTGCTGCGCTTCGTCCAGGTGGCGAGGTCGGTCAAGCTGAGCTCGGCCGGCCAGTGGACCATCCCCGAGACCAGCGACCCCGAGACCCGGCTCGGCCAGAGCCCGTTCTTCAGCCCGTCGGTCTTCAACTTCTATCGGCCGGGCTACGTGCCGCCGAACTCGTCGATGACGGCGACCGGCGTCACCGCGCCGGAGTTCCAGCTGCTCAACGAGGTGACGGTCACCGGCTACCTGAACTTCATGCAGACGCTGCTGACGACCGGGCAGGGCGATGCGAAGCCGGACCTGACGGACGACATGGCGCTCTCCACCGACGCACGTGCGATGGTGGCGCGGCAGGCGCTGCTGCTCGGCGGCGGTGCGGTCTCCGACGCGACGCAGCAGCGCATCGCGGCCGCGGTCACGACGATCGCGGCCAACACCGACGACGGCAAGATCAACCGCGCCCGAGCCGGTTGGATGCTGCTGCTCGCCTGCCCCGAATACCAGATCCAGAAATGACGACGTCGCCGTGCGGCGACGTTCACCGGAGAACTTCCGTGGCTCATGTGTCCAAGCTGTCCTCGCTGCATCGCCGCGAGTTCCTCAAGCGCGCTTCGGTCGCGTCCGCCGTGGGCGCTGCCGCGCCGTGGGCCCTGCAGCTCGCCGCGATCGGCGACGCCGCCGCCGCGACGACGGGCGGCGACTACAAGGCGCTGGTGTGCGTGTTCCTGTACGGCGGGAACGACCACGGCAACACCGTGATCCCGTACGACGCCGTCAGCCACCAGGCCTACACGGCCATCCGCCCGACGCTGGCGATCGGACGTGACGCGCTCGCGGCCACCGCGCTGGCGCCGACGGTGGCGCTGCCGGACGGCCGCCAGATGGCGCTGGCGCCGGGGCTCTCGGCGATCAAGCCGGTCTTCGACGCCGGCCGGCTCGCGGTGATGCTGAACATCGGCACGCTGACCGCGCCGATGACGCTGGCGCAGTTCAAGTCCGGCGCGGTGCCGGCGCCGCCCAAGCTGTTCTCCCACAACGACCAGTCCAGCCTCTGGCAGTCCTCCAACGTCGAGGGCGCGCGGACCGGGTGGGGTGGTCGCATGGCCGACCTCATGCTGTCGGGCAACGGCCGCGCGGGGCTGACCTGCATCAATGTCTACGGCAACGCGGTCTTCCAGGCCGGCGACGCCGCGTTCCAGTACCTGACCGGCCCGAGCGGCAAGAAGCCGATCACCGGCATCGGCAGCCAGGTGTTCGGGTCGACCTCCTGCGCCAAACTGCTGCGGGCGCTGATCACCGAGGAGCGGACCCATCCGATGGAATCGGAGCTCAACCGCGTGACCGCCCGCTCGATCGATCTGCAGACGACGCTGAGCACCGCGCTGACCGGCGGGGCGACGCTGTCCACCGCCTTCGCGGCGGACGCGCTGGCGCGACAGCTGAAGATGGTGGCGAGCCTGATCGCCGCGCGTTCCTCGCTGGGCATGACGCGGCAGGTCTACTTCGTCGGCCTGGGCGGCTTCGACCTGCACGACGGGTTGACGACGCGCCATCCGGCGCTGATGCAGCAGGTCGGCGGGGCGATGGCAAGCTTCGACGCCGCGCTGCGGGAACTGGGCATGGCCGACCAGGTCACGACCTTCACCGCGTCGGACTTCGGCCGCACGCTCAGCAGCAACGGCGACGGCACCGATCACGGCTGGGGTGCGCATCACCTGGTGATGGGCGGGGCGGTCAAGGGCGGACGCTTCTACGGCACGGCGCCGTCGGTCAGCGTCAACGGGCCGGACGACGTCGGCCAGGGCCGGCTGCTGCCGACCACCTCGGTGGACCAGCTCGCGTCGACGCTGGCGCTGTGGATGGGCGTGCCGCCTTCCGAGCTGCGGACGGTGCTGCCCAACATCGGCAACTTCGCCGGCACGGATCTTGGCTTCATGTCCTGACGCACCATCGTGTATCGCGGACGACCCCGATGGATAGGGGTTTCTCCGCGATCCGGCGGGCTCCCGGCAAATCGGCCCGGAAACCGACATGCCCGCTCCCCCAACCCTAGGGGGCGCCGCCGGTCGAGTTCTGCTACGCAAGACCCTGACGTTCTCCTAACATCTCGACGACGCCCCGCACATCGATCACGGCGACAAGACCGTGCGCAGTCGAGGGCGGCGATCCACGCATGGCCCGATCAGGGAGGCTGAGATGGACGGAATGTTGGGGAGGACCCCGGACTTGGGTCGGCTGATGGCCTATCGAGGACCGGAACGCCGGCGCGGATCGCCGGATCGGTGGTGGCGCCATGCGCTGGAAGAGATCGACCTCGGGGTCTGTCTCGTCGCCGGCGAGGGGCTGCTGCTCTATGCCAACAGCACCGCGCGGCGGCAGCTCGACGAGACGTCGCCGCTGCAGATCGTCGACGGTCAACTGATCGCGGCGCAGCGCAACGATCAATTGCGATTGGAAGGCGCGCTCGCCGACGTGCAGCGCGGGCTGCGGCATCTCATCTGTCTCGGGCGCGGGCCGGGGCGGCTGTCGCTGTCGGTGCTGCCGCTGCAGGACGGGCACGGCCGGCCGTCGCAGGCGATGGTCGTGCTCGGCAAACGCAACCTGTGCGGGGAACTGCCGATGCTCGCCTTCGCGCGTGAACATCAACTGACGGCGGCGGAGCTGCAGGTGCTGCAGTCGCTCTGCTCCGGGTTGCAACCGCAAGAGATCGCGCATCGCCACGGGGTCGCCATCTCGACCGTGCGCACGCAGATCGCGAGCGTGCGGGCGAAGACGGCGACGGAAAGCATCCGCGACCTGGTGTCGATGGTGGCGCAGTTGCCGCCGATGCAGGGCGTGTTGCGGGTGATGGAGCGGGTTTGAGGCTGCCTGCCTGCCTGCCTTCCTGCTGAGGATCGTGCGTTGGCCGCGAGGTCAAGGGGCCTTGGCGTCAAGCGCCAAAACCCCTCGACCTCCCGTCCCCAACCATCACCGTACTTGCCCGGTTTTGCTACCGAGGACTTCGTGTGGGGTCAGGTGCGTTTGGGCTCGAGCGTCTTCTTGTAGAGGGTCGAGCCTTCCAGATCCTTCAGGGTGACCGTCATCGCACGTGTCTTTGCGTCGATGTCGACCTGGCCGAAGAACTGCGTGTCGGGCGCCGGGGCGGCGTTGGCAATGCCTGGCCCCTTCTGATACGCGACCTGCATGCCGAAGGTGCCGTCAGCCTTGTTGGGGCCGAAGCCGCCAGCGTGCAAGGGGCCGGAGACGAACTCCCAGAAGGGCAGGAAGTCGGTGTGCTTCGCCTTGGCGGGATCGAAGTAGTGCGCGGCGGTGTAGTGCACGTCGGCGGTGAGCCAGACGATGTTGTGCAGCTGGTGGCGCTTGATCTCGCTGAGGAGTCGGGCGATCTCCAGTTCCCGGCCGCGCGGCGCGCCGTCGTCGCCGTTGGCGATGGCCTCCCACTTGTCGCGGCCTTCGGCGTCCTTGCCGTCGTTGACGTGCAGGCCGATCGGCATGTCGGCGGCGATGACCTTCCAGACGGCCTTCGAGCGCTTCAGTCCTTCGAGCAGCCACGCGATCTGCGGGCGGCCCATGAAGGCGCTGTCGGCGTTCTCCTCGGTCTGGAGGTTGGCGCTGTTGGGGCCGCGGTAGCTGCGCATGTCGACGACGAAGACGTCCAGCAGCGGCCCCTGCGGCAGGTGGCGGTAGATGCGTTCGCTCTCGACGTCGCCGAAGCGGCGCATCGGCGCGTATTCCTGGAAGGCCTTGGTGGCGCGGGCGACGAGCAGCGGGATGTTCTTCTCGGTGTAGCGCGCGTCGCCGGAGAGGTCCTTGCTGTCGGAGTAGTTGTTGGTGACCTCGTGGTCGTCCCACTGCCAGATCTGCGGCACGTCGGCCGACATGCGGCGGACGTTGGCGTCCATCAGGTTGTAGCGGTAGCGGCCGCGGTACTCGTCGAGCGTCTCGGCGACCTTGCTGGTCTGCTCGGTGACGAGGTTGCGCCAGAGCGATCCGTCGGGGAGCTTGATCTCAGCCGGGATGGGGCTGTCGGCGTAGATGGTGTCGCCGCTGTGCAGGAAGAAGTCGGGATTGATGCGGCGGATCTGCTCATAGATCTTCATGCCGCCCCATTGCTCGTTGATGCCCCAACCCTGGCCGCAGGTGTCGCCGCTCCAGGCGAAGCGGACATCGCGCAGGCCCTTCGCGCCGAAGGCGGCCGGCAGGCGCAGATGTCCGGCGACGGGCTCGGACAGCACGCGCTCGTTGTGCAGGTCCTGCAGGACGACGCGATAGAAGATCTCCTGCCCGGCGGGCAGGCCGCGCAGGTCGATGCGGCCGGTGAAGTCGGAGTCCTCGAGCAGATGCGGTCCGCGCACGCGCTGGAGGTTGGCGAAGCTGGCGGTGGTGGACCACTCGAGCCAGAGGCGGCTCGGGCGGTCGCCGCGGGTCCAGACGATGGCGCCGTCGGCGACCGGATCGCCGGACTGGATGCCGTGCGGCATCTGCGGCCGCATCGCGTCGCGCGTGATGACGGCAGGAGCCTGCGCATGGACGCTGGGAAGCGTCAGCAGCGAGGCGCCTCCAAGAACGGTGCTGGCGTGGAGGAAGCGGCGGCGGTCCATGCGGGTCTCCCGGAGAGATCAGAAAGGCGAAGCCCGCGATGCTGCCGGGAGGGTGTGACGAGGCGGTGACCGGTCGGCGTCAGCCGACTGTCCTCACTGCCTCGCTGGTGGCTCCCACAGCTCGACCTTGTTGCCTTCCGGGTCGATGACCCAGCCGAACTTGCCGTACTCCGAGTCGTCGGTCTTCTCGAGGACGTTGCAGCCCTCGTCGCGCAGCGCCTTCAGCAGCGACGCGAGATCCGCCACCCGGTAATTGATCATGAAGGGCGCCTTGTTCGGCCCGAAGCCGTCGCCGCCCTCGGCCGCGCCGATGGACCAGATCGTCGAGCCGCCCGTGGGCTGGCCCGCGTCGTCGGTCCACGTGAACGCCGCGCCGCCCCACGGCTGGACGTCGACGCCCAGGTGCGTCCGGTACCAGTCGCGCAGGACCGCAGGGTCCTTGGCGTTGAAGAAGATGCCGCCGATGCCAGTGACTCGTTTCATGTGGGAACTCCCGACAGGTTGATCGATCTCAAAGACATCGACGGTCGTCTCACCGACGATGCACCGCTCCGCGCTTGAGCGTCAGCAGACACAGCAGCGCGATCAGGGTGAACAGGGCGCCGCTCCAGATCTCGTAGGGCAGACCGAGCAGCGTGTACGCGGACGCTTCACTGCAATTGGCCGTGACCATGAAGATGCTCGGAATCCGATCTTCCAGCTTGAACATCGTCAGCACGCGGTCCGCGAAGGTCATGTCGCAACTGGCCAGCTTGGAGGCAACCTCGTGCTGGTAACCCGCGGCGAACAGCCCCGCCACGCCCAGCGCGCCCGACAGCAGCAGCGCCAGCACGCGCACGAAGCTCACGCGCTGCAGCACCCATCCCAGGGCGCTGACCACCGCGATCAGCAGGAAGATCCCCCGCTGCATCACGCACCACGGGCACGGCTTGACGTTGAACTGGTACTGCGCCACCAAGGCCGCCGCCACGGCGGCGAGCGACACCAGCGCGCTGAAGGCCAGCACGCGCGAGGGGGTCAGCGCACGCATCAGTCGGCGATCTCGGCGATCAGCTCGATCTCGACGCAGGCGCCCATCGGGATCTGCGCCACGCCGAAGGCGCTGCGCGCATGCGCACCCTTCTCGGGACCGAAGACCTCGCCGATCAGCTCGGACGCGCCGTTGGTCACCAGGTGCTGCTCGGTGAAGTCGCCGGTGCTGTTGACCAGGCTCATCAGCTTCACGACCCGCTTGACCTTGTTCAGGTCGCCGACCGCCGCGTGCAGCGTGCCCAGCAGGTCGATCGCGATCGCGCGCGCGGCCTGCTGGCCCGTCTTCGTGTCGGTGTCCTTGCCCAGCTGGCCCACCCAGGGCTTGCCGTCCTTCTTCGCGATATGACCGGACAGGAACACGAGGTTGCCGGTGCGGACGAACGGCACGTAGGCCGCGGCGGGCACCGCCACCGGCGGAAGTTCGATGCCGAGTTGGGTCAGGCGGTCGTAGACGGAAGTGCTCATGAGGATCTGCGCGGAAGTGGAAAAAAACGCCGGGAATCCTACACCCCGGCCTGGCGTTGGACACTCGTCCCGCTCGCGGCCCTGCTGGGCATGGGGCTGGTCCATGCCCTCCCGGAACTGCCCGGTCCCGCCGCCTGGGGGACCGGGACCGCGATCGCCGTGATGCTGGGGTTCACCATGGTGTTGCGGGCCGCCCGTTGGACCAACCGTTGGACCACCCACCGGACGACGCATTGGACGACGCATTGGCTGGCCTGGTCGCTGCTCGCGGCGATCGCCGGAGCCGGGCTCACCGCGGCGCGGGCCGGCGCGCGCATGGCCGAGGTGCCGGCCGCCGACCGCGAGGGCCAGGTCATGACCCTCACCGGCCGCATCGGCAGTCTTCCCCAGCGCACCGACGGCATCGGCGGCGTCGAGGGCTGGCGCTTCATCCTCGACGTCGAGCCGCCCGCGGTCAGCGCCGGTGCGCCGCCGCGCGTGCTGCTGTCCTGCTATCAGATGCCGTCCTCGCCCCGCGCCGGCGAGCGGTGGCGCCTCGACGTCAAGCTGCGCCGTCCGCACGGCCTCATGAATCCTCACGGCTTCGACCAGGCGCTGTGGATGCTCGACCAGGACCTGCCGGCGGCCGGCAGTTGCCGCAGCAAGGGACAGGAGCGGCTGGCGGCCAGCGGCTTCAGCGTCGACGCGTTGCGGCAGTCGATGCGCGACGCGATCGACCGCCAGCTGAGCGAGCGGCGCGACCGCCGCGGTGCCGGCGTGCTCGCCGCGCTGAGCCTGGGCGATCAAGGCGCGGTGAATGCCGCCGACTGGGGGCTGTACCGCGATGCCGGCGTGTCGCATCTGCTCAGCGTGAGCGGCCTGCACGTGACGATGTTCGCGTGGCTCGCCGGCGCCGCCGCCGGCTGGGCCTGGCGGCGCAGCGCGCGGCTGTGCCTGTGCCTGCCCGCGCCGCGCGCGGCGATGTGGATCGGTGTGGTCGCCGCCGGGCTGTACGCGCTGTTCTCCGGCTGGGGCGTGCCGTCACAGCGCACGGTCGGGCTGCTCGCGATCCTCGCGCTCCTGCGTCAGGCCGGCGCGCGCTGGCCGTGGCCGATGAGCTTGTGCGCCGCCGCCGCCGGGGTCTGCGCCGCCGATCCTTGGGCGCTGACGCAGGCCGGCTTCTGGCTCTCGTTCATCGCCGTCGCGCTGCTGATGGCGGCGGACCACCGCGCCGATCCCGGCTGGCGCGGCGCGCTGCGCAACGCCTGGCACACGCAGTGGGTGGTGACGCTCGGCCTCGCGCCGCTGACGCTGCTGCTGTTCCAGCAACTGTCCATCGTGGGCCTGGTGGCGAACGCCTTCGCCATCCCGCTGGTGTCCTACGTGATCACGCCGCTGGCGATGCTCGGCGCGCTGTGTCCGCCGTTGTGGACGCTGGGCGCGTGGTGCGTCGCGCTGATGAACGCGATGCTGGAAGCGCTGCGCGTCCTGCCGCTGGCGGTCTGGCACCTGCCGTGGCCGACGGCGTGGGCGCAGGCGCTGGGACTGGTCGGCGGTGCCGTCCTCGCAATGCCGTGGCCATGGCGGTTGCGGCTGGGTGGACTCGCGTTGTGCGTGCCGATGTTCTGGCCCGTCATCGAGCGGCCCGCGCCAGGTCACCTCGACCTCTGGCTGCCCGATGTCGGCCAGGGCGGCGCCACGATCCTGCGCACGCAGGGCCACACGATGGTCTTCGACGCCGGCCCGTCGTGGGGGCCGGGCTCCGATGCCGGGCAGCGCGTGCTGCTGCCGCTGCTGCACGGACTCGGCGAGCGGCGACTGGACCTGCTGATGGTCAGCCATGCGGACCAGGACCACGTGGGCGGCGCCGCGAGCCTGCTCGCGGGGATGCCGGTCGAGCGCCGGCTCGGCGCCGTGCCCGGCGGGGAGGGTTGCCGGCGCGGGCAGCGATGGACCTGGGACGGCGTGCGCTTCGAGGTGTTGTGGCCGATCGCCGACGGTGAGCCGGGCGAGCCGGATGGCGCGGGTCAGAAGCGCAAGGAGGCCAGGCGCAACGCCGGTTCCTGCGTGCTGCGCGTCGAAGCCGCCGGCCGGCGTGTGCTGCTGACCGGCGACATCGAAGCGCCGCAGGAGGCGCGCCTGGTGCGCGAGGAGGGCGGGGACGGCCTGCGGTCCGAGGTCCTCGTCGTGCCGCACCACGGCAGCCGGACCTCGTCGACGGTCGCGTTCGTGGGGGCGGTCGCGCCGCGCGTGGCGGCGGTTCAGTCGGGTTATCTGAACCGCTTCGGCCATCCGAAGCCGGACGTCGTGGCGCGCTACCTCGCCGCGGACGCGCTGCTGCTCAACACGGTGACTGCGGCGCGTGGCGCTGGCGCAGCGACCACTGGTCACCACCGGTCGACGACTGCGAACGGGCGACGCGTCGGCGCTACTGGCTGCGCCTGCCGCCGGGTGTCCGCCCGGACCTCCCGACCCTGCCGTCGCCCGCCGACCTCCCCGCGAGCGTTCCAGAGCCGGATGCCGCCGACGTTGTTCCCCCTGGCGTTCCCCCTTGAGGGTGTTCCACCCTGAGCGCGTTCCACCCCGGGTGCGAGCGGTGCTGCCCCCTGTCACCGGGGCTGTGCATGCCGCCGGACAGGTGCTAGCTTCCGAGGGCGACGCCACAACGGGCGCCGAAGGGAGGATCACATGGGAATGCTGTCCGACTTGAAGGTGGGAATGCGGCTCGGTCTGGGTTTCGCGCTGCTGGTGCTGCTGATGCTGGCCATGGGCGCCTTCTCGGCGAGCCGAGTGGCGCAGGTCGAGGGCAAGGTGGAGGACCTGGCCACCAACTGGCTGCCGAGCACGCGCACGCTCGGCGCCATGGGCGAATCGATGAACCAGATGCGCCGCGCGGAGTTGCAGATGCTCGTCGGCGGCGATCCGAAGACGATCGCGGACGAGGCGGCGCGGCTCACCGATCAATGGCGCGTGCTGCCCGGTCTGCTGTCGACCTACGAGAAGCTCATCTCCAGCGACAAGGAGCGGCAGGTCTTCGACGATCTCGCACGCCAGGTCCAGGCGTATCGCACGACGCAGGAGCGCTACGTGGCGGCGCTGGGTGCCGGTCAGCGGGACGAGGCCGTGACCCTGCTGCGCGGCGATTCACGCGCCGCGTTCCGGGGCGCGACCCAGCGTCAGGCGGAACTCGTGAAGATCAACACCGACGGTGCCCATGTCGCGCACGAGCAGGCGCGCGCCGACTACCGCGTCGTGCTGACCGCGATCTGGACACTGGTCGCGGTCGCCATGGCGCTGGGCGCGCTGGTCGGCTGGCTGCTGACGCGGTCGCTGACGCTGCCGCTGCGCGCGGCCTCGGCCGCGGCCGACCGGATCGCCGACGGCGACCTGCGCGACATCGCCGCGGCGTCTCGCCGGGACGAGCTCGGCGACCTGCTGCGGGCGCTGGGCAAGATGCGCGACGCGCTGCATGCCTCGATGTCGACGGTGCGCGCCAGCGCCGATCAGATCGCCGAGTCCAGCCGCGAGGTCGCCACCGGCAGCTTCGATCTCTCCAGCCGCACCGAGCAGGCGGCGTCCAGCCTGGAGCAGACCTCGGCGGCGATGCACCAGCTGACCGATGCTGCCCGCCAGAGCGCGAGCAGCGCCGACGAGGCCAGCCGCATCGCCCAGGACGCGGCCGGCGTGGCCAGCCGCGGCGGGGACATGGTCGGGCGGGTTGTCTCGACGATGGCGGGCATCCAGCAGTCGTCGCGGCGCATCGCCGACATCATCGGCGTGATCGACGGCATCGCCTTCCAGACCAACATCCTGGCGCTCAATGCCGCGGTCGAGGCGGCCCGTGCGGGCGAGCAGGGCCGGGGCTTCGCGGTGGTCGCGTCCGAGGTGCGCGGCCTGGCGCAGCGCAGCGCCCAGGCGGCGCGCGAGATCAAGTCGCTGATCGCGGATTCGGTCGAGCAGGTCGAGACCGGTTCGCGCGCCGTCGGCGACGCGGGGTCGACGATGACGCAGGTGGTCGACGCGGTGACGCAGGTCAGTCAGCTGATCCGCGAGATCGCCTCGGCCACCGGCGGACAGACGCAGAGCCTGTCGGAAGTCAACGCGGCGGTGACGCAGCTCGACGGCATGACGCAGCAGAACGCCGCGCTGGTCGAGGAGTCCGCCGCCGCGGCCGAGGCGCTGAAGGAACAGGCCGCGCGCCTGAGCCAGGTGGTGGCGAGGTTCCGGCTGGCGGGGTGAGGGTCAGCGGGCTGTCGCCGGCGTAGACGCGGCCGGATCAGCGGATGATTGCAGGCGCGCTGAGGTTACGCCGTGAACACCAGCGCGATCTGCTCCGGCTCGCGCATGGCGCGGGCCTTCGTCGAAGTCGCGACCTTCGCGCCCGGCTCGGTCGCCTTCAGGTGATCCACCAGGAAACGCGCCGTCTCGGGCGAGCGGCTCATCTCCGCCGCGACGACCGCCTCCAGTTCCGACGGACGCACGTCCATCGCCGCGCACAGCTTGAGCAGGCGCGCCTCGGCCTCGAGGTAGTGCCGCTCCACCGTCAGCTTGCGCGAGAAGAGCCCCATCACCTGGCCGACGCGCAGCAGATGCACGTCCAGCAGCGCGACGTCCTCCGACGCGGACCAGCCGCGCACGATCGCCGATGCCGTCTTCGGTCCGACGCCCGGCAGTTCCATCAGCCAGTTGCGCACGTCCTGGCCGGCCTCGAAGTCCGGCGCCGAGAGCAGTGCGGGCATCACCGCCGCGAGGTGTCTGGCCTTCTGCGCCGCGAAGCGGAAACCCAGCGCCTTGCCCTCGACGTGCAGCGGCTCGCTGAGCCACGCGGTGAGCGTGAGTTCGCAGACGCCGGGCTGCACGAAGGCCCCGCGCTCGCGGATGCGCGCGAACGCGGCGAGGCCCACGGCGGCCGGGATGCCCGGACCGCCCAGCAGCGACGCGCCGACCTCCTCGGCCAGCGAACGGCCGGACGCCGCGGGCGCCGTCGCATCCTGGCGTTCCAGGCGACGGCGCAGCGCCTGCTGCGTCCAGTAGGCGGGGGTGGGGAATTCCTCGACGGCGCCCCAGCGCACGCCGGTCAGCAGGAGGTGGTGGGGATCGGGAAGTTCTCTTTGGAGGGAGCCGTGGCGGGAGACGAGGGCAACGATCTGGGTCATGGGAGAAGGGGAACACCGCCTCTCTGGGCGGCTGGATAGGTGGTGTTCAGCCATTGGGCGAACGCGGCGCGCTCGACCGGATCCATGGCATGGACACGCTCTTGAAGGCGTTCGAGACGCCGCTTGTGGGTCTGGCGCTCGCGGAAGGTGGCTCCGCGGTGCCGGCTGTCGTGAAGCATCTCAGGCGGTTCGAAGTTGAACCACAGCGTCTCCGTCCGCACGTCGGTGTGGGTCTTCGCGCGGAACGCCACCGTCCGCCACCCCCGCAGGAGGGCGTCGTACGACGGATGCGCGTAGCCCGACACGATCACCCGGCACGGCAGCGTCGCGAGCTGCGCCAGGAGCGCCTCGTGGTCCGCGGCGTCGTACTCATGCCGGTAGATGCGCGTCTGCCGCCGCGTCTCGGGGTGGTAGGGCGGGTCCACGTAGACCAGCTCATCCCCCTCGAACACATGCCGCGCGAGGAAATCCTCCGCGCGGCCATGCACCAGCTCGACACCGGGCAGGGCCAGGTCTTGCCAGTGCGCGATGACCCGCTCGTCAGCGTCGATGGCGATCGATCGCGCCGCCGGCAGCTTGTGGCGCAGGACCGCGCCACCGCCGACATGCGTCTCGATGTACACCCGGTGCGGAGGCATCAGGTTGATGACGTGCTGGTACGTCTTTCCCTTGCCGCCTGGATACTTCATGCGCCGGATCATCGTCAGAAGTGACGATGATGTCAAGGCGGGAGGCGGTCGGTCGGTCGGTCGAGCGAAAGCCGGCGGAGCCGGTGCCCCTCTCCGCTCAATCTCCTCCTCGCCGCTCGGAATTCGCTCCGAGGGGCACCGGCTCCGCCGGCTTCGAATCACCGAGGTCTGCGGGTCGTGCGTGGCGTGCGGTGGTCAGAGCGCCGTCAGCCAGTCGCAGCGCAGGCGGCCCGATCGGTGCAGCCGGCGTCGGCCGCCGGTGTAGGCCATCGGCAGCAGCCAGGCCATCAGGCACAACGGCAGTGCGATCCACGCCTGGATCAATAACGCGCCCGGAACGCCCATGAAACCCAGCATCCAGATCGTCAGCACGACGTTCCAGACCGCCAGCTCCACCGGGTGGCGGGCGCTGTGCATCACCATCCAGCGCTTCACCTGGCTGAGCTGCGTGAGAGTCATGGCGGGCTCCTGGACGACGGGAGAGGGGGGCCTGGACGGCCTCGATGAGTGGGAAACCGGACGGGTGGAAGTGTAAGTTTGGAGTCAGGGTTTCCCCATCCCACGCTCGTGGAGCCCGAGTGGAACTCCGGGTTATCCCGCCATGCGGCATGGGGGCCGGGTGCCGATTGGCACAGGGGACAGGTCGGCGGGCTCGTGTATGGTTCGCCCCTTCTCAGAAGGTGGACAGGAGTCCCGCGAATGAAACGACTGATGTGGGCCGCGCTGGCGTTGTACGCCGCGGCCGGCGCCCAGGCGCATGAAGGCATGTGGATGCCGCAGCAGCTGCCCCTGGTGGCCAAGGACATGAAGGCCCTGGGCCTGAAGTTCGATCCGGCGCGGCTGTCGCAGCCGCTGGGGTATCCGATGGGCGCGGTGGTGAGCCTGGGCGGCTGCACGGCCTCGTTCGTGTCCCCGCAAGGCCTGGTGGTGACGAACCACCACTGCGCGTTCGGCAGCATCCAGTACAACTCGACGCCGCAGAAGGACCTGCTGAAGAACGGCTTCCTGGCCGCGTCGCTGGCCGATGAACTGCCGGCCGCGCCCGGCAGCCGCATCCTGGTCACCGTCGCGCTGACCGACGTCACCGACAAGGTGATCGACAAGAAGACCGCCGCGCTGCAGGGCAAGGCCCGCGTCGATGCGATCGAGGCCAACGAGAAGTCGCTGGTCGCCGCGTGCGAGAAGGACGCCGGTCATCGCTGCTCGGTGGGCGCGTTCTACGGCGGCCTGATGTACCAGTTGACCAAGCAGCTCGAGATCCGCGACGTGCGACTGGTCCACGCGCCGGCTGAAGGCGTGGGCGTCTTCGGCGGCGACACCGACAACTGGATGTGGCCGCGCCACACCGGCGACTACAGCTTCTACCGCGCCTACGTCGGTCCGGACGGCAAGCCGGCGGACTTCAGCAAGGACAACAAGCCCTTCCAGCCGCAGCAGTTCCTGAAGCTGGCGAGCGCGCCGCTGAACGAGAACGACTTCGTGGCCGTGGCCGGTTATCCGGGCCGCACGAACCGTCATCGCCTGCCCAGTGAAGTCGACTTCGCGTTCTCGTGGGACTTCCCGCATCGCGTCAAGGCGATGGGCGAGCAGCTCGACCTGATCAAGGAGGCGACCACGGGCCGCCGCGATGCCGAGATCAAGCTGGCCAACACGGTCGCCGGCGTCAACAACTACTACAAGAACTACCAGGGCCAGATGGCCAGCTACGCGGGCAGCGACATCCTCGCGCGCAAGCAGGCGGCCTTCGACGCGATGAAGACCTGGGTGAACGCCGACGCCAAGCGCCGCGCCGCCTACGGTCCGTCGCTGGTCGAGGTGGAACGCCTGATCGCCGAGCGTCAGGCCATCGTGCGCCGGGAGTTCCTGCTGAGCTACGCGACGCCCTCGCTGGTCAAGAGCGCGAGCGACCTGTACGAGCAGTCGTTGCAGCGGAAGAAGCCCGATGCGGAGCGCAAGGCCGGTTACCAGGACCGCGACCAGCTGCGTCGCAAGCAGGCCGTGGAAACGGTGGACCGCCGCTTCGACGAGATCACCGAGAAGAAGGTGGTCAGCCACTTCCTGACGCAATACCTGGCCCTGCCGGCGGATCAACTGAACGCCGCGTTCCTGAACGCGCTGGGCGTGCGTGCCGGCATGGATGCGGCAGCCGTGACGGCGCGCGTCGATGCGCTGTACGCGGGCACGAAGCTGACCGACAAGGCCGAGCGCACCGCCTGGCTGTCGCGGGATGCCGCCGCCTTCGAGGCGAGCGCCGACACGCTGGTCAAGGCCGCCGTGGCGCTGCACGCCGACGAGGAAGCGCGCGAGAACCGCGACAAGGAACTGGCCGGCAAGCTGCAGCAGGCCTATGCCGCGACGATGCAGGCCGAGATCGACTTCAAGGCCAGCCGCGGCCAGCCGGTCTATCCGGACGCCAACAGCACGCTGCGCGTGGCCTTCGGTCAGGTGAAGGGCCGCACGCCGGGCGTGGACGGCACGACCTGGACCGCGTTCACGACGTTGCGCGGCATCGTGGCCAAGCACACCGGCACGGGCGAGTTCAATGCGCCCGCCGAGCAGCTCGCCGCGATCAAGGCGCGCCAGTTCGACAAGTACGGCGTGAAGGCGCTGGACTCGGTGCCGGTGAACTTCCTGGCGACGCTGGACACGACCGGGGGCAACTCCGGCTCGCCGGTGCTGAACGGCAACGGCGAACTCGTCGGCCTGCTGTTCGACGGCACGCTGGACGCGGTGATCTCCGACTGGGACTTCAACGACCACATGAACCGCAGCATCTGCCTGGATGCGCGCTACATGCTGTGGCAGATGAAGGTCGTCGACAAGGCGGACCGCCTGCTGAAGGAAATGAACGCGCTGTGATGGCGCGGTCTTCCGGCTGAGCGATCCTCGCGGTCGCTTCGATCAACGCCCCGCCTCGCGCGGGGCGTTTGCATTCGGACGCTTACTGCGGGAAGGTGCCCGGCAGCAGGATGTCGCGGCCGACGCCGCGCAGTTCGCGGTGGCCGCAGAAGGCCATCGTGAGCTCGAGTTCCCGGTGGATGATCTCCAGCGCCCGGGTCACGCCGGGGCGGCCCATCGCACCGAGTCCGTACAGGAACGCCCGGCCGATGTAGGTGCCGCGCGCGCCCAGGGCCCAGGCCTTGAGCACGTCCTGGCCCGAGCGGATGCCGCCGTCCAGGTGTACCTCGATGCGGTCGCCCACGGCGTCGACGATGCGCGGCAGCGCGCGGATGCTGGACTCCGCGCCGTCGAGCTGGCGTCCGCCGTGGTTGCTGACGATCAGCGCGTCGGCGCCGGTGGCCGCAGCCAGCTTCGCGTCCTCCTCGTCGATGATGCCCTTGATGATCAGCTTGCCGCCCCAGCGGTCGCGGATCCATTGCACGTCGCTCCAGCTCAGCTGCGGATCGAACTGCTTGGCGGTCCATTCGGACAGCGAGCTCATGTCGCCGACGCCCTTCACATGGCCGACGATGTTGCCGAACTGCCGCCGCGGCGTGCCCAGCATGCCCAGGCACCAGCGCGGCTTGGTCGCCATATTGATCAGGTTGGGCAGCGTCAGCTTGGGCGGCGCGGACAGGCCGTTCTTCAGGTCCTTGTGGCGCTGGCCGAGGATCTGCAGGTCCAGCGTCAGCACCAGCGCCTCACACTTGGCGGCCTTGGCGCGATCGATCAGGCTGTGGATGAAGCCCTTGTCCTTCATCACGTAGAGCTGGAACCAGAAGGGCGCGGTCGTGTTGGCCGCCACGTCCTCGATCGAGCAGATGCTCATCGTCGACAGCGTGAAGGGCACGCCGAAAGCCTCGGCGGCCTGCGCGCCGAGGATCTCGCCGTCGGCGTGCTGCATGCCGGTCATGCCGGTCGGCGCGATCGCGACGGGCATCGCGACGGGGCGGCCGAGCATGGTGGTCGCCGTGCTGCGGTTGTCCATGTTCACGGCGACGCGCTGGCGCAGCTTGATGGACTGGAAGTCCGATTCGTTGGCGCGGTAGGTGCTCTCGGTCCAGGACCCGGAATCCGCGTAGTCGTAGAACATCCGCGGGACACGGCGCTGCGCGAGTACGCGCAGGTCTTCGATGCAGGTGATGACGTTCATGCGCCGCATGCTAGGCGAGCCGCGCGGACCATGACCGGAAAGTTTCGCGGGCCGGGTCGGAGGATCGTTCCGACGGACTCAGGGCGTTCCCGGGGCGGCGCGGGTCAGACGGCGCCCGAGCCCGCGTGCGCACTGGCGCCCCCGTCGGTGCCCCCGTCAGCGCTCAGCGACCGGCAATGCTGGACGAGCCAGCGTGCGAAGGAACGCGCCGCGTCGCTGTCCGCGTGCCTCACCAAGCCATACGGCATCGCCGCCGGGACGGCGAGATCGAACAGGCGCTTGAGCGCGCCGCTGCGCAGGTAGGTCGCGGCCAGGCTCGGCCGGCCGAGCACGATGCCCTGGCCGCAGGCGGCGGCTTCCAGCGTGAGGCCCAGGTCGACGAAGCGCGTGCCCTGCGCGGGCTCGGGCCAGTCGAGGCCGGCGGCGCGCAGCCACGGCTGCCAGGGCTGCAGCGGCGTGCGCAGCAGCGGGGCCGAGGCCAGGTCGGCCGGCGCGTGGATGGCGGGCAGACGCGCGAGCAGCGACGGCGCGGCCATCGGCGTGATGACGTCGACCAGCAGGACATCGCCGCCCGCCGGGACGGTGCCGGCGAAGATCTCGACCTCGGCGGGGGGCGCGGGTTGGTCCAGAAACGGGGTGGACAACAGCAGTTCGAGCTCGATGTCCGGATGCTCGGCCTCGAAGCCGGGCAGGGCGGGGACCAGCACCTGGCGGGCGAAGGTCGGGGGGCTGGAGATGCTGAGCCGGACGACACGCTGCTGCTCGCGCCGGTGCAGCGGCACGGCGGCCAGCAGCGATAGCGCGGTCCGGACCTGGGCGAGGTACTCCTTGCCCGCGGCGGTCAGGCGCAGCGGGTTGCGCGTCAGCAGCGGCTGGCCGAGGCGTTCCTCCAGCGTCGCGATGCGCTTGCCGACGGCGCTTGCGCTGACGTGCAGCCCCTCGGCGGCGCGTTCCAGGCTGCCGAGCCGCGCGACGGCCTCGAAGGCCAGCAGGCCGTCGATCGAGGGCAGGCGCAAGGCGTCGGCCAGGGGCTCGTCAGGGGCGAAGCGCGAGGAGTCGCTCATGGGCGCGACTGTAGCGTCCGGAACTGCTCAGGCCCTCAGCGCTTCAGGGCGACGGATGTCGGGCGCCCGCGGCGCCGCACAGCACGGCTACAGTGGCGCGATGTCCGAAGTTCCCGATAGACGCCTGACTGCGGTTGCCGACGAGGTCCGCCACGAAGCTCGCGATGGGCTCCGCCCTGAGGCCTACGACGCCGCCTACGGGGCCGCGGTCGATGATGCGACCGTGCGTGTGTTGGAACAGGCTTCCCTGTGGCGCCGTCTGCCGTGGATGGTGGGCGGCGCGCTGAGCCTGGTGCTGGGCGTGATCGGCATCTTCCTGCCGCTCTTGCCGACGACCCCGTTCGTGCTGCTGGCCGCGTTCTGCTTCGCGCGCGGGTCTGCGCGCTGCGAGGCGTGGCTGGTCGGCCATCCCCGTTTCGGGCCGATGATCGTCCAGTGGCGCGCCAATCGTGCGGTGCCCCTCCGGGCCAAGCAGATGGCCTGGGGAATGATGGCGATCAGCTCGATCATTTCGGCCCTCGTCATGCCGGTCGTTCCCTGGTTACCCGCCGTCTGCTGCCTGGCGGTCGGCATCTGGCTCTGGCGTTTGCCTACTGCCTGATCCGACAGACGATGTTCCCACCAATCCCCTGATGGCCGCATCCAGAGCGACAAGGCCGGCGACGGTGATGAAGACGCGATTGGTGGTCATCAGTGCGCTGACGGCGGATGTCGACAACACGGCCGTCGACATCAAGAGACAAGGATAGAGCGAGAGTCCATCCCAGAGGTCACGCACGATGGGGCGATCGGCGGATCCCTTTCCCAGAAGGCGGACCCAGGCGGTGGCCAAGGCGGCGATCGCCACGCAAAGGACGTCGTGGATGGAGGCGTCGATGAAATCGGGCATTGCTGATGCTCCGTTCTCATATCAACGATTCCGCTCATTGCGGTCCAACCAGAGCGTGATCACTGCGGCGATCGCGATCGCCGCGAGGTCTCGGTAGACGCCCTGGGGAAAGAACAAGCCGCTGCAGACGCTCAGGAAACCGCCCCCTCCCAAGGTGGTTCGGATCACGCCGAACCAACGGTCGTAGGTGGACCTTCCCTCGAAGTGGAAATGGCTGGAAATTGAAGGAAGTGGGCTGCGCATGGATCGCTCTTCATGACTGCTGGAGCGATCACTGTGCGCGTCCATGGGCGTATCAAAATGCAAGCAGCCGGTCGCATGGGGGAGGCGTCGACGCAAGTCTTGCGAAATATCAACTTCCGTTCCTTCCTCTTCCACATCCTCATGACCGAGCGCATCGGTCGGTCACTCTGGCGTCGCACTGCGCCTCAACTGAACAGTGTCAGGTTCTCCGGCTTCGGTCTCGCGGGCGAGTCGTCCTTCGGTGCGGGCGCGGCTCGCCCCCGCGTCTTCGGTTCGACATCGCCCGGCCGGCTGAGCTTGCCGACCCGCACGCCGAGCAGCCGCAGCCGCTGGCTCAGGTCCACGCGCTTGAGGCACAGCCCCGCCGCGTGCCGGATCGAGGCCGCGTCCTGCACCGGCGCGTCGAGGGTCAGGTCGCGCGTCACCGTGCGGAAGCCTTCGAAGCGCAGCTTGATGCCGATCGTGCGCCCCAGGTAGCCCTTGCGCTGCAGGTCCGATGCCAGCTGCTCGCACAGCGCGGTGAAGATCCGCGACAGCTCCGGCCGGTCGCGCTTGGCATGCAGGTCGCGCTCGAAGGTCGTTTCGCGGCTGATGGACACCGGCTCGCTGTAGGTCACCACCGGCCGCTCGTCGAGGCCCCAGGCCGCCTGGTGCAGCCATGCGCTGTAGCCCGCGCCGAAATGCTGCAGCAGCAGCTCCGGCGCGGCGGCCGCGAGCTCGCCGATCGTGTGGATCTCCAGGCTCTCCAGCTTCGCGCCGGCCTTCGGCCCGATGCCGTTGATGCGCCGGACCGGCAGCGGCCAGATCTTCGTCGGCAGGTCCTCCATCATGATCAGCGTCAGGCCGTCGGGCTTGTCGAGCTCCGAGGCGATCTTCGACAGCAGCTTGTTCGGCGTCACCCCGATCGAGCAGGTCAGCCCGGTCGCGCGCTGCACCGAATTCTTGATCTCCCGCGCGATCCCCCGCACGCCGCCCAGCGGGTCGTGCCCGACCGCGTCGCGCGCGCCGGGCACGTCGGTGAGGTCGATGTAGATCTCGTCGATGCCGCGGTCCTCGATCACCGGCGCGATCTCGCGCACCGCCGCCTTGAACAGCCGCGAGAAGTGCCGGTACGAATCGAAGTCCGCCGGCAGCAGGATCGCCTGCGGCGCGCGCAGCGCCGCCTTCATCAGCCCCATCGCGGAGAACACGCCCAGGTCACGCGCCGCGTAGGTCGACGTGGTCACGACGCCGCGCCCGGTGTAGTCGGCGAGCTTGAAGAACTCGCGCGTGCCGTCGGGACGCTCCTGCGGCGTGTGGGCGCGCCGGCCGCCGACCACCACCGGCAAACCCTTGAGCTCCGGATAACGCAGCAGCTCCACGGACGCGTAGAACGCGTCCATGTCCAGATGGGCGATCAGGCGATCGGGCAACGCTGGCGTCGGCTCGGCCATGCGAAGGATTGTGAGCGCCGGCGCTGACAGTCGCTGTCAGCAGGGCCGGCGGCGGTCAGTGTCCGCAGCTCGTCGACCCGCAGGCCGAGACGGCCGACGCGGTGTCTGCGGCCTGGGCCTCGGCACTTCCCGCGGCCCGGATCGGATCGCGGCATTCGCCAGTCTTCGGATCGAAGCCGCGCTGTTCCATCGTGTAGACCAGCGCCGCGTCCATCATCTCGGCGTGACCGGGGAACCACTGCGACAGCTCGGTGCGCACGATCGCCAGCGGCTCGCGGTCGCCCAGCTCCTCGGCGTAGCGCACGACCTCGCGCATCACGTTCAGCACCATCGCATGCTGGCTGCTGTGGCAGTTCTCCGGCTCGAAGCCGGTCGCCGCCATCCAGCGCTCCTCCATCGCGAAGTGCTCTTCCGTGTGGGCCAGCAGTTCCTTGAACGCCGGCAGCGCGTCCTCGCCGCGATCGAGCGTGTCGGCGTAGCGGTTCAGCAGCGCGACGAATTCCTCGTGCGTGTGGTCGAGCTCCGGCTGATTCAGCACGAGCTCGTCGGTCCAGGCCAGCGCGCTCATGCTCAAGCCTTCACATCGGTGGTCGCCAGGCGCGCGCGGTGGCGCGCCACCTGTGCGCGCACCTGCGCCGGCGCCGTGCCGCCGAGGATGTTGCGCGCGTTCAGCGAGCCCTGCAGCGACAGCACCTCGTAGACGTCCTCGCCGATGCGCGGATCGAATTGCCGGAGCGACTCCAGCGGCAGCGCCGACAGGTCGATGCCCTGCGCCTGCGCCGTCTTCACCGCGTGCGCGACGATCTCGTGCGCGTCGCGGAAGGCCAGGCCCTGCTTGACCAGGTAGTCCGCCAAGTCGGTCGCCGTCGCGTAGCCCTTGAGCGCGGCGCGCTCCATCGCGTCGGCCTTGACCGTCAGGCCGGCCATCATCTCCGCGAAGATCCGCAGCGTGTCGCTCAGCGTGTCGACGGTGTCGAACAGCGGCTCCTTGTCTTCCTGGTTGTCCTTGTTGTAGGCCAGCGGCTGGCCCTTCATCAACGTGATCAGGCCCATCAGGTGGCCCACCACGCGGCCGCTCTTGCCGCGCGCCAGCTCGGGCACGTCCGGGTTCTTCTTCTGCGGCATGATGCTCGACCCGGTGCAGAAGCGGTCCGGCAGCGCGATGAAGCCGAAGGCCTGGCTCATCCAGAGGATCAGTTCCTCCGACAGGCGCGAGATGTGCACCATGATCAGCGCGGCCGCGGCGCTGAACTCGATCGCGAAGTCGCGGTCGCTGACGGCGTCCAGGCTGTTCTGCGCGACGCCTTCCATGCCCAGCGTGCGCGCGACGCGCTCGCGGTCCAGCGGGTAGCTCGTGCCGGCCAGCGCGGCGGCGCCCAGCGGCAGGCGGTTCACGCGCTTGCGGGCATCGAGCAGCCGCTCGACGTCGCGGGCGAACATCTCGACGTAGGCCAGCATGTGATGACCGAAGGCCACCGGCTGCGCGACCTGCAGATGGGTGAAGCCCGGCAGGATCACGTCGGCGTGGCGCTCGGCCTGGTCGACCAGCACGCGCTGCAGCTCGGCGAGCAGGCCGACCAGCGTGTCCATCTCGCCGCGCAGCCACAGGCGCACGTCGGTGGCGACCTGGTCGTTGCGGCTGCGTCCGGTGTGCAGGCGCTTGCCGGCCAGCCCGACCAGCTCGGTCAGGCGGGCCTCGATGTTCAGGTGGACGTCTTCCAGGTCCAGCTTCCATTCGAAGCGGCCGGAGGCGATCTCCTCGCGGATCTGCGCCATGCCCTTCTGGATCGCGGCCAGGTCCTCGGCGCCGATGATCCCTTGCGCGGCCAGCATGTCCGCATGGGCCAGCGAGCCCTGGATGTCGGCGGCCCACAGGCGCTTGTCGAAGTCGACGCTGGCGGTGTAGCGCTTGACCAGCTCGCTCACGGGCTCGGAGAACAGGGCGGACCAGGCCTGTGTCTTGTTGGCGAGCTGGTTGTCGGCGACCGGCGGGGTGGACGAGGAGTCAGTGGGGGAGGAGGACATCGGCTTGCAAGGCGTTACGACTTCGCGGCGCCCCGGGCGTATCCGCATGGGAAGCGGGCGGACGCCTGGGTGAGAATGAGCCGCCGATTCTAAAGGGGCGCCGCCGTGGCGCCCGAGGGGCTGCAGTCAGAGGACAGGACAGTGCGGGGACGGGAGGATCCGATGGCCACGAAGGCAAGGAACGGGAGCTCGCCCGGGAAGGACCCGTGGCGGTCGACCCAGCCGTCGCCGGAGGCGATGGACGCGCTGGCGCCGTCCACCCAACCCATGAGCACGCAACCGCTGGACAGCCGGCCGATGCCGATGCAGCCCGCCTGGGAGGAAACCCGCCTGGACGCGCGGGCGGCCGAGCCGCCACGCCTGATCGACGCGCAGCGGCGCTTCGACGTCTGCCATGTCGGCCTGGTGTTGCGCGCGGTGCTGGGCGTGCAGCTGGTGCTGTCGCTGGGGCTGGCGATGACCTCGGAGACCGTGGCGCAATGGACCTGGTCGATGGGCGGGGCCTCCGTCGCGGCGCTGAGCGGCGTGCTGGCCTGGCTGCTGATCGTGTGCGCGGCCAAGCGCGTGCTGGCGCGCTTGCCCGAGTGGGCGCAATGGACGCTGCCGATCGGGCTCGGCGCGATCTGCGCACACGGCGGTGCGCTCCTGTTGGAGGCCGTGGACATCGGCATGCTGGGCACCTTGCAGCGCACCGCGGCGGTGCTGGCGGGGGCGATGGCGGCGGGGGTGCTGCTCGGCTGGCTCAAGCTGCGCGAGCGCGCGCAGGCGCCGGCCGACGCGCTGGCGCGGCTGGTGGAGCTGCAATCGCGCATCCGGCCGCACTTCCTGTTCAACACGCTGAACACCGCGATCGCGCTGGTGCGCGTCGATCCGAACCGCGCCGAGGAAGTGCTGGAGGATCTGGCCGAGCTGTTCCGGGTGGCGCTCGCGGACGCGGGACCGACCGCCGAAGGGGTGCGCCTGGACCAGGAGGTCGAACTGGCGCGACGTTACCTGGCGATCGAGCAGTTGCGCTTCGGCGACCGGCTGCGCGTGCATTGGCAGCTGGATCCGCATGCCGCGGAAGCGCGCGTGCCGCCGCTGCTGCTGCAGCCGCTGGTGGAGAACGCCGTGCGCCATGGCGTCGAGCCCAACGACGGCGGCGGCGATGTCGACATCGTGACGCGCGCGCGCGGCAGCGAGATCGAGATCCGCGTCGTCAACACGGTCGGCCTGCCGTCGCGCGGCAAGGGGCACGGACTGGCGCTGCGCAATGTGCGGCAGCGCTTGAGGCTGATGCACGACGTGGCGGCGCGCCTGGAGGCGGGTCCCGGCGAGGGACGATTCGTGGTGCGCATCGTGATGCCGCGCTGAGGCGGCACATCGCGACGATCACGGGGGTTATGAAAGCAATGGGACGGGAGGGAAGGACATGCTGACGCATCCGCCGCTGAGGGTCTTGATCGTCGACGACGAGCCGCTGGCGCGGCTGCGATTGCGCGGCCTGGTCGAGGCCAACGAGGAACCGCGCGCCGAGGTCGTCGCCGAGGCCGGCAGCGGCGACCAGGCGCTGGCGTGGCTCAAGGACCATGCCTGCGACCTGATCCTGCTGGACGTGCAGATGCCGGGCCTGGACGGGCTCGGACTGGCGCAGGCGCTCCGCGGACGGCCCTTCGCGCCGGCCATCGTGTTCGTCACCGCGCATGCGCAGCACGCGCTGCTGGCCTTCGAGCTGGAGGCCCTGGACTACCTGACCAAGCCGGTGCGGCGCGAGCGGCTGCAGGCCAGCCTGTCGAGAGCCGTGCAGCGCATCGACGAACGGGCCGCGGCCAAGGCGCGCGAGGAGCGCGACGTCAACGGCCAGGAATCGTCGCCGGGCACGGAGGCGCCCGTCATCAACATCACCGAGCGCGGACGGCTGCTGCGCGTGCCGCTGGCGGAAGTGCTCTATTTCAAGGCCGAGCTCAAGTACCTCACGCTGCGCACCGCGACGCAGAGCCATGTCATGGACGGCTCGCTCAGCGATCTGGAGCAGCGCCTGGGCGACCGCTTCCTGCGCGTGCATCGCAACGCGCTGGTCGCGCGGTCGGCGGTGCGCGAGCTTGAGCGCCACGTGCCGACCGACGGTCCCGCCGACGGCGATGGCGACAACGGCGGCGAACTCGGATGGGCGGTGCGGATCGCCCATGTGAATGAATGGCTGGCCGTCTCGAGACGGCAGGTCGCCGCCGTGCGGGAGGCCCTGGCAGGCCAGCGCTGACGCACCAGCCCGCGCGACCTCAGCCGGTGTTGCGCAAGCCCGCCGCGATGCCGTTGATGGACAGGTGGATCCCGCGCTGGACGCGTTCCAGCCGCGGATCCTCCGCGCGTTTCTCCGCCGGGATCGCGCGGTAGCGCCGCATCAGCTCGACCTGCAGGTGGTTCAGCGGATCGATGTAGGGGAACCGGTGTTCGATCGAACGGGCCAGCGCCGGATTGGCCGCGAGGCGGCCGCTCTCGCCGGTGATCAGCGCGATGGCTTCCTCGGTGCGCGCGAACTCGGTCTCGATCGCGCCGAAGATGCGCTTGGCCAGGCGCTTGTCCTCGACGAGCTCCAGGTAGCGGCGCGCGATGTCCAGGTCGGCCTTCGCGAGCACCATGTCCAGGTTGGACAGCAGCGTCTTGAAGAACGGCCATTGCTTGTGCATGCGCTTGAGCAGGGCCAGCTTCTCGTCGCGGCCCGCCTTGTCCTTGCCGAGGAAGTCCTGGATGCCCGAGCCGAAGCCGCACCAGCCCGGCAGCGTGATGCGCGACTGTCCCCAGCTGAAGCCCCACGGGATCGCCCGCAGGTCCTCGATCGCGCGCGTCGCCTTGCGCGAGGCGGGACGCGAGCCGATGTTGAGCTCGGCGATCTCGCGGATCGGTGTCGTGGCGAAGAAGAAGTCGGCGAAGCCCGGCGTGTCGTAGACCAGCCCGCGGTAGGCCGCGAAGCTCGCGTCCGACAGCGCCTGCGCCGCGGTCATGAAGGCCTGCGGCGCCTGCTTGGTGGGATGCAGCAGCGTGGCCTCGAGCGTCGCGGCGACCAGCGTCTCCAGGTTGCGCCGGCCGATCTCCGGGTTGGCGTACTTGGAGTTGATGACCTCGCCCTGCTCGGTGAGCCGGATCTGCCCGTTCACCGTCCCGGGCGGCTGCGCGAGGATGGCCTGGTAGCTCGGACCGCCGCCGCGGCCCACCGTGCCGCCGCGGCCGTGGAACAGCCGCAGCGTCAGCGGTCCCTGCTGGCGCAGTTCGTCGAAGAGCTTCACCAGCGCGATCTCGGCGCGGTACAGCTCCCAGCTGCTGGTGAACACGCCGCCGTCCTTGTTGGAGTCGGAGTAGCCCAGCATGATGTCCTGCTCGCCGCCGGAGCGCCGCACCAGCGCGGCCATGCCGGGCAGCTCGTAGAAGCCGCGCATGATGCCGGGCGCGTTGCGCAGGTCGGCGATGGTCTCGAACAGCGGCACCACGATCAGGTCGCTGACCGCGTCGCCGTCGAGCGTGCCGCGCAGCAGGCCGACTTCCTTGAGCAGCAGCTGGACCTCCAGCAGGTCGCTGACGTCCTCGGTGTGCGAAATGATGTAGTGGCGCAGCGCCTCGCGGCCGAAGCGTTTCAGCGACTCGCGCGCGGTCTCGAAGATCGCCAGCTCGCCCAGCGTGCGCTCGCTGTAGTCGACGCCCAGCACCCGCAGCGGGCGCGTCTGGTTCAGCAGGTCGATCAGCAGCGCGCGGCGCTCCTGCTCGCCGAGTGCCGAGTAGTCCTCGCAGACGCGCGCCGTCTTCAGCAGCTCGACGATGGTGAGCTCGTGCTGGTCGCTGCTCTGGCGCAGGTCCAGCGTCGCCAGGTGGAAGCCGAAGACCTGCACCGCGCGGATCAGCGGCTTGAGCCGCGGCGCGATCAGCGCGTGCGCATGGTGGTGCTCGAGCGATTCCTTGATGATCCGCAGGTCCGCGAGCAGTTCCTCGGGCGACAGGTACGGGTCCTGCGGCGCGACCGCGTGGCGCAGCGCCTCGGTGCCGGTCAGCGACTCGAGCGTCGCCGCCAGCCGCGCGTACATGCCGGTCAGCGCGCGCCGGTAGGGCTCGTCCATCCGATGCTCGTTCTGGTCGGGGCTGCGCTCGGCCAGGGCCTGCATCGCCGGCGTGACGCCCGCCAGGCGCAGCGAGATCGACAGCTCCGCGCCCAGTTCGTGCATCTCGGTCAGGTAGTGGCGCAGCGCCAGCTCGCTCTGGCGGCGCAGCGCGAGGCGCATCGTGTCGGCGGTGACGTTGGGATTGCCGTCGCGGTCGCCGCCGATCCACTGGCCCATGCGCAGGAAGGGCGGCACGTCCTCGCCGGGCAGCGCCTCCTCCAGCTCGGTGTAGAGCTTGGGGATCTCGCGCAGGAAGGTCGCGTGGTAGTAGCTCAGCGCGTTCTCGATCTCGTCGGCGACGGTCAGCTTCGAGTAGCGCAGCATCCGCGTCTGCCACAGCTGCGTGACGCGGGCGCGGATCAGGAGTTCGTTCGCGGCCAGTTCGCGCTCGGTGTGCAAGCGGTCGCGCGCGCCGACCAGTTCGGCGACGGCGCGTTCGGCGTCCAGGATGCTCTTGCGCTGCACCTCGGTCGGGTGGGCCGTCAGCACCGGCGACACGAAGCCGTGCGCCAGCGTCTTCGCGACCTCCGCCGGCCGCACGCCGGCGTCGAACAGCCGCTCCAGCGCATAGCCCAGCGATCCCGGCTGCAGCGAGCCCTCGCGCTCGTGCACCTCGCGGCGGCGCACGTGGTGGCGGTCCTCGGCGATGTTGGCCAGGTGCGAGAAATAGCTGAACGCGCGGATCACGCTCACCGTCTGCTCGCCCGACAAGCCCTTGAGCAGCTTGTCCATCTGCTTGCCGGCCTGGGTGTCCCGCTTCAGGCGGAAGGCCACCGACAGCTGACGCACGCGCTCCACCAGTTCGTAGGCCTCGCGGCCTTCCTGCTCGCGGATCACCTCGCCCAGGATGCGGCCCAGCAGGCGGATGTCGTCCATCAGCGGCTGGTTCTTGTCCTTGATGGTCTTGATCGAACGGGTGCCCGTCGTCCCCTTGAGGGTGGGCCTGGGGGCAGGCTTGGCGACCGCCTGGCTCGTCGACTTCGGCGCCGACTTCAGTGTCGATTTGGGCGTCGATTTCGGCGTCGTCTTGGGGGCAGGTGTTGCCGCCGGCTTGGCGCGGGACTTCGAGGAGGCGGGGGTGGTACTGGCGGGCATGGCGGCGTCAGAGGTTCGTCAGGGACCGGGGGAGGGGGTGATGTAACGAAGTTACCTTCGGTTGACTTTAGCAGTTTCTTCGTGCGCGGCTCGCCCGTTGGCGTGGCCTGGCGTGGCGCGCGCGCCGCGATTTGCTCCGGGATCGCGCAAGCGACGCTTCGCGGCAAACGAGCTTCCCTCCATGGAGGGACGACAGGCGCATCCGCTCGGCTAGCATGCCGGCCCATGAACCAAGAATTCGTGATCGCCACGCGCGAGAGCCGTCTGGCGCTCTGGCAGGCGGAACATGTGCAGGCGCTGCTGCGCGCACGCGGCCTGGACGTGACGCTGCTCGGGATGACGACGCGCGGTGACCAGATCCTGGACCGGACCTTGTCCAAGGTCGGCGGCAAGGGCCTGTTCGTGAAGGAGCTGGAGACGGCGCTCGAGGACGGCCGCGCGCAGCTGGCGGTGCACTCGTTGAAGGATGTGCCGATGGAGCTGCCGCCGGGCTTCGTGCTCGCGGCGGTGCTGGAACGCGAGGACCCGCGCGACGCGCTCGTGTCGTCGACGTACGCGAACCTGGCGGCGCTGCCGCAAGGCGCGTGCGTGGGCACGTCCAGCCTGCGCCGCGTGACCCAGCTGAAGAACCTGCGCCCGGACCTGCGCATCGAGCCGCTGCGCGGCAACCTCGACACGCGGCTGCGCAAGCTCGACGAGGGCCAGTACGACGCGATCGTGCTCGCCGCCGCCGGCCTGAAGCGCCTGAACCTGGACGGCCGCATCCGCCAGTACTTCGACATCGACGAGATGATCCCGTGCGCGGGGCAGGGCGCGCTGGGCATCGAGATCCGTGCGGGCCAAGCGCCTTTGAGCGCGCATCTGGAGGCGCTGGCGCACCGGCCGACGTGGCTGGCCGCCGCGGCGGAGCGCGCGGTCTCGCGCGAACTCGGCGGCAGTTGCTCGATGCCGCTGGCCGCGCACGCGGTCTGGACGGCCGATGGCCAGTTGACGCTCTCCGTCGCCCTGGGACATCCGATCGAGCCGGAGCGGGCGCTGCTGCGATCCGGCGCGCAGGCGGCGGTGGCGGACCTGGAGGCCGCCGAGGCCTTGGGCATCGCCGCCGCCTCGGCGCTGCGCGAGCTCGGGGCTGCCGCGTACCTGAAGGACGTCTGATGCCGGGCGCCGTCGCCCCGGTCCGTTTGATCCTGACCCGTCCGCGGGCCCAGGCCGACGACTGGGCGAGACGCATGGCCGCCTTGGGGGTGCCGACCGACTCGCTGCCCCTGATCGAGATCGAACCGGCTGATGATCCGGCGCCCATCGCGGCCGCCTGGTCGATCCTGCCGGCCATGGCGCTGGCGATGTTCGTCAGTCCCAACGCGGTGGAGCACTTCTTCGACCATCGTCCCGCCGGGGCCGCCTGGCCCGAACGGACCTGGGCGGCGACCGTCGGCCCCGGCAGCGCGCGGGCACTGGTCGAGCGCGGCGTGCCGCAGGCGCGCCTTGTCCAACCGCCGGCGGTATCCGACAGCCTCGACTCGGAACACCTCTGGCCGGAGCTGGTCCGCGTCGCGGGCTCGGACTGGTCCGGCCGCCGTGCGCTGCTGGTGCGCGGCGATGGCGGGCGGGAATGGCTGGGTGACCGGCTGCGCGATGCCGGCGCGGAGGTGGAGGCGGTCAGCGTCTACCGCCGGACCTGCCCCCGGCTCTCGGAGGAGACGGCCGCGCTGCTGCGCGCGGCGATGGCCGCGCCGGAGCGTCATGTCTGGCTCTTCAGCAGTTCGGAGGCGATCGGCCACCTGGAGGCCCTCGAAAAGGGGACGCGGGCGGACAGCGTCGAGGGGGGGCGTGGCGACCCGTCTCTCCCCGGTTGGGGGCACGTCCGGGCGCTGGCGACCCACGAACGCATCGCGGCCCGCGCACAAGCCCTCGGGGTGGGGCATGTGGTTTTGGTGCGACCGGAAGCGGAGGCCGTCGCGGCCGGGTTCCGGATGCTGTCAGGGTCCACCCTAGAATCGCCGACGTGAGCGAGACCACCACCCCCGCAGCCGACGTTTCGTCGACCCACAAGCCCGCCCGGCAATCCGGCGCCACCTTGACCCAGGCCGTCGTGGCCGGCGTCGGCCTGGTGGCCCTGCTGGCCCTCGGTCTGGCCTGGCAGAGCCAGCAGCGGCTCAAGCAGGTCGAACAGGAGCTGGTCCGGCGCCAGGACAGCAGCCAGAGCGAAGCCAACATCGCCCGCGACCAGGCGCGCCAGGCGCAGGACCTCAGCCGTGACACCGCGGCCAAGGTCGCGCTGCTGGACGCGCGTCTGTCCGAGGTCGCCGTGCAGCGCGAGCAGCTCGAGACGCTGATGCAGTCGATGAACCGCTCGCGCGACGAGAACGTGGTCGGTGACATCGAGGCCTCGCTGCGGGTCGCGATGCAGCAGAGCACCATCACCGGCAGCGCCGAACCGCTGGTGGCCGCGCTGCGGCAGGCCGACGAGCGGCTGGGCCGCTACAAGCAACCGCGCCTGGAAGGTGTCCGCCGCGCCGTGACGCGGGACCTGGAACGCATCAAGGCGGTCAGCGTCGTCGACGTGTCGACGCTGACGATCAAGCTGGACGAGGTCGTGCGCCAGGTCGACGACCTCCCGCTGCTGGCGGTCGCCCAGCCGGGGCAGGATCCCTCCGGCGCGACCGCCGCGTCGGGTGCTCCGGCCGCGCAACACCCGACCCCGTCGCCCGCCGCCGTGAAGACCGCCGCGCCGCGCAAGCCCGCCTCCGGGGCATCGGCCGGCGCTTCGCAGGCCGACGGGGACGGTGAACCTGGCTGGTGGACCCGCCTCTGGGACCAGGCCGGCGATCGCTGGACGACGCTGTCCGGCGACGTCTGGCGCGAGGCGCGCGGTCTGCTGCGTGTGACCCGCATCGACCATCCCGAGGCGGCTCTGATCGCACCCGAGCAGTCCTTCTTCCTTCGCGAGAACCTCAAGCTGCGGCTGTTGAACGCCAGACTGGCGCTGCTGAGCCGGCAGTTCGACACCGCGCAGGTCGACCTGCGCGAGGCGCAGGCGATGCTGGACCGCTACTTCGACGCGCGCTCACGCAAGTTGACCCAGACGACGGAGTTGCTGCGTCAGGTGCAGGGCCAGTCCCGTCAGGTGAGCGTGCCGCGCCCCGACGACACGCTGGCCGCGCTGAGCGCGGTCGCGCGCTGAGGAGATCGCCATGCGCATGGTGATCTGGCTGGTGCTGCTGTTCGTCGCCGCCGTGGTGGCGGCGCTCACGCTGGGCAACAACGACGGTCTCGCCAGCTTCTACTGGCGCGGCTGGCGGATGGACCTGTCGCTCAACCTGTTCCTGCTGCTGCTGGTGGCGGGCTGCTTTGCGCTGATGACGCTGATGCAGACGCTGGACGCGCTGCTGACGCTGCCCAAGCGCGCGCGCCTGTGGCGCATGGCCCAGCGCGAGCGCAGCGCCCAGATCGCCTTGCGCGAGGCGTGGGCGGAATATTTCGGCGCCCGTTACAGCCGTGCGCAGAAGGCGGCGCAGCGCGCGCTCGCCATCCAGGCGCAGACGCCCGACCTGGCGCAGGACGGCGCCTTCATGGCCCTGGCGCACCTGGTGGCGGCACAGAGCGCGCACCGGCTGCAGGACAGACGCAACCGCGACGAGCACCTCCGTCAGGCCCTGCAGGTGGCGGCGACGACGGCCGGTGCCCGTGTGCAGGAAGAGGGCGCGAGATTGCTGGCCGCCGAATGGGCGCTCGACGATCGCGACGCGCCGCGCGCGTTGGGGCTGCTGAGGGAACTCACGCCGGGTGTCGCGCGCCGCACGCAGGCGCTGCGGCTGAAGCTGCAGGGCAGCCGGCTCGCGCACGAGCCGCTCGAGGCGCTGCGCACCGCGCGCCTGCTGGCCAAGCACCAGGGCTTCTCGAAGGCGGCGGCGCAGGGGCTGCTGCGCTCGCTCGCCTGCGAGGCGCTGGACACTGCGCGCGACATCGATCAACTGCGCGGCATCTGGCAGCAACTGGACGCGTCGGATCGGCGCGATGTGTTCGTGGCCTCGCGTGCCGCGAACTGCGCGGCCGGTCTCGGGGCGCCCGAGGACGGGCGGGGCTGGCTGCGACCGTTTTGGGAATCGATCGCCGAGCAGGGCTCGGACGAACGCCAGGCGTTGGCCGAGGCGCTGGTGTTGTGCATGCCGGGCCTGGGGCCGGAGTGGCTGCAGCGGCTGGAGGGCGCCGTGCAGCGCTTCCCCCGCGACGGCATGATGGCGTTCGCGCTGGGCCACGCGCTGGCGGAACGGCAGTTGTGGGGCAAGGCGCGCCTGATGTTGGAGCAGGCCGCCGAGGACCGCGAACTGACGGTCAACGCGCGTCGCCGCAGTTGGCTGCGGCTGGCCGAGATGGCGGACCAGGACGACGACGCGGAACGCCGCGCCCGCTGTTACGAAGCCGCCGCGCGCTTGGGCTGAGGGTTCGCGTGGGACGCAGCCCGGTCGATGGAATGATTTTTCGACGAGATACTTGCAGACCCGCAAAAATGCATGCTATAGTCGCAGTCTTTCAG
>NZ_JBWKOA010000006.1:0-124266 GCF_059415845.1 Roseateles sp. GW821-FHT09H11 | reverse complement strand
GCGGCTGTAGCTCAGTTGGATAGAGTACTTGGCTACGAACCAAGGGGTCGTGGGTTCGAATCCTGCCAGCCGCACCAGAAAAACTGTTGAATGTCCGGGTCACCGGAGATTCGGCAAGCAAAAGAAAAAGTAACAACAAAAACCTGGGATCGCTTCCACGACGGCGGTTCCTGATCAGTAAAAGTCGAGCGGCTGTAGCTCAGTTGGATAGAGTACTTGGCTACGAACCAAGGGGTCGTGGGTTCGAATCCTGCCAGCCGCACCAAATCGAAACGCCAGCGTTGAAAGACGCTGGCGTTTTTCTTTGTCCGACGCATTTTCGGATTTCCGCTGATTCCCCGTGAAATCCATGCGTGAGACAGATGAATGACCGCGGGGGATTATCTTGGGCGAATATCGTCCGCACCGAATAACTCCTGCGGGAAACCGTTCTCGGTGACCGGAGGACCTGGCCGGGCTGGCGTGCGGGAGAGTTTCGGTGCCGGCATCGGCCACGCCAGTCCGTCCTGCATGAAGAAGTTGCGGCGGGCCTGCTGATGGGCATGCAAGGGCGCTTCAGCGGCGGTCAGTACCGGTGCGACGCAGGCGTCGCTTCCTTCGAACGCAGCCACCCAGTGCGCGAGCGGCTCCTGCCGGATCCGCGTGGCGACCGCCTCGCGCAACGCCGGCCAATGCGCGGGATCGTCCTGGGACGTCGCCGGGAGGCCAAGCCGCGCCATGAGTTCCTGCTGGAAGGGCGCTTCGATCGCCCCCAGCGACAGCCAGCGACCGTCCGCGCATTCGAAGCAATCGTAGAAATGCGAGCGATGCAGGAAGAGGTTGCGCGACGGATCGTCGTCCCACCGGCCGCCGGCGCGCAGCGCCTGGATGAGGGTCCCCATGTAGCCGACGCCGTCGACGATCGCCGCGTCCACGACCTGCCCCCGGCCTGACAGGCGCGACTCCCACAACGCGCACATCAGTCCGAAGAGCATCGTCAACGCGCCGCCGCCGATGTCGCCCAGCAGGGTGGCCGGTAGCGCGGGCGCCTGGCCGGGACGCGCCGCGAAGGGCATCAGGCCGCTCAGCGCGACATAGTTGATGTCATGGCCGGCACGCTGCGCCATCGGCCCTGTCTGGCCCCAACCGGTGAGCCGGGCGTAAACCAGCCTGGGGTAGGCTGCCTGCAGCGTGTCCGGGCCCAATCCGAGCCTTTCCATCACGCCCGGCCGAAAGCCTTCGATCAGCGCGTCGGCACCAGCGACGATCTCGCGCACCCGAGCCAGACCGGCGGGTGATTTCAGATCCGCCTGCACGACGGTCTTGCCGCGATTCAGCGCCGCGCCGCCACCGAGCCGGGTTTCGCCGCCCGGGCGCTCGACGACGGTCACATCGGCGCCGAAATCGGCCAGCACGAGCCCTGCGAAGGGCGCGGGGCCGATGCCGGCGAACTCGACGATTCGCAATCCGCTCAAGGGCCCGCTCGCGCCCGGGTCCGTGGTGTCGTTCATGCCGCGCCTTCCCTGGGGATGTGGAGTCGTCACACCATAGCGTGTTGAGGCCTGATTCTCTGGACCGCTGGACGACGACACGATCAGGGCAGGCCCGGTGCGCGACACAATAGCCTCATGAGCAAGGCATTCACGAAGGAATCCGAGAGCGACGACGATGACGACGGCCCGTCGCTGCCCGCATTGCCCCAGGGCTCGCGCAACTACATGACGCCGGAGGGTTACGCCCGGCTGCGCGCCGAGTTCATGCAGCTGCTGGACGTCGAGCGCCCGAAGATCGTCGAGATCGTCTCCTGGGCCGCGAAGAACGGCGACCGCTCGGAGAACGGCGACTACCTCTACGGCAAGAAGCGGCTGCGCGAGATCGACCGCCGTCTGCGCTTCCTGACGAAGCGGCTGGACATCGCCGAGGTCGTCGACCCCAGCGCCCATCACGGCAGCGACCAGGTGTTCTTCGGCGCGACCGTGACCTACGCCAATTCGAAAGGCGAGGAGCGGACCATCACCATCAAGGGCATCGACGAGTCGGACAGCCTGGCGGGCGAGGTGAGCTGGGTGTCGCCGATCGCGCGCACGCTGCTGAAGGCGCGCGAGGGCGATGAACTGCAGCTGGTGACGCCGGTCGGCGTGGAGCCGATCGAGGTTGTCGAGGTCCGCTACCCGACGCCCGCCAAGCCCGGCGCCTGATCAGGGCTTCACGCGCCACGCTCGCATCACGGCGCTCGAGCGCTTGAGCGTGCGCAGCGCGTCGGCCAGGTGCAGCCGGTCGCGCACCGCCAGGAGCAGCGTCATCTCCGCCGTCTCGCGCTGCTGGGAGTCGTCGCTCATCGCGATGTGGGTGATGTCGGCCTCGGCGCTGCTGACGGCGGTCGCGATCTGCGCCAGCACGCCCTTGCCGTTGCGCATCAGCACGCCGACCTCCGCCTCGAAGCTGCGGCTCAGTTCCTCGCCCCAGCCGACGGCGATCCAGTGCTCGCTGTCGCGCTGGAACAGGCGTCTTCCGACCGAGCACTCGGCCGTGTGCACCACCAGCCCCTCGCCGCGGCCGAGGTAGCCCTTGATGTCGTCGCCAGGAATCGGCCGGCAGCAGGTGGCCAGCCGCACCGATGCGCCCTCGCTGCCGTCGATCAAGACCTGACCCTGCGCCGGTGCGTCATCGGTGGCGAAACGGCCCATCGTCAGCAGCACCGCGTCGGGCCGCTGGCCCTGGTCGGACAGCGTGCGCGCCAGCTTCTTCGCGACGATCGTCGCGATCTTGCGCCCCAGGCCGATCTCGACGAGGAGCTCGTCGACATGCCGGTTGCCCGCCCAGCGGGCCAGGTCCTGCCACAGCGCGGCGGCGGTCTCGTCCTCGGGCTGCAGGCTGGGCAGCGCCAGGCCTTCGGCGCGCAGCGCCTGGGCCAGCATCTTGTGGCCGAGCTCGCGGGATTCCTCCTGCTCCAGGTTCTTCAGGAAGTGCCGGATCTTGGAGCGCGCCCGGCCGGTGCGCACGAAACTCAGCCAGGCCGGATTCGGCCGCGCGCCGGCGGCGGTGACCACCTCGATCACGTCCCCGCTGCGCAGCTCGGTGCGCAGCGGCACGGGCTCGCCGTTGACCTTGGCGGCGACGCAATGGTCGCCCACGTCCGAGTGGATCGCGTAGGCGAAGTCCACCGGCGTCGCGCCCTTGGGCAGCGCCATGATCTTGGACTTCGGCGTGAACACGTAGACCGCGTCCGGGAACAGGTCGATCTTGACGTGCTCGAGGAATTCGGTCGCGTCGCGGGTCTCGTCCTGGATGTCCAGCAGCGACTGCAGCCAGCGCGATCCCAGTTGCTGCGCGCCCTTGGCGTCGCCCTTGCTCTTGTACAGCCAGTGCGCGGCCACGCCCTTCTCGGCGACCATGTGCATCGCCTCGGTGCGCATCTGGAATTCCACCGGCGTGCCGAGCGGGCTGACCAGCGTCGTGTGCAGCGACTGGTAGCCGTTGGGCTTGGGAATGGCGACGTAGTCCTTGAAGCGGCCCGGCTGCGGTTTGTAGAGCTGGTGCAGCACGCCCAGCGACCAGTAGCACTGCGGCAGGTCCTGCACGATGACGCGGAAGCCGAAGATGTCGCTGACCTGCGCGAAGCTCAGGTGCTTCTCTCTCATCTTCTTGTAGATGCTGAACAGCGTCTTCTCGCGGCCCTGGATCTCGACGCGCAGGTTGGCCTCGGCGAAGGCCTTCTGCACATCGCGCTCGATGCGCGACACCAGGTCGCGCCGGTGACCGCGCGCCTTCGTGACGGCCTTGGCCAGCGCGCCGTGGCGCCACGGGTGGATGTACTGGAACGACAGTTCCTGCAGTTCCCGGTAGATCTCGTTGAGGCCGAGCCGGTGGGCGATGGGGGCGTAGATGTCGAGCGTCTCGCGGGCGATGCGTCGTCGCTTGTCGAACGCCATGTGCTGCATCGTGCGCATGTTGTGCAGGCGGTCGGCCAGCTTGATCAGGATGACGCGGACGTCCCGCGCCATCGCCAGCAGCATCTTGCGGAAGCTCTCCGCCTGCGATTCCTCGCGGGTCGAGAACTGCAGCTTGTCCAGCTTGGTCAGGCCGTCGACCAGTTCCGCGGTCGGCGCCTCGAAGCGTTCGATCAGCTCGGTCTTGGTGACGCCGCAATCCTCCATCGCGTCGTGCATCAGCGCGGCCATGATGGCCTGCGCGTCCAGGCGCCAGTCGGCGCACAGGCCGGCGACAGCGATCGGATGGGTGATGTAGGGCTCGCCGCTGGCCCGGAACTGGCCCAGATGGGCCTCGTCCGCGAACTTGTAGGCCTCCCGGATGCGCTTGACGTCGGCCTTGGGGAGGTAGTGCAGGCGATCCACGAGCGCGTCGAACGAGGACGCCTCGGCGGCCGTGTCCGGCGTGGCCTTGGGGCCTGCCAGTCCGGTCAGACCTGGAATGTGAGCGGTTGCGAAGGAGCGGAGACCCATGCGTTGCAATTTAACCGAAGGCGACAGGGGTTTCCGGTGAGTGGGCTTGCGGGCTCGAAGCTCCTTCCCGCACGGGATTAGGGGTTTATCCCTATCAAGAAAGTGCGAAAGGCGCGGACTGAGGCCTAAAGTCCGGAGATCGCCCGCCGATAAACCGATCATGCCCTGAAAGGGCGTTGGCCCGGGACGTGTCCCGGTCCCGGCATCCGCTGGCCGAAATGTGCGGACACCTCGCGGGAGGCTCGCCATGATTGCTGCCCTGAACAACTCGACGAATGTGAACGGACCCGGTGCGAGCACCGGGCAGTCGGCCCGCGTGCGCGAAGCCGATGTCTACGACCCCTCGACCGCTTCGCAGGCCGAGGCGTCCGCCGTGGTGAGCCTGTCACCGCAGGCGACCAGCCTGGCGGCCTCCGGCACGGCGGCGCCGGCTCAGACGCCGTCCGCTCAGACGCCGTCCGCTCAAACGCCGTCCGCTCAAACGGCGCCCGCTCAAGTGGCGTCGACCCAAACGGCCTCAGTTCAAGCGCCGACACCGGCACCGGCGCCGGCCGCCCCCACGACCGTGACGGCGCAGAGCACCTCCTTCCAGCCGTCGAATGCCCGGGCCGCCGTGGTGTCCGAGGACGAGAAGTTCCCCGAGCCGATCAGCCTGGTGCCCAACCTGGTGTATGCCGAAGCCGATTCCGACCAGAACGGCGTGATTTCGCCGTCGGAGCGTCGGGCCTACGACGTCCTCCATCCCACGCTGGGCCAGCGCCCGGCGGACGTGCCGCCCAAGCGCGTCGTCGACGCCGAGCTGCGCGAGTACACCTCGATCGCGAACAACCAGTTCTGAAGCCCGGGCCCATCGCCCGATTGGGGGATCCGGGACGGACTCCCCCTTCCGAGGGCCCTCCTCAGTTGGGTATGCATCGCGCGTTGCAGCGCGCACAGTCGACTCCATCGCGGCTCCCGACGAGCTGCCTGTCGTTGAAGGAGTCAGCCATGCACTTCGCCGAAATCGAGACCGGGGACTACCGCATCTATGCCGGCGCGATCGAACGTCCGCGCCAGTTCGGCTATGTGGCGGCGGTCGTCGTGGTGCGGACGGGCCACAGCGAGGCGGTGAACAAGCGCGAGGCCTTCCGTGACGAGAACCTGGCCGGCGGCTACGGCTGGGCGACGCCGGCGGAGGCGCTGCGCTTCGCCATCAATGCCGGCAAGGAAGCGGTGATGTGCCGGATCGGGATGTACGCATGAACGCGGCCGGCCCGTTCGAGGACGGCCTGTCCGACGACTGCTCCGACGACTTCTCCGACGCCCCCCTGTCCGACGACAGGCTGTTCGAAGATTTCTTGACCACGCTGCCGCGAGTGGGGGCGATTGCCGGCCCGGTCTTCGTGGCTCAAGCGGCCCATCCCGTGCTTCGTCGCGTGAGAGCCGGCCCGCGCTTGGATCGTCGCGGCGGGCCCGCTATCGTGCGGGCATGTCGACCCCGGTCCTCCCTGTCAGCCCCGTCGAGCCTCCGCACCCGGCCTGGCATGGTTTCGTCTCCTACCTGACGCCCCAGCGCGTCCTGCTGGCCCTGGCGCTGGCCACCGTCTTCGCGCTGGCGCTGCAACCGATCTTCATCACGCCGTTCCCGGTCCTGCTGGGGCGGACGATGTTCGTGGGCATGCTGGCGCTGCTGGCGTTCTCCGCGGCCGGGCAATGGCCGCGCCGTCTGCCGCGCTGGTGGGCGCGCTGGCTGTTCCAGGTCGTCGTCGTGGCGGCGGCGGTGCCGCTGGCCACGTTGGCGGTCTACATGGTCGCCGTCGGCGGCGACTTTTCCAGCTTCGTCGAGTCCGAATCCCGGATGCTCGGCTTCCTCTGGATCGCGGGTTCGGGCCTGGTGGTCGGGCCGCTGCTGGCGATGGGCGCGCTCTACCGCCAGCGGGACGCCGAAGCCCGCAACCAGGCGCTCAGCTTCGAGCTCGAACGGAGCGAGCTGGAGCGCCAGGCGCTGGACGCCCGCCTGCGGCTGCTGCAAGCGCAGGTGGAGCCGCATTTCCTGTTCAACACGCTGGCCAATGTCCGTGCGCTGGTGGAGACCGGTTCGCCGCAAGCCGCACCGGTGCTGCGGAGCCTGATCGCCTACCTGCGTGCGGCGATGCCGAGGCTGCAAGGCGATGCCACGACGCTGTCGGACGAGGTGGCGCTGGTCCGTGCCTACCTTGAGCTGATGCATCTGCGGATGCCGGACCGGCTGGATTACGTCGTCGAGCTGCCGCCGGAACTCGGCGGCCTGCGGTTTCCGCCCATGGCGCTGCTGACGCTGGTCGAGAACGCCGTGCGCCACGGCATCGATCCGAGCGAGGAGGGCGGCCGCATCGAGGTCGGCGGCGCGCTGCACGACGGGCAGGTCCGGCTGTGGGTCAGCGATTCCGGTGTCGGCATGACGCAGAGCATGGGCAGCGGCACCGGACTGCGCAACCTGCGCGAGCGGCTGACGCTGTTCTACGGCCTCGGCGCCACGCTGGCGCTCACCGAGAATCTGCCGCACGGCCTGTGCGCCGAACTGCGCTTCACGCCGCAATGACATGAGCTTCTCCACCCACTCCGCCCACGCGCCGACGGCCCTGATCGCCGATGACGAACCGCTGCTCCGCGACAGCCTGCAGCGCAGTCTCGGCTTGCTGTGGCCGGAGTTGCGCGTCGTCGCGCAGGCGCGCAACGGACGCGAAGCGGTCGAGATGTTCGAAGTCCATCGGCCCGACATCGCCTTCCTCGACGTCCACATGCCGGGCCTGAACGGGATGGAAGCGGCGCGGCAGATCGCGCGCCAGGCGCAGGTGGTGTTCGTGACCGCCTTCGAGGAATATGCGCTGCAGGCCTTCGAGCGCGGCGCGATCGACTACCTGGTCAAACCGGTCGACGAGGTTCGCCTTGCCGACACGGTCGGGCGGCTCAAGGAGCGTCTGGCCGAATCGCCCCGGCGATCGCGCGCGGAGGGGAGTCAGGCGGCGCTCGAAGCCGTCATCGACGAGCTCGCCCGGCGCATGGCCCGTCCGCCGGGCGCGCCTGCGCCGACGGCCGGCGGCCTGGCGACCGACACCGGACCGCTGCAATGGATCCGAGCCTCGGTGGGCTCGACGTTGAAGCTGATCCCGGTCGACGACATCCTGTTCCTGCGATCGGATGAGAAGTACACGCTGGTCGTCACCGCGGAGGGGGAGGCCCTCATCCGCACGCCGATCCGCGAGTTGATCGAGCGGCTCGACGCGCAGCGCTTCGTGCAGGTCCATCGCTCGGTCGTCGTGAACCTGCACGCGATCAGTCACGTCACGCGTGGTCCCAATGAAACGGCGGACCTCCACCTGAAGGCCCGCCCCGAAGTGCTGCCGGTCAGCCGCAGTTATCTGCACCTGTTCCGGCAGATGTGAGACGGGCCGGCAGCGGGGACCGGCGTGGCCGGTCCCGCGGGGCTCAGCGCCCGGGTTGCGCCTGTTCCAGTGGCTGCGGCGCGGCGGGCAGCGGCACCTGCTGCGCCTTGCCCTGCACGACGACGGGTTCCAGCTGCCACATCGGGGCGGCGACGTTGACCATCTGAACGACGGCCATCACGGCCACCGCGATGATCGCGACCATCAAGGCCGTGTGCATGGCGCCGTCGGAGAAACGGTGCAGTTCGTGCTCGTCGTTGGTCGATGGCCTGTGTCGCGCCAAGGCGCGCCAGCCGTTCCACGCTTGAGAGAGTCGGGTGTCCATGGTCTCTGCTCCTCGTCGACAACCTGGAACAAGTCTAGGTGGCGGCCCGGAGCGCTTCCAGCGAGGCCGGACGTAAAAAAGCGCGGATCAACCGCGCTTTTCCGCCATCCGTCGCATGGACGGTCTGGCGATCAACGTTGCAGCGCCTCGGTGCGGGTGTTCAGCCATGCCAGCGCCTCGCCGTCGACCAGTGGCGCCAGGCGGCGGCGCACTTCGGCGTGATACGCATTCAGCCATGCCAGTTCGTCTTCCGACAGCAAGGCCAGCGCGATGCAACGCGTGTCGATCGGGCACAGCGTCAGCGTCTCGAACGCCAGCATCTCGCCGAACTGCCCCTTTTCGGGGGTGTCGAAGGCCACGTTCAGCACCAGGTTCTCGATTCGCACCCCCCATTGGCCGGGGCGATAGAGGCCAGGTTCGATCGACGTGATCATGCCGGGCTCCATGGCCATGTTCGCATCGGGCACGGCCTTCGAGATGCTCTGCGGGCCTTCATGGACGTTCATGAAGTAGCCGACGCCGTGGCCGGTCCCGTGGCCGTAGTCCAGGCCGTAGGCCCACAGCGGGGCGCGGGCGATGGCGTCGAGCATCGGGCTCAGCGTGCCGCGGGGGAAGGCGGTGCGCGACAGCGCGATCGTGCCCTTGAGTACCAGCGTGTAGTCGCGCTTGTGGTCGTCGGTGATGGTGCCGATCGGCCAGACGCGGGTGATGTCGGTCGTGCCGCCGAGGTACTGGCCGCCCGAGTCGATCAACAGCAGGCCGTTGCCGTCGATCTGGGAGAAGGACTCCGGCACCGCGCGGTAATGCGGCATCGCGCCATTGGCGTTGAAGCCGGCGATCGTCGAGAACGACAGGCCGACGAAGCCGGGGCGCTTGGCGCGCTCGGCGGTCAGGCGTTCGTCGATGGTGAGTTCGGAGATTGCCTCGCCGCGTGCCATCGCCGCTTCGAACCAGGCGTAGAACGCGCACATCGCGGCGCCGTCCTGCTCCATCGCCTGACGGATGAACTGCGCTTCGGCCGCGTTCTTGCGGCTCTTCAGCAGGGTGCTGGGGTTGATGGCCTCGATGACGGTCGCCGACGCGGGCAGCGCCTCGCGCAGGCCGAGCGTGACGCGGCGCGGATCGATCAGCACCTTGGCATCCGCGGGCAGGGCGCCCAGCGAAGCGCGGGCGTCGGCATAAGGCGCAAGGCGCACGCCGTCGGCCGAGAGACGCTGCTCGAGGGCCGCGTCGATCTTGCCGGGTTGCACGAACAGCGTCGCGCCGTTCTTGTCGAGCAGCGCATGCGCCAGGAACACCGGGTTGTAGGTGACGTCCGAGCCGCGCAGGTTGAACAGCCAGGCGACGTCGTCGACGCTGGAGATCAGGTGGTGCGAGGCGCCGTGCCTGGCCATGCCTTCGCGGACCTGCTGGAGCTTGTCGGCGCGACTGACGGTGGCTTGCGGCGAGGCGTGTTCGTAGATGGGGGCGTCGGGCAGTCCGGGGCGGTCGTCCCAGGCCTGGTCGATCAGGTCGATGGCGGTGTTGATCAGCACGCCCTTGGCGCCGAGCGCGGCGCGCAGCTGCTGGGCCACTGCAAGGCCGAGCACCTGGCCGTCGACGACCAGGGTCTGGCCGTTCTGGAGCTTGTCCGCGATCCAGGTGATGTGCTGGCTGGAGGCGCCGGTGGGGATCTTGAAGAGGTTGATGCCGCTGTTGGCGAGTTCGCGTTCGGCCGAGGTCCAGTAGCGGCTGTCGGCAAAGAGTTGGGCGTCATCCAGCGTGACGACCAGCGTGCCCATCGACCCGGTGAACCCGGAGAACACTTCGCGGGCTTGCCAGCGACGCGGCAGGTATTCGGAGAGATGCGGATCGGCCGAGGGGACGAGGATGGCGTGGGCGCCGGCGTTGCGCAGTGCGTCGCGCAATCTGGAGATGCGCAGCTTGATCTGGGAAAGGCGGGTATCCATGGCGGGCCTCGGCGGGTTGGCGAGCGGACCGTGGGTGACCGGATAGATCCCCACTTCGAAGTCCCCGAATTGTAGAAGCGACCGTCCCGCCCCCTCCAACGCGCGTGCGAGGTGTACCGGAGCGGGGCGGCCAGGCCCCCTTGACGGAACTTAAGGAGGGAATTTGGCGGCCGGGGCGGCCGCCAAAGGAGGGAGATGGAGTCAAGGGGGCCTGGTTGCCCCGCGAGCGCTCGGTCCCTGAATTCAGAGCTCCGTCCGCAACGCCCACAGCTCGGGAAACAGCACGACGTCGAGCATCTTGCGCAGGTAGCTGACGCCGCCCGTCCCGCCGGTGCCTCGCTTGAAGCCGATGACGCGCTCCACGGTCGTGACGTGGCGGAACCGCCAAAGCCGGAAGGCGTCTTCGAGGTCGACGAGTTCTTCGCCCATCTGGTAGAGGTCCCAGTGTGCTTTCGGATCGCGGTAGACCTCGAGCCACGCGGCCTTGACGCCGTCGTCGGCGGAGCGCGGCTGCGTCCAGTCGCGATCGAGCGCGGCGGCCGGCACGTCGATGCCGCGGCGCTTCAGCAGCCGCAGGACTTCGTCATACAGCGAGGGCGCTTCGTAAGCCGCCTGCACATCGGCCAGCAGATCGGCGCGATGCGCGTGCGGCTTGAGCATTGCGGCGTTCTTGTTGCCGAGCATGAACTCGATGCGCCGGTACTGCGCGCTCTGGAAGCCGCTGCTGTTGGAGAGGTAGGGCCGGATGGCCGAGTATTCCGGCGGCGTCATGGTGCTGAGCACGTCCCAGGCGTGGACGAGCTGCTCCATGATCCGCGACACCCGCGCCAGCATCTTGAAGGCTTCGGGCAACTGGTCCGAGGCCACGTGCGTCACCGCGCCGTGCAGCTCGTGCAGCATCAGCTTCATCCACAGCTCCGAGGTCTGGTGCTGGATGATGAAGAGCATCTCGTTGTGGTCGGGCGAGAGCGGGTGCTGCGCGCTCAGCACCTGATCCAGGCGCAGGTAGTCGCCGTAGCTCATGTCCTTGGAGAAATCGAGCTGCGCGCCTTCCTCGCGAACGATCGCTTCGCCGCCTTGCCCGGCTTCTTTCCCGGCGCCCGGTGCGCCCTTGTCGACGCCGTCCGAGGCCGCGCCGGAGCCATGTCCCATCGGGCAACTCATGTCACTGCCGCCTTCTTGTTGAAGCGCGCCTCGCGCCATTCCTCGGTGGCCAGCACCTGGTGCAGGTGCTCGACCGCGTCCCACGCGTCGGCGAAGCCGATGTACAGCGGCGTGAAGCCGAAGCGCAGGATGTGCGGCACCTCGTCGAGGCGCGTCGGGTCGCCCGCGCGGAAATCGCCGATCACGCCGCGCTCGATCAGCGCCTGCACGACCGCATAGCCGGTGGTCTCGTGCAGCGGTGCTTTCAGCGCCAGGCAGACCTGGCTGCCGCGCAGCACGGCGTCACGCGGCGAGACGACGTAGATGCCTTGCTCGCCGCAGCGTTGCTCGGCCAGACGCGCGAACAGCTCGGTCAGCGCGATCGACTTCTCGCGCAACGCCGCCATCCCGCCGAAGGGCTCTGCCGCGAGCAGCGTGTCCACGCCGCACTCCAGCGCCGCCGTCGAGAGGATCGCGGGCGTGCCGCAGATGTAGCGCTTGATGCCTGGCGCGGGCGCGTAGTTCGACGTGAACTGGAACGGCGATGCGTGACCCAGCCAGCCCGACAGGGGCTGCCAGAAGCGGTCCGCGTGGCGTGGATGCGCCCAGACGAAGGCGGCAGCGCCCGGACCGCCGTTGAGGTACTTGTAGCCGCAGCCGATGGCGAAGTCCGCATCCGCGCCGTTCAGGTCGACCGGGACCGCGCCCGCCGAGTGCGCGAGGTCCCACACCGTCAGCGCGCCGGCCGCGTGGGCCGCGGCGGTCACCGCCTTCATGTCGTGCTTGCGGCCGGTGCGGTAGTTGACCTCGGTGAGCATCAGCACCGCGAGCCGATCGTTCAGCAGCGAAGGAATCTCATCGACGTGGTCGACCAGGTGGAGCGTCATGCCGAACTGCTCGGCCAGGCTTTCCGCGATGTAGAGGTCGGTCGGGAAGTTGCTGCGTTCCGAGACGACGACCGTGCGGCGATGGCCGCCCGTGTCGGTCTCGTCCGCCTTGACGATGCGCAGCGCCGCGCTCAGCACCTTGTAGAGGTTGAGCGAGGTCGAATCCGCGACGATGGTCTCGCCAGGCTTTGCGCCGATCAGGCGACCGATCTTGTCGCCGATGCGCGAGGGCAGGTCGATCCAGCCGGCGGTGTTCCAGCTCTTGATCAGGTCGCGGCCCCATTCCTCGGCGATGACCTGCTGCACGCGCGCGGCGGTCGCCTTGGGCATCGCGCCGAGCGAATTGCCGTCCAGGTAGAGCGTGCCCGCGGGCAGCGAGAACTGGTCCTTCAACGGCGCCAGCGGATCGGCGGCGTCCAGGGCCAGGCAGTCTTGTCTTGTCGTCATCAATGGTCCAGATGAATTGGGAAGAGGAGTCACAGCGACCGCAGCACCGCGCGCACCGGCGACGCGCACGCGCCGGCCAGCTTCAGCGGCAGCGCGATCAGCTCATAGTCGCCCTCGGGCACCTCGTCGAGCACGAGGTTCTCCAGCACGCGCAGATCCAGACGCAGCAGCCGCTGATGACTGTCCAGCGTCTTGCTGGTCGCGGGATCGACGCTCGGCGTGTCGAGTCCGATCAGTTTCACGCCGCGCGCGGCGAGCCACTCGACGGTCTCCGGCGCATAGGCGCTGAAGTCGGGATTCCAGACCGTGTCCGCGCGCTCGTTGCAGCGCACCAGCACGCGCGCCGGCAGGTCCTGCCCGGCGTGTTCCAGATGCTCGATGCGGATCAGCGGTCCGCAGCCGATCGCATGGATCACGCGGCAGGGCCCGAGGTAGGGATCGAGCGCGACCTCCGCCGCGCTCGCGACGCCGTCGGCGTAATGCAAGGGCGCATCGGCATGCGCGCCCACGTGCGGCGACATCGTGATCGCGCTCAGGTTCACCGGACAGTCCGGCGACAGGCGGGCGGTCCACTTCAACGCGTAAGGCTCGTCGCCGGGAAAGATCGGCGCGTCGGGCGCCACCACCGGCGAGATGTCCCACAGCGATCGCCGAGGGGAAGGACTGGTTGACTTCATCTGCTGCTCCTGCCGGGCTTGCGGCACGACGGCGCGCACCTTAGCGCGGCGTCCTGGGCCGTGGTGTCGGTTAATTCCAACAAGGCCGGAGCGTTTGCGCAAGCCGCCCGGTCCGACGACGTCGATCGACTCAGGGTTATCTAGCGGCCCCTGATCGTTGACACTTCAACTATCAATGCCTAAAGTGATCCCGTCAAGCAGTCCTCGCCCGACGCTCGCCGGGTTTCCCACCATGCGTATCACCTGCATCGGCGGCGGTCCCGCCGGCCTGTACTTCGCGCTGCTGATGAAGCGGCAGAACCCGGCGCACGACGTGACGGTGCTGGAGCGCAACCGCGCCGGCGACACCTTCGGCTGGGGCGTGGTGTTCTCGGACCAGACGCTGGCCGCGCTGCGCGAGGCCGACCCGAAGACGGCCGAGCAGATCCTGCAGTCCTTCAACCACTGGGACGACATCGCCGTCCACATCGACGGACGCACGATGGTGTCCGGCGGCCACGGCTTCTGCGGCATCGGCCGGCGCAAGCTGCTGGACATCCTGCGCGAGCGCTGCGAGGAACTGGGCGTGGTCCTGCGCTACGAGACGGATGTCGCCGACGACGCGGACATCGACGCCGACCTGATCATCGCCGCCGACGGGCTCAACAGCCGCCTGCGCCAGAAGTACGCCGCGACCTACCAGCCCGACATCGACCTGCGGCACTGCCGCTTCGTCTGGCTGGGCACGACCAAGCTCTTCGACGCCTTCACCTTCGACTTCCAGAAGACGGAGTGGGGCTGGTTCCAGGCGCATGCCTACCGCTACGACGACACGCACTCGACCTTCATCGTCGAGACGCCGGAGTCGGTCTGGCAGGCCGCAGGCCTCGAGGGCATGAGCAAGGAAGAGGGCATCGCCTTCTGCGAGAAGCTCTTCGCCAAAGTGCTCGACGGCCATCCGCTGATCTCGAACGCGGCGCACCTGCGCGGCTCGGCGCAGTGGATCCGTTTCCCTCGCGTCGTCTGCAGGCGCTGGGTGCATCACAACGGTCGCGCGCCCGTGGTGCTGATGGGCGACGCGGCACACACGGCGCATTTCTCGATCGGCTCGGGCACCAAGCTCGCGCTGGAGGACGCCATCGCGCTGGCGCGCGACATCGAGCGTCACGGCGGCGGCGTCGACAGCCTGACCGCGGCGCTGGAGGAATACGAAGCCACGCGGTCGATCGACGTGCTGCGCATCCAGAACGCCGCGCGCAACTCGACGGAGTGGTTCGAGAACGTCGAGCGCCACGCGCGGCTGGCGCCGGAGCAGTTCGCGTACTCGCTGCTGACGCGCTCGCAGCGGATCTCGCACGAGAACCTGCGGCTGCGCGATGCGCGCTACGTCGGCGAGTACGAGACGTGGCTCTCGCGGCGCGCGGGCCTGGACCGCGCGGCGCCCCCGATGTTCACGCCGTTCACGCTGCGCGGCGTGAGCTTGAAGAACCGCGTCGTCGTGTCGCCGATGGCGCAGTACTCCTGCGAGGACGGCCAGCCCGGCGACTACCATCTGGCCCACCTCGGCGCCCGCGCGATGGGCGGCGCGGGGCTGGTGTTCGTCGAGATGACCTGTGTCTCGCCGGACGCCCGCATCACGCCGGGATGCCCGGGCCTGTGGAACGACGCGCAGCGCGACGGCTGGCGGCGCATCGTCGACCACGTGCATCGCAGCTCGACCGCGAAGATCGCGATGCAGCTCGGCCACGCCGGCGCGAAGGGCTCGACGCGCGTGGCCTGGGACGGCATCGACCAACCGCTGGACGAGGGCAACTGGCCGTTGATCTCGGCCTCGCCGCAGCAGTATCTGGACGGCGTCAGCCAGTGGTCGCGCGAGATGACCCGCGCGGACATGGACCGCGTCAAGGCGGACTTCGTCGCCGCGACGCGCCGGGCCGCCGAGGCCGGTTTCGACTGGCTGGAACTGCACTGCGCGCACGGCTACCTGCTGTCGAGTTTCCTGTCGCCGTTGACGAATCAGCGCGGCGATGCGTTCGGCGGCTCGCTGGAGAACCGCCTGCGTTATCCGCTGGAGGTCTTCGCCGCGATGCGCGCGGCATGGCCGCAGGACCGGCCGATGTCGGTGCGGATCTCCGCGAACGACTGGGTGCCCGGCGGCACGACGACCGAGGACGCGGTCGCCATGGCCGAGGCCTTCAAGGCCGCGGGGGCCGATCTGATCGATGTCTCCTCGGGCCAGGTGAGCAAACAGGAGAAGCCCCTCTACGGCCGCATGTGGCAGACGCCCTTCAGCGAGAGCGTGCGCAACCGCGCCGGCATCGCAACGATCGCGGTGGGGGCGATCTCGGAGGCGGACCACGTCAACAGCATCATCGCGGCCGGCCGCGCGGACCTCTGCGCGATCGCGCGGCCGCACCTGGCCAACCCGGCGTGGACACTGACCGAGGCGGCGAGGATCGGCTACCTGTCGGGCCCGGGCCTCGACTGGCCGGCGCAGTACCTCTCCGGCAAGAGCCAGATGGAGCGCGAGTTCGAACGCCAGCGCGCGACGGGCGGCGGGGCGGCCGCGCAGGAGCAGGCCAACCGGGCGCTCGGCGTCTGAGACGGGAACCACCGACATGAGCAACAAGTACCCGCTCGAAGGCCTGCACGCCGTCGTCACCGGCGGCGGCTCCGGCATCGGCGCGGCGATCGCGCAGGCGCTGATCGCCGACGGCGCGCGCGTCACGCTGATGGGCCGGCGCATCGACAAGCTGAAGGAACAGCGCGACAGGCTGAACATCGACGGCGGCCCGTCCGTCGAGCTGCAGGTCTGCGACGTCGGCGACGAGGCCAGCGTGCGCCAGGCCTTCGCGGCGGCGGTGGCCGCGGCCGGGCCGATCGACCTCCTGGTCAACAACGCCGGCCAGGTCGAGACGGCGCCGCTCGCGAAGACCTCGCTCGACACCTGGCAGCGCCTGCTCAACGTGAACCTCACCGGCAGCTTCCTGTGCAGCCGCGAGGTGCTTCCCGCGATGACCGAGCGCCGCTTCGGCCGCATCGTCAACGTCGCGAGCACCGCGGCGCTGAAGGGTTACGCCTACGTCGCGGCCTACTGCGCGGCCAAGCACGGCGTGCTCGGCCTCACGCGCGCGCTGGCGCTGGAGACGGCGCGCAAGGGCGTGACCGTCAACGCGGTCTGCCCGGGCTATACCGAGACTGACATCGTCGCCGGCGCGATCGACACCATCGTCGCCAAGACCGGCCGCACGCCGGATGAAGCGCGCGCCGAGTTGGCCTCGGCCAATCCACAAGGGCGGCTGATCGATCCGGCGGAGGTCGCCGCGTCGGTGGCGTGGCTGGCGCGCCGCGACAGCGGCTCGATCACGGGACAGGCGATCGCGGTCGCCGGCGGGGAGGTGATGTGATGCGCGATGCTGCACGAGATGCCACCCACGGTGCGACGCGCGCCGCGACGAAAGGGGCGGGTCCGGAGGTCGACGACGATCCGGGCGCGGAGTTCGGCCCCGACCTGGAATCGCGCATGCACGACGGCGATCACCAGGCGCTGCGGCTCTGGCTGCGTCTGCTGGCCTGCACGACGCGCATCGAGGACCAGATCCGTCAGCGCCTGCGCAACGACTTCGGCACGACGCTGCCGCGTTTCGACCTGCTTGCGCAGCTCGAGCGCAGTCCCGATGGCCTGACGATGCGCGAGTTGTCGCAGCGCCTGATGGTCACCGGCGGCAACGTCACCGGCATCACCGACCAGCTCGAGGCCGAGGGCCACGTCGTGCGCGAGCCGCATCCGTCGGACCGGCGCAGCGTCACGGTGCGGCTGACGCCGGCCGGGCGACGCCAGTTCAAGCGCATGGCCGCGACGCACGAGGGCTGGATCGTCGAGCTGCTGGCCGGCTGGCCGCCCGAACAGAAGACGCAGGTGTACGAACTGCTCGCGGGGTTGAAGGGCCACCTCGCGCAGCTCGACGCCGCCCGCAAATGAACCTCACCGGGCAATGACCGCCACCAGCGACTGATCGCCGCGGCGAACCCGGGAAAAACAGGAGTACCCATCGATGGACAGCCATCTCATCAGCGGCAACACGCGCAGCCTGACGGGCTTCGAGCCCCAACACTTCGCATGGCGCCAGGAAGGCGCCGTCGGCGTCATCACGCTGAACCGGCCCGAGCGCAAGAACCCGCTGACCTTCGAGTCCTATGCCGAGCTGCGCGACCTGTTCCGCACGCTGGCCTACGTGGACGAGGTGAACGCGATCGTCGTGCAGGGCGCGGGCGGCAACTTCTGCTCCGGCGGCGACGTGCACGAGATCATCGGCCCGCTGACGAAGATGGCGATGCCGGACCTGCTGGCGTTCACGCGCATGACGGGTGACCTGGTCAAGGCGATGCGCGCCTGCCCGCAGCCGGTGGTCGCCGCGATCGACGGCGTCTGCGCCGGCGCGGGCGCGATCATGGCGATGGCCTCGGACCTGCGCGTCGGCACGGCGCGCAGCAAGACCGCCTTCCTGTTCACCCGCGTCGGCCTGGCCGGCTGCGACATGGGCGCCTGCGCGCTGTTGCCGCGCATCGTCGGGCAGGGGCGCGCGTCGGACCTGCTCTACACGGGCCGCAGCCTGGGCGGCGAAGAGGCGCACCAGTGGGGGTTCCTCAACCGCATCGCCGAGCCGGACGCGCTGGAGGCTCAGGCCGTGGCCTGGGCCGCGGAGATCGCCGCCGGTCCGAACTTCGCGCATGCGATGACCAAGCGGATGCTGCACCAGGAGTGGACGATGGGCGTCGACGAGGCCATCGAGGCCGAGGCCCAGGCGCAGGCGATCTGCATGATGACGCAGGACTTCCACCGCGCGTACCACGCGTTCGTCGAGAAGCAGCGGCCCGAGTTCAAGGGCGATTGAGGACGGCCATGAATCATCAGAAGCATCTGGACTGGCCGTTCTTCGAGGACAGGCACCGCGCGCTCGCCAGCGAGCTGGACGGTTGGTGCGCGCGCAATCTGGCGCATGGCGCGGTCGATCACGACGACGTCGACACGAGCTGCAAATCGCTGGTGAAGGCGCTCGGCGCCGGCGGCTGGCTGCGGCACGCGGTGGCGGGCGAGGGCGAGGCCATCGACACGCGCGCCATCTGCCTGCTGCGCGAGACGCTGGCGCGGCACGACGGACTGGCGGATTTCGCCTTTGCGATGCAGGGCCTGGGATCGGGCGCGATCTCGTTGATGGGCACACCGGCGCAGCGCGAGGCCTATCTGCCGCGCGTCGCGCGTGGCGAGGCGCTGGCGGCGTTCGCGCTCTCCGAGCCGGAGGCCGGGTCGGACGTCGCCGCGATGCAATGCGCGGCGCGCGAGGACGGCGAGCACTACGTCATCGACGGCGAGAAGACCTGGATCTCCAACGGCGGGATCGCGGACTTCTACGTCGTGTTCGCACGCACGGGCGAAGCGCCCGGATCACGCGGCATCAGCGCGTTCATCGTCGACGCCGGCACGCCGGGCTTCGAGATCGCCGAGCGCATCGACGTGATCGCGCCGCATCCGCTGGCGCGCCTGCGCTTCACCGGCTGCCGCGTGCCGAAGACCGCCATGGTTGGCGCGCCGGGCGAGGGCTTCAAGGTGGCGATGCGCACGCTGGACGTGTTCCGCACCTCGGTCGCCGCGGCCTCGCTGGGCTTCGCGCGGCGGGCGCTCGAGGAAGGGCTGAACCAGGCCAAGGAGCGCGCCATGTTCGGCGCCACGCTGGCCGACCTGCCGCTGACGCAGGCCAAGCTGGCCGACATGGCCTGCACCGTCGACAGCAGCGCGCTGCTGGTCTATCGCGCCGCGTGGGAGCGCGACCAGGGCCGCACGATCACGCGCGAGGCGGCGATGGCCAAGCTGATGGCCACCGAAGGCGCGCAGCGCGTCATCGACGCGGCGGTGCAGCTGCACGGCGGCCGCGGCGTGCGGCGCGGCGAGATCGTCGAGTCCCTGTACCGCGAGATCCGCGCGCTGCGCATCTACGAAGGGGCCAGCGAGGTCCAGCAACTGATCATCGGACGAGACCTGTTGAAGAACGGATAAGGACGCGCTCATGCACCGCACCGCCCACCAGGACACCTTTGCTCGCGACCACCTGCCGCCGCAGGACCAGTGGCCGGCGCTGGTCTTCGATTTGCCGGAGCTGCAGTTTCCGGAGCGGATGAATTGCTCGTGGGATCTGCTGGACCGCTGGGTGGCCGAAGGGCAGGGCGGTCGGACGTGCGTGATCGGCGGCGACGGTCGCGGCGGCGAGATCCGCTGGACCTACGCCGAGCTGCAGGCGCAGGCCAACCGCATCGCCAACGTGCTGGTGAACGAGCTGGGCGTGGTGCCCGGCAACCGCGTGCTGCTGCGCGGCGCCAACACGCCGCAGATGGCGGCGTGCTGGTTCGCGGTGATGAAGGCCGGCGCGATCGCGGTGGCGACGATGCCGCTGCTGCGGGCCAAGGAACTGGGCCAGGTCATCGACAAGGCCCGTGTCTCGCATGCGTTGTGCGACGCGGCGCTGGCCGACGAACTGGAGACCGCGCGCGCGCAGTGTCCCGTGCTGGCGCGGGTGTGCCTGTTCCGCAGCGATGCGCCGGACGGGCTGGAAGCGCTGGCCGAGCGCCAGTCGGCCAGCTTCGAGAACGTCGACACCGCCTCCGACGACTGCGCGCTGATCGCTTTCACCTCCGGCACGACGGGACAGCCCAAGGGCACGATGCACTTCCACCGCGACGTGCTCGCGATCTGCCGGTGCTGGCCGGTGCACTGCCTGCGCGCCCAGGCCGACGACGTCTTCATCGGCAGCCCGCCGCTGGCCTTCACCTTCGGCCTCGGCGGCCTCCTGCTGTTCCCGCTGAGCGTCGGCGCGACGGCGGTGCTGCTGGAGAAGGCCTCGCCCGATGCCCTGCTGCCGGCCATCGCCCGGTACCGTGCGACGGTGTGCTTCACCGCGCCGACGTCCTATCGCGCGATGGCCGCGGCGATCGCCGCGGCAGGCACCGGCGCGGTCCGGGCGCACGATCTGTCCTCGCTGCGCAAGTGCGTCAGCGCCGGCGAGGCGCTGCCCGCCGCGACGCGTCAGCTGTGGAAGGACACGACGGACATCGAGATGATCGACGGCATCGGCGCGACCGAGATGCTGCACATCTTCGTTTCGCACACCGAGGAGACGGCACGCCCCGGCGCGACCGGCAAGCCGGTGCCCGGCTATCGCGCCCGCGTCGTCGACGACGAGGGCAACGATGTGCCGCAGGGCAGCGTCGGCAAGCTCGCGGTGCAGGGCCCGACCGGCTGCCGCTACCTGGCGGACGACCGGCAGCTCAAGTACGTGCAGCGCGGCTGGAACCTCACCGGCGACGCCTACCTCATCGACGCCGACGGCTACTTCGTCTACCAGGCGCGGACCGACGACATGATCATCTCCGGCGGCTACAACATCGCCGGCCCCGAGGTCGAGTCCGCGCTGCTCGCGCATCCGGCGGTCGCCGAGTGCGCGGTGGTCGGCGTGCCCGACGACGAGCGCGGCCAGGTCGTGAAGGCTTTCGTGGTGCTCAAGCCGGGCTCGCTCGGCGGGACCGACGAAGCCGCGCTGATCAAGGCCATGCAGGACTTCGTCAAGGCCACGATCGCCCCGTACAAGTACCCCCGTGCGATAGAGTTCCGCGCCAGTCTGCCCCGCACCGAAACGGGCAAGCTGCAGCGCTTCCGCCTGCGTGAGCAGTAACCGCAGTCTTCCGACCGACCGTCCCCTTTCCTCCCCGGAGAAGCCGATGAAGAAGCCGTCGAAGTCCCCCGCGTTCCTGCCCGCCCCGACCGTCGCCCGCACCGCGTCCGCGGCGCTCGTCGCGTTCACCGCGCTGGCCGTGACCGTCCCCGCCGCGCAAGCGGCTGACAAGCTCAAGGTCGGCATGCTGAGCACCTTGTCCGGCGCGGGCGCCGGCCTGGGCGTCGACATCCGCGACGGCTTCGCGCTCGCGGTGCAGCACAACGGCGGCAAGCTCGGCGGCCTGACGGTGGAGACCGTCACCGCCGACGACCAGCAGAACCCCGAGGTCGCCAAGCAGTCCGCCGAGCGGCTGCTCAAGCGCGACAAGGTCGACGTCATGACCGGCATCGTGTTCTCCAACGTGATGCTGGCGGTCGGCCCGAGCGTCTTTGCCGCGCAGGTGCCCTACGTCAGCGCCAACGCCGGCCCGTCGCAGTACGCGGGCGAGCAGTGCAACCCCTACTTCTTCAACGTCGCTTGGCAGAACGACAACCTGCACGAGGCCATCGGCAAGACGGTGATGGACAAGGGCTTCAAGAAGGTCGTCGTGCTCGCGCCCAACTACCCGGCGGGCAAGGACGCGGTGGCGGGCTTCCGGCGCTACTACAAGGGCGCGGTCGCCGACGAGATCTACACCAAGCTCGGCCAGCTCGACTACTCGGCGGAGCTGGCGCAGGCGCGCGCGGCCAAGCCCGACGCGATGTACATCTTCCTGCCCGGCGGCATGGGCATCAACTTCATCAAGCAGTTCGTCGGCGCGGGGTTGTCCAAGGACATCACGCTGTTCGGGCCGGGCTTCTCCGCGGACGAGGACGTGATCAAGGCCGTCGGCGAGCCGATGCTGGGCATGTTCAACAGCTCGCACTGGGCGCATGACCTGGACAACCCGGCCAACAAGCGCTTCGTCGCGGACTTCGTCAAGGCCTACGGCCGGCTGCCCTCGCTGTACGCGAGCCAGGGTTACGACGCGGCGCAACTGATCGGCGCGGCGGTGCGCGACGTGAAGGGGAAGATCGAGGACAAGCCCGCGCTGCTGAAGGCGCTGAAGGCCGCGAAGTTCGAGTCGGTCCGCGGCCCCTTCCGCTTCAACCACAACCAGTATCCGGTGCAGGACTACTACCTGCGCGTGATCACCAAGGACCCGCAGGGCCGCGTGACCAACCGGACGCTGGGCAAGATCTTCGAGCAGCACGCGGACGCGTACGCGCCGCAGTGCAAGATGAAGTGACTGAAGTGACTGAAGTGACTGAAGTGACTGAAGTGACGAGCGGGAGCCCACCGAGATGGACGCGATCCTGATCGCCGAGCAGGCCCTCAACGGCCTGCAGTTCGGGCTGATGCTGTTCCTGCTGGCGGCCGGCCTGACGCTGGTCTTCGGCATCATGGACCTGATCAACCTGGCGCATGGCTCGCTGTACATGGTCGGCGCCTACCTGGCCGCCGCGGCGATCGCGGCGGGCGCATCCTTCGGGGTGGCGGTCCTGGCCGCGGTCGCGGGCACGGCGCTGTTCGGCATGCTGCTGGAAGTGACGCTGCTGCGCCGGCTCTACCAGCGCGATCACCTCAGCCAGGTGCTGGCGACCTTCGCGCTGATCCTGATGCTCAACGAGGGCGTGCGCATGATCTGGGGCGAGCAGCCGCTGCTGCTCAACACGCCGGCGGCGTTGTCCGGCCCCGTCGAGTTGCTGCCCGGCCTGATGTACCCGGCCTACCGGCTGCTGATTATCGGCGTGGGGCTGGCGGTGGCCGTCGGGCTCTACCTGCTGGTGACACGCACGCGGTGGGGCATGTGGGTGCGCGCCGGCGCGTCCAACCGCGCGATGACCACGGCGATGGGCGTGCCCGCGGACCGGCTGTTCACGGCGGTCTTCGGCATCGGCGCGGCGCTGTGCGCGCTGGCCGGATCGCTGCTGGGGCCGCTGCTGGCGGTGCAGGTCGGCATGGGCGAAAGCATCCTCATCCTGGCCTTCGTCGTGATCGTCATCGGCGGCATCGGCTCGATCCGCGGCGCGCTGGTCGGCGCGCTGCTGGTGGGGCTGGTGGACACCGGCTCGCGCACGCTGCTGCCGGCGGTGCTGCGGCAGGTCGCGTCGCCGGAGGTGGCGTCCACGCTGGGCCCGTCGCTCGCGGCCATCCTCATCTACGTGCTGATGGCGGCGGTGCTGTTCTGGAAACCGCGCGGCCTGTTCCCCGCGAGAGGCTGATCCGATGACCGATCCGATCACCCGCCCCACCGGCCCGTTGCGTCCCCGGCGCACGCTGCTGCACCACCGCGCCGGCGGTGCCTGGATCTGGGCGCTGTTCGTCGCGCTCGCGGCGCTTCCGCCGCTGCTGCAGGCGCTGGGCCTGGAGTTCTACACGGTGGTCGCGACCCGCGTGTTGATCTTCGCGATCGCGGCGGCGAGCCTGAACCTGATCCTCGGCTTCGGCGGCCTGGTGAGCTTCGGCCATGCGGCCTTCGTCGGGATCGGCGCCTACACGGTGGGCGTGCTGGCGGACGCGGGCGTGACCTCGGCCTGGATCGCCTGGCCAGCGGCGATGGGCCTGTCCGGTGCGGCGGCGGCGCTCATCGGCGCCATCAGCCTGCGCACGCGGGGCGTCTACTTCATCATGATCACGCTGGCCTTCGCGCAGATGTTCCATTACCTGGCCGTCTCGCTGAAGGCCTACGGCGGCGACGACGGCCTGCCGGTGCCGGCGCGGTCCGCGCTGAACGGCCTGCCGGTGAACCTCGCCGACGACGCGTCCTTTTACTGGGTCGCGCTGGGGCTGTTCGCGCTGGTCTTCGCGGGACTGCGGCGGCTGGTCAATTCGCCGCTGGGCTGGCTGCTGCAGGCCGCGCGCGAGAACGAGACCCGCGTCGCCGCGACCGGCGGCCGCGTCTTCGCGGTGCAGTGGACGGCCTTCGTCGTCGCGGGCGCGATCGCGGGGCTCGCCGGCGCGCTGCTCGCGAATCTCAACGGACTGGTCTCGCCGCACCTGATGCACTGGTCGCAGTCGGGGCAGCTGATGGTGATGGTGATCCTCGGCGGCGCCGGCGCGCTGTGGGGCGGACCGATCGGCGCGGCGGTGTTCCTGCTGCTCGAGGAACTGCTGTCCGGCGTGACCATTCACTGGCAGTTTGCGCTCGGCGCGATCCTGCTCGTCGTGGTGCTCTTCGCGCCGCGTGGACTGGCGGGGATCTTCGACCGCTTCGGTGTGAAGCAGGCGACGTCCTCGACGGCGCCGTCGAAGTCCAAGGGAGCCGCGCATGCGTGACACCACGACGGCGCCCTTGTCATCGTCTTCATCGCCGCTGCCGGAGCTCTCGCTGCTCCAGGTCCATCGGCTGGTGAAGCGTTTCGGCGCGCTGACGGCGACGGACGAGGCCAGCTTCGACGTCCGCGCCGGCGAGACCCACGCGCTGATCGGCCCGAACGGCGCCGGCAAGACCACGCTGATCCACCAGATCTCCGGCGCGCTGGCGCCCGACGGCGGCGGCATCTTCTTCGACGGCGAGGACGTGACCGCGCTGCCGATGCCGCGCCGCGTGCGCGAGGGCCTGGTGCGTTCGTTCCAGATCACCAGCATCTACCGCCGCTTCACCGTGCTGGACAACGTCGTGCTGGCGGTGCTCGCGCGGCGGCCGTCGGCACCACCGTGGTGGCGCGCGGCGCGCGCGGACGAGGCCGCCTATGCCGACGCCGAGGCGATGCTGACGCTGGTCGGTCTCGCGGCGATGGCCGACCGCGTCGCGGGCAGCCTGGCGCATGGCGAGCAGCGTCAGCTGGAACTGGCACTGGCGCTGGCCGCGCGGCCGCGGCTGTTGCTGCTCGATGAGCCGATGGCCGGCATGGGCCCGGACGAATCGGCGCGGATGGTCGAGCTGCTGTCCGCGCTGAAGGTGCAACACCTGACCCTGCTGCTGGTCGAGCACGACATGGACGCGGTGTTCAAGCTCGCCGACCGGGTCTCGGTGCTGGTGAGCGGTCGCGTGATCGCGACCGGCTCGCCGGACGAGATCCGCAACGATGCGGCGGTGAAGCTGGCCTACCTCGGCGACGAAGCGGACGCGGAGGTGGCGCCATGAGCGACGCGCTGCTCGAGATCGAAGGCCTGCGCGCCGGCTACGGCGACAGCCAGGTGCTGTTCGGCCTGGACCTGCGCATCGCCCCGGGCGAGGTCGCGACGCTGCTGGGCCGCAACGGCATGGGCAAGAGCACGACGCTGCGCTGCCTGACCGGCTGGCTGGCGCCGAACGGCGGCCGCATCCGCTTCGCGGGCGAGGACGTCACCGGCTGGCGCGCCGACCGCATCGCGCGCCTGGGGTTGGCGATCGTGCCTGAAGGCCGGCAGATCTTCCCCAACCTCAGCGTGCTGGAGCACCTGCGGGCCTTCGAGGCCAACCGTTGCCGCGCGACGGAGCCGTGGACCGTCGAGCGCGTCTTCGCGCTCTTCCCGCGGCTGAAGGAGCGCGAGAGCAACATGGGCCAGCAGCTGTCGGGCGGCGAGCAGCAGATGCTCGCCATCGGCCGCGCGCTGGTGACCAATCCGCGGCTGCTGGTGCTGGACGAGGCCACCGAAGGCCTCGCCCCATTGATCCGCGAGGACATCTGGCGCTGCCTGGACACGCTCCGGCAGGCTGGGCAGACGATCCTGGTGGTCGACAAGTACGTCAAGCGGCTGATCAGGCTGGCGGACCGGCACAGCATCCTGGAACGGGGTCAGGTCGTGTGGCGTGGCGACTCCGCGGCGCTGGCGGCCGATCAGGGGCTGTGGCACCGGCACCTGGGTGTGTGAGCCGAGACCGAACGACATGACGAGGAGGACGACATGACGGCTGCTTTCGAGCGCGAGGTGCTGATCCGCTTCGGGCATTGCGACCCGGCGGGGATCGTGTTCTTCCCGCGCTATTTCGAGATGCTGAACGCCTTCGTCGAGGACTGGTTCAACGAGGGGCTGGTCGTGCCGTACGCGGAGCTGCTCGGCCCGCGCCGCGTCGGCCTGCCGACGGTGCAGCTGCAGACCAATTTCGAGCGCATCAGCCGCCAGGGCGAGCGGCTGACGCAGCGGTTGTGGATCGAGCGCGTCGGGCGCAGCTCGCTGTCGTTGCGCGTGAGCTTCGACGGCGCGGACGGTCCGCGCGTCAGCTTCGGGCAGGTGCTGGTGTGCACCTCGCTCGAGACGCACCAGTCGCAACCTTTCCCCGAGGACGTCCGCGCCGCGCTGGTGCGGGCGGTCCAGCAGCAGCAATCCCATCAATCGTCAGAGCAGTAGAGGAGTCACGACGATGAGCAACAACAACGACAACAACAACAACAACGACAACGAAATGACAGGCGCCACCAAGCGCGTGCTGCAGCCCGCGGGCTGGGCGCCACCGCGCGGTTACGCGAACGGCGTGGCCGCGACCGGCACGGTGGTCAGCGTGGCCGGGCAGATCGGCTGGAACGGCCACTGCCAGTTCGAGAGCGACGACTTCATCGACCAGTGCCGCCAGGCGCTGGTCAACATCAAGGCGGTGCTGGCCGAAGCCGGCGCGGAGCCGCGGCACATCGTGCGGATGACCTGGTATTTGCTCGACAAGCGCGAGTACGTCGCCCGGGGCCGCGAGGTCGGGCAGGCCTACCGCGAGGTGCTGGGCAGCGAGTACGGCATCGCGATGACCGCCGTCCAGGTCGCGGGTCTGATCGAGGACCGTGCGAAGGTTGAAATCGAGGTGACAGCGGTGGTGCCGGCGCGGGACTAGGATCGACATCGACCCGCCGCGAACGACGGCCTCCGGCCAGCGCGCACCGCCGGCCTCCACGCATTCAAGAACGGAAGAGACACATGAGCCACGCATCCAAGGCCGCGAAGGCCGCATTCCACTGGGACGATCCGCTGCTGCTGGAACAGCAGCTGACCGACGACGAACGCGCCGTGCGCGACGCCGCGGCGGCCTACTGCCAGGACCGGCTGGCGCCGCGCGTGCTGGAGGCCTTCCGGCACGAGAAGACCGACGCGGCGATCTTCCGCGAGATGGGCGAGCTGGGCCTGCTCGGCCCGACGATCCCCGAGGAATACGGCGGTGCCGGCCTGAACTACGTCTGCTACGGCCTGATCGCGCGCGAGGTGGAGCGCGTGGACAGCGGCTACCGCTCGATGATGAGCGTGCAGAGCTCGCTGGTGATGGTACCGATCAATGAATTCGGCAATGAGGCGACCAAGCGCAAGTACCTGCCCAAGCTGGCCAGCGGCGAATGGATCGGCTGCTTCGGCCTGACGGAGCCGAATCACGGCTCGGACCCGGGCTCGATGGTGACGCGCGCGCGCAAGGTCGACGGCGGCTATTCGCTGAGCGGCAGCAAGATGTGGATCACCAACAGTCCGATCGCCGACGTGTTCGTCGTCTGGGCCAAGGACGACGGCGGCCAGATCCGCGGCTTCGTGCTGGAGAAGGGCTGGAAGGGCCTGAGCGCGCCGGCGATCCACGGCAAGGTGGGCCTGAGGGCGTCGATCACCGGCGAGATCGTGATGGACGAGGTCTTCTGCCCGGAGGAGAACGCCTTCCCCGACGTGCGCGGTCTCAAGGGCCCGTTCACCTGCCTGAACAGCGCGCGTTACGGCATCGCGTGGGGCGCGCTGGGCGCGGCGGAATTCTGCTGGCACACGGCGCGGCAGTACACGATGGACCGCCAGCAATTCGGCAAGCCGCTGGCGGCCAACCAGCTGGTGCAGAAGAAGCTGGCGGACATGCAGACCGAGATCACGCTGGGCCTGCAGGGCTGCCTGCGGCTGGGCCGCATGAAGGACGAGGGCACGGCGGCGGTGGAGATCACGTCCATCATGAAGCGCAACAGCTGCGGCAAGTCGCTGGACATTGCGCGCACGGCGCGGGACATGCTGGGCGGCAACGGCATCAGCGACGAGTTCGGGATCGCCAGACACCTGGTCAACCTGGAGGTGGTCAACACCTACGAGGGCACGCACGACATCCATGCGCTGATCCTGGGGCGCGCGCAGACGGGGATCGCGGCGTTCTGAGGCTGGGTTTCCCCCGGAAGGAAGGGCGCTGCGGCGCCCTTTTTCGTTCCCAAGTTGTATGCAGAAACTTGCAAATCTGCAAGTTTCTGCATATGGTTTGGGAATGTCTGCACTCGACCTTTTCGTGGATCAGCGCCTCACCGTCGGGGAGGCGACGTTTTCGCGGGAAGAAGCGGAGCAGGCGTTGGGTTTGACGAAGGCGGGGCTCGATGCAGCCCTTGTGCGCTTGGGAAAGCGCGGACGGATCGTCAACGTCCACAAGGGCTTCTATGTCGTCATGCGGCCCGAGGACCGGGCTTATGGCATTCCTGATCCGGCCCAGTGGATCGGTCCGCTCATGGCCTACCTGGACCTGGACTATCGCGTGTCGCTGTATCGGGCCGCCGCGCTCCATGGCTCTTCGCACCAGGCCGCGATGGTCTTCCAGGTGATCGTCCCAAGGCAACTTCGCAGCTTCGAGATCGGGCGCAGCAGGATCCAGTTCCTGACGCAGGGGGCGGAAGATTTTTTTGCGGTGAATCAAGCTGATTTTCTGACAACGATCAAGACGCGGGCTGGCTTTGCGAAAGCGGCGGGGGTCGAATTGACGCTCCTCGATGCAGCTCGCTATTCAGAGAAGGCGGGCGGCATCAACGGCGTCGCGCAGCTGGTGATGACGTTCGGCGACAAGGCCAGATCAGGGCGCTTGGCGCAGTTGGCCTCCCATTACGAGACGCCGTGTGTGCGAAGACTCGGTTTTCTTTTCGAGCACTTTCATCACGACAAGCAGGCGAGGGCTCTGGAGCCTTTCGCCGCTGGCGCGAAGACAACGGTGTTGCTGGATCCGGTGGCCAAGCCCGTGATCCCTTCGTTGGCAGAAGACTTCGAGAAGAACGCCAAATGGAAACTCCTGTTGAACCAGGAGGTGGAGATCGATCTTTGATTACTCGGAAGTACCTGGAAGCCTGGGCGCAGACTGCCCCTTGGGTGGATGAACGACAGGTTGAACAAGACCTCATCATCTGCCGCGCGCTGTGTGACCTGTTCAACTCGCCGGCCCTGAAGGGCCGGATCGCCTTTCGTGGCGGTACCGCCATCAACAAGCTGCTGTTCCCCGAGCCGCTGCGCTACTCGGAGGACATTGATCTGGTGCAGACGCGGCCGGAGCCGATTGGCAGCACCATTGACGCCATCCGGGAGGCGTTGGCGTGGCTCGGCGTGCCGTCGCGAAAGGTGGCCGCGCACTCGATGCACCTCGTCTACAGGTTCAATCCGGAAGGGGCGCTGGACGAGCGACTGCTGCTCAAGGTCGAGATGAACACCCGGGAGCACGCGAATCTGATGGGGCTGCGCGAGATGCCTTTCGACGTGCGAAACGGCTGGTACAGCGGCGCATGCGACATCACCACCTTCGCGCCGGAGGAGCTCTTCGGGACGAAGTTGCGCGCGCTGCTCCAGCGCCGGAAGAATCGTGACCTCTTCGATCTGCATCACGGTCTGGAGTCTCTCGATCTCGACGCGCGCATGGTCATCATGGCCTTCGACCATTACCTCGGCCTGGAAGGAACAGCGATCACTCGAGCCCATGCCGAAGAGCGCATGCTCAAGACGCTGATCGCCAGTCTGACCGACGACATCGGGCCACTGCTGCCGGCGGGCATGCGATTCGAGGAGGCGGATGCGATCGCTGCGTTTGAGAACGTCTGGCGCAAGGTGATCGCCCATCTCCCTGGCGATGCATGGAAGCGGACCTCCGACGTGCTGGACGAGTTTCGCGTCCGCAAGTTTCCGCGCCTGCTCGAAGGCGTGTAGCTGCTCGGACCACTTTGCCCAAGTCATATGCAGAACACCGCAGTTTTGCATCGTTCTGCATATGGTTTGGGCGGGTGAAAATCGTTGGGGGTTCCTTTCCATCGAGGTCTCCGGGCGAATCGTGACGATCCCGGTCAGAAGCGCTCGACGAGGGCCTGCAGAGACATCGCGACGATGTTCTGAAGCATGTGTGGGACAAGAAGGATCAGGAAGTGATGCGAGCGCCCGGCGTCTCTCCATCGCAGCCACGCCCATGCGAAGACAGCGAACGATGCGGCGGGGCCGAAGAACCACATGGAGTGAAGCGCACCGTGGGCAGCGCCTGCGATCAGGCCGATCACCATGCTGGGCGCCCATACCGCCCGCGTGATGCTACGGGCCACTGATCCGACGGCCCAGAGGAGTAGCGACTCCATGAGTGGTGACAGAAGCACCGCGCCGACCCAGTCGATGAACTGGATCGCCATGTTCGGCATGGGCGGCGCTGGCAAGCCGGTCGCTTGCGCGACGATGGTCGCGAGTCCCTGCAGTCCTGTCGCCGCCAGCAGCGAGAGGACCAAGACCTTCAAGCAATAGATGAATAGCGGTCCCGTGACGTCCAGAGTAAAGCGCCGCGAATCGAGTGGGCGGAGCGGTCGCGCATTCTGTTCGGCACTCATTGGATTCAGGCTCATGAGTTGTCGAGAAGTGCGGGACGCGCCAGCGAGCGATCGACGACCGCGCTGGCGCGTCGTCACCTTATGCAGTCATCTGCGAGCGGCCAATCTGCTCCCAGGTCCCGTCGTCTGCGCCACCGGGAGCCTTCTCGCCTACCCAGGAGCCGAACCCCTTGATGGCGTCCCAGGCTGCGGAGGCCACGAGGCTCTTCCAGAAGCCGCCAGCAACCTGATCAATCTCGTCATCGGTCAACTCGACCCAACCAACGACATCGGTCATTGATTCTTTCTCTCGATTGGCCGAAAGCACTCGGCCTGTGGCTACCTGCGACATTGCAGGTGAACGCGCGCCATGACGCCGATCTGAGGCGTCTTGGGTGCCCGCTTCAGGGCAACATCGCGGTCCATTCTGCGAAGAAGGTTGTCGCCTGAATAGAACTCAGATTAGCTAGCTCATTGATGTCATTGAGTGTGACGCCATCTGATCCGATGATGCCGGAATCGATCTCGTGCCCGGCAAATCGCATCATGAACATGAAGTCATCGGCCGCTCGCAAGTCCATCACCGTGCACACCATCAGGCGCGCGAGTCAGCGGTTGATGGCTCGCGGGCGCGACCGTGAGCCATCGCCTGAAGTGCACGCGCTGATGCCCAGCCGCGATGACATCCAGAAGGCCGCAAACAATGCCCTCGGGCGGTGGCTGGAGGGTCAAGAGAACCGCTTCATGAATTGCCTGAGCAAGCACGACGAGGCGACCGCCGCTCTGTCGTGAATGCGACAGCGATACCGAAGCTCCGGTAGCACGATCCCCCGCTGACCGGCCCCGTTCGATGGTCCGGCGCGATCAGGAGACGATCATGGACGACATCACCGCCCGCATTCCCTCGCTCAAGGGCCAGGTCAGCGACGCCGAATGGCAGCTGCGCGTGGACCTCGCCGCGTGCTACCGGCTCGTCGCGCGCTACGGCTGGAGCGACCTGATCTTCACGCACATCAGCGCGCGCCTGCCCGGTGACGCGCATGAGTTCCTGATCAATCCCTACGGGCTGATGTTCGACGAGATCACCGCCTCCAGCCTGATCAAGGTCGACGCGTCGGGCAACAAGCTGCAGGAGACGCCGTTCCCGGTGAACCAGGCCGGCTTCATCATCCATTCCGCCATCCACGCGGCGCGGCCGGACGTGGGCTGCGTGCTGCACACGCACACGCGGGCCGGCGTGGCGGTGTCGGCGCAGAAGGGCGGGGTGCTACCGATCTCGCAGCAATCGACCTTCGTGCTGGCCTCGCTCGCGTACCACGACTACGAGGGCGTCGCGATCCGCCCCGACGAACAACCGCGGCTGCAGAACGACCTCGGCGACAAGATCTTCTACTGCCTGCGCAACCACGGGCTGCTGACCGTCGGCAAGACGATCGGCGATGCCTTCCTGTCGATGTACACCTTCGAGAGCGCCTGCCAGATCCAGATCGCGGCGCAGGCCGGCGGCGTCGAACTGACGCCCGTCCACGACGCGATCATCCGCGGGACCGCCGAATCGATGCGCGTGCAGACCGGCGGCCTGGGCGGGGCGTTCGTGTGGCCGACGCTGCTGCGGCAGGCGAGGCGGCAGTGTCCCGGCTTCGACGTGTGAAGCAGCAGCGTCTGAGACGCGCCTATCTGTCGTAGCGCCTGGCGCGCTCCCGATGGACGGCGATGTCATCGTCGAACGATTGGACCCGCCCACCGCCGAAGGCGGCGACCCATCCGGCGATCGCGGCGAACACCGCCAGCGCTGCCGCGGCACCGAGCGGTCCGCCCAGGATCGCGACGGCGATCGCGCCGAGCGCGCAAATGAGCGCCACCGCGCCGAGCACCAGGCGCCGCCCCCACAGCCAGCCCTGATACAGGACTCGCTCTGAGCCGCCGACGCGCGCGTCAGTGCCGAGCTTGTCCTCGTGGAACAGCTGCCAGAACACCCAGAATGTGCAGGGGATGAGCAGGATCCCGCCGGCGATCCGTCCGGGCTGGCCGCGGTGAGCGATCAGCAACCACAACGCAGCGCACGCCATGCCGATGCCCAGCGTGACGAAGATCCATCGTTCAATGACTTCCCAGCGCTCCCGTTGCGCCATGTGTGCTTCTTCCCAGACAGGAGAGGCGCATTCGCCCCGACGAAGCGCATTGTCCTTCCGCCAGCAGGATCGTCCTCACGGCTTGATCGCCGCCAGCAGCGCGATCGCGCTGATGCCGACGATCGCGATGACCGGCGCATGGGGATCCAGGCCGGGCAGGGCGCGCATCGCCAGTGTCAGCCCGAGCGCCTATCGGAAGAGCTTCGGCCAGCGGTGATCGACAGCCGCGCGGCAGGCGGCGAGTTTCATAACCCCCAGGAACGAAAGAATGATCCGGGTCGACATGCCGGACGGTCTTCCCCCGCCTAGCATGGGCCGACTCCGGCGCACGACCGGGGCTTCACAGGAGACAAGATGATTCGCAGATCCCTGATCGCGGCGGGTTCGGCGGCGCTGGCCGCGATGATGCTGCCGGCGACCGCCTTTGCGCAGACCTACCCGGACCGCCCCGTGCGGCTGGTCGTGCCGTACGCACCCGGCGGCAGCGCGGACATCGTCGCGCGCCTGATCTCGGACGAATGGGGCAAGGCGCTCGGCAAACCGCTGGTGGTCGAGAACAAGGCCGGCGCGGGCGGCAACGTCGGCGTGGCCGAGGTCGCGAAGTCCGCCGGCGACGGCTACACCATCGGCCTGCAGACGGTCTCGCTCGCGATCAATCCGGCGCTGACGCCGAAGATGCCCTACGACACGCTCAAGGACTTGGCGCCGATCGGCATGGTCGCGAGCTCGCAGCACGTGCTCGTCGTCAACGAACAGGTGCCGGCGAAGTCGGTCAAGGAGCTGATCGCGCTGGCGAAGAGCCGGCCCGGCAAGCTCTCCTATGCGTCGGCCGGCACGGGCAGCACCTTCCACATGTCGGCGGAGCTGTTCAAGGCGGTCGCGGGCGTGAGCATCGTCCACATCCCGTATCGCGGCGGCGGTCCCGCGTTGAGCGACACGATCGGCGGGCAGGTCGAGATGTCCTTCCCGGTGCTGTCGGCGGCGCAGGGCCACGTGCAGTCGGGCAAGCTGCGAGCGCTGGGTGTGACCGGACCGAAGCGCTCGCCGCTGATGCCGGACGTGCCGACGATCGCGGAGGCCGGCGTCCCGGGTTATTCCTTCGAGACCTGGTTCATGGTCTTCGCGCCGGCAGGCACGCCCCGGCCCGTGATCGACAAGCTGAACGCGTCGCTGCACGCGGTGCTCACCGCCCAGGCGGTCAAGGACCGGATGGCGAAGGAAGGTTTCGAGGCCACGCCGTCGACGCCGGCGCAGGCGCGCGCACGGCTGGAGAAGGAACTGCCGCAATGGGCGAAGCTGGTGAAGGAGCGGGGGATCACCGCGGATTGATCACCGCGGACGGGTCGCCTCGGTTTGGGCGCCGCGCCGTCGCCCCGCTCGTACGTCAGCGCGCCTTCGACGCGGCGGTCGCGGCCGGCTTGGCCGACGAGATCGGCGTGGTCTGGAGTTCCGCGGCGTGGCGGCCGAAGACCTCGTAGAAGAAGAAGACGCTGTCTTCCTCGCCGTTGGCCATGCGCTTGAAGACCTTGCCCATCGGGTTGCTGAAGCCACTGGGCAGCGTGCGCATGCCCATGGGCAGGTCGCCGAGGACGAGCGCACGCTCCTTCTCGGTGGGGTGGTCCCAGCGCGCGCCGGGCAGGTTGCGGACCATCACCTCGCCGACATAGCAGCCCAGGATGAGCAGCGTCTTCTGCATCGATTCGGCGGTGTTGCCTTCGGCGCGCCACTTCAGGATCAGCGCGTCGACCTGCCGGAGGCTCTCCGGCGAATAGTCCAGCTTGATCTGCTGTTGCTGGAAGATGGTCACGGCCATCCCGGCGAGCTTCGCGGCGACTTCCGGCGACCAGCCGGGACGGGGCGAGGGCGGCGAGTCGTCGATCCAGGCCGCGGAGGCGGGCGATCGGGGCGACGCGGGGGACGAGGTCTGTGCTTGCGCCTGCGTGGCGAGCAGGGCGGCCACGAGCAGCGGCAGGAAGCGGAACAGGGTCATGATCGGCGGCGGATTCGACAAATGAAAACGCCGCTCTGTGGCGGCGCGGTCGGATTCTGTGTCGAGGCGAGGGCGATGCCCGCCGGACTCCCCCGTCACGGCGCCGGCGAGCGTCCATTTGTCACGCGCCGGAAATTGCCGCGCACGGCGTCGCTGCGGCTCAGAGCCAGACCCTCGGCCGGCGACCGAGGCTGGCCTCGCTGAGCAGGCGACGCGTCTTCGGATCCAGGGCGTCCGGGGCGGCCTGGGCCAGCGCGATCCGCGCGAAGTCCGGCAGCCCGATCAACGACGTGGCGATGCGGGCCTTGCGTCGCGACACGTCCTCCAGCACAAACCACTTCATCGTCGGCGAGAAGCGGATGCGCCGCACGTCGGACCATCGCATCACGCCCCGGCCGCCGAATCGGCGCCCGAAATCGATGCTGTCCTCGGACACATGGTGGCGGGCGAAGAAGTAGTCCGCCACCATGGGCAGCGCCATCAGCCCGAGCACGCCGAAGCAGAGCGCGGTGCCGAACGTGGCCGCGGGGTGCGTGCCGGTCATGAAGGACACGGCGGCGAGCCAGAAGAAGAACGCCGCGCTGATCGTGCCGATCACGAGTGAGCTCATCGGGTGGCGCAGTTCAATGGACATCGGTGGCGTTCGATTCGTGTAGCTGGCGCGCGGCACTGTCGACCGCAGGCGCCGAGTATCTACGCTGCGGCTGCAGCCGCTGCGGCCGCCGCCTTCGGTCGGACCAGCGGCTGGGCGTTGAGGAACAGCACGAGTCCGCGCAGTGAGCAGAGCTGGGAGGACTGGATGGTTGCCGAGCTCCGGGTATCTGTGCCTGTGGAAGATCAAAAGCAAAACGCATCAGACCTTGGAGGGGAATGCAGCCGAAACCGGGGGATCTTTTGCGCCTCTCGGGGGATAGGGCTACTGAAAGTGGAGAGAAGTCGCTCCGGGACATCCCCCAGACATCGCCCCTCGCGACGCGGCTAGCATCCCCCGCCAAGAAAAGACCATCGCCGGTCGCCTGCGCGGCGCGGCGCAACAGGGAGTTCCCGATGACACCGATCTCCATCGCGCGCCGCTGCGCGCTGTCGCTCGCCCTTGCGCTGGCCGGCCTGCAGGGCGTCGCCCATGCGCAGCCGGCGCCCGTGCCGGCCTCCGTGCCGCCGGAGGTGTTCTTCAAGAACGCCGAGCTCAATGAGGCCAAGCTCTCGCCGAACGGCAAGCGCCTGGCCGTCGCCGCGCCGGGCGGCCCCGGCCTGCGCGTCGGCCTCTACGTGTTCGAACTGGGGGCCAAGATCGAGGCCCGTCGCGTCGTCCAGTTCAGCAATGACGACGTCGGCGACTTCTACTGGGTCAACGACGACAAGCTGGTCTTCTCCGCGACCGATCGGCGCGTTGCCTCCGGGACCCACTACCAGGCCCAAGGGCTCTTCTCGGTCGCGGCCGACGGCTCCGGCGTGCGCCAGATCGTCCAGCGCGACAGCGACAGCGAAGGCGAGCGCAAGGCCTTCGGCGGCGCGCTGACCTTCAACCATGTCCTGCTCAGCGTGCCGTACCCCCATCCGGGCGAGCCCGGCAACCGCGTGCTGGTCGGCAAGTACGGACTCAACCGGTCCAACAACGCCAGCGCGTACACGCCGTTCTGGCTCAACGTCGACACCGGACGCGCGCTGCCCGCCACCTACGACGAACCTCGCGGCGCGACGAGCTTCCTCTTCGACAGCCATGGCGAGGCCCGCGTCGTCGTCACGGAACAGGAGAACGTCGTCGTCGCGCACTGGCGGGCGCCGGGCGAAAAGACCTGGACGGAAATGACCCGCGGAGATCAGCAGGGCTTGCCCTTCGTGCCCCGATCGGTGGACGACGGCGGTCGACTGTTCGTGACACGCCTCGAGGGCCCGCAGGGCTATCAGGTGCTGACCCGTTTCGACTTCGAGAAGAAGCAGCCCGAGCCACGCGCGCTGCTCGCCACGCCCGGTTTCGACGCCCTGGGCGGCGTCGCGGAGTACGACGAGGTGGGCGTGATCCTCGATGCGGGGCGCACCGTCGGCGTGCGTTATCAGACCGATGGCCTGTCGACCGCCTGGTTCGATCCGGCGATGCGCGACTTCCAGAAGCAGGTCGACGCCCGTTTCACTGAAGGCATCAACGAGATCCAGTGCCGGCGTTGCGGCAAGCCCGACATGGTCGCGCTGGTGCGCAATTTCTCCGATCGCGAGCCCGGCGAATACTGGATCTACCGCGCCTCCGCGCCGGAGGCGGACCGTTGGCAGCCGGTCGGCCGCCAGCGTCCGGACGTCGATCCGCGCGCCATGGCGGGACAGGAGCTGCACCGCATCAAGGCCCGCGACGGCGTCGATCTGCCGGTGTGGCTGACCTTGCCGCGCGGCGTCGCACCCGGCAAGCCGGCGCCGGCCGTGGTGCTGGTCCACGGCGGTCCGTTCATGCGCGGGCGCACCTGGGAATGGAACGGCTGGGCGCAGTTCCTCGCCTCGCGCGGCTACCTGGTCATCGAGCCCGAGTTCCGTGGCAGCAAGGGCTACGGCGACACGCACTTCCGCTCGGGCTACAAGCAGTGGGGTCAGGCCATGCAGGACGACGTCGCGGACGCATTGCGTTGGGCCCAGGGGCAGAAGCTCGCGACCGATCGCGCCTGCATCATGGGCATCAGCTATGGCGGCTACAGCACGCTGATGGGCCTGGCCAAGGACGGAGCCCTGTACCGCTGCGGCGTCGCCGCGGCGGCGCCGACCGACCTGATGCTGATCCTCAAGGGCGATCGCTGGGTCGACGACGACGCCGGCAGCGTGTATCGCAGCTATCTGGCCCCGGTCGAGATCGGTGACCCGGCCAAGGACGCCGACATGCTCAAGGCCAACTCCCCGCTGCTGCTGGCCGAGCGCATCCGTGCGCCGCTGCTGCTGGCCCACGGCGAGCGCGATCGTCGCGTCCCCCTGGAGCACGGCGAACGCATGCGCGACGCGCTGACGAAGGCCGGACATCCGGCCGAATGGATCGCCTATCGCGGCGAGGGCCACAGCTTCACCAACCTCGACAACAGGGTCGACTTCGCCAAGCGCGTCGAGGTCTTCCTCGCCAAGCACCTGAAGGACGGGCAAGGCACCCCACCAGGCGGGCAGTAAGCCGCCGCGCCCGCGCCCGCGCCCGCGTCATCGCGAGCGGCGGAAGACTCGATCCGACTTCAGTCTTCCGTCGGCGCGCAGGCCAGCATCGCCGCCACCAGCGTCGCCCCCTGCCGCTCCCGCAGGCAGTAGAGGTACTCCCGCACCAGCGGCACGTCCTGCTCGAAGGGCAGGGCGATCAGGTCCGGGTGTCGCCCGGTCTCGTGCGCCGCGAAGATGCTGAGCCCCAGCCCGCGCACCACCGCCTCGCGCAATGCCTCCCGGCTGGCGATCTCCATCTGCGCCTTCGGGCGCACGCCGGCTGCGTCCAGCGCCTGCTCGCTCAAGGTCCGCGTCATCGAGCCGCGCTCCCGCACCAGCAGCGTCTCCTCCGCCAGCGCCGTCAGCGACACCGCCGTGCGCCGCGCCAGCGCATGGCCGCGCGGCAGCAGCAGCACCAGCGGGTCGGCACCCAGCTCGACGCGGTGCAGCCGCGCGTCGTCCACCAGGTGGCTGGAGGTCGCCAGGTCCACTTCGTAGGCCAGCAGCGCGTCCACCATCTGCCGTGAATTGCCGGCCGCGATGCTGAGGTCCACCCGCGGGTGCCGCGTCCGGAACCGCTGCGCCAGCGTCAGCGTGTAGTACGGCGCGGTCGCGCCCAGCCGCAGCGCGCCGCCGCGCAGCTCGGCGGAATCGCGCAGCGCGAACTCGATGTCCAGCTCCTGCTGCAGCAGGGCGTCCACCTGCGGCATCAGCCGCCGGCCCGCGTCGCTCAAGCTCAGGCGGCCGCCGCCGCGGTGGAACAGCTCCACCCCGTACTGCTCCTCCAGCGCGCGGATCTGCGTCGTCACCGTCGGCTGCGACAGCCCCAGCTGCTTGGCCGCGCCGGTGATGGACCCCAGCCGCGCCACGGCGAAGAAGGCCTTCAGCTGGTTCACGAGCACGGCAACTCTCCCGGATCTCCCGGATCTCCAAAAACGGCTAATACCGGTTTCCGCGAACTTGGGGCGTTTGACGCGTCAATGACATATGCCATTCCTACAGTGTCCCCCATCGATTCCCCCGATGGAGCGCCCATGACGATCTCTCCCCTGCCGACCTCGCGGTCGACCTCCCTCTCGACCGTCCTCCACGCCGCCGCGGCGCTGGCCCTGGCCGCGATCGCCGCGTTCACCAGCCCCGAGGTCCATGCCCAGGGCGCCCAGGGCCCTCAGGGCAAGACCGAGCTGCTGGTCTACAGCGCGCTCGAGGCTGACCAGATCAAGGCCTACAAGACCGCCTTCGAGCAGGACCATCCCGCCATCGAGCTGAAGTTCGTCCGCGAGTCCACCGGCATCGTCACCGCCCGGCTGCTGGCCGAGAAGGCCAACCCGCAGGCCGACGTCGTCTGGGGGCTGGCCGCGACCTCGCTGATGCTGCTGGACAAGGAGGGCATGCTCGCGGCCTACGCGCCCAAGGGCCTGGAGCAGGTCCGCGCCACGATGCGCGACCCGCGTCCGCAGCCGACCTGGGTCGGCATGGACCTGTGGTCGTCGGCCGTCTGCTTCAACACCGCCGAGGCCGCGAAGCACAACCTGCCCAAGCCCGCCTCCTGGGCCGACCTGACCCAGCCCGTCTACAAGGGCCTGCTGACGATGCCGCATCCGGCCTCCAGCGGTACCGGCTACCTGATGGTCTCCGCCTGGCTGCAGATGATGGGCGAGGCCAAGGGCTGGGCCTTCATGGACGCGCTGCACCAGAACATGGGCGTCTACACGCACAGCGGCTCCAAGCCCTGCCGCCAGGCCGGCGCCGGCGAGTTCCCGGTCGGCCTGTCCTTCGAGTACCGCGCCAACAAGACCAAGAAGGAAGGCGCGCCCATCGACATCGTCTTCCCGAAGGAGGGCCTGGGCTGGGACGTCGAGGCCACCGCCGTCATGAAGACGACGAAGAAGCCGGAAGCCGCCCGGGCGCTGGCGGACTGGTCCGTGACCCGCAAGGCCAACGAGCTCTACGCGAAGAACTTCGCCGTGCTGGCGCTGCCCTCGGTGCAGGAACAGCTGGAGTACGTGCCCTCCGACCTCGACAAGCTGCTGGCGAAGAACGACTTCAACTGGGCCGCCGCGAACCGCGATCGCATCCTCGCCGAGTGGTCGCGCCGCTACGAGGCCAAGGCCGAGAAGAAGTAATCCGGACCTCCCATGCTGCATCTGCGCCAGATCACCAAGCGCTTCGGCCCGCAGACGGTGCTGCAGGGCATCGACCTCGACCTGGGCCCGGGCGAGTTCGTGTCGCTGCTCGGCCCGTCGGGCTGCGGCAAGACGACGCTGCTGCGCATCGTCTGCGGCATCGAGACGCCCGAGGCCGGCCAGGTGCTGATGCACGGCCAGGACATCACCGCCTGGCCGGCGTCGCAGCGCCGCTTCGGCGTGGTGTTCCAGTCCTATGCGCTGTTCCCCAACATGACGGCGCGCGAGAACGTCCGCTACGGCCTGAACGAACTGCCCCGGCGCGAGGCCGCCGCCCGCGCCGACGAGATGCTCGCGCTGGTGGGCCTGCTGGAGCAGGCCGGCAAGTTCCCCGCGCAGCTGTCCGGCGGTCAGCAGCAGCGCGTCGCCCTGGCCCGCGCGCTGGCGCCGGGACCGAAGCTGCTGCTGCTCGACGAGCCGCTGTCGGCGCTGGACGCACAGGTCCGGCAGGAGCTGCGCACCGAGATCCGCGCGCTGCAGCAGCGGCTGGGCATCACGACGCTGATGGTCACGCACGACCAGGACGAGGCGCTGGCGATGTCCGACCGCGTGGTCCTGCTGGCCAAGGGACAGATCGCGCAGCAGGGCGCGCCGCGGCAGCTCTACGACCAGCCGGCCAGCGCGCTGGTGGCAGGATTCGTCGGCCGGATGAACTGGATGGACGGGCAGGTCGTCGCCGAGGGACGCGTGCGCGTCGGCACGACGCTGCTCGATTGCGACAGCCGCCTCTACAAGACCGGCAGCGTCGTGCGCGTGGGCATCCGCCCGGAAGCGATCCGCCTGATCGACGGGGAGGGCGCGATGCTCCGCGCCCGCATCGAGACGCTGCAGTTCCATGGCGCGGTCACGCAGGTGCTGCTGCGTTGCGAGGCGCTGGGCGCTGGCACCGGTGCGGGCGTCGGCGGGGCGCTGATGCTCGAGATCCCCAGCGGCGAAGCCGCCGGTCTCAGTGAAGGGGAAGTCCGCGGCCTGAGATTGCCCGCCGCAGCGCTCCAGCTTTTCGACGCGCCGTTGTCGATGCGGAGAGCCGCGTGAGCCTGGTGTTCGATCAGGCATCGCGGGCACCTCAGGTGCCGCTGCCGCGCCGGCGGGGACGCCGCCTCGAATCGTGGATGCTGCGCGCGCTGCTGGCTGCCGGGCTCGTCGCGTTGACCGTGATCATCCTGCTGCCGCTGGTGGCACTGCTCGCGCAGAGCGTGCTCGACGGGCAGGGCCACTTCGTCGGCGCGTCGCACTTCATCGCGTATTTCTCGACCGGCCGATGGAGCGCGCTGTGGAACAGCGTCGCGCTGTCGGCAGTCTCGGCCGTCGTCTGCGTCGCGCTCGCCTACGGCTACGCCTGGGCGCTGACGCACACGGCGCTGCCGGCCAAGGGCCTGTGGCGCGCGCTCGCGTTGTTGCCGCTGCTCGCGCCCTCGCTGCTGGCGGCCATCGGGCTGGTCTACGCCTTCGGCAACCAGGGCCTGCTGAAGGGCCCGATGCAGGCGCTGGGGATCGACAGCATCTACGGCCCCGCCGGCATCGTGCTGGGCTCGGTGCTGTGGACCTTCCCGCACGCGATGCTGATCCTCGTCACCACCCTGTCCAGCAGCGATGCGCGGACGATCGAAGCCGCGCGCTGCCTGGGCGCCAGCGGCTGGCGCGTGTTCCGCACGGTGACGCTGCCGGCCAGCCGCTATGGGCTGCTGATCTCGCTGGTCGTGGTGTTCGTGCTGGTGCTGACCGACTTCGGCGTGCCCAAGGTCGTCGGCGGGCAGACCGCGATGCTGGCCACCGACATCTACAAGGAAGTCGTCGGCCAGCAGCGCCTGGACCGCGGCGCCGTCGTCGCGATGCTGCTGCTGTTGCCGGCGCTGGGCGCCTTCGTGCTGGAGCAGCGCCTGCGCGCCCGCCAGCGCGCGGTGCTGAGCCTGCGCGCCGTCCCGCACGTGCCGTCGCCGCGCGCGGGGCGTGACCTCGCCGCGCTGCTGTACTGCGCGCTGGTCGCGGCGGCACTGGTCGGCGTCTTCGGCATCGCGGTGTACGCATCGTTCGCGCAGTACTGGCCGTACCAGCTCGCGCCGACGCTGACGCATTACCAGTTCGACATGAGTGACGGCGGCGGCTGGGCCAGCTATGGGAACTCGCTGCGGCTGGCCGCGTGGACCGCGCTCGCCGGCGCGGGCCTGAGCTTCGTGCTGGCCTGGCTCGTGGACAAGCCGCGCGGTTTCGCGGCCGCGCGCGGCGTGCTCAACGCGCTGGCGACGCTGCCGATGGCGGTGCCGGGTCTTGCCCTGGGGCTGGGCTACATCCTGTTCTTCAACGCGCCGTGGAATCCGCTGCGCGGCTGGTACGGCGGGCTCGGCCTGCTGGTGCTGTGCACGGTGGCGCATTACTACTCGGTCGCGCACCTGACGCAGCTCGGCGCGCTGCGGCAGCTCGATCCCGAGTACGAACGCGTCGCCGAGTCGCTCGGCCTGCCGTTCTGGACGCACCTGCGCCGCGTGCACCTGCCCATCGCGATCCCGACGCTGGTGCAGGTGGCGGGCTACTTCTTCGTCAGCGCGCTGACGACGGTGTCGGCGGTGGTGTTCCTGTACTCGCCCGACACCACGCTGGCCGCGATCGCGGTGCTCGCGATGGACGACGCCGGCGACACCGCGCCGGCCGCCGCGATGGCGACGTTGTTGTTCGTGACCGCGGCGATCGGGCGAGGTGTCATCGGCCTGGTCGGCCACGTCCTTGTGCAACGGACCCAACGGTGGCGAGCCCGATAGCCCTGGCCAGAGAGCTGCCGTACTGCCACCGCCGCTGGCCCTCACCCCCACCCTCTCCCGCAAGCGGGAGAGGGAGTTCGACCGGCTCTGCTCGCGGCGCTGGCGCCTCTTTCTCCCTCTCCCGCTTGCGGGAGAGGGCAGGGGTGAGGGCCAGCGGCCGTGGAAGTGCTGAAGCCCTCCTGCGTCCTCTCCCGCACTGCTGGAGAGGAAGCGGGGAGCAATGAGCGGCGAGCTTCTTTCCTTCGATAGGCATTCTCATGAACTGTGACCTCCTCGTGGTCGGCGCCGGCATCGTCGGCCTGGCCCATGCCTGGGCCGGCGCGAAGCGCGGCTGGCGCGTCGTCGTCGTCGAGCGCGACGCGGCCTGCATCGGCGCGTCGATCCGCAACTTCGGCTTCGTGACCGTGACCGGTCAGCAGCGCGGTGCGCACTGGCGCCGGGCGCGACGATCGCGCGATCTCTGGGCCGAGCTCGCGCCGCAGGCCGGCCTGCGCATCGAGCACGCCGGCCTGCTGCTGGCCGCGCGCTGCGCCGAATCGGAAGCCTTGCTCGAGGCCTTCCTCGCCACCGAGATGGGCGAGGGCTGCGCGTGGCTCGGCGCCGCGGACGCGGCGGCGCGCCAACCCGGCCTGCGCGAGGACGGCCTGATCGGCGCGCTGGTGAGCCCGCACGAGTTGCGCGTCGAATCGCGCGACGCGATCCCGCGCCTCGCCGCCTGGCTGGCGGAGCGGCATGGCGTCGAGTTCCGCTTCGGCGAATCGGTGCTCGAGGTCGAGGCCCCGCACGTGCGCACGTCCCGCGCGAGCTACCGCGCCGAGCGCGTCGCCGTGTGTTCGGGCGCGGAGCTGCACGGGCTCTTCGCCGATCGCTGGACGCCGCATGCCTTGTCGCTGTGCCAGCTGCAGATGCTGCGTGTGCGGCCGCCGTCGGGCTTCCGCCTGAATGCCGCGTTGATGGCCGACCTGAGCCTGGTGCGCTATGAAGGCTACGCCGCGCTGCCCGAGGCGCAGCCGCTGCTGCGGCGTCTGTCGGCGCAGCGGCACGACGCGCTGGCGCACGGCATCCACCTGATCGTGGTGCAGAGCGCCGACGGCACGCTGGTCGTCGGCGACTCGCATCACTACGGTCCAGTGCTGCCACCGTTCGCGAGCGAGGCGGTGGACCGGCTGATCCTCGACGAACTGCATCGCCAGCTGGCGCTGCCTTCGGTGGAGGTGGTCGAGCGCTGGACCGGTGTCTATCCGGTCAGCGCGGCCGCACCGTGCCTCGTCGAGGCGCCGGACGAGCGAACGCGGCTCGTGATGGTCACCAGCGGCACGGGCGCCAGCACCGCGTTCGGATTGGCGGAAGAGGTCCTCGCAGACTGGTAGGGGCTTCAGTACTTCCACCGCCGCTGGCCCTCACCCCGGCCCTCTCCCGCAAGCGGGAGAGGGAGTCCCGCACGGCGCCTCTCCCGCAAGCGGGAGAGGGAGTTCCGCACGGCGCCTCAGCGTTCCTTCAGGCTCTCGCTCCTGACGCGTTCGAGCGGGCTCAGCAGGAATCCGATGACGCGTCGGCTCCCGGTGCGCACCTCGGCGCTGAGCGCCATGCCGGGTCGCAGCGGCACGCGCGCGCCATCGACCTCGATGTCGCGCGCGTCCAGCGTCAGCGTCACGGCGAAGCGCGGTCCCAGTTGCTCATGGTCGATCGCGTCGGGGCTCACCCGCGTGACCGTCGCCGGCAGCGTGCCGTGACGCGTGAACGGGAAGGCCTCCAGCTTGATCGCCGCCGCGTCGCCGACGCGCACGAAGCCGATGTCCTTGTTCTGGAGCATGACCTCCGCCGTCACCGGCGCGTCGTCGGGCACGATCACCATCAGCGCCTGCGCCTCGGTCACGATGCCGCCCGGCGTGTGGATCGCCAGCTGCTGCACCGTGCCGTCCACCGGCGCGACGAGCCGCGTCAGCTCCTCGCGTCGGCCCGCCTTGCGGCGCTCCGCCTCGATCTGCGCCAGCCGCGCGGCGGCCTGCTCGCGCGTCGTGTGCCAGCGCTGGCGGACCTCGGCGATCAGCGCGGCGCGGGTCGCCCGGGTCTCGGTCAACGCGGCGTCGGTCTCGCGCGATCGCGCGCGCTGGGTGTCGAGCTCGCCGCTGAGGTCGAGCCGCTCGCGCCGCCGATCCTCCCAGGCATGCGTGGAGGCGAATCCCTCGCCCGCGAGCGCGCGCAGGTCGTCTTCGCGCCGCGCGGCCAGCGGCAGCGCCGATGCCAGCCGCGTCGCCGCGGCCAGGGCGGTGTCGCGTTCGGCGCGGCGGCGGTCGGCCTCGGCGTCGAGCCGCTCCAGGCGGGCCTGCAGATCGCCCCACTCGGCGCGCAGCATCGCCAGCGTCTCGCGCTGTCGCGCAACGGGCCAATCGTCCGGCGGCGACGGTGGCGCCTGCGGGGGCGCCTGGAGCGACGCCAGCAGCCGCTCCGCGCGCCAGCCTTCGGCCAGGGCCGCCAGGCGCTGCTCGTCCAGGCTCTCGCGGTCCGCGGCGGGCGCCGTCGGATCGAGCTCGACCAGCGTCTGGCCCGCCGTGACATGCTCGCCGTCGCGCACCCGCACGCGATGGACCACGGAGCGCTCCAGCGGCTGCACGACCTTGCTGCGCTCGCTGACGACGAGCTTGCCTTCGGCCACGGCGACGATGTCCACGCGACCCACCAGGGACCACACCAGCGCGATCGCCGCCAGCCCGATCAGCACGAAGGCCGTGCGCCGCGGCGCCGGATGCAGCGGCGTGTCGCGCACCGCCAGCGCCGCGGGCAGGAAGGCGGCCTCCTCGGCGTGGCGCGCCGGTCCGACGAGGTCGCGGCGCGCCGCCCACGCGGCGGCCAACACCTCGCGATGGCGACGCAGCATCTCCACCGGCGCGCCGAAGCGGTGGCTGAGCGCGGCGCCGAGCTCCTGCAATCGCTTCAGTCGCCTGATCCGGACCCCGGCCCGGGCGTTCCAGCGAGCGTTCCAACGGCCGTTCATGCGCGTGCTCCCGGTCCGTCCTGCATCGACCACAAGCGCCGGTACAGGCCGTCCCGCAAGGCCAGCAACGCGTCGTGCGGTCCCTCTTCGACGACGCGACCGCGTTCCATCACGATGATGCGGTCGGCGTGGCGCACCGCGCTGAGCCGGTGCGCAATGATCAGCACGGTGCGGTCGCGGCAGATCTGCGTCATGTTCCTGTGCAGCACGGCTTCGCTTTCGTAGTCGAGGGCGCTGGTGGCCTCGTCGAGGATCAGGATGCGCGGGTCGGTGAACAGCGCCCGCGCGATCGCCACGCGCTGGCGCTGGCCGCCGGAGAGGGAGCCGCCCTGTTCGCCGACGATCGTGTCGTAGCCTTCCGGCAGTTCGCTGATGAAGTCGTGCGCGCCGGCCAGGCGCGCCGCGCGGACCACCGCCTCGATCGGCGCCGCCGGATCGGCGATGGCGATGTTCTCCCGCAGCGTGCGGTTGAAGAGCACGTTGTCCTGCAGCACCACGCCGATCTGGCGGCGCAGTTGCGCCGCGTCGATCAGCCCGCTGTCGACCTCGTCGATCAGCACGCGGCCCTCCTGCGGCAGGTGCAGGCGTTGCACCAGCGTCGTCAGCGTGCTCTTGCCGCTGCCGGAGCGGCCGACGATGCCGACCACCTCGCCGGCGCGGATCGTCAGGTCCACGCCGCGCAGCGCCGGGGCGGCCTCGGGCCGGTAGCGGAAGGTCACGTCGCGCAGCGCCACCGCGCCGCGCAGCGCGGGCAGTTGCGCGGCGCTGGCGGGCGGCGCCTCGGTGCGCGTGTTCAGGATGTCGCCCAGCCGCGCCATCGACAGGCCCGTCTGCTGGAAGTCCGTCCACAGGTTGGCCATGCGCATCACCGGTTGCGCGACGTGCTGCGCGAACATGTTGAAGGCGACGAACTGGCCCACCGTCAGCGCGCCGTCCATCACCTCCTGCGCGCCCCACCAGAGCGTCGCGGCCTGCGTCAGCTTGCCGACCAGACCGACGCCCTCATGGCCCCAGGCCGCGAGGTTCTGCGTGCGGAAGCTGGCCGACACGTAGGCTGCCAGCTGCTTGTCCCAGCGGCGCGCGAAGGCGGGTTCGAGCGCGCCGGCCTTCACGGTCTGGATCGCGGTGACGGACTCGACCAGCATGGCCTGGTTCTCGGCGCCGCGCGCGAACTTCTCGTCCAGCCGCCGTCGCAGCACCGGCACGATCAGCACGCTCAGCAGCACGTAGCCGGGCAGGCTCGCCAGCACGATCAGCGTCAGCGGCACGCTGTAGAGGAACATCACCGCGAGGAAGACGATCGAGAAGAACAGGTCCAGCACCACGGTGAGCGCCTGGCCGGTGAGGAAGGCGCGGATGTGCTCCAGCTCGCGCACGCGGGCCACCGAGTCGCCCACGCGCCGCGCCTGGAAGTAGGCCAGCGGCAGCGCGGCCAGGTGACGGAACAGCCGCGCGCCGAGCTCCACGTCGATGCGGCTGGTCGTGTGGCTGAGGATGTAGTGGCGCAGGCCGGAGAGCAGGCTCTCGAACAGCATCACCACGACGAGGCCCACGACGATGACGTGCAGCGTGGACAGCCCGCGATGCACCAGCACCTTGTCCATCACGACCTGGAAGAACAGCGGGTGCGCGAGCGCGAAGCCCTGCAGCACGAACGAGATCAGCAGCACCTCGCCGAGCAGGCGCCGGTGCTTGACCAGGGCCGGGATGAACCACGAGAAGTCGAAGTGGGCCATCTCGCCGACGAGGCTGGCGCGGCTGGCGACGAGCATCAGCTCGCCGTTCCAGCGCGCCAGCAATGCGTCGCGCGTGAGTTTGGCGGGGCGGCCGCCCTCCACGGCGGGATCGGCGATCAGGGCCTCGCTGGTGCCGAAACGGCCCAGCACGACCGGACGCACCGGGGCGTCGGGCTCGTCGGGATCGCTGCCCTTGTCGCGCAGCCAGATCACCGTGGGCAACGGCACGCGCGCCAGCCGGGCCGCGTCGCCGCGCAGGCGGCGCGCCTTCAGGCCGAGCAGTCGTGCGGCGCGCAGCAGGTCGTCCGGCTCGACGGGATCGTTCGGACCGAGGCCGAGCTGGTGCGCCAGCGCGTCGGGTTCGGCGGCGATCTCATGGAAGGCGGCCACCAGGCACAGCGCCGCCAGCGGGGAGACCCGCGGCGGCGTCGGGCCGGGAGGCGGCAGGCGAAGGGGAAGGGTCGTATCGGCCATCGGGACTCACGGTCTCGGGAAAGACGCGTGAGTGCAGACGACCGGGACTCCGTGTCGTCGATCGATCAGGCGGGTGACGGCGACAACGGCGACAGCGCGTCCGGTCGCAACGCGGACATCGCGACCGCACCTGCCACGCCGAGCGGGTGCTCGTCCGATGCGGCCATCGCCTGGACCAGCCCGGCGGCGAGTCGAAGCGCCGGGAAGGGCTCGTCCCCCTGAGGGCCTGGCGGGCGTGTCGTGCTCGTCCCATCGCTCCCTTGGTCCCTCGCCGGCACGCCGTTGGCCAGGATCCGCAGGACGTCCGTCGGCCCCAGACCCTCCTGGCGCATGCGGCGCATCCAGGCGACGGTGTCGGCATCGAGCGGCGGACGCGGATCGCTCAGCGCCCAGGCGATGCCGAGATCCTGGTCGTGGAGTGCGTGCTGGAACTCGATGGCCCGGTCGAGCTGCGCGGGCGTCCGAATGCCCGCGGCGAACATCCCATCGATCCGCGTCGCCGCGATGCCGTGCGAAAGCATGTACAGGCCGGGCTCGTTGAACACCGCCGGCAGGGGCGCGTCGGTGGTCCAGCCCGTCGATTCGCCGCGCTGCCGCCAGTCCAGCGCGCCGAACGCGGGTTTTTCTTCCGATGTCACGGCCACCGCCAGCAGACCGGCGTCGCGGGCGGCCTGGATGTCGGCGGCACTGCGTTGCCGCGTGACGATCACGAGGTTGTTCGTCTGCAGCTCGAGGGGAAGGCGGATGCCGGAGCCCGAATGGACGCGCGTGAACGGTGTCTCGGCGAGATCGAGGGACGGCAGCCGGAACTCGTACGGCGTGCCCGAGGCGAGGGCGGAGAGCATGTCCGCGACCATCGACGGCGCGATGGTCTTGGCCGTCTGAATCTGCAGGCTCAGGTGCTCCCGCCGGGATTCCCAGAATCCCAGCACGACGCGGAGGGCCCGGCTCAAGGACGACAGCGCGATGGCTTCGATCTCATGACCGGCTTGCGTGTCGTCCGCGTCGCCGGTGCGCGCCTGGTGGGCCAGGCCGCTGGCCAGAGGGATCGCCTCGAGGAGCGCATCGCGATCGCAGGTCGCCGCTCGGAGGACCAGATCGGACAGGCGCCCCAGACCCTCGTCGACCGGCGCCGACGGCGGCGCGTCGACGCCCGCGAGCAGGGTCTCCGTCAGCGACCGCATCACATCGGACCGGAAGGGGGCGAGCTCGCGATCGCGGATCCGGCCGTTGCTCCAGTCGCCGTAGGACAGGTGGCCGATCAAGGCCGTGGCCCGCTGGATGAGCACGGAGACATGTACCCGTTTGTCCAGCACCTGCCGCGCGACCACGTCCGGCCGCAACGGGCCGCCGAGCCGGCGCAGCTCGATCGCCCGGTCCACCGCCTTGTCGGTCTGCAGGCCCAGCGCCAGCAGGGCCTGCGCGTCCCGCCGGTCGTAGCCGCCCGACTGGAGTCGCGCGACCAGCGGGCTGGCGCCGACCTCGGCCGTCGTGAAGCTCACCTCGGTGAACCAGGTGCCGGCCGGGAGATCCTCCTGGATGCCGACGATCCGGTAGCGACGGTACGGAATGCCGTCGTCGACATGCACCCAGTCGCCTTGCCGGTTCTGCGCCTGCAGCGTCCAGCGTTCCATGACGGGGCCGCCGCCGGCGAGCTGACCCTCGTGCTGGAGGGCAAGACGCCATCCGGACACGGCGACGGGGTCCTTGAAGTCGAACTCGAGGGCGCGAAGCGCCTCGCTCCCGTCCGCGGACGACGACACCCGCTGAAGGTCCGCGGGCGGCCGCCAGGCCGTCGCTTCGCCTGCCCGGGCGACGCCGTCCACCAGGTTGGCGGGGCTGCTGCGTCCGTCGCTGTCGCGGCCCGGCAGCGTCTCCTGCGTCACGGTGACCAGGCCCTTCTCCAGCATCGCGTACAGCGACGAGCGTTTGGCGAAGGCGGCGAATCGGGTCGCCGGCCAGTGCTCCTCGCGCCGGGAGGCAGGCTTGGGCGTCAGGTGGCTGAAGGTGAGCGCGGAGTCCCAGGGCGACCGGGGCGTCCGGTCTTCGGCCTTGTCCCAATCCCGGTCGAAGTCCCTCCTCACGGACTGCTCGAAGCGCGCCCGCTCCGCGGGCGAGAGCGCGGCGGGCGATTGCCCCGCCGCGTCGAGCACCGTGCCGGGCAGCAGGTCGTAGGTGACCCCGCGGCGGGGCCGGTCATGGACGATGAAGTCGTTGCCGTTGTCGTCGAGCTTCAGGTAGCGGTTCACGACGTAGCGCGACACGGTGGTCTCGGGTGTCCTGAAGGCGTCCGCCGCGCGGACCTCGATCAGGCCGGAGCGATTGCCCGTGCCCTCGTAGGCCAGGCGGTTGGCGTTGGCGAGCAGCACGTCCCGCACTGGGATCTTCGCGTCCCACAACGCCCGCAGCACCGCGTGGTCGACGACGCCTGCCTGGAGCATGCCGTCGATCCAGGCTTCGTCCATCGTCACGGCGATCATCGCGCGGGCCATCTGGTCCGCCACCTCGTCGGGACGGCCCTTCACCCGCAGCGCGATCCGCAGCAGCTCCCGCGTGTCGGCCGAGATCACCTCGTCGGCATCGGGCCTGCCGAGGAGCAAGCGGTTGAATTCCTTCAGGTCGTCCAGCAGCGCGTCGTCGTCCGGCATGCCGGCCGGCCGGGTCGTGGCCCAGGTCTCGAACGCGTCCAGCGCCTGCGGCGACAGGTCGCCGCCCAGCACCACCTCCTGGTAGGCCCAGGGCCGTTGAGCGGCCACGAGACGGCGCAGCATCGCACCGTGGCGAGACGCCGACAGCGCCAGCACGGAAGTGCTCGTCGCGTAGTCGTCCAGCAGCGCCGCCGAGGGCCAGGTCTTGCCATCGCCGAGCGCCGCGAGCAGCGACCGGATCCGTCGGACCTGACCGATCGTCGTCGCGCGGACGGCGTCGGCGATGTCGACCGGGAGTCCGCTCATGCGCAGGAGAGCCTGGACGGCCTCGACCGGATGGACGCGCTCCGAGGGCGTGCTGTCGGTGACGAGGTCCCGCCTCAGCGCGGCGACCGCCGTCATCAGCGCCGCGTCCCAGAGGCCGTCGTCCGCGAATGCCCGGGCCAGGAAGAGGTCGTCGGGCAGTCCGGCCCGCCGTTGGCGCTCGACCGCATCGCGCCACGCCGCGTCGAGCAGGGCAGGCGCGAGCTGCGGCGCCGACCCGTCCGGGAGGCGGAGTTGTAGGCCGCTTCCCTCTCTCGCCCAGCTCGGGAAATCCTTGAGGATCACCCGGCTGCGCGTCTCGGTGGACCGGAGATCGATGCTGCGACCGATGCGGTGCACCGCCGAGGGCGACGCCACGACCACCGACCGGGCGGCCGGGGCCGCCGCCCACGCGGCGTCCGGAGCGCCCAGCACGAGGTGCGTGCCGGGCAGCGTGGCGAGGATGTCGCCGTCGTCGGCGTCGGGACCGTAGACCATGACGCCGCTGTCGTGGATGACCGGCAGCGCGTAGCGCCTGCCGTCGATCGCCATCGAGAGGTGCCGGGCCAGCGGCTCCACCGCATGGCGGCGCACGGTGATGTTGCCGCCCTCGGTCTCGATCACCAGGTCCGCGCCGGAACGCCACAGCCGCCGGGGCATCGCGTCGAGCTGGAGGATGTCCCGCGTCGTCGTCATCGCGGTGTTGTCGATCACGACGTGCCGCTGCGTCGCCACCTCGTAGGTATCGACGCCGTCGCTGCCGGTCAGGGCCTCGGTCCCTGCCACCCGTGGCGGCGTGGACGTCGATGTGGACATCGGTGTGGGCGTGGACGGCACAGGCGCCGAGGCGGCCGTGGTCGACGCCGCACCCGGGGCGACGTCCGGCGCCGCAGCCCGCAGGACGCCTTCGTCCGGATCCTGGGGAGACGGATGGCTCAGCTTGACCACGGCGCGGTTCTCCGGGTCCGCGGTGCCACGCGCCCACAAGGCCAGCTGGCCGTGCGACGCGGCCCAGTCGCGCCGGGCGTAGCCGGGCAGCGTCAGTCGCAGGGGCGTGACGTCCGCCGGGGCCTGCGCGGACGGGGTTTCGATGAGCACCAGGTCGTCGCCCTCGCGGCGATAGCTCAGCCGGTCGAGCGGCACGTCCAGCGTGACGTCCATCGGCATGGACGTGCGGGGACGCAGCAGGAAGTCGCCGCTGCCCGAGGCGAGGTGATGGCGCGTGTGACCGTGGTCGCCGGTCAGCGCCCGCCGGGCGTCGGGCGTCGACGCGTCGAAGAACAGGTGCTTGTCGAGCGTGGCGGAGGCGGACTCGCGCTCGTCCAGGCGGCGCGGGTCGACCAGCGTCAGATGGGTGCCGAGGGCATCGACGATGAAGAGCGAGGCCGGGGCCGCGGCGGTCCCGGGGGCCGAGGCCGTCGCGCCGGCGGCCACGCGGGGGAAGAAGCCCTCCAGCGTCAGCGAACCCGCGCCATCGCCCGTGCCGTTGCGGATGACGAGGCGGTGCCCGTGGTAGCGCCGGAAGCTCAGATCCTCGTGCGGTACGTCGACCTTGAGCAGCAGGCTGCCGGGCCGATTGCCGCCGACGTCGATGAACGCGTTCACGCCGCCGGACCAGAGGGCGGCATCGTCCGATGCACTGGCGATGCGGTTGCCCTCGCGCAGCACGTAGGTGTTGCGGCCACCGCCGCCGGTGATGGCGGTCTGGAGGGCGGTCACGTCGAAGCGCTCGTCGCCGGGGCCGCCGCTCACCTCCGCACGGAGGGCATCGCGGATGGTCACGCTTTCGATGCCCAGCAGCACGTCGTCCATGAAGGGGTCCGCGGGCTGGTCCGGGTCGTCGGTGGCGAGCCGGAGGCCGCCGAGCCGGTCGTCATGGCGGATCCTCACGAGACGGTCCCTGGCGTCCAAGTCGACCTCGTCGTGCCCGCCGTTGCCGTGCACGTCCGCGTGGCTGTGCCCGTCCAGCAGGAAGACATCGCGGTCGGCGCCGCCGTTGAATTGGCCCCAGGCGCCTTGCAGCTCGAACATCTGCGGCCCGTGGTCGGCGGTCGCCGACCGGCCGTAGCCGACGTGGTGGCGAAGATCGAGCCAGGCCGTGCCGGACCGGGCCCCGGCGCCTTCCGGCGTCGGCGATTCCCAGCGGTCGGTCTGCCCGGCGAGATACCCGGCCAGGACCCGGTCCTTGAAGGGGATCTCCCGGTCCTGCAGGACGAAGGTGTAGTCGGGGTCCTGCTTCGGCACCCTGAAGGTCGCATGGCCGACGGCGTGATCCAGATGGGGATAGCGGATCGACCCGTAGCCGGACTTGGCGAGCTGCTCGCCGCGGAAGGCCATGTAGGCCCGCCGGTCCTGGTCCAGCGTCCGCTCGCGCGCCGACGCGGTGCCGACGGCGCTCTTCTCGACCTCCGCCCGTTTCATGACGTCGGTCTCGATGCCGAAGAACTTGGCGATGCCCGCGCCGATCAGGTCGCCCAGATCGGTCGACGGGCGGATGTAGTCGCCGTACTCCTCCAGCCACATGAAGCTGCCGACCGCGCCGTTGACCGCGATCATCAGCAAGGCCAGCGGCAGGGCGGCGGCCCCGGCCACGCCGGCGGCCATGCCGAGCGCGGTGCCGGCGATCGCCTCCGCGCCGCCGGCGACGGCCGCGCCGACCTGGATGCCGGCCGACACCAGCGAGGTGGCGGTGAAGAAGGTCATGATGGTCGTGTTCGCGACCAGGTTCCTGAAGGCGAAGCTGTCCGTGCCCTGGCCGCTCTTGCGGAACTCGTCCCACTGCAGGCCGATCACGACCAGACCGAGCGCGGACAGGCCGAGGTCGGCAGCCCCGCCTTCCAGCGCCGTGCCGATGGTGGAGAGCGCGGACTCGAGGGTCGAGGCGGCCTTGCTCCCGGCCGACAAGGTCGAGGAGAGCGAGGCGGAGCGGGCGGCCTCGCGCAACCACTGACCCACCTTCACCGTGATCGGCGTGATCACGATGCTGCCCGTCTGCGTGACGAGCAGGCCCTTCATCGCCGCGTCCATGTGGCGCCAGCCCTGCACGAGCTGCGTGGTGGCGATGACGGTGTTCATCAGGCCCACGCCGTGCCCCGCGACGGCCTCCGCCTGGCTGCCCGACTCGCTACCCAACTCGCTGCCCAACTGGCCCGCGAAGCCGGCGCGCACCGCCCGGGCCTTGCCCAGCAGACGCTCCCCCTCCGGGCCCGCGCCCACGCGCAAGGCCTCGAACTCCGCATCGGACAGATGCAGCAGCGAGGCGCCCGCGCGCATCAGTCCGGCGTCGTCGTCACCGGCCACGAGCGCCTGCAGGCGCTGCTCGACCAGTCGCGCATGGCCGTGCGCATCGACCGCCACGAGGCCGCTGTCGCGCAGCGCGCGCAGGGCCCCTTCGGTCGTCGTGCGCGAGATCGCGTCCAGGCCGAGCGTGTCCTCGTCCAGCGTCTGGCGCGCGAGCTCGTCCATCAGGCGCTCGTCGCGCAGGACGGCCGTCGCCGACACGTCCCGGCCGTCGAGCGCGACGACACGTCCGGCGAGCGAGTGCGACAGCAGCTCGTGCGCCTGGACGGCGTCACGCGCCGGTTCAGGCAGCGACGCGAGGGCCGACGCGAGGTCGTCCGCAAGCACGCGGACCTCGGCGGGGTCGGCCGCCACGCGGCGCATGCGGGCCTCGTCGACCTGGCCGTCCGCGCCGGTGAAGAGCCGGATCAGCGGCGTCGGCACCGTGTCGCGCAGGACCGAGTCGAACATCAGGTGGAGCTCGTCCGCCGGCCGCTGCCACTGCCGGACGTCGTAGTCGTCCGTGTCGGGATGCACGTCGGTGACCGTGAATCCGCCGTCGGACGGGTCCATGCGGAGCAGCTTCGTATCGCCCGGCATCTGATGCCGCAGGGTCAGCCGTTCCTGCGCGTCCAGGCGCCCGGTCAGCTTCATGATCCGCATCGGGCCCTCGTCGACCTCGACCTCCGCCACATGGACGTGGCCCGTTCGCGCCGTCACTTCGGCGCGGTCCGTCCAGCCGGGATGGCGGACCAGATGCTTCAGGAACTCGGCGGCGAAGGAGGTCTCCATCGACGGGGCGTGCATGTCGCAGGCGACCAGGCTGACGCGTCGCAGCCGGGGCAGGAGGGCGGGGTCCTCGTCGTGGTCGAACACGCCCGTGCGCAGGCTCTTGGCCAGCGTGTAGGGGTCCCAGCCGCTCAAGGTCTGGTGCCCGCCCAGCTGCATCCCGGAGTGACCGACCACGAGGATGTCGATCTCCGTGGCCGACGTGGCCGCTGCCAGCAGCGCCTGCCCGACCCCCTTGTAGAAGTGGGGCCGCTGGAACAGGTCGCGGCTCTCTTCCATCTGCACCCAGGCCGCGATCCCGGCGTATTTGCGGGCCAGCAGCCAGGCCGCGACGGTGCTGTCGCGGTCGGCCCCCACCTGGACGATCAGCTTCAGCTTCGAGGGCACGCCATGGACCTCGGGATCGGGCAGCGGATCGAGGCCGAAGTCGTTCCTGTCGAACGACGACGCCGTCCAGCCGTCCGAGGATCGAAGCGGACGCAGCGCCGAGGCGATGCCGTCGGGATCGGGGATCCACGCCGCCGGGCCCGAGGCGTCGTCGACGGCCAGCGCGCCGCTGCGTCGCCGGGCGACCACCTGCTCGTTGACGCTGAATTCGCCGTTGCGCAGGCTCATGCGGCGCGGCAGGTTCCCCAGCGCTTCCAGATGGTCGAGCGGCGCCAGCGGAGACGTCTGCAGGAGCCGGACGATCAGGGCTTCCGCGGTCCGGATGTCGACGTCCTGCCGGACCTTGGCGGCGTGCTCGCTCAGGCCGTCCGATCGATAGGCGCTCAGCGGGTCGAGCTGCAGCGTCGTGTCGATCGGGGTGTTCGGGTACTCGAGCCGGATCAGGCCCGCGGCGCGGTCCAGCGATTGGCGCATGTTCGACGCCTGGTCCACCAGTGCCGCGAACGGCCGGTCGTCGGGCAGCAGGTCCATCGCGTCGGCGGACGTGCCCGGCAGGTGACCGGCCAGCGCCTCCCGGAGCTGCTCGACCCGCTCCCCGTGCACGCGCACGGCGTCCCGGTAGGTCTCCAGGGCCTGGTTGATCCGCGTGCTCCGGTCGGATCCGAGTTGCTCGACCCAGGTCGCCACATCCGCCACGGTGAGCGCCTGGCCGCTCAGGTGCTCGGCGCCGGGAGCATCGAGGACCTCGCGGAGCAGCGTCTCCAATGTCAACGCGCGCGCATTGGCGCCGTGCTGCCGTCGAAGCCTCGCTTCGAGGTCCTCGGTCATGGTCTTGAGGATGAGTTGCTCGGTCCGGTCCGCGGCGGCGCCCTCGGCCTCCCGCTGCCAGGTCTGCAGGCGTTCGAAGGCCTCCGAGAACGGCTCCGCCAGCCTGCCTGCCGCGAGGGCGAGCGTGGCGGCGCTGGTGCCCGACCAGGTGATCTGTCCGTCCCGCAGGATCCTCGTCACCTGCGGCATGGCCTGCTCGATCAGCGCGTCCGTGAGGGGCGCGGCCTGGACGGCGACGGCGAGCGAGGCCAGATTGCCGTGGGAACGGAGATGGACGAGGTCCGGCTCTCCCCATCCCTGCGCGATCGGGCGCGGCGTCGCGTGCGGGGCATCGATGGACAGGGCGACGACCTCCTGCAGCGCGCCGAGGTCCCGCAGATGACGAAGCGCCGCGCGGGCGCGCAGGAGATCGATGTCCCGCGCCGGAGATCCGTCGGCGCCCGGCGGGAGGGCCGAGAGGTCGACGTAGAGGGCGCTGTCCGAGGCCGCGGCCCCGACGGCGGCGATGAAGAGGATGGTGCGGCCGTAGATCCTGTTGGTGGACTCGGTGCCGGTCCGGTTGCCCCCGATCAGGCCGTCCCGTGCCGCGATGAGCGCGTGGATGAACAGGGCGGACGCGGTGGTGATGCTGGACGTGCCGCCGGCAATCTCGGTCAAGGTCCGCGCGACGTGCGGCGAGGTTTGCGCGCGGGCCTGCCAGCCGCGCGACGCGACCGAGGCCCTGTCGCGCGGGCTCAGATGACCGAGGAGTTCGTAGGCGTCCAGCAATCGGGCGGGGTCGCTGAGCAGGCCTTGCGTGATGTGGTCGGCCACCCGGCGCAACTGCGCCGCGGCCACCTCGTCGGTGCTGCCGAAGACCATCGACAACTGGGCCAGGACCGCGTCGGACATGGCGAAGGCGCGCTCTCCGCGGTCGCGTTGGAAGCGCAGGAGTTCTTCCGGCCGGAGTTGCCCCAGGACCTCCAGCACCAGCCGCACCCGTCGGGCCTCGAGGGCCCGCTGGCGCGGCGTCAGCCGGTTGGCGGCCCGCTCCGCGGCGGCTTGCGGGTCGACGTCCAGCGCCGACTCGAGCGCGGCGATGGTCTCCGCTTCCGACAGCCGGTCCGGCCGGGTGTTGCCCGCGTACTTGGCGACCGTGTCGCCCGCCCGCCCGACAGGATCGGACAGGACCCGGGTGACGAAGACGCCGTCCTTGGCGCGGTTCAGCGCCTGGCTGTCGCCGAAGCCCAGCGTCCATCGCCGGGTGAGCGCGGGGTCGGCGGGGTCGTCGGCGGAGAACAGCACCCGGCCCCGGAAGGTGGTGACCTCGTAGGTGGCGCCGGGCTGGAAGTGGTCGACGAAGTCCTCCACGAAACGACGGCGCGCATAGGGCGACTCCAGGTCGCAGGCCAGCAGCGTGACCTTGCGGGCCGGGGCCGCCGGGCCGTCGAGGTGCCGGCGCAGGGCCTGGTCGATGCGCTCCGACAACTGCCTGCCGCTGTAGCCGCTCAGGCGTCGCGACTGAGCGTCGTCGGTGGACCCCTGACCCACGACGACCAGCTGGATCTCGTCGCCCGCTGTCGTCGGCCGGGTCAAGCCTTCGCCCGTCACGATCCGGGATCCGCCCTCGCGGTCCACCTGCAGCCAGAGCACGCCGCGCCAGCGCTCGATGGACTGCGCGGCATGCCGCAGGCTGGCCTCGAAGGCCTGCGGCGAATCGTCCATCTGCAGCACGACGATCTTCAGATCGCGGCGGGCCTGCTTGGCCGCCGGCTCCGCCGACATCACCTCGTGCTTCAGCAGGGTCCAGGCGGTGGACAGCTGCTTGCCCGGCGTCAGTTCGTCGCGCCATCGGGCGACGGGGCGGGCGAGCAGCTCGACCGGGGCGCCGGTGTCGTCCGCGAACGCCTGATAGCCCCGGATCGCGGTCTCGTCCGCCACCAGGGCCCCGGTGTGCTGGCGCCTCAGCAGCGGGGGCGCGTTCCCGCGCCGCTGCGCCGATCTCGCCGGCAGGAGATCCTCTCCGTCCCACGACAAGGCGCGGGGCAGGCGCCGGGTCGCCGGCCCGTTGCCGATCAGGCGCGCGATCGCCACGTCGAGATCCATCGCCGAGGCGCCGAGGTCGCCACGGTCCCGCGGCTCGAAGTCGAATCCGCTGACTTTCCCGGTGCGGGTGATCTGGATTCTCAGCAGTCCCGAGGGCCGGAGCCGCGCGCGGGGAAAGCCGACCTGGCGGGACGTCCAATCCATCTTCGACGTCAGGTGGGCGCCGGGCAGCGCGTCGTCCCGGCTGTAGACGTGGGGCAGCTCCTCGCCGAAGCCGAGGACTTCATGCAAGGGGCTGTCGGAGACCTGGCGGTCGCCCTCCTGGCGCCAGCGGCCGCGCTGCCGGGAGCCGGCCTCGGACGACACGCAGAGCACGTCGCCGATGACGCCGCGGCGCGAGAGTTCCCTGAAGACGGGGCCCAGGTCGGCGACCTGCGCGGCGATCTGCTGCCCGAGGTGGCCGCCCTCGTCATGCCATCGCCTCAGACGGTCGACGTCGATCCGCAGGGCCGTGCGGTGGCGCGCCGCGTCGATGACGTCGAACAGCATCCTGGCCCGCATGCCGGCGCTGGATCCCGGGGCGGACGGCGAGCGGCGCGTGTCGTAGACGGCGTCCAGCAGCGCGACGGTGTCGTCCCTCGTCCAGGGCTGCGAGCGTCGCCGCGCGACGGCGAGCCGACGCAGGCTCTCGTCCAGGACAAGCAGGCTGCTGGAGGTGGCCGTGAACGCATCCCACTCCGAGAAGAGCCTCGGCGCGCCTTCCAGGCCCAGGTCCTTGGCCGCCGCCGCGACCTTGTGGAGCGGGGGGAGGGGGGCGTCCCCGCTGATGGCGCTCCATCCCGGCACCTTGGCGGCCACCTGCCACTGCTTGTTGAGCCACGCCTCGATCAGCACATCCATCGCGGAGAGGCCCCATCGGTGCGGGGCCTGGTCGCCGGTCGGCGCGCGCGGTCCGTCCGGCTCCGCGTCGACATCGATGGCCGTGTCGCGACTGCTGCCGGACGGGCTGTCGACGGTGGGGCGCTCGCGGGGGGCAGGACGGCGGCGCGCGACCCTGATGACGTCCGGGCTCGGCGTCGATTCCACGATGCTGATGTCGCCCTCGGCGCCGGTGTCGTTGGGCGAGGGCAAGGCGGTGCGCGTCGGCGGCGGACGCACCGGATCGATGGCCTGGCGTCGGGCGAGCAGGTCGCCGGTGCCGGAACGCAGGTCGCTGCCGTCGTAGCTCAGGGACGGCGGCAGACCGTCCAGGGACAGCGGGCCGGCGGGGGAAAAGTGCCGGACCGCGACGAAGACGTCCAGTTCGCGCAGGGCCTCGTCCTGCTGCCAGGTCCTGGCCACGTCGATCTCCGGCGTCGCGGACGTCACGGACGTCACGGACGTCGTGGGCGCCGCGGGCAGGCGCCAGGTGACGGTCGTCGCGCCCTCCCTCAGGTGGACGACGCCGGCGGCGCGGTCCAGCCGCTGCGACACCCCCGGCGCGATCCGTCGCAGCAGCGGCAGCGGCGCGGCCTCGTCGATCGCGGGCAGCGTGCCGCGGCCGAAGGCGGCCTGCCGGGTGGGCGTCGCCGCGAGGCGCTCGGCGGCCTTCGTGACCTCCACCAACTGGTTCGCGAAACCGGAGATCTCCGTGCCCACGTCCATCGCGTGGATCTCGTCGCGCAGCGCGCGCGCCCGGGCCAGGCGACGGGTCCAGGCGGCGGCGCCCATCGCGGCCGACCGGTCGGCCGCCGGCTTGGCGGACAAGGCATGGAGCTCGTCGCCGAGGTCGTCGGCCCAGTCCGTGAGCCGGAGGGCCGCCGCGGCGTCGTCGGCATCCTCGTACGACCAGCTGTCCAGCTCGGCGACGAAGTCCTGCCAGGTCTCGCGCAGGTCGTCGCGGGGCAGGATCTCGACCGCCGCGGTGACCGGATCGGCGACGGCCGTCGGCCACTTGGCGAGCATGTCGCGCCGCGTCGTCCAGCGAGCGTCCTCGAAGGTCCAGCCCGGCGTGTTGTCGTCGTGAGGCACCCTGTCGGCGACGTAGCGGATCGGACCGATGACGCCGGTGGCCGACATCAGCCGGAGCTGGTCGCGCAAGGACAGCACCAGGCCCGCGTACCGCGTGGCCGCGGGATCGTTGCGGTAGGGGCGCTCCAGCGCGGTCCTCAGCGCCTCGAAGTCCAGCGTGAGCGGCGCATCGCCGGCGGCGGACGTCAACAGGTCGGCGAACAGGCCGGCCAGGGTGCGCCCGGGGAGGCTGCGCATCGCCGCCTGCCCGTTGTCGGGTTGGGCGGCCAGGAAGGGGGTCGCGCGGTCGACCAGTTCGCGGAAGACCCGGGCCGCCTGCCGATGCACGGTCGCGGGATCCCGACCGGGCCTGGCGGCACCGATGATCAGGTCATGGGCCCGGCGCAGCGTGGGGACGGAGGCGTCGAGGATCCCGGCGAGCAGGGTCTCGGCCACGGGGCGCATCGAGAGCGTGCGGCTGTCCTTGCCGGCGGGGGCATCGAAGGCGCTCAGGCCGAAGGCGTCGATGAGGCCGATCTTGCCGTCCTCGGTCCAGCCGTCCGGCGCGGACCAGGCGGCGGTGGCCCCGTGCAGCAGCGAGGCGATCACCTCGACGCGGCCGGCGCCGTCCACCGGCATCGGTCTGGCGGCGCCGCTCGCTCCCGACGATTCGGGCGCGTGCTCGAAGGTCCACCCCGACGGCGTGCCGCGGGCGATGACGTGGGTACTGTCGGCGAGCTGCCTGTCCGACAAGGTCAGGCGGGCCGGCAGCGCGTTCAGGTCGGCGGCATCGGCGCGTGCGACGTGGGCCGAGACCAGCAGGTCGAGCTGGCGTAGCTGCGCATCCGCCTCGGCGGCGGTGAGCGGATCCTTGCAGGCGAAGGCCAGCAGCGCGTAGCCGCGCGTGCCCCGGGAGGTCCAGGCCAGTCGCACCGTGCCCGCGTCCCGGTCCAGCGTCTGCCGCAGGTCGGGGGCCAGCGCGGCCAGGGTGCGCAGCGGTCGGGAGGCGTCGACCGGCACGGGCTCGAGCGGCCGGCGCTCGAGCAGTTCCAGCAGGCCGGCCGTGGGCTCGAAACGCCATCGGCTGCGCAGGCCGCGCATGTCGTCGGTCGACAGGAAGCGGGTGCTCTGCGGCTCAGGCTGCCAATGCCCTTCGGCCTGCCGCTTGCCGGAGGTCCAGGTGACCGGTCCGATCAGCCCCGCGTGTTCCAGCTGGCGCAGCACGTCGTAGAGCTCGAAGGCGACGCCGGCGGCGACGTCCTTCGAGCGCGACCGGTTGTCCATCGAGGAGAAGTTCATCTCGTCGAAGCCCAGCTTGAGCGGCTTGCCCGGTCCGGCGTCGATCGCCGAGAGGTAGCGGTCGGCCAGCGCCTGGGAGGTCGACGCCTGATACGCCGGGCTCGCCTGCGCGACCTGGTCCCAGGCCAGGCGCTTGAGCGCGGCGAAACGGGAAGAGGCCTCCGCCAGCTGGGCGGGCGCGCGGCGTCGCGACGGATCGACGGCGTCGAGCAGCGTCAGGTAGGCATCGCGGCAGCGCAGCGGCGAGCCCAGGAGCAGGGCGTCCAGCAGGTGCGCGGCCGCGGCGTCCAGAACGGCCGCCGGCAGGGCCTTGGGCTGGGCCGCCGCCGCGGCGCGCAGCGCCTTCAGCAGGGGATCGCGCAGTGAGGCGGCCTGGGGAAGTGCCAGGTGCCAGTCGGCGGTGGCCGCCTGGAATGCCGCCGCGATCGTGGTGGCGCGCTGCTCGATCGTCAGCGCGCCGGTGGGATCCGGCGACCAGCGCGACAACGGCCGCGGCACGCCGGACCCGCCGGCCCGCCCGCGATCGGCGTCGCTCGGCGTCGTGTGGCCGTCGGCTGCCGGATCGATCCCGGTGGCCTCGGAGGCGGAGTCCGCGTCGGAGCCCGAACCTGAGCCCGAACCTGAGCCCGAACCCGAGCCTGAGCCTGAGCCCGATTCCGATTCCGATTCCGATTCCGACTCCGACTCCGACTCCGACTCGGTCGTTGTCGTCGATACGTCCTCTTGCGGACGCGTCGGATCGGCAGGCGGCAGCGCGTCGGCCAGGATGGTGGCGTCGACGACGGGCGCGAACCGCTCGATGACGACGCCGTCGACCTCCAGGGCGTCGTCGACGAGGCGCAGCGCGGCGGGAAGGTCCTGCAGCGATCCCGCGTCGCCGCGCCAATGGCGACGGATGATCGATGCATCCATCCGGCGCAGCGCCATGTCCTGCGCCACCCGGGCCGCGGTGTCGGCGGGATCGCTCAAGGCCCGCACCTGCCAGACCCGCGTGCCGGTCGCGCCCAGGTCGAGTTCGAGGGTGCCCGTGGTCCGATCCAGCCGCTGGCCCACCTGCGGCGCCAGCGCGGCCAACAGGGGCAGGGGCTGCGTGTCCGTCAGGGCGCCCAACGCGTGCCAGCCGAGCGCCGACTGCCTCACCCACTCTCCCAGCCAGAGATCGGGGAAGTCGGTCATCAACGCTTCCAGCCGCTCGGCGCGGGCGAGGACCTCCGGCGTCACGGCGGGCTCGGCGCGCAGCGCGTTGATCTGCTCCGTCGCCTCGGCCTGCCGGCGCTCCCAGGCCTGCGGCCCCATGACGACGGCCCGCTGCAGCAGCGGGAGCCGGTCCAGGCCGTCGATGTCGGCGAGGATCGCCTTCGCGAGGGCCCTCAGTCGGGACAGTCCCTGCCGCGAGGGTGTGCCGGGCGGCGGGGCGATGCTGTCGGTGAAGGCGACGAACTTCTTCCACGGCTCGCGCAGGATCGCGATGAGTTCGGAATCGCTCAGCCGGGTGATCCGCTCGCGGACGGGATCGAAGAAGCGACCCGCCAGCACGCGCGCGGCGCCGGCGGGGCTGGTCTCGTAGCCGCCGGGGCCACGGGTCCAGTCGATTCCCGCGGCCTGCGTCCCGGGCAGGATCGGCGCCGCCACGAAACGCAGCGGGCCGATCACGCCGGTGGCCTCCAGCAGGCGCAGACGGTCCAGTGCAGCCAGCCGCAGGCCCGCGCGGAACCGCGAAGGCTGCGCCACGCCGCGGTGGCGCGCCCGGAGGAGGTCATCGAGCCTGACCGTGAACGGTCGGTCGGGACCATTCGCCTCGAGCAGTTCGCCGAAGAAGGTCGCGAGCTCGCGGCCCCGGACCGTCCCTGTCCGGGCCGTCGGATCGGCATGGCCGACCAGGAGCCCGCCCGCCTCCTCGACCAGGGTCTGGAAGACCTTCGTCGCGCGCGCGCCGGCGCCGGCGTCTCCCTGGTCCTGGCGTTCGGCCTCGAGCAGCGCGGTGTAGACCTGACCCAGCCCCAGTGGACCCTCGTCCAGGATCGCGTCGAACAAGCGCCCCGCCAACGCTCGCAGGTCGGTGGAGCCCAGGGGCGAGTCGATGCCGGACAGCGGCAGGCGGTCGAAGGCCTGGCGCAGCCCGATCCTCAGCGACGGCAGCAGGGCCTCGTCGTCGGGCCATGCATCGGTGAGCTGATCCAGCATGACGGCGATCACCGCCCCGCGCCCGGGATCGTCCTGCGGCGTGGACCTCGACCGCCGCGGCGTGACGCCCGCGGACGGCGCCGCCGGTTCACGCAGCCGCCGGAGGAATGCCGCCGCCAGGGCATTCGACGCTTCGCGCTCGTGGGCGGGGAGGTCGTCCAGGCCTTCGACCAGCTTGTCCTTCAGGCGCTCGATCCCCCGCAGCGCTTGCGCTTCGATCTGGGACAGCGAGAGACCCGGGCGCGTGAAGGCGTCCAGCAGGTCGTCGTAGGCCCGCGCGAGCTGCGCGAAGGACCCGTCCAGCATGCCGACCGCGACATGTCCCGCCGCCTTGGCCAGCAGATCCGGCCTGTCGCTGACGAGGATCCGCCGGGCGATCGTGCCGAGCGGGGCACCGAGGCGACGCATCTGCTCCGCCGTCGTGTCCCGCAGCGGCGGGTCCTGGAGCTCGCCCTGCAGCGTCCGGGCCATGGCGGCCGCGCGTTGCTTGCTGGCGGCCAGGCCGTCCGCATCGGCTGACGGGCCGGCGTGATCGTGGGAGGCAGGGAAGAAGGGAATCATGGCGTCTCACGCGAAGGAGTGAGACGCTTCAGTGAGCACCGCCTGCGAGGGGGCATGACAACCCCCGCCGCCCGGCCGGCGGCGTCCGCGCAGGCTCAGCGGCTGTGCGCCGTCAGCTTCGCCAGCGGCGAGGCCAGGCTGATCCCGGGCGCGGCACGGCGCGCGCTGGGGCGGCCGTCCGCGTCGGTCTCGTCGAGCTCCGGATGCGCCGCGCCGAGCGCCAGTCCGGCCGCGCCGGCGTTGTCGCGTCGCATCGCGACGCCCACCGCCAGCATGTCGATCACCAGCAGGTGCAGGATGCGGCTGATCATCGGCAGATGCGTGGCGACATCCTCCACGTGGTCGACGATCAGCGCCGCGTCGGCCTTCTTCGCCAGCGGCGATTGGCTCGCCGTGATCGCCAGCACATGCGCGCCGCGTTCGCGCGCGGCATCCGCCACCGCGATCAGCTCGGGCAGCTTGCCGCTGCTGCTGATCAGCACGGCGACGTCGCCGGCCTTGAGCGTCTGCGCGGCCAGCAGCTGCAGCCGCGGCTCGACATACGCATTGCAGGCGACACCCAGCCGCAGGAACTTGAACTGCGCGTCCTGCGCCACGACGCCGTAATGGCCGATGGCGAAGAACTCGATGCGCGAGGCCTTGAGCAGCAGCTCGATGCTGCGGTCGATCATGTCGCGGTTGAGCTGGCTGCGCACCTGCAGGATCGCCGAGGCGGTGTTGCCCAGCACCTTCTCGCCCAGCTCCACCATCGAGTCGTCCTGCGTGACCTGCGTGTGGCTGACCGGCACCGTGCCGGTCAGGCCCGAGGCCAGGCGCAGCTTGAAGTCGGACAGGCCCTCGCAGCCCAGCGAGCGGCAGAAGCGGATCACCGTCGGCTGGCTGACGCTGGCCGCGCGGGCGATCTCCGCGATCGGGTCGTTCAGCACCTTGCGCGAATGCGCCAGCACATGGTCCGCGACGCGTTGCTCGGCCGGCGAGAGACCGTCGCGCGCGCGCCGGATCTGGCTGACGATCGCCGAGGCGCCGCCGCTGGTCTGCAGGCTGCGCAGCTGCGCTTCCAGGATCGCCGAGGCGCCCTTGAAGGTCGCGTGTTCGGCCGTGATCACGAAGGTCGGGATCGCGGCGACGTAGTCGGTGAAGCGGCCCTTGTCCTCGAAGCGCTCGCGGAAACGCGAGCGGTCGAAGTACTCGCCCAGCCGCGGCACGATGCCGCCGCCGATGTAGATGCCGCCCAGCGCGCCCAGCGTCACCGCCAGGTTGGCCGCGGCGGTGCCCAGCAGCGTGCAGAAGAGGTCCAGCGTCGCCTCGCAGACCGGGTCGGCGGCCTCGAGCGCGCGCGCGGTGATGTCGGGCGCGCTCAGCGGCTCCGACGGACGTTTCAGGTAGTCCGCCATCGCGCGATGGATCAGCTCAAGACCTGGCCCCGACAGCAGGCGCTCGAAGGAGACGTGCTCGTACTCGTTCCAGGCGAAGCGCAGCAGCGCGATCTCGCGCTCGTCGCGCGGCGCGAAGTTGGTGTGGCCGCCTTCGGAGCCGAGCGAGATCCAGCCGTCGCCGGCGGGGATCAGGCCCGAGACGCCCAGGCCGGAGCCCGAGCCCAGCAGGCCGATGACGCTGTGGGCGCGCGGCTCGCCGCCGCCGATCTGGCGGATCTCGCTGCCGTGCAGCCGGGGCAGGGCCATCGCCAGCGCGGTGAAGTCGTTGACGACCACCAGCGTGTCCAGGCCCAGGCGCTGACGGGCTTCCTCGATCGAGAACTGCCAGTGGTAGTTGGTCATGCGCACCAGGTCGCCCTCGACCGGGTTGGCGATCGCGATCGCCGCGTGGGCCACCTTCAGCTGGCGCGGCAGCCGGTCCATGTAGGCGCGCACCGCGGCGTGGAAGTCGGCGTGCTCGGCGCAGCGCAGCAGCGCGATGTGCTCGAACTCCCCCGGGGTGGTCTCCAGGGCGAAGCGGGCGAAGGTGCCGCCGATGTCGGCGATCAACCGGGGACTGTCGAATTCACGCATGAAGGAGGGGCGGTGACCGGGAGGCGATTATGGCGCGCCGCCCTGGATGGATCGGAAGGGTTCGCCCTAGCGGCGGCGAGGCGCCCGCAGGCCTGCGGTTTGCCAGCTTGGATCGGTCGGTGCTGTAGTGTGACTACAGCAATATAAACACGTCGCGGCCGGATCGGGTGGAATAAAAACTCCATCCCTGACAATCACTTGCGGACGGGAGTCGAACCGTCCTCTGATATCGTGCGGCGGGCGAGCGACGACCCGGTGACTTCGCTCTTGTGCGATGTGTGTAGTTTTGCTACCTTGCGCGGATGCCGCCATTGGGGCGGCCCCCGGCGCGGCGACAGACACACGCCACGCACCGCCAACGAGCCGAACCGGCGACTCCGCCGAACCAGCAGCAGGACAAGAACAGTGCAAGCAGATCAGGGTGTGGCTTCGAGCCAGACAGGGGACGCCGCGGGATATCCGTGGCTGGTGGCGGACATCGGCGGCAGCAATGCCCGCTTCGCCTGGGTCGACGGCGCCGGGCAGCGCGTCCAGCACGTGCGCAAGCTGCCGGTCGCCCACTATGACTCGCTGCGGGCCGCGGCCGAGGCTTATCTGAAGGAACTCGCCGGGCTGGGCGTGTCCGCGCGGCCGAGGCGGGCCTCGCTGGCGCTGGCCACCGCGATCAACAGCGACCGCATCGAGCTGACCAACAGTCACTGGACCTTCTCGCGCAGCCAGTTGCAGGCCGACCTGGGACTGGATGAACTGCGCCTGCTGAACGACTTCGAAGCGCTGGCGCTGTCGCTGCCGGGCTTGCGCGCGGACCAGGTCGCGGCCGTGCCGGGCCCGTCGCTGGCGACGCCGCGCGGCACGCTGGCGGTGATCGGGCCGGGCACCGGCCTGGGCGTGGGCGGCGTGATCGAGACCTCGGGCGGCTGGGTTGCGCTGGCGGGCGAGGGCGGTCACATGACGCTGGCGCCGACCAACGACTACGAGAGCGAGCTGCTCGCGGCCGCGCGCAAGGAGTTCCCGCATGTCTCCGCCGAGCGCTTCCTGTCCGGCATCGGCCTGCCGACGCTGCATGCGGCGGTGGCGGCCGTGGCCGGCCAGCCGTCGGCGCAGCGGCTGACGGCGGAGCAGATCGTCGAGGGCTCCCTGTCCGGCGACGCGATCTGCGCGAAGACGATGGACCAGTTCTGCGCCTTCCTCGGCAGCTTCGCCGGCAGCGTCACCCTGGCGCTGGGCGCGCGCGGCGGCGTCTACATCGGCGGCGGCATCGTGCCGCGCCTGGGGGAGCGCTTCTTCCAGTCGTCCTTCCGGGCGCGATTCGAGGACAAGGGCCGTTTCGCGCCCTACCTGGCCTCGGTGCCCTGCGTGCTGATCACCGACACGCTGACCGCCCTGGCCGGCGCCGCGTTCGCCTTGGAGCAGTCGGTGCGCTGAGCGCCACAGTCGGTTGTAGTCCAGCTACATAACGACTTCTCAACGGCGGCCCGAGTGGCCGCCGTTTTTCATTTCACGTCCCTAATTTGCAGGTTTATCCGTGGAAACCCGAAGTAACTTCGTCGTTTTTCCACCATGGAAGCTGCGATTCCTGTTGTCCAGGGTTTGCGAGAGCTTGGATCGTGATCTAGTTTTAGTACAGAATTCTTTCAGAACGTTGGGTACCGTCGTTCAAACAGGAGACAAACAAATGAAGACATCGCACGCCTCGCGCGAGTTGTTCCGGGTGCAGCCCGTCGCTGCCGGTTGCCTGATGACGCTGGCCCTGATGGCCGGCGCCGCGCACGCGCAACAAGCCCAGACTGAAGCTGACCGGCAGGCCGCCGAGAAGGCCGCCGCGGACCGCCAGCTGGAAACCGTGACCGTCACCGGCATCCGCCGCGGCATCGAGGCCGCGATCTCGGTGAAGAAGAACGCCGACTCCATCGTCGAGGCCGTGTCGGCCGAAGACATCGGCAAGCTGCCCGACGTGTCGATCGCCGAGTCGATCGCGCGCCTGCCCGGCCTGTCGGCCCAGCGCGTGGCTGGCCGCGCGCAGGTGATCTCGGTCCGCGGCCTGTCGCCGGACTTCGCGACCTCGCTGCTCAACGGTCGCGAGCTGGTCTCCACCGGCGACAACCGCAGCGTCGAGTTCGACCAGTACCCGTCCGAGCTGCTCAGCGGCGTGGTCGTCTACAAGACGCCGGACGCCGGCCTGGTCGGCCAGGGCCTGTCGGGCACGATCGACATGCAGACGGTCCGTCCGCTCAACTTCAGCAACCGCGTCGTGACGCTGAACGCGCGCGGCCAGCGCAACTCGCTGGGCTCGGCGGCCAACGCCAGCGCCACCGGCAATCGCCTGAGCGCCAGCTACATCGACCAATTCGCCGACCGCACCATCGGCGTGTCGCTGGGCTACGCGCACCAGGAAACGCCGACGCAGGAAGAGCAGGTCGGCCTGTACGAGCCCTGGGACACCTCGGCGCGCACCGGCCTGGCCGCGGGCACCTACAACTCCGGCGGCATCAAGGCACTGCGCCGCACCGGCAAGACCGAACGCGACGCGCTGATGGGCACGGTCGAGTTCCGCCCGACCAAGAACTGGACCAGCGTCGTCGACGGCTTCTGGACCAAGGCCAAGGCGGTGGACACGGCCAACCAGTTCGAGATGAGCATGACCTGGAACGGCGCTGATACCCTCAATCCGCCGCCGGCGCTCAACTGGTCCAACCCGACGGTCAACGCCAACGGCACGCAGACCGGCGGGACGCTGCTGAATGCCTACCCGCTGGTCCGCGGCATGTACAACAAGCGCGATGACAAGATCGTCGCCACCGGATGGAACAACAAGCTGAAGTTCGAGAGCGGCCTGTCGCTGACGGCCGACGTCAACTATTCGCGTGCGACCCGCAACGAGATCAACCTCGAGAACAACACCCAGCTCAGCCGCGCGGGCGGCTGGCCGGTGGATGACGTCAAGCTGGCCTTCAGCTCGGGCGACTTCTCGCAGATCATCCCGGGCCGGAGCTACGCCGATCCGAAGCTGCTGTACCTGCAGAACACGATCTACGGCTCGGGCTACGGCAAGACGCCGAGCGTCAAGGACGAGCTGACCGGCTTCAAGCTGGTGGGCAACCTGCCGGCGCCGGCGGCGGTGAACGGCTGGTTCTCGGACTTCGACGTCGGCCTGAACTACGCCGACCGGTCGAAGAAGAAGCGCCAGCCCGAAGGCGCGATCAACGTCGGCGCGCAGGGCGATACGCCCATCGGACCGGAATTCCAGTACAGCCCGGTGGACCTGAGCTTCGCGGGTCTGGGCATGATCCCGGCGTGGAACGTGCCGGGCGCGGTCGGCCGCTACATGACCTTCAACCCGACGGACACGGAGAGCTACCTGATCTCCAAGGCCTGGGACGTGAAGGAGAAGGTGGCGACGGTGTTCTTCAAGGGCAACATCGACTCGACGGCTTTCGGCATCCCGATGCGCGGCAACATCGGCCTGCAGGTCGTGCACACGGACCAGTCGTCGCAGTCGAACTACTTCGACGGCACGGCCCCGGCGGGCCAGCAGGTCAAGCCGCTCAACGGCGGCAAGAAGTACACCGACTACCTGCCGGCGCTGAACCTGGCGTGGTCGCTGACGGATGACCAGACGCTGCGTTTCGCCGTCGCCAAGCAGATGGCCCGCGCGAAGGTGGACCAGCTGCGTTCGGCGCTGGACTTCGGCGTCGACGCGACGACCGGCAAGCCGGGCGCGAGCGGCGGCAATCCGGAGCTGGATCCGTGGCGCGCCAACGCGGTCGACCTGTCCTGGGAGAAGTACTTCGGCTCCAAGGCCTACGTGTCGGTGGCGGGCTACTACAAGGACCTGCGCAGCTACATCTACACGCAGGGCAACGACCGCTACGACTTCTCGCGCTTCGTCGCCGGCTACACGCCGCAGCCGGGCCAGCCCGACGCGCAACTGACCGGCACCTACACCGCGCCGTACAACGGCCAGGGCGGCAAGCTGCGCGGCATGGAGCTGACGGCCTCGCTGCCGTTCAACCTGTTCAGCAAGTCCTTGAACGGCTTCGGCATCGTCGCGAGCGCGAGCTTCAACAGCAGCAACATCGAGATCAAGGATCCCGAGAGCGCGAGCAGCGTGGGATCGGGCTTCATCACGCTGCCGGGGCTGTCCAAGCGCGTGTACAACCTGACCGCGTACTACGAGGCCAACGGCTTCGAGGCCCGCATCAGCCAGCGCAAGCGTTCGGACTTCATCGGCGAGATCGGCAACTTCAACGGTGCGCGCACGCTGCGCTACGTGGTCGGCGAGAGCATCGTCGACGCGCAGATCGGCTACAACTTCACCGAGGGTCCGCTCAAGGGACTGGGCCTGCTGGCGCAGGTCAACAACCTGACCGACGAGGCCTACCGCACCTACGCGGCCACGAAGGACCGGCCGCTGGAGTACATCAAGTGGGGCCGGACCTACCTGATCGGCGCGACTTACAAGTTCTGATGAACGACTGAGCCGCCGTGCCCGATCGGGTCCGGTTCAGCGAACGTTGCAGCCCCGTCCGGCGTAAGCCGGGCGGGGCTGTTGTCATTGACCGTCGGTGAGCGTCATTCGCTTCTAAACAAACATAGATATTCATAGAAGAAAGAATGTACTAATATCTATTTCATGCCAAAGCGACCTGTCGCGATTGATCAGATGCCGGTTGCGGTGCTTTCCCATCTGCGCGAACTGGGGGAAAACCTCTCGCTCGCTCGCAAGCGCAGACAAGAGCCGTTGAAGTCGTGGGCGCAACGGATCGGAGTCTCCGAGCCCACATTGATGCGTATGGAAAAGGGGGATCCCACGGTCTCGATGGCGGTCTACGCGACAGCGTTGTGGCTCATGGGTCGGGATGCCGCCCTGCCGGAACTTGCTGCGCCGGAGCATGACCGCGGTGCCTTGGAGCAAGCAGTACGGGTCGCGAGGCAGCGGGCTGTCAGGAAGCGCACAACGATCGACGAGCGTCTTGCGGCCGTCGATGCGGCTGCACGCGCGAGCTCACGGCAGGGGAAGGGTGAGGAATGACAGAGTCCCGAGGGAATTACGAGCCCACCGACATGCTCTGGCTGTGGGAGCTCACGAATCCGGAGTTGCCACGGCTGATCGGTGAACTGCGCCTCGTGCGTTCGCTCAAGGGCGTGTCTTTGACTTACGCCGAAGCTTGGCTCCATCACGGGTTTGCGCTCAGTGAGGATCTGCTACTGGACAAGGGCGAGATCCTGCCGGCGGAGAAGGAAACGGCGGTCGGCGCGGTCGACGATGCGCGTCCTGACCGGTGGGGCGAGCGAGTGATCCGTTTTCTCGATCGTCCCAAGCGCCTGTCGGTCCTCGACTACCTCTACTACGCAGGGCACGAGCGGTTCGGTGCGCTGGGCGTCTCGACCTCCAAAGACGTGTATCTGCCGCGCCGGCTCGGACCATTGCCGCAGCTCGCCGACGTGTCGACGATGGAAGAGCTCGCACGGCGTATCCTCGCGGGCGAGCCTGTGGATGATGCGAACCGGCGCTTGATCGCACTTGGCGTGACCTTCGGTGGGGCGCGGCCGAAGGGTTTGATCGACATGGACGGTCACCAGTGGGTCATCAAGTTCTCCGAACAGGGGGAGGACTACGACATGCCCCTGATCGAGCACGCGACGATGACGCTGTGCGCGCTGGCCGGCATCGACGTCGCCCAGACGCGAGCGATCCGATTGCCGCAAGGACATGCGGTCGCGGTTCGTCGCTTCGATCGGGTGGGCGGCCGGCGGTTACATGCCATGTCCGCCAACGTGGCGCTCAAGGCGATGAAAGCGGAACTCGGCTACCCGGAGCTGGCTCAACTGCTGCGGCGCCGAGGTGGGACGGTAGATGGCAAGGCCCAGGAACAGATGCGCGAACTGTTCCGCCGCATGGTGTTCAACATCCTCATCGACAACACCGACGACCATGAGAAGAACCATGTTCTATTGAGGACGGAGCGTGGGGATCTCGCGTTGTCGCCGGCGTTCGACGTGTTGCCATCGGGCCAGGCGTTGGGCTACCAACAACTGCGCGTTGGCACGCAAGGGCACGATTCGACGATCGACAACGCAATGACGGAGGCACGACTGTTCGGCCTCAAGGATCAGGAGGCCAAGGCGGAAATCGCTCGTGTTGCCGGGGTCGTTGGAGGATGGAAGGAGCACTTCCTCCTGGCCGGTGTTGCCTCCCGCGACATTGAGTTGCTTGCCGAGCAGATCGATCGCCCACACCTTGCCTTGCAGCGCGCTGCGTATGGCGGTTGACCTCAATCGCCGACGAGTACCCGCCCCGACATCGGCCCGATCTCGATCAACAGCTTGCCGTTCGTCGCCGCCTTCATCGGCGCGCCGGGCGTCATCGCATCGATGAACGGGATGCCGCGCAGCGCGGCGGGCAGCGTGAGTTCGACGCGCATCGGCTCCGTGGCGTTGTTCATCGCAACGATCGCGTTGCGCTGGCCGTCCTGGCGCAGCAGCACGATGACGTGTTCGTCAAGCCACAGCGGCGCCGACAGGGTGCCGTGCCGCAGCACCGGCTGCGCGTGTCGCAGCGCCACGAGGCGCTTGAACTGGTCGCGCAGCGCGAGGTCCGGCTGGCCGCCCTCGTCGGCCCACGGATACGGCGCGCGGTTGTACGGGTCCTCGCCGCCGCCGAGGCCGACCTCGTCGCCGTAGTAGATCGTCGGCGCACCCGGATACGTCATCTGGAAGAAGACCGCCAGCAGCAGGCGGCGTTTGCCGTCGGCGATCTTCTCCGGCGGGCTGTCGTCGCGCACGCCGAAGTGATGCAGCGCGCGCGGCTGGTCGTGCGATGACAGCAGCGTCATCGACGCGAACAGCGAAGGCGCCGGGTAGGACTCGCGCAGCAGCTCGAGGTTCTGGTAGACGCGGTCCGCCGGCGCGCCGGCCGCGTAGTCCAGCACCGTGTTGCGGAAGATGTAGTTCATCGTCGCGTCGAAGGTGTCGCCGAGGAAGAACTTGCTCGCGTCGAACCAGGTCTCCGCGATCGTCAGCGCGCCGGGCTGGTGGCGTTTCACTGCGACACGCCAGGCGCGCCAGAAGTCGTCCGGCACCCACGGTGCCACGTCCATGCGCCAGCCCGCCGCGCCGCGATCGAGCCAGAACTGCATCACGCCGTCCCGGCCGAAGGCGTAGTCGCGGAACGCGCGGCTGGATTTGTCGAGTTCGGGCAGGTCCTTGATGCCGATCCAGGCGGCGTACTGCTCGTCGGGCTGGCTCCTGGAAAGATCGAACTTGAACCAGCTCGCATACGGCGAGGCGGGATTGGGCTTGCCGTTGTCGAAGGCGCCGCCGGCGGGGAAGTTGCCGAAGCGGTTGAAGTAGGGCGAGTCCGCGCCGACGTGGTTCAGCGAGGTGTCGGGGATCACGCGCAGGCCGCGCTTGCCGGCCTCGCTGGTCAGGCGTTCGAAGTCGGCGTTGCTGCCGAAGGCTGGATCGATGCGCTTGTAGTCGCCGGTGTCGTACTTGTGATTGCTGGCGGCCTGGAACACGGGCGTCAGGTAGAGCGCGTTGGCGCCGAGGTCGCGCAGATCGTCGAGCTTCTCGATGATCCCGGCGAGGTCGCCGCCGAAGAAGTCGTTGTTGTAGACCGCATCGGAGCCGTCGCCGCTGCCGGGCTTGTACGGCCGGTCCAGCCAGCGCGGGTGACGCTCGATGCCGTGGTCCTGGTACTTCGCCTGGCCGACCTGCGGGTCGTTGCGCTTGTCGCCGTTGCGGAAGCGCTCGGGGAAGACGTAGTAGTAGACGAGATCGCGGGCGAAGTCCGGCACGGCGAAGTCGGAGGCATGGATCGTCTGCCGGTAGCGGCGGATCGAGAACGGCCCCTTGGCATCGGGGCCCTCGGGCAGCGGGGCGATGGCTGCGGGGCCCATCGAGCCCTTCTCCTTGGTCCAGTAGATGGCGTCGGCATTGTTCTGCACGACGTAGCGCGCGCCGCCGATGGTGGCGATGAAGTAGTAGCCGTAGACCCCTGGCGATCCGAAGCGATGGCGCGCCTGCCATCGATCGCGACCGGCGGCAACGCCGGCCTTGTGCAGCGGCACGCGGGCTTCTTCGGCGTAGGCGATCAGGTCCTCATTGCCCTCGACGCGGCGGCGCTCGATCACAAGCTCGAGCTTGTCGACGCCGGGCAGGGCGGTCAGCTGGAAGTCGATCCAGGTCTTGGCGGGCAAGGCGCCGAAAGGCTTCTTGAATTCGACGAGGCGTGAGTCGTAACGCAGGCTGGCCGCGATGGGCGGCAGGGCGGGCATCGAGGCCGAAGAGGCGGGAGAGGCCGGCGCCTCCGCGGCCTGCGGCGCGGGCGCCTGGCCGGACGCAAGCAGCGGCATCAGCAGCGCGATGCACGACACGCGGCGGGAAAGACGAGGCAGGGCTTTCATGGGTCAACGCTACCGCGAAGCGATGCAGATGGATGCTGGTGTTCCTCCGCATCCCGGGTGCTCATGCGCCCGACTTGTTGTCGATCGGATCGCATGAACTTGCGCCTCCGGCCAGCCGACTGACGTGCCCTCATCGCTGGGTCGTCTCGAAGTTCTCTTTGAAGGAGTGCAATCGCCATGAAACCGATCAATGACGCGCAGCGCGCGATGACTGAGCCTATCGCTGCCTACGGACCAAAGAGCGGGATCAAGCCGCATCTGGTCGGGCGGAGCAGCGCCGCGCCGATCCGCAATCCGTGGGAGGTGACCTTCGGACTACCGGGTGTCAACGGGTCCGCGCAAGCATCGCGCCAGCCCGGATCCGGGAAGATCATCAACTGGTTCCAGTCGGCCTCGCTGAAGCTCAACAACAGCAGCGAAAGCGTTGCTCCCGCCACCGCACGCGACGTCGGGAGCAAGTCCAGTGGGCGCTGGTCGGAGGTGCGGTCATGGCATTGGCCGGCCATGTACAACGACTGGCGCTCGCCTGCCATCGACCGGGGCGCGGAGCGCCGCGGGTACATCGACTCCCACTACTTCGATCCGAACACCGGCGCTTCGGTGTCCTCGCGGCATCGCTTCAAGCGCTCGGTCTCGGAGATGACGCAGGCGATGGCCAGCGCCGCGCCGCAGGAGGGTTTCGGTGGCGGCGCGCCCGACGCCTGGGCATCGACATCACGGCTCGCGCCGATGCTCGCCGCGCAGAGCTGATCGACCGCGCACCCCGGCCGGCGCGGCGGCGCCGGCCTCAGTTCCCGCTCGCCGCGCCCGACGCCGGCATCGCGCCCGTTGTGCCGGTCGGGCCGGTTGTGCCTGTAGCCCCCGTCGCCTTCCTCCAGCTCGCCAGCGTGTTGGCGAACTCGATGACCGCCATCGCGTAGTAGCTGCTCTGGTTGTAGCGGGTCACCGTGTAGAAGTTCTGCGTGCCCGCCACGTACACCGGCGCGGCGCCGCCCATCTGGAGTTCGATCAGCGCCAGCGGTCCGGTGTGCGCGCGGCCCTGCGGCGACAGCTGCGCGCCGACCGATTCGAACTGCCGCGCGTCCAGCTGCGGCAGCACGTCGCTGATCAGCAGCTGGGCCCGCGCCGCCGTGTCGTTGGGCACCTGCACCTCGTAATGTGTCGGCATGCCGCGCTGCCAGCCGTGCTCCTTCAGGAAGTTGGCCACGGAGCCGATCGCGTCGACGGGGCTGTTGACCAGGTCCACGTGGCCGTCGCCGTCGAAGTCGATCGCGTAGCGGCGCCAACTGCCCGGCATGAACTGGCCCCAGCCGATCGCGCCCGCGTACGAGCCCTTCATCGACATCGGGTCCAGGCCGTTCTCGCGCGTCAGGATCAGGAACTGGCGCAGTTCCTCCCGGAAGAACGGACTGCGGTCGCGCGCACCCGGCGGCAGCGGAGAGGGGTAGTCGAAGCTCAGCGTCGCCAGCGCGTCCAGCACGCGGAAGCCGCCCATGATGCGGCCGTAGAAGGTCTCCACGCCGATGATCGACGCGATGACCTCCGCCGGCACGCCGTAGGCGGCCTCGGCGCGCGCCAGCGCCGCCTCGTGCGTCGCCCAGAACGCGAGACCCGCCTGCAGCCGTTGCGGCTCGACGAAGCGTTGCCGGTAGGCGCCCCAGTCCTTCGCCTGTCCGGGCGGTCCCGGGAGGATCAGCCGCTGCACCGTCGGCTGCGGACGCGCCAGCGCCAGCACCGCGCGCAGTTCCTCGCGCCGGTAGCCGAGCGACTCGGCCTGCGCATCGGCGAAGGCCATCACGTCGGCGCGATCGCCGTACTCCGGCAGCACGGCCGGCTTGCGCACGGGCTTCTTCGCCGCCTTCTTCGAGGGGGAGGCCTTCGACGCGGCATGCGGGGCCGCCTGCGATCCGGCCGGTGCCGGCGACTGCGCCATCGCCGGCGTCGCCGCCAGCGCGGCCATCAGCGGCGAGGCGGTCATCGCGGTCTGCAGGAGCGTGCTCAGGAACACGCGACGGGGAGAGGAACTGCGGGTACGGCGGAGGGCGGTCATGCGGGCGGTCTTGCGAGCGGAAGCGCGCGGGGCGCGGCGGTGATGCAGGGACGCGGAGCGGCGGATCGGGAGAAGAAACGGCAGCGGAAGGAAAAGCGGATCAGCGGGTCAGCGGGTCAGCGGGTCAGCGGTCAGGCCTTGCCGGAGCTCGGCGCATTGCGCCGCGAACAGGCGTTGCCATTGTGACGTGGCCGCGGCCAGGTCCTGGCGATAGCGCTGCGCTTCCAATTGCAACAGCGACGCCGCCACGGCCTCGGCTTGCGCACCATGGCGTTCGACGAGCGAGGCCGCCCAGCGGCGCGGCGTCTCGTCGTCGCGGGTCGGCAGGCCGAGCCGATCGAGCTCGCGCCGCACCCGCAGGCGCTGGCGCGACCACGGGTCGTGCGGCCGCCGCTGCCACGCGGCCACGCCGGCGCCGATCACGGCCGTCGCCGTCAACAGCGCGCCGGCGACCTGTCCCAGCGTGGTCCAGTCGGGGTTGTCGAAGCCGAGCCGCTTGAGCAGGCTCATCTGGTCGCCGGTCGAGAAGTTCAGCACCGACTGCTGCCAGCGGTTGTTGAGCCGCTCCCAGACGGCGCGCAGGTCCGTCAGCAGGCCGGGGCGCAACTGGTCGAGCGCGCCCGTGAACAGGCCCGGTTCCGGCCGCAGCGGCCGGCCCTGGACACGCTCCGGCGCGACCGCCGCGGTCGGGTCGGCGCGCTGCCAGCCGCCCGAGGGCGACCAGAACTCGGCCCAGGCATGCGCCTGGCTCATGCGCACGATCAGGTCGCCGTCCTGCAGGTTGGGGTCGGCGCCCTGGAATCCGGTGACCACGCGGGCCGGCACGCCCGCCGCGCGCATCAGCACGACGTAGGCGGACGCGAAGTGTTCGCAGAAGCCGAGCTTGCGATCGAACCAGAACTCGTCGATCGCGTCGGGCGTCGTCTCGCCGTAGACGCCCGGCGCCAGCGTGTAGCCGAAGCCGTCGCGGCGGATCTGCGTCAGCAGCTCCCGGTTCACCGCCTGGGCGAGCGCGTCCTCGTCCAGCGTGGCGAAGCGCTGGTTCAGCGACGCGCCGTAGGCCCGGGCGCGCGGATTGACGCCCGGGGGCAGGCTCAGCGATTCATTGCGGTCGGCCCGGCCGAGGCGGGTGCTCGGCGCGGCGCGCGGCCACGCCTCGTGCCGGAAGCGCAGTACCTCGGCGACCGGCAGCGGCACCTGCCATTGGCCCTGCGGCGCGCGGGTCGCGGTCAGGCGTCCGAGCGGCAGCCGTGCCCCGCTGGCACCGGGACTGAATTCGAGCAGCGGGATCGCGGTCACGCGCAACGGATCCATCGTGACCTCGTAGCGGAACACGGGCCCTTGGAGCGCGGGCGCATCGTCGCCGGGCGACCAGGTCACGCGCGGCGTCGTCCAGGTCTTGCCGTCGAAGCGCGTCAGCACCTGCGCGCGGAAGTACAGCTGCGGCTGGGGCGGCGGCGCGCCGTCGAAGCGCAGGCGCATGGCGATGGTGTCGTCGACGGCAACGTCCGCGAAGGCGCCGAAGCTCATCGAGTCCGACAGCCCCGTGCGCGCGCCCGAGTCCTTGGGCAGCCCCCACAGCGGCGGGAAACGCGGGAAGAGCAGGAACAGCGCCACCATCACCGGCAGCCCGATCAGCGTGTTGCGGGCGGCGATGCGCGCGGCGAGTTTCAGGCTGGGGACGCCCTGCGGCATCTGCGCCAGCACCAGCGCCGACAGCAGCGCCCAGACGCAGGCGATCATCCAGATCGCGATCAGCGGCGACTGCGAGTACAGGAACTGCGTCAGCACCAGGAAGAAGCCGAGGAAGAAGACGACGAAGGCGTCGCGTCTGGCGCGGAGCTCGAGCGTCTTCAGCGCCATCAGCATCGCGAGCATCGTGATGCCCGCTTCGCGGCCGAGGATGGTCTTGTGCGTGGCGAAGGTCAGGCCGACGACGAGCGCGAGCACGGCCAACAGGCTCCAGCGTCCGGGGAGCGCCTCGCTGCGCCAGGCCAGTCGCGCGCGCCAGCCGAGCATCAGGGCGGTGAGCAGGCTGCACCACCACGGCAGATGGCCGGCGTGCGGGACGAGCGTGGCCGCGATGATCGCGAGCAGGAACAGCGTGTCGCGCGCTTCGCGCGGCAGGGGGCTGCGGTGCTTGATCGAGCCGCCTGGGGCGGCGGTCGGAGGGAAGGAAGCGCTCATCGCGTCGGCGTCCGCATCGCGGGTCTCGCGGCGGTGATTCAGGGGAATTGCTCGGAAGGACGCAACGTAGCACAGGTCAGGGTGACATTGGGGTCAGAGGATGTACGTCGGAAGTCGCCGTGGCCGTCGGGCGTTCCACAGCATCCAGACCGACAGGCAGGACATGAAGAGGGCGCTGGCCTGATAGCTGTGAAGCAGGGAGAAGTTGTCTCCGGCGACCAGGGGGTAGATGGCCAGCCCGTCCAGGGACCCGCCGAAGGCCAGCGAGACCAGCACGTCGTAGGCCAGGTGCAAGGCCATCGCGCCGAGCAGTGATCGACTCCACAGATAGAAGGATCCGATCATGACGGCGCCCAGGGCCAGGTGAAGCGCGGCGCGCAGATCGAGCGGCGGACCGAACAGGTGGAGGTAGACGAACAGCAGGATCTGCAAGACGAAGGCAGGCGCTTTGCCGATGACCGGTCCGAGCCGGTCCAGGGCGAGGAATCGACAGAGCAGTTCCTCGGACACCGCGGCATGGAATGAAAAGCCGATCAGATAGAACCACTGGACGTCGCGGGTGTCGTGGGGGATCCATCTGACCGCACCGAACGTCGCTCCCACGATCATCGATGCGACGAGGCCGATGGCCATCAGCACGCCGAGCGGAACGGCGCACCGGCAGGTTCGGCCGCTGGTCAGTCTCCCGAGAAGTACGCGGCCGAAGAGGAGGTAGACGATGGACAGGTCCAGCAGGGACGTCAGCACCGACGCGCCCAGCGGCGCGTGGATCGACGGGACCTGGAGGATGTTCAGGCAGATCCACAGGCTCAACCTGTAGGTGACATGGCCGATCAGGTAGAGGCCGAGCAATACCCGCGCCATGGAGGCTGTGCGTTGACGGAGAGTCATGACGCACAGTCTTGCGGGGTCGGGTCTTGCTGGCTATGGCAGATGAGGGTCAACTCTGCGGCAAGTCCCACCGGATTGAGCCAAGCCACCCACTGATTCCTGTGGTCGCGACGCTGCCAGCATGGCCCGACGCCGCAAGCTCGAACTACTCCTGGATCAGCGCCAACGCTTCCATGCACACGCGGAAGTGATCCGGTCCGAGGTCCGGCTCGATCGCGATGTCACGCAGCCGGAGGCCGTAGGGCAGGCCCTCTTCCTCTGCCCGCTGCACCCAGGCCGTCAAACGCGACACGCGTTGTTCGAACGGCAGGCCGCGTGTGGCGGCGAGGTCCAGCCATTGCTCGCTGGCGCGGCTGCCCAGGCGCTCGCGCACCAGCAGCGACGCGCCGCCGCCGCTGCCCGACGCCGGCTGCGGTTGCGCCAGCGCGAGCGCCGATTTCTTCCACAGGATCTGTCGCGGCGAGTCGCCGTGCCGGTAAGGCCGCAGCCCCGGATCGTCGCCCAGGCCCGGCTGGCCCTGGCCTTGCGGCAGACCTTCCTCGACGGCCGCGGCCGGCGGCGCGTCGAGCTCCGGTGCCGGATAGACCCAGGCCTGCGCCGCCGGGCGCCAGTAGCTCCAGGTCACGAACAGCCCGAAGGGGAATTGCGATTCGATGCGCAAGCGCGGCAGCGCATGCCGGCCTCGCGTCGCGAAGCTCAGTTGGAGGTGGAGTTGCGCATGGCCCTGCGCCGGCACATCGGCGTAGGCCGTGTCCGCCGCCTTGGCGTCGGGCAGTCTCAGGCCGACGCCGAAACGCGCCGCGCCGGTGTTGTGCAGCCGGATGTCCAGCGCGAGCGGCTGGCCGGCGGAGGTCGCGGGCGGTGTCTTCAGGTCCAGCTTCAGGCCGCGCAGGTTGGCGTGCGTCGCGTTCATCGACGCCATGCCCGCGCCCGCCAGCACGAAGGTCAGCAGGTAGCCCAGGCTCAACTGGTCGTTGATCGAGGCCAGCAGCAGCACCAGCAGCGTCGCGACGAACGCGGCGCCCGGGCGGCTGGGGATGATGTACAGGTTGCGCTGCGTCAGCGCGGTCGTGTCGCTGGCCGGGTGGCGGCCCTGCCACCACTTCTCCCAGCGCCGCTGCCACGGCCAGCGCACCGTTGGCAGCTTCAGCGAGGGGAGCTTCCAGGATGGAACGCGCATGGCGGTATTGGGCGACGGTGTGGGCTGCGGTAGACGGTCGGCGGCGGCGGTCGGGATCGCGGCGTCGCGATCAGGGCAGCGGCACCGCGGCCATCATCGCGCGCACCTGTTCGCGCGCGCCCCGCGCGCTGCCGCCGCGCGGCCGCAGCCGGTGCGCGATGGTCTGCGGCAGGATCGCCTGCACGTCGTCCGGCGAGACGTAGTCGCGCCCGCTCAGCAGCGCCTTCGCCCGCGCCGCGCGCAGCAGCGCCAGGCCGGCGCGCGGGCTCAGGCCTTCCTGGAACCATTCGCCGGAACGCGTCGCCTCCAGCAGCGCCTGCAGGTAGTCCAGCAGCGCCGGCGAGACATGGATGGCCAGGACCGCGCGCTGCAGCTCGCGCAGCTGGTCCGGCGTCATCACCGGCTTGAGCGCGCGCAGCAGCTCGCGGCTGTCGCCGCCCATCAGCAGCTCCCGCTCGGCCTGCCGGTCCGGATACCCCAGGCTGATGCACATCAGGAAACGGTCCAGCTGCGACTCCGGCAGCGGATGCGTGCCGAGCTGCTCGCTGGGGTTCTGCGTCGCGATCACGAAGAAGGGCAGCGGCAGCGGATGCGTCGTGCCGTCGACGCTGACCTGGTACTCCTCCATCGCCTCGAGCAGGGCGCTCTGCGTCTTCGGGCCGGCGCGGTTGATCTCGTCGGCCAGCAGGACCTGGCTGAACACCGGTCCGGGGTGGAACTGGAAGGGACTGCCACCGGCCGCCTGCGCGCCCGGCTGGTAGATGTTGACCCCGAGCAGGTCCGACGGCATCAGGTCGGTCGTGAACTGCACCCGCGAGAAGCGCAGCCCCAGCGAGATCGACAGCACGTGCGCCAGCGTCGTCTTGCCGACGCCGGGCAGGTCCTCGATGAGCAGGTGGCCGCCGGCCAGCAGGCAGGCCAGACAGTCCTCCGTCTGCGCCTGTTTGCCCTTGATGATCGTGCTAATCTGCCGGCGCAGGTCGGTCAGCGGCTGGGAGGCGAGGGTCGGAGCGGCGGAACTCATCGGCGCACGATATCTCAGAATCCCTTCGCTCCGACGAAGCTCCGAACATGCCCCGACCATGTCCACCGCCTTCATCAGCCACCCCGATTGCCATCGTCACGACATGGGCGCCGGTCACCCGGAATGCCCGCAGCGCCTGGGCGCGATCGAGGACTGGCTGATCGCGCACGGCGTCGACGTCGCGCTCGACCGTCACGAGGCGCCGCGCGCCGAGCTGCAATCGCTGGAGCGCGCGCATTCGGCCCGCTACGTCGCGGAGTTGAAGGCGGAACTCGAGGCGCTCGAGTCGCAGGCGAAGCAGGGCGTGCCCCATCCGATGAAGGCGCTCGATCCCGACACCACCGCCAACGCGCACACCTGGGCCGCGGCGCTGCGCGCGGCGGGCGCGGCGGTGCACGCGACCGATCTGGTCGTCGACGGCCGGGCCGAGAACGCCTTCTGCGCGGTGCGTCCGCCCGGCCACCACGCGACGCGCGACCAGGCGATGGGCTTCTGCTTCTTCAACAACGTGGCCGTCGCGGCCCGGCATGCGCTCGATGTGCGCGGCCTGGACCGTGTCGCGGTCATCGACTTCGATGTCCACCACGGCAACGGCACCGAGGACATCCTCGCCGGCGACGATCGCGTGCTGATGGTCAGCATCTTCCAGGACCCGCTGTATCCGTACTCCGGCACCGAGCCCAAGGGCGCGAACATGCTCAACGTGCCGGTGCCGCCCTACACGCGCGGCGCCGAGGTGCGCGAGATGATCGAGTCGCTCTGGATGCCGGCGCTGGAGCGCTTCAAGCCGCAGATGATCTTCGTCTCGGCCGGCTTCGACGCGCACCGCGACGACGATCTGGCGCAGCTCGGCCTGGTCGAGGCCGACTACGAATGGATCACGCTGCGCATCATGGACGTGGCCCGGCGCCACGCGAAGGGCCGCATCGTGTCCTGCCTGGAGGGCGGCTACGACCTGGGCGCGCTGGCGCGCAGCGTCGGCGTGCACCTGCGGACCTTGGCCGGGATCTGAGCCGGTGCCTCGGTCTTCTTCCGCAAGCCCCCGCCGCGCGCGCTTGCCGCACGCGCTCGCCGCACGAGCCGCACGAGCCGCACGAGCCGCACGAGCCGCGCTCGCCGCACTCGTCACGCACGGGCGACCACCCAGCATTCCCCTCGACTGAACGACCCGGCCCGCGCCGGATGCCGACTTGATCTCTTCCTTGAACGCCACCTTGGGTACCACCTCTTCCCTGAACCACACGCTGAGCCTGCGCGAGCTGGAGTCGCTGCTCACCATGCTGGCGCGGCCGCGCGCGCTGATCGAGGTCGGCCTGGTGCTCGCCTGCCTGGCGCTGTCCTGGCTGATCGTCTACCGCATCAGCAAACACGTCACGTCGGCACCCGGCCACCATTCGGTGCTGCTCGGTCACCGCGTCTTCGACGGCGTCCTGTTCCCGGTCATCGCGCTGCTGCTGGCGCTGGGCGCGCGCCGGCTGATGCCGTTCATCGGCGAGCCGGTCGCGCTGTTCCGCGTGGTGATCCCGGTGCTGCTGTCCCTGGTGGTCATCCGCCTCGTCGCGCGCGTGCTGCGGGCCACGATGCCCGATTCCATCGGCATCAAGCTGCTGGAGCGCAGCGTGTCGTGGGTGGCGTGGCTGGGATCGATCCTGTGGATCGTCGGCCTGCTGCCGATCCTCATCGACGAACTCGACGACTACAAGCTGGGCTTCCTGCCGAAGAACGCCAGGGGCGAATCGACGACGGTGTACGACCTCCTGATCGGCGTGCTGCAGGTGGGCGCGATCATGCTCGTGGTGCTGTGGTTGTCGTCGGCCATCGAGTCGCGCCTGCTGCGCGGCAAGTCGGTGCTCGACCTCTCGATGCGCAAGATCGCGGTCAACCTGACGCGCACGGCGCTGCTCGTGGTCGGCGCGATGGTGGCGCTGAACATGGTGGGCCTGAACCTGAGCGCGCTGTCCTGGCTGGGCGGCGCGGTCGGCGTGGGCCTGGGCTTCGGGCTGCAGAAGATCGCGGCGAACTACGTCTCCGGCTTCATGATCCTGGCCGAGCGTTCGCTGCGGATCGGCGACATGGTGAAGGTCGACAACTTCGAAGGTCGCATCAGCGACATCAAGACGCGCTACACGGTGATCCGCGCGCTCAACGGCCGCGAGGCGATCGTGCCCAACGAGTCGCTGATCACGACGCGGGTGGAGAACCTCTCGCTCGCCGACCCGCAGGTGAACGTGTCGACGGTGGTGCAGGTGGCCTACGGCACCGACGTGGACGCGCTGTTCCCGCAACTGATCGAGGAAGTGAAGCGCGTCCCGCGCGTGCTGTCCGAGCCGTCGCCGTCGGTGTCGCTGAGCAACTTCGCCGCCGACGGGCTGGAGCTGACGATCGGGTTCTGGATCTCGGATCCGCACAACGGGCAGGGCGGCGTGCGCTCGGACGTCAACCTGGCGATCCTGCGGCTGCTGAATCGGTTGGAGATCGACATCCCGTTCCCGCAGCGGGTGGTGCGCACGATTGCCGAAACACCGACGGTGCCGGAGGGGGCCGGGCGAGGCGCCTGAGTCGTTGTGCCCGTCCCGTCCCGTCCGCGCCGCGGTCAGCGCCCGCTGCTTGACGCCACCTGCGTCCCGTGCCGCGTCAGGTAGCTGTGCAGCGCGGCGAGGTCGTCGTCGGTGAGCTCGCGCAGCGATTCGAAGGGCATCACCGCGATCGTCGAGCCGTCCGGGCGCTGGCCGCTGCGCATCATGCGTGCGAAGGTCGCCGCGTCGCCGTAGCGTGACGCCATCGGCCCGGAGGCGTCGGCCAGGTTCGCCGCTTCCGGCCACGAGGGCGGCGCGCCGGGAATGCGGCCGCCTTGCAACTGCTCGCCGTGGCAGCCGATGCACATCGCCGCGAGGTAACGACCGTGGGCCACCGTGCGCCCCGCGGGGACCGGCGCTTCCGGCGCCAGCGTGTGATCGATGCGCGAGGCTGCGTCCGGTATCTGCCCGAGGCCGTAGAGCACCCGCACCGGCAGCGGCAGCTGCATCTCCGCCGGACCGCCGCGCGCCTGCGGCATCGATCGGATGTAGGCCACCAGCGCGCCGACGTCCTCATCCGTGAGCCGGTTGTAGTCCTGGCTCGGCATGATCAGCAGCGGCGTGCCGTCCGGCTTCACGCCGTGCCGCAGCGTGCGCTCCCAGTCGGCCGGCGTGTAGCCCATCGTGACGCCGCCGGGGCCGGTCGTCAGGTTGGGACCGGCGACGCGCATGCCGTCGTCGTCGATGAAGCGGCGCCCGGCGCCGTTGGCGCCGTGGCAGTCGACGCAGCCGCGCGTCGCGTACAGGTAGCGGCCGCGCGCCAGGCTGGCCGCATCCACCGGGATGGGCACGTCGCGCGACGCGACCTCGATGCGGCGGTTCATCTTCGTGTCGGCCATGTGCACGGCGGCCAGTGCGCACGCGCCGGCCAGGAAGGCCAAGGTGGCGAGACCGAACAGGCCTCGCTGGATCCATCGATTCATCACTCTCACTCCCGAAACTCTCATCCGATGCGCGTGGGGTCGCGCCTGCGCGCCGCCATCGGTCGGCGCACAGACCCGATGCCCACGGCGTTCCGCGGCTTCGGCGGGGCGCTCAAGGGCACGGCGGCGGATTCTGGGAGGGGCACTGAGCCGCACCATCGCGGCTGCGATGAAATGCGCGTGGCGCGCGATCAAGCGCGATCGGCGGCGATGAACGGGGAGGTGAGTGTGGGTTCACCCTTGAACTAGGGGAGGGCTATGCAGGGGTGAAACGGATCACCCGATGGGAGGCTGGCTTCTCGCGAAGGCGGACCGTGGCAAGTTCCTCCGGAGCCGCTTGCCACCGCGCGCGGCCAAGCGTCGCGAGGTCGTCATAGCCACCCAGCCGCTCGAAGCGTTCGAACACGAACGGCAGGCCTTCCCCGCTGTTCGGCACACCTTCGTCGCAGAGGTGCAGATGCAGGTGGGGGCCGGTGGAGTCGCCGGTGAAGCCCAGCTCGCCCAGTACCTGGCCCTTGCGCACGCGGTCGCCGGGGCGGACGGTCAGGCTGCCCGGGCGCAGGTGCTCGTAGAGCACATGCCCCCGGCCCGCCAGCGACAGGATGACGTGGTTGCCTGGCGCGTCGATCAAGGGATGGCGGCGGTTGCCCGCGATCGACGTCGCCTCGGCCATGTCGTTCCTCGTCGCGATCACGACGCCGTCAGCGACGGCCAGCACCGGCGCCCCATACCCGAAGTGGTTGGCGGGTCGATCGGCGTCGCCTCGCGCGATGTGGCCGTCCGCGTCCACCTGAACGAAGTCGATGGCATGCCGGCCGGGAATCGTCCAACGGTCCGACTGCTGGAATCCAACGCGCCGGTGGCCGCGCGTCCAGGCGGGATCGTGGATCGCGACCCACAGGCCCTCTCCGAGCGGAGGACCGAAGACCGTCGCGCCCTGCGCCGGCACGACGAGCGCATCACCCCGGACCTCCCGATCCGGCCCCCACGCGACGATCGGCAACAGGCGAGGTGGCAGAGGCTGTCCGGGTCGCGAGCGCAGCTCCACGTGGATGAGGAGCCGGTCCTCGTCGATGCGCGCGAGACGCCGCGTGAGCGCGGCGTCCTGGAGCGCCGCGAAGGTGTCGCCACGATCGGCATCGAGCAGCCGCACCGTCGTCGGCGACGGCTCTCCGGCGGGCCAGGCGAGATGGATCTCGCCGACGAGCTCATCCTCGCCTTCCACGCGGACCTTGCCTCCCGGTGCGATCAGCCGCGGGCGGCTCGATGGCGCCGCCGGAGCAGGATCGTCCGCCATCGTCGTGGCCCTCGCGGACGTCAGCGGCGCGGCGAGCATCGCCAGGGCGGCGCCCGTGAAGGTTCGGCGCGGAAGGCGCGCCACGCCGTCGATGTGATCGCTCATGTCCTTAGTGATACGCGCGATCCCGTCGCGACACGAAGTGCCGGAAGGCATCGCCAATGAAAAAGACCACCCGAGGGTGGTCTTGTCATTCGTGATCGCGACGCTGGCGATCACACGGGGAAGGGCGCTCAGCCCGCCGCCACCGGGATCTTGATCGGCTTGCCCGCGGCAATGCGCTGCTGCCATTCGGCCGGGCCGGTGATGTGGGCGCTGGTGCCGCCGGCGTCGACCGCCACCGTCACCGGCATGTCGACCACGTCGAACTCGTAGATCGCTTCCATGCCCAGGTCCTCGAAGCCGACGACCTTGGCGTGCTTGATCGCCTTGGACACGAGGTACGCGGAGCCGCCCACCGCCATCAGGTAGGCCGACTTGTGGTTCTTGATCGACTCGATCGCGACCGGGCCGCGCTCGGCCTTGCCGATCATCGCGATCAGGCCGGTCTTCTCCAGCATCATGTCGGTGAACTTGTCCATGCGGGTCGCCGTCGTGGGACCGGCCGGTCCCACGACTTCATCGCGCACCGGATCGACCGGGCCGACGTAGTAGATGACGCGGTTGGTGAAGTCCACGGGCAGCGATTCGCCCTTGGCCAGCATGTCCTGGATGCGCTTGTGCGCGGCGTCGCGGCCCGTGAGCATCTTGCCGTTGAGCAGCAGCGTGTCGCCCGGCTTCCAGCTGGCGACCTCGTCCTTGGTCAGCGTGTTCAGGTCGACGCGCTTGCTCTTGTTGTAGTCCGGCGCCCACTTCACGTCGGGCCACAGGTCCAGGCTCGGCGGCGTCAGGTAGCTCGGGCCCGAGCCGTCGAGCACGAAGTGCGCGTGGCGCGTGGCCGCGCAGTTCGGGATCATCGCGATCGGCTTGGACGCCGCGTGCGTCGGGTAGGTCTTGATCTTGACGTCCAGCACCGTGGTCAGGCCGCCCAGGCCCTGCGCGCCGATGCCCAGCGCGTTGACCTTCTCGTACAGCTCGATGCGCAGCTCCTCGAGCTTGTCCTTCGGACCGCGCTCGAGCAGCTCGTACATGTCGATGTCGTCCATCAGGGCTTCCTTGGCCAGCAGCGCGGCCTTCTCGGCCGTGCCGCCGACGCCGATGCCCAGCATGCCCGGCGGGCACCAGCCCGCGCCCATCGTCGGCACGGTCTTCAGCACCCAGTCGACGATGTTCTCGCTCGGGTTGAGCATGTAGACCTTGCTCTTGTTCTCCGAGCCGCCGCCCTTGGCCGCGACGATCACGTCGACGGTGTTGCCGGGCACGACGTCCATGAAGATCACCGCGGGCGTGTTGTCCTTGGTGTTCTTGCGCTCGAAGATCGGATCGCTGAGCACCGAGGCGCGCAGCTTGTTGTCCGGGTGGTTGTAGGCGCGGCGCACGCCTTCGTTGACGGCGTCCTGGATGGAGCCGGGGAAGTCGCCCCAGCGCACGTCCATGCCGATCTTCAGGAACACGTTGACGATGCCGGTGTCCTGGCAGATCGGACGGCGGCCTTCGGCGCACATCTTCGAATTGGTCAGGATCTGCGCGATCGCGTCCTTCGCGGCCACGCTCTGCTCGCGCTCGTAGGCGCGCGCCAGATGCTGGATGTAGTCGGCCGGGTGGTAGTAGCTGATGTACTGCAGCGCGGCGGCGACGCTTTCGACGAGGTCGGCGTAGCGGATGGTGGTCATGGTCGTGGACAGGCTGGTCACGGGAGACGGCGATTATCCTTTTTATCCCGTTACCCGATGAAATCCCCGTCGCCGGAGGCGTCGGCGGGACGCGGTGCGCACGCTTGTGCGAACGCCACGGCGCCGATCGGCCGCCCGCGCCGCTCGCGGCTACGATGTCGCCCGCCGCAAGAGACGGCAATGACACCACAACAACCGATCCCGCCCGAGCGGGATCAGAGGGAGTTCCCTTGAAGACATCCATCGCGGCCGTGCTGGCCGCTTCCGCCGTTGCCATGCCCGCGGCGCAGGCCGAGATCAGCGCCCAGTTCGACGTCGGCGCCAGCCAGTTCTCGAAGTCGCTGTGCCAGAGCAGCGGGCCCTGCGACCGCCACGGCGAGTTCAACCGGCTGCTGGTGGGCTACCACTTCGACAACGGTCTCGGCCTCGAGATCGGGCGAGTGGACTACGGCACCGTCCGCGTCGCGGCCGACAACTGGATGTGGGGTGTGCTCAAGAGTCGTGCGCTCACCGCCGGACTGTCGTATCGCCAACCGGTGTGGCGCACGCTGGGCGTGGTGGCGCGCGGCGGTGTGTCGTGGCAGAAGGCGGAACTGATGAACCCCGCGTACGGCAGGTTCTCTCGCTCCTCCGCCCAGCCCTATGCCGGCCTTGGATTGACCGTCGCCGTCAAGCCGTACTGGGGTGTGGAGCTCGGCGCGGACCTGAGCCGCGCCAGGCACTTCGATCTCTACGTCGACGACAAGCGCACCCTCAGCGCCTGGTACTTCGGGACGCGCTTCAGCTTCTGATCCCGCAGCGTCCGGCCCGCCCGGCCGGACTCGACCGGCAGCGCCGTCGGCTCAGTGACCGCCGCCGCTGCCCGGATTGCTGGCCGTCGGCTTGATCTGCGTCTGCAGCTCCGAAGCCATGCGCGCACGCTCGGCCTCGCTCAGCGCGGGGCCGCATTGCTTGCGTCCGAGCATCGACCCGGTGCGGGCTTCGCGCTCGCAGGACTCCGCCTTGACCGCCGAGGCCTTGTCCGTGTCCGGCGCGGCGCACGCGGCCAAGGTCGCCACCAGCGGCAGTGCCGCACAGATCCAGAATCTCATCGCGTCCTTCTCCCTGACCTTCATGGTTGTCGAGGCGATTCGCCCCGGCCGCCGATGCTATCGGCGCCCGCGTGCCTTCCGCCTCGGGACGAACGCGGAGTCCGTCAGCGCCCGGGCGGGGCGCGCACCGGCGATGATCGGGTCCTCACGGCGCCTTCTGCCCCGATGAGCCATCGACGCGACGCGTCCGCTCTGTTTTACTGCCCAGCCCCGCCGATCCTGCGGGACGTCTTCTGGAGGAATGCTTCTTGACACCGGGACTCAAACGCTTCTTCGCCAGCGAATCGGCCGGCGGCATCGTGCTCGCCATCGCCGCAGTCGTCGCGCTGTTCCTGTCCAACTCCCCCTGGCGGGAGCTGTACGCCGCCTTCACCCGCATCGAGGGCGAGGTCCGCATCGGCGGCGACTGGCTGGTGCTGGCCAAGCCGCTGCTGGTCTGGGTCAACGACCTGTGGATGGCCGTCTTCTTCTTCCTGGTCGGCCTGGAGATCAAACGCGAATTCGTCGGCGGGGAGCTGTCGGATCGGTCGCAGGCCGTGCTGCCCATCGTCGCCGCGTTCGGCGGCATGGCCGCGCCGGCGCTGATCTACGCGGGCCTCAACCTCGGCGACCCGGTGGCGCTGCACGGCTGGGCCATCCCCGCGGCGACCGACATCGCCTTCGCCATCGGCATCGTGATGCTGCTGGGCAGCCGCGTGCCGTCCTCGCTGAAGGTCTTCCTGACGGCGGTCGCGATCATCGACGACCTCGGCGCCATCGTCGTCATCGCGCTCTTCTACACGAGCCAGCTGTCGCTGATGGCGCTCGCCGGCGCCGCGGCCTGCCTCGCCGTCCTCTTCGCGCTCAACCGCGCCAAGGTCAGGCGCGCCGACGTCTACATCGTCGTGGGCCTCGTCCTGTGGACCTGCGTGTTGAAGTCGGGCGTCCACGCCACGCTGGCGGGCGTGGCCACCGCGCTCTTCATCCCGTCCGATGACGACGGCCACGGCCATTCGCCAGCCGAGGACCTCGAACACGCGCTCCACCCCTGGGTCGCGTTCCTGATCCTGCCCATGTTCGCCTTCGCCAATGCGGGCGTGTCGCTGCTCGGACTGCACGCCGGCGACCTGCTCCATCCGGTGTCCCTGGGCATCGCGCTGGGCCTGCTGCTGGGCAAGGCGATCGGCGTGTTCGGCAGCTCGTGGCTGATGATCCGGCTGGGCCTGGCGCAGAAGCCGGGCGGCGCCGACTGGGTCCAGCTCTTCGGCGTCTGCGTGCTGTGCGGCATCGGCTTCACGATGAGCCTGTTCATCGGCGGCCTGGCCTTCGAGGGACACGGCCCGGACTGGGAAACCCGCGTCAAGCTGGGTGTGCTTGGCGGGTCCATCCTGTCGGGTATCGCGGGGACGCTGATCCTGATGCGCAAGCGCGGCTGAGAACGCCGATCCGTCAATGAAGAAGGGGCCCGAGGGCCCCTTCGTCGTTCATGCGCCGTCGCGTGCATCGGCTCGGATGCTGGAGCCCCCCCCTGCTCAGTGCTTCTCGGTCGGGCCGTGCGACAGCAGCTTGTCGGTCATCGCGATCGCCAGCGCCGACAGCAGGAAGGCCAGGTGGATGACGGTCTGCCAGATCAGCGTCTGCTCCTGGAGGTTCTGCACGTTGATGAAGGTCTTGAGCAGATGGATCGACGAGATGCCGATGATGGCCGTCGCCAGCTTGACCTTCAGCACCGACGCGTTGACGTGGTCCAGCCACTCCGGCTGGTCGGGGTGGCCTTCGAGGTGCAGCCGCGACACGAAGGTCTCGTATCCGCCCACGATCACCATGATCAGCAGATTGGAGATCATGACCACGTCGATCAGCGCCAGCACGGCCAGCATGATGATGGTCTCGTTGAGCTTGGCCACGCCCACACCGGCCACACCGGCCTTGTAGCCCACGCTGTCGACCAGCAGCTTCAGCGCCTCCTGGTTGCCGAAAGCGGCCTCGACCAGATGTACCAGCTCGGTCCAGAACTGGAAGACGTACACGGCCTGTGCCACGATCAAGCCGAGGTACAGCGGCAGTTGAAGCCAGCGGCTGCCGAACATGATGGTGGCCATCGGATTGCGGCGGCGCTTCGGGCTGTCGGTCATCGGGGTAAGTCCTTCAAGTCGTAACTGGCGGGAACCGCCAAACCAGTTGATTTTAGTGAGAGCATGCCGCGTGCTCTTCTACAAGAGTAAGCACATCGTCAGTGTGAAAGCGGAGAGTTCGCCCGAGTGTGAACCTGAGTTCGAAGATCCCTGCCTGTACGGAGACATAGGCCATGAGCGACAAGATCAGCGACAAGATCTACAACCCCCCCGCATCCGCCGTCCAGGGCGCCCACGTGTCCGGCCTGGCCGCCTATGAGGCGCTGTGCAAGGAAGCGGAGGACGACTACGAAGGCTACTGGGCGCGCCTGGCGCGCGAGCTGCTGACCTGGAAGCAGCCCTTCACGACCGTGCTGAACGAATCGGACGCGCCGTTCTTCAAGTGGTTCGAGGACGGCAAGCTCAACGTCTCCTACAACTGCCTGGACCGTCACGTGGAAGCGGGCCGCGGCGACCGGGTCGCGATCATCTTCGAGGCCGACGACGGCACCACGACCCGCGTCACCTATGCCGAGCTGCTGGCCAGGACGGCGCAACTGGCCAACGCGCTGAAGGCGCGCGGTGTGAAGAAGGGCGACCGCGTCGTCATCTACATGCCGATGTCGGTCGAGGGCGTGGTCGCGATGCAGGCCTGCGCGCGCATCGGCGCGACGCACTCGGTGGTGTTCGGCGGCTTCTCGGCGCAATCGTTGCGCGACCGCGTCCAGGACGCCGGCGCCGTGATGGTGCTGACCGCCGACGAACAGGCGCGCGGCGGCAAGTCGCTGCCGCTCAAGGCCATCGTCGACGAGGCCCTGGCCGACAACAGCTGCCCCACGATCAAGCACGTCATCGTCTACAAGCGCACCGGCGGCAACATCGCCTGGGTCGACGGCCGCGACGAGTGGCTGCACGACGCGGTGTCCGGCCAGTCCTCGAGCTGCGAGCCGGAATGGGTCGAGGCCGAACACCCGCTGTTCCTGCTCTACACCTCGGGCTCGACCGGCAAGCCCAAGGGCGTTCAGCACAGCACCGGGGGCTACCTGCTGCATGCCGCGCTGACGACGAAGTGGACCTTCGACCTGAAGGACTCGGACGTCTTCTGGTGTACCGCCGACATCGGCTGGGTGACCGGCCACACCTACATCACCTACGGCCCGCTGGCGCTGGGCGGCACCGAGGTCGTCTTCGAGGGCATCCCGACCTTCCCGGACGCCGGCCGCTTCTGGCAGATGATCGAGAAGCACAAGGTCACGATCTTCTACACCGCGCCGACGGCGATCCGCTCGCTGATCAAGGCGGCCGAGGCGAACGAGGCCGTGCACCCGAAGCGCTACGACCTCAGCTCCCTGCGCATCCTGGGCTCGGTCGGCGAGCCGATCAACCCGGCCGCGTGGGAGTGGTATCACGAGCATGTCGGCGGCGGCCGCTGCCCCATCGTCGACACCTTCTGGCAGACGGAGACCGGCGGCCACATGATCACGCCGCTGCCGGGCGCCACGCCGCTGGTGCCGGGCTCCTGCACGCTGCCGTTCCCCGGCATCACCGCGGCCATCGTCGACGAGACCGGCAACGACGTGCCCAACGGGCAGGGCGGCATCCTGGTCGTCAAGAAGCCGTGGCCGTCGATGATCCGCACGATCTACGGCGATCCGGAGCGCTTCAAGAAGAGCTACTACCCGCCGGAGCTCAAGGGCTACTACCTGGCCGGCGACGGCGCCATCCGCGACGCCGACAACGGCTACTTCACGATCACCGGCCGCATCGACGACGTGTTGAACGTGTCGGGCCACCGCATGGGCACGATGGAGATCGAGTCCGCGCTGGTCAGCTGCACCGAACTGGTGGCCGAGGCGGCGGTCGTCGGCCGTCCGGACGACACGACCGGCGAGGCGATCTGCGCCTTCGTCGTCCTCAAGCGCGCGCGTCCGAGCGGCGACGAGGCCAAGGCCATCGCCAAGCAGCTGCGCGACTGGGTGGCCAAGGAGATCGGTCCGATCGCCAAGCCCAAGGACATCCGCTTCGGCGACAACCTGCCCAAGACGCGCAGCGGCAAGATCATGCGGCGCCTGCTGCGCTCGGTCGCGAAGGGGGAGAGCGTCACGCAGGACACCTCCACCTTGGAGAACCCGGCCATCCTGGAACAGCTCGGACAGGCCTATTGAGGACACCGGTCCGATGCCGCGCGCGGGATGCGCGTGGCATCCCCGTTGTCATCGGTTCCTCAGGCGTTTCTCCTCTGAAGACCGTCGCAGCCCCGCTTTCGCGGGGCTTTTTCTTGCGCTGGCGCAAGCGGAAAACCGCCTCGATGCCTCGACCTTGGTGAGCGGCTGACCTTCACGTGGCAGCGGACGCGCGATCCACACTCCGACGGGTTGTGGAGCCCGGACGCGCCCGGGCCAAGAATGCCGGCTCCGTTCCGTCAGGAGCGGTGCCCGCGATCATGGCGGCGCTCGGGCGACACGGCGCGCCAGACGCCGCCCTCACAGAAGGAGTCGTTTGTGGAATATTCGTTCACGCTCAAGTACCAGATGCCGCCGTCGGACTGCGAGGAAGAGCCGTTGAAACAACGGCTCGCATCCGTCGGCTGCAAGGACGTGCGGGTCGCCGTGGGCCTGCGCGGCAGGATGATGCTGAGCTTCGCCAGAGGCGCCGAGCGCGCCGACCAGGCCTTGCTGGGCGCGCTGCGCGAGGTCCGCAAGGCCATCCCCGGCGCGCGGCTGATCGAGGCGGGGCCGGACATGGTCGGCCTGACCGACGTGGCGGCGCTGGTGGGGGTGTCCCGCCAGAACATGCGCAAGCTGATGCTCACGCACCCGATGAGTTTTCCGTCGCCGATCCATGAGGGCAACTCGTCCTCGGTCTGGCATCTGTGGGACGTGCTGCGCTGGATGCAGGGGCGGGGCGGCTACAAGATCGACGAGGCCATCCTCGAGCTCGCGACGGTGGCCAAGGCCGTCAATCTCGCCCGCGAGAGCCGCCACCTCGACGAGCGGCGGCGCGACGAGCTGCTCAAGCTCGTGGCCTGACGAGGCCACCACGGGCCCGCCCGACCATCCTGAAAAAGCAAAGGCCCCGAAGGGCCTGCAGGGTGGGGGCGTCGCGGGACGCCCGGTCGACGATCACTTCAAGCGATCACTTCGTCGACAGGATCCACTTGGCGAGCTGCTCCGCCTCCGCCGGGCTGACCTGCGTGTTGGCCGGCATCGGCACCGGACCCCAGACGCCGGAGCCGCCCTTGATGATCTTCTCGGCCAGCTTCTTCACCGCGTCCTTGTCCGCGGCGTACTTGGCCGCGACGTCCTTGTAGGCGGGGCCGACCAGCTTCTTGTCGACCGCATGGCAGGCCATGCAGTTCTTCTTCTGCGCCAGTTCGGGACTGGCGAAGGCGCTGGGCGCGGTCAACGTGGCGGCGAGGGCCGCGGAGATGAACAGGGCGTTTCTCATGGCATCCTTTCAGGTGTCGCCGGGCCTCCGAATGGCGCCACAATCGCCGCCGCGACATGACGAGTCGCGACGCAAGTCGACGAGTGGCTGGGAGATTCCGGGCTCGCGCGATTGTAGTGTTGAGGGACGCGCCGACCGGGCGTGCGCACGAGGAGAACGACGATGTGGTTGATGGTGATCGGTGTCTTGTTGATCCTTCTCAAACTGGCCGCCGTCGGCCCGTTTGAGACGCTGAGCTGGTGGTGGGTGCTGTCGCCCTTCCCGGTGGCCGTCGTGTGGTGGGAGATTGCCGACAAGACGGGCTACACCAAGAAGAAGGAGATGGACAAGATGGACGAGAAGAAGGAATCGCGCCGCCAACGTCAGCTCGACGCCATCGGCCAGGGCGACAAGACGCGCAAGAAGCGTTGAAGCTTCCCGCGCCTACCCCTCACTCGAACTTGTCGAGCACCGCGCCGGAGCTGGCGCTCGATGCGTTCTTCGCGAATTTCGCCAGCACGCCCCGCGTGTAGCGCGGCGCGGGCTGCTTCCATGCCGCCTTGCGGCGGGCGAGTTCGGCGTCGTCGACGTTGAGCTGCAGCAGCAGTTGCAGCGCATCGATGGTGATGGAATCGCCTTCGTTGACCAGCGCGATCGTGCCGCCCGCGTAGGCTTCCGGCGCGACGTGGCCGACGACCATGCCCCAGGTGCCGCCCGAGAAGCGGCCGTCGGTGATCAGGCCGACGCTCTCGCCCAGGCCCTGGCCGATCAGCGCCCCGGTCGGCGCCAGCATCTCCGGCATGCCCGGACCGCCCTTGGGTCCGAGGTAACGCAGCACCATCACGTCGCCCGCCTTGATCTGGTTGGCCATGATGGCCGCGAGCGCCGACTGCTCGTCGTCGAAGACGCGCGCCGGGCCGGTGATGACCGGGTTCTTGAGGCCGGTGATCTTGGCGACGCAGCCCTCGGGCGACAGGTTGCCCTTCAGGATGGCCAGGTGGCCTTGCGCGTAGATCGGATCGTCGACGGCGCGGATGACCTCCTGGTCGGGCGACAGGTCCGGCACGTCGGCCAGGTTCTCCGCCACGGTCTTGCCGGTGATCGTGATGCAGTCGCCGTGCAGCAGGCCGGCCTTCAGCAGCTGCTTCATCACCGCCGGGATGCCGCCGGCCTTGTGCAGGTCCACGGCCAGGAAACGGCCGCTGGGCTTGAGGTCGCACAGCACCGGGATCTTCGTGCGCATGCGCTCGAAATCGTCGATGGTCCAGTCCACCTCGGCCGCATGCGCGATCGCCAGGAAGTGCAGCACCGCGTTGGTCGAGCCGCCGGTGGCCATGATCACGGCGACGGCGTTCTCGATCGCCTGCTTGGTCACGATGTCGCGCGGCTTCAGGTCGGCCTTGACGGCGGCGACCAGGTAGTCGGCGGCGCGTCTGGTGTTCTCGACGACCTCGTCCTCCACGTTGGACATGCTGGAGGAGTAGGGCAGCGACATGCCCAGTGCCTCGAAGGCCGAGCTCATCGTGTTGGCGGTGTACATGCCGCCGCAGGAGCCGCTGCCGGGGATGGCGCGTTTCTCGATCTGGCAGAAGTCTTCCTCGCTCATCTTGCCGGCGCTGAACTGGCCGACCGCCTCGAAGACGCTGACGATGTTGAGGTCCTGGCCCTTGTAGTGGCCCGGCTTGATGGTGCCGCCGTAGATGTAGATCGCCGGCACGTTGGCGCGCAGCATGCCCATCATGCCGCCGGGCATGTTCTTGTCGCAGCCGCCGATGACCATCACGCCGTCCAGCCACTGGCCGCCGACGCAGGTCTCGACGCAGTCGGAGATGACCTCGCGCGAGACCAGCGAGTACTTCATGCCCTCGGTGCCCATGGCCATGCCGTCGGAGATCGTCGGCGTGCCGAAGAGCTGCGCGTTCGCGCCGGCGGCCTTCAGGCCGATGACCGCGGCATCGGCCAGCTTCTGCAGGCCGGAGTTGCACGGCGTGATCGTCGAGTGGCCGTTGGCCACGCCGATCATCGGCTTGCCGAAGTCGCCTTCCTGGTAGCCCATGCCGTAGTACATCGACCGGTTCGGCGCGCGCGCGACGCCCTCGGTGATGTGCTTCGAGCGGCGGTTGGGCGCGTCGTCGTGAGGCGCAGGGGCGTTGTTCTTGGGGTCGGTCATGGCGTCATCCTGGCGAGCGAGGCTTGGAGCGCGCCAGTATGCGTCGCGCCTTCTTGCGGGTCCAATATATAGTTGTCGGTGTTTTGATTCATGCCATGTATCGATGATCGAACTCCGCCCCTTGCGTCAGTTCCTGGTGCTGGCCGAGGAACTGCACTTCGGCCGCGCCGCCGAGCGGCTGCACATGACGCAGCCGCCGCTGAGCCTGGCCGTGCAGAAGCTGGAGGCGCAGCTGGGCGTCCAGCTGCTGGAGCGCGGTCGCCGCACCGTCGCGCTGACGGCGGCCGGGTTGGCGCTGGTCGAGGCCTCCGCGAGGCTGGTGGAGCAGGCCGACCAGGTGCCCGCCCGCGTCCGCGCTGCGGCCACCGGCGAAGCCGGCAGGCTGAGCCTGGGTTTCGTGTCGACCGTCGGTTACGGCGACATGCCGCGTTGGCTGCGGCTGTTCCGCGAAGCGTTGCCGGACGTGCAGCTCGCATTGCGCGAGGCCACGCTCGATGTCCAGCTGCGCGGTTTCGAGACGGGCGAGCTCGACGCCGGTTTCGCGATCCATGCGCCCGGCGCCGAACCGGCCGGCTTCGACTGCCTGACCGTGTCGACCGAGCCGCTGGTGCTGGCGCATCCCGAGGACTGGGCGCTGGCGCGACGCCGCGGTCCGTCGCTCGAGGACGTGCTGCGCGAGCCGCTGGTCGTGTTCCCGCGCGAGATCGCGCCGTCGCTGTTCGACGCGCTGCTCGGTTTCTACCGCGCGCACGGCGCGACGCCTCACATCGCGCAGGAGGCCATCCAGATGCAGACCATCGTCAACCTGGTGTCGGCGGGCATGGGCGTGGCCTGGGTGCCGCAGTCGGTCTGCGCGCTGCAGCGGCCCGGCGTGCGCTACCGGCCGTGGCCGTCCGCGCGCGTACCGGCCTGCGATACCAGCCTGATCTGGCGCCGCGATGCGTCGCCGGTGGTGCATCGCTTCGTCGACCACGTCCGCGGTCAGGTGAAAGTCAAGGCATGACCCCGCGCGGACCGGGCTCGAAGGGGCAGGTCCGGCCTGTTTGTTGCCGATGGTGAAGACGAAGGTGAAGTTCCGTGTTCGGCATGCAGGGGGCATGCAGGCCCGGCGGACTTCTGCGACCATCTGCCGATGAAAGGACCTTCTCCCGTGAAAGCTCCCCGCAAGAACGACGACACCGCCCGCCGCGGCACCTGGCGACGCCTGATCGGCGCGATCTGCGTCGTGACCGGTTTCTCGATGCTCATGAGCGTGGCCTTCGCGACGACGGCCCAGGCCGCGGTGCTGAAGGAGACGGAGCTGCAGGCGCTGCTCGACGCCGGCCGCGCGGACGATCTGGAGAAGCTCGCCGCACAGCGCCTGAAAGCGGATCCGGACGATCCGCAGGCGGTGGCCGCGCTGGCGCTGGCGCAGCTCGATCTGGTCGACGGCGCGGTGTTGAAGCAGAACACGCAGCGCCTGGAGCAATGCGTGCAGCGCACGCCGAACGAAGGCGCCTGCCATTACGCACTGGCGCTGGCGCTGGTGATGCAGGCGCGCGGCGGCAGCAAGCTCAAGGCGCTGGGGTCGCTGGGCCGGGTCAGCGAGCTGGCGCAGCGCGCGATGACGCTGCTGCCCGACGCGCCCGAGCCGCGCAGTGCGCTGCAGCAGTACTACCTGGCCCTGCCGAGCTTCGTCGGGGGCGGGGAGTCGAAGGCGCGCGCCCTCGAGCAGGACGTGAAGGACCCGGCCCAGTTGAGCCTGATGCGTGCGCGGGTGGCGGCGTCGAAGAAGGACTGGCCGGCGATGGAGAAGGCCTTGCGCGCCGTGCGCACGCAGCGGCCCGAACTGCTGCTGGAGCAACGCGTGCTGTGGAGCGACTACGGTCGCAACCTGTTCTTCAGCGAGCAGAAGGAGCGGGCGGTGCCGTGGTTCGAGGAACTGCTCAAGAGCCAGCCCACCCAGGCGATGGGCGCCTACGGCCTGGGCCGCGCATACGACGCGCTGGGCCAGTACGACAAGGCGGTGGCCGCTTTCGAGCGCGCCCGCGGCATGTTGGGCGCCGAGCAACTGGGCCTGGACCGGCGCCTGGGCAGCGCGTTGGCGGGCAAGGGCGACAAGGCCGGCGCGCGCGTGGCGCTGCAACGTTGCATCGACAACCGCCGCGGCAGCAACGGCGACATCGAGGACTGCCGCAAGCAGCTCGCCGCGCTCGGCGCTCCCTGACGATCACCTCGGTGGCTCGGAGCGAGGCAGGCCGGTGCCCCTTGGAGCGAATTCCGAGCGGCGAGGAGGAGATTGAGCGGAAAGGGGCACCGGCCTGCCTCGCGGTCGCTCCTCCGCTAAGTACCCCATGGGTGCCATTTATGATTCGCCCCTTCGCGACGCGGTAAAGCTTTCTCCATGTTGGTCCATCCCCAGTTCGACCCTGTGGCCATCTCGATTTTCGGGTGGCCGATCCATTGGTACGGGCTGATGTACCTGACGGCCTTCGGCCTGTTCCTGTGGCTGGGCAACCGGATGGTCCGCAAGCCTTGGAACGCGGCGCGCGGCTGGACCCGCCGCGACATCGACGACCTGCTGTTCTACGGCGTGCTGGGTGTGGTGCTGGGCGGGCGGCTGGGGTACGTGTTCTTCTACAAGCCGGGCTACTACCTGAGCCATCCGGGCGAGATCCTCGCGGTGTGGCAGGGCGGCATGTCCTTCCACGGCGGGTTGCTGGGCGTGATCGTGGCGCTGGCTTTCTTCGCGTGGCGGCGGGGTTTCAACTTCCTCGAGGTTGGCGACATCGTCGCGCCTTGCGTGCCCACCGGCCTGGCCGCGGGCCGTCTGGGCAATTTCATCAACGGCGAGTTGTGGGGCCGTCAGGCGGACCCCAGCCTGCCGTGGGCGATGGTGTTTCCGCAGGCCCATGATGCGGTGCTGACGCCGCGCCATCCGTCGCAGCTGTACCAGTTCCTGGGCGAGGGCGTGCTGCTGTTCATCGTGCTGTGGCTGTTCGCGCGCAAGCCGCGCCCGATGGCGGCGGTATCGGGGTTGTTCCTGGTCGGCTACGGCGTGGCGCGTTTCGTCGCCGAGTATTTCCGCGAGCCCGACAGCTTCCTCACGCTCGACAAGCAGCCGCTGCACCTGAGCCAGGGCCAGTGGCTGAGCGCGCCGATGATCGTCATCGGCGTCCTCATGATGCTGTGGGCCTACCGGCGCGCCGCCCGGCTGCAGGCCGCGCCCGCGGCCCGCTGAGCGGGGCGATCCCACTTCGAGACCAGACATGCGTCAGATCTTCTTCGATACCGAAACCACCGGCCTGAATCCCGAATCGGGCGACCGCGTCGTCGACATCGGCTGCGTGGAGATGGTCAACCGTCAGTTGACGGGCCGCCATCTGCACTTCTACCTGAACCCCGAGCGCGACATGCCGGAGGAGGCGTTCCGCGTCCACGGGCTGAGCAGCGAGTTCCTGTCGGACAAGCCCAAGTTCGCGCAGATCGTCGACGAGTTCCTCGAGTTCATCCGCGACGCGGAATTGATCGCGCACAACGCGGCCTTCGACGTCGGCTTCATCAATGCCGAGCTCAAGCGCTGCGGGCGCGCGCCGCTGCATGAATGCGTGGAAAGCGTGCGCGACACGCTGCTGATGGCGCGGGACATGTTCCCGGGCAAGGCGAACTCGCTGGACGCGCTGTGCCGCCGGCTCGAGGTCGACAACAGCAACCGCGGCCTGCACGGCGCGGTGAAGGACGCGGAGCTGCTGGCGGAGGTCTTCATCCGGCTGACGCGGGGTCAGGACTCGCTGGTCATCGACGACAACGCGTCGTCGTCGTCGGGCGAGGGCGGTCAGCTGGAAGTCGTGGCCATCGACTTCAGCGCCTTCGACCTGCCGGTCATCGCGGCGACGGCCGAGGAACTGGCGCTGCACGACAAGGCGCTGGCGGATCTCGACAAGGCCAGCGGCGGCAAGCGCATCTGGCAGGTGCCGGCGACGGTTTGAACGTCGGCTTGAGAGACGAGCGCCAAAGAGTTCTTGAATCACGTCAAATTCTCATGGCATAATCTTCGACTTTCCCGGACATCCAAAACAGCAGTTGAGCAAGCAGCTTGGCAGCGGTTGAGGACGACAAGACCGGGCGGTTAGCTCAGCGGTAGAGCACTGCCTTCACACGGCAGGGGTCGCAGGTTCGAACCCTGCACCGCCCACCAGAAAACTTCTTGTAAATCAATTAGTTATCTGGACCTTGTCATTCGGCTCGCCCGGGAGTGGTCCAAAACTGGTCCAAACAGGATTTCCGATCCTCTCAAAAATCGGGCGGTTAACTCAGCGGTAGAGTGCCACCTTCACACGGTGGAAGTCGCAGGTTCGAACCCTGCACCGCCCACCAACACCCTTCAGAACCCGGCCCCGCGCCGGGTTTTGCATTTCTACTATCGGTGTTGGATGCCTGATAGGAAAATTTCGCGCAGTTAACCGGATCATGCGTCCGCCATAACGCTACACCGTTCTGGTGGCCAATGTGGCCATCACCGGACGACCGCGGACAGAACCCTCGCCGCGGCCGAGAAGGCAATACTGAGTTCGCAAGGAAATAGACACCGGGCCACCTGCGAGGGGTGGAGCCCACTGTGGCCAATACCGTTGTTGTTATCGACCCGCTGCTGCGCTGCGCACAGGTCCTGAAAGTGTTCCCCGTCAGCAAGTCCGCTTGGTATCAGGGCGTCAAGGAAGGTCGGTACCCGCAGGGCAAGCGAATCGGCCCGAAGGCTGTTGCCTGGCTCTCTAGCGAGATCAAGGCGCTCATCGACGCTGCGCCGCGCACGCACGAAGGCGACGACTGACCTGTAGCTTATCGAACGCCGGCCTGCGGCAGCGCGCCCAAGCCGCGGAGCGGGGCGCTACACCTGAGGGTCGTCACTTCGCCTCCGCGGGACCTCGCAGCGAGCCACACCGACGTTGCTCCGTGTCGGCCTAGCCAACCTCCGGCTGGGCCTGCATGGAAGCGTCTCCACCCATAAAGAACACGCCCCAGGGCTACCCTTCCAGCATGAAGTTTCAAGTGATTCAAGGCGGTCTCGCGACCGTCCCCGGGCAAGCCGCAACGCATCGCGCGGAAGTCCTCAACCAAGCCCACCAACCTGGTCAAAAAGAGGCTGACCGGCTCCGCGCGGCGATTCTTGAGCTGCCTCTGCCCGAGGCGGGAATCAATGTCCGGCAGGCGCTCGACGAGGTGTGCAGGCGGCTGCACGACGAAGACATGGAGAGCATTGAGCGGGGGTCGTTCTTGTCCGCGGTGATGGAGAGTCTTGGCCTTCGATTTCAGCTCAGCAACCCGGAACTGAAGTTGGTCCGAGAGGGCTTCCTGACGCTCGTCTGGCCCAAGCGGCTCCTCGCGGCGTACCCCGAAACAGCTCCTCTGTACCCCCTTGCGCACCCGTTCCTCATGGTTGGATGAGGCCCCGGCCTGCGGCACCGCATCCAGGGCGGAGGCAGCGGACGCTACTCCAGGGACTGCGACTTCTCGCCTCCGCGGGCCGCTCGCTGGCGGCCCATTGCATCAACGGCGCCGAGTCGGTCTATCCGTGGTCGGGCTAGACCGCGCTCATGCGCGGATCACCACGGGCGGGAGCGTGCTGCCTCGGGGTGCATCGCTGCCCTGAGCGAGCACGAAGCTGCGCGAGGGGGCGCCGCACTGGGCGCAGGCGAACATCCGCTCCAGCGCATCGGGCGCGACGTCACGCTTCGCTTCAGCGCGAGAAATCGAGCGGTGCACGCGCCCGCAGGCAGGGCACTTAACGTCCAGTCCGGCGGGCAAAAGGTGTGCTGGCAGCTGATCCATCCAACCATCGTAATGCACGCCTTCCTCGCATTGGAGCTCATCCTCGGCTGGGCTGGGTCCTATGCGTTGACAGTGCTTCTTTGCGCAGATTGATCCGAACCTGGCACCCCTCGCGTCGGAGAAGCTCACCGATTTCCCTGGGGTAATTTCAAGGGTCGGCGCGGTGCCGAGAAGCGGGTCGAGGGCCACCGCGTGGCGTTCAAGCTGCGCAGGCAGGCGACGAGCGGTTGAACCTCTTCGCCAGCACCAAGAACAACACCTCGCCATCGAGGGGCAGCGCTTCGCCTGCACAGCCCCTAGACGGGCTTGCCGGGCCTGCATGGGGCCGCGCCCATGGGGACGGACGCTGCGCTGCGCCTGCGGGCTTGTAGCACCTCCCAAGCGGGCCTGTGCCGCGCCGGAGGGGGTTGTTTCAACCGGCTTATCCGGAATCACGGGTGTGGAGTTGCGGAGGAGGGCGTTGGGTGCGCCTGCGGGATGGTGGGCTGAGCCCCGAGGAGGGGAAGGCTGTGGAGGCGTAGGGTGGTGTGGCTCGCCGACGTTAGAGAAGAGTCATGCGACATCCTCGTGCTCGCCGACTTCATAAGAGTGGCGTCGGCCGCCAGCGGCACCCTGCGGTGGCTGACCTCTCGGAGTGGGCCAGCGGGAGCTATACGGGATGTGAGCGGCACTCTCGCTGCAAACATCAACAAGGACACACCGTATGGAACTCATCACCAAGCTGAAAAACAAGCTGCGCATTCGCTTCGGCAATCCGTCGCCTGCAGAGCTCGCCATGATGTCGATGCCGACTGCCAAGGAGATTCGCGAAGCCGAGTGCATCGCCGATCACCCGTTCGCCCACCCCGACGTTATCGGAACACGCGGTCCGACCACGCAGTCGGACGAAGACCACCAGATGTCCAGCTTCATCCAGTTCCCACGTCTCGGACAAGTCATCCAACGCGAAGGCGAGGTCGGCACAAGCTACCAGCTGTGGTACGTCCGCACGATGGAGCTCTGGGCGGAGCGCAAAGCGGAGCACCACCGACAAGCCCTCTTGGACATGTCTGCGGATTCCGAAGAGCAGCTTAGGGCACACCAGTACCGTGTTGACCTGATCGACTTCTGGGATGGTGACCGCATGCGCAAAGCCAAGCGCGTCGCGGCGAGTTGGAGGAAGTACCTGCCCGCCTTCAGCAAGGCGTATCCGCAAGAGGCCATCTCTGCCTAACCTCGAAGCCGCCGCACCCTCTCGCGGTGGCTCTTCTATATCCGCAGCCCACCAAGCAGGGCGATTACCCGAAGGTAATCGGTCGCGAGCTACACAGTGGGCGCAACTCACCATCCGGTAGCTCATCTCGGCCAGCTGCTGCACGGTACTCCGCGCCAGCACTTGGCTCGATCCCTTGAATGCCGCCATGTGCGCAAGTGGGGCATCGACGCCTGACAGTCTGCGGCCAACTTCCTCACCCAGGTCTTCATCCGCAGCCGACCAAGCAGCGCGATTACCCCAGGGTAATCGGGCGCAACCTGCACGATGGATGCAACGCACCGCCCAGCGGCTCATCTCTGCCAGCGGCTGCACGACACTCCGCGCCAGCACTTCGCTCGATCCCGTGAATGTCGCCATGCGCGCAAGTGTGGGCATCGGCGCCCGGCAGCCAGCGGCCAACTTCCTCACCCAGATCTTCATCCGCAGCCCACCAGGCAGCGCGATTACCCCAGGGTAATCGGTCGCGAGCTACACGGTGGGTGCGACGCGCCATCCAACAGCGCATTTCCACCAGCGGCTGTACGGCGCTCCGTGCCAGCACTTGGCTCGATCCCATTTCGGTAGTCAGAGCCGCATACAACGCGGCAGTACGCAGCAGACATCGATACTGCAACGCGTGGGCGGACGATGGCGATGTGTGCGGGCTGACGCGTAGGATCAACGGCGGCGAGACCGGCCTGCGCGAGCAGGCTGCGCTGACGGCGAAGGCGTTGCAAGCGCTGCTCGGATAGCCGGTAGATGGCCCGCGTGCAGGCCGATGGATGGTTCGCAGAGTACGACGCGGCCGTCGACGTCGTGCGTCGAACCGAGCAGGCCGGAGCCGCTGTCGAAATCGTCGACGATGCAGAACGCCTCGCCGGCGTGATGTTCTGCGAGCCAGCTGTCGATGGCATTCAGGCGCTTGCCACCGGGCGTACGCGTCGCCTGCCACCAGAGGTGCAGCGCGGCGCTTACCCTGGGGTAACCGCCAGCGGTGAAAAGGCGTTGGAAGCCAGCGAGGTCGAGAAAGCGGGTCCAGTTGCTCGTGATTACTACGCGCGCGCCTTCGTCGACCAGCGTGGACATCACCTGCAGCGCAGGCGGATGCAGCAGCCGCTGACAGATGTCTTTGGTCAGATCGGGTGAATGCTTGTTGAAGTCCGGCGTGCGCTGGAGAACGAGTACGTCGTCGACATCGGTGAAGAGGATGCTCGACTCGTTCATAGTCGCATGTCGTCGATGCTGACGTACCCGCGCCCAGGCGCAGGCTTGAACATGCCGGCGAGATCAGTCAGGTTCGTCAAGTGCCGCTGGGCGCGATCCACGACAGTTTCGGTCGACCTATCAGGGGCCGGCGGTTGGTCAGCCGCCACCCAGGGCATCAACTCGATGCTCACTTCTAGCTGCTCCACCACCAGCTCGTAGACGTGCAAGCTCAGGGCGGTGTCGCCAACCAGCACCCGGGCCATGTTCGCCCTGGACACGCACGCTCGCCTAGCCAGCGTCGAGGCGTCCCACTGAGAAGCGCGCAGGGCTTGTCGGAGCTGCTTTCCAAGGTGCTTGTTGCGGCGCGTCATGCGTCCATCCTAGCGGTCTCCGACGTGCTCTGCAGCGACTTGGCACAGTGCAAGTTCTTGCTTGTACGTCGTCGGCTAACGTCGCATGACTACTGCGTTCGCGCCGATCCGGGCGCCCCTCGGGTTCGGCCGTGACATGGGTGTCGACCACATCCTTGAGCTGCTCAAGTTCGAGTGGTAACGCGCGTGGTATCCAGCCCGCCGCGTGCGGGCTATTCTTTATGGTGCGCCTCCGCAGCTATACGGGTTGCAGGCACGTTGCCCTGCACCTTCGGAGGAAACACCATGAACATGTACAGCTACGTATGCGGTGCGCGTCAAGCGCTCGAACAGCAAGTCGCCAGGAACACCTCGCCGAAGACGCCTGACCAAACAGCCGAGCAACTGTCAGCCATCCGGAGGGTCGCGCTGACTGCCGGCCGGCCGGTGCCACCACGCAGACCAACTCAGGACTGACCGCACTCTGAAGCCCGCCTAGCGCGGGCTTTCTTCATGGTGCTCGCAGCGACTGTTATAGGCGGCATCTTTCTCGACTGCGGCAAGCGCGTAGCGACCCAGCAGTAGGCTCAACACCGGGCAGGTGGGTCGAAGCGGATGTGAACGTTGGTTCGCGCGAGATTGAGCCGCGGGACGTCGGCTCCTGGTCAGCGTCCGACCAGCTCACCAGACGGAAGCCAGCCTCCTCCGAGATGAGCTGAGAGCAGTTCGTCAGCATCGTCCTCGCTGACCTGCCTGGAGGCCTCAAGGCGCTCAGCAAGCGCTGTAACGGCGCCCCAAACTTCCGGACGTGCCAGGAGCCGATTGCAGTGAAGCTCAGCGCGTGCGACTGCACGGTGAGCTACTAATGAGTCCGCGTCGACCTCGAAGTACGTTGCTGCGTACTCGAAGGCCCGCAGGTAGTCGGAGGAGGTCCAAGGCCGGTACCGCCGAGGCGGTGTGCAACTGGCGAAGCGCCACTCCGCCGCGTACCCCGCAACCTTCACAGCGATGCTCATCTTGTTAGCCGCGTCGAACATGCGCAAGAACCCGCGTGGAGTGCAACTGCGCGGCATCACGATTTGCCCACGAACATGGGCGTGACCATTTCCCTCGCGGTCGATCAGGAGCCCAGGATGGCGGACTGACTGTCCCATCATCCACCCGATGACGGCGTGGCCGGCCTCGTGGTGGGCACCCAGTTGAACCTGGGAGCAGGCTTGAAGGCGCCTCTCGGCGTGGGCGATGCGATCTTCGATGGTCATCTGCAGCTTCTGCGGCGCTTTGCGACGGCTTCATGGTGGACCTCGGTATAGGGTTCTTGAACGGAGTTCACGGCTAAAAATTGCACCGGCCTACTCGCCGCGCTGTCGGATTGCCTTCTGAGATCGACAAGAAACGCTGGGCGAACACCGCCTTGGGTGGGGAAAACGTGCCCGTTTCCCATGCCTCGTCCTGTAGAATTTGTAACAGTTCAAACTCAAAAGAGCCTCAATGGCCAGAGAGGTGAAATGGCCGGCCGGCCACCGGCGGCGCTTTGAACCGAAGGTTAGAGGAAGCCTTCGGTCGCACACGGAAAATGCCGTTAGGCCTTTCCGGGAAGTGGCACGCGCATGACGAACATGACGGTCCACGATGCCCCGTCACTGAGCCGATTCCTGAGGACGGCCGTGGTGGCGGGCGTCGAGAGCGCCGTTCAAGTCCACATCGACCGCGGCGACGACCTCAACGCTCGCGACGACAAGGGGCAAACGCCCCTCATGCTGTCCGCGGCCCGCAACAAGGTCGCCATTTGCAAGCTGCTGCTTGCCGCCGGCGCCGACGCTGGCCTCCTCGATCCTTCGGGGCTCGACGCTCTTGGCATCGCCCATGCGGCGGGCGCGCTCGACGCGGCTTCGGCCATAGAGGCTGCGTGCATGCCGGATTCCGGCCGATCCGCGGACCTGGCCGCCGGGCACGTTGCGCAAGCTGCCAATGATTCTTCTGGCGCCGACCTCCGTACCATCGAGCCAGAAGACCCTCTCGTTCCGCGTCCGACACCGGAAACCGCTGCGCCCGAGATCGCGCTCGTCGCCATTGACGATTGCGAGGAGTTCGATCTGGGCTCGTGGGAAGTCGAAGAGGATCAGGCGCCGCCCGCGGACGATCCCACGCTTGCGGCGGCCGCTGTCGAAATCCATGCCGCGATCACCGACCACCAACCCATCGACACCTCCGCCGACTGGGACGACTTCGAGGCCTTGCTGCCGGAGCGCGCCACGCCGCTGCCGCGCGCCGACGACGCCGAAGCCCGTGAGCGGCTGCGCTTGGTGCTGCTTCGCGCCATTCGCGAAGGCAGCGTCCCGCACTCGGCCATTGAGGACTTGACCCGGCGCGACGACGGCGAGCCCGACCCGGACGCCGGCGCGCTGTTGGGCATGGTCGTCAACGACCTTGGCGCCGAGACCGACGAGCGGTTCGAGTATTCGACGCCCCACGAGAGCTTTGAGGTGTTCGTCGCGCCCGACGAGCAGCCTGGCGAGGAGGACGCGGTCGCCGCCGCCATGGCGTTCTTGGACGAGCTGGCCGCGCGGCGCAACGAGCCGTTACGCCTCTACCAGCGGGAGCTCCAACGCGAGGCGCTGCTCACCGCCGAGGCCGAAGTGGCCCTGGGCCAAGCTATGGAGCGCGGCATCGAGAAGGCGCTCGACGCGCTGGCCGTTTGGCCTACCGGCGTCGGCGCCACGCTGGAGGCGGCGCGCTTGGTCGCCAAGGGAGCCAAGGCCCTGCGCTCGATGTCCTCAGGCCCGCAAGACGAGCCTCGAGAGACAGAAGCTGAGGCCGAGCCCAGTGCCGAAATGGACGCCAGCGCGGTAGACGCTGAGTTGGAGCCTGTCGCTACCGACGGCGAGCCCGCAAATCCCGAGGACGAGGCCGATTCGCAGTTTGGCCCCGACGCCGAGACCTCCACCGACGAGCTCGAGGAATTCTGCGCTACCGCAGAGCTCCTCTCCGGAATGCCCGTCGGCACGAGCCGGAACGCGCCCGAGTGGGAAAGATGCCGTGGCGTGCTGGCTTCCATGGGGCTGACTCGTGGATTTCTGATGGAGTTGGCCGACGCTGGGCTTACAGGCGAGCCCGATTCAGCCGCCACGTTCAGGCTGGCGATGGGCGACTATCGGCGCGCGCGCGGCCGCATGGTCGTCGCCAACTTGAAGCTCGTCTACTCCATCGCCAAGAAATACCTTTTCAGCAGCATCCCGCTCGACGACCTGCTGCAGGAGGGGAACATCGGCCTCATCAAGGCCGTGGACCGGTACGAATGGCGCAGGGGCTTCAAGTTCTCGACTTATGCAACCTGGTGGATTCGCCAGCAGGTCGGGCGATTCGTCGCCGACAAAGGTAAGACCATCCGCATTCCTGTCCACGTCTACGAGAAGACCCAGCGCATCGCAATGGCAGCTAGAGCCTTTGAGCTCAGGCACGGCCACGCTCCGACGTTCGAAGAGATCGCAGCCCAAGTGGATTTGCCCGTGCGCAAGGTTGAGGCTTTGTCCCGCCTGGGCTTGCAACCGCTGTCCCTCGACGACTTGCCCGATATCGACGGACTCATCGCCGTCCACGCCAAGGACGAATTCGCCGACCGCGATCCGATGGAATGCGTCGAAGACATCCAATTGAGCGAATCCATCGACAACTTCCTGAGCACGCTGAATCTCAAAGAGGAGAACGTTGTGCGCATGCGCTACGGCATAGGCATCCAGGACTCGATGACCCTCGAGGAGATCGGCGCGCTGCTCGACGTGACGCGCGAGCGCATCCGGCAAATCGAGGCCAAGGCCCTGCGGCGGCTGCGTCACCCCGCTCGGCTCGAGCGGTTCTTGGCCGAGTTGGGCCGGGCGCGCGATCCATCGCCGCGCCCCGAGGCTTCCAGTGGCCCGGACGACGAGACCAATAGCGACGCTGCTCCAGTAGCGCAGAAAGCAGTCGTGCCCAAGGCTCGGCCATCGGCGACCGCGTTGACTCGCCCGCAGCGGCGGACGAGCGCGGAGCCGACGGCGCTCGACAAGGTGCTCGACCAAGCCCGCGAGGCCGGCATCGTCGTCGAGGACTCCCTCGAAGGCGACGCACGCCGGCTATGGGTCCACATCACGAACACCCCGGACAACCGCTCCCGCAGAATTGTGCGCAAGCTGATCGAGCTCGGGTTTGAGTTCTGGCCAGGGAGCGGCTATTGGCGATGAAGCCCAAGACAAGAAGCGCGCCTCCGCGTGCTATGGCGATGCTCGAGTCCCTCAGGGGCCTGGGCTACTCGACCGGCGCGGCCTTGGCCGACATCATCGACAACAGCGTCTCCGCCAGCGCCACGGAGGTCCGCGTCGATTTCGCCTGGGACGGCAAGAACAGCCGCGTTGCGATCCTCGACAACGGGCGCGGGATGGACGATGCCGAGCTCGAAAGCGCGATGCGGCTCGGCGACAAGAATCCGCTCGACGCGCGCTCGGCCAGCGACCTTGGCCGCTTCGGCATGGGGCTCAAGACAGCCTCCTTCTCGCAGTGCCGCCGACTCACCGTCGCCACCGTCAAGTGCGGCGCCACGAGCTGCCTGCGCTGGGACCTCGACGAACTCGCGGCGGACCCTGACGGCGGCTGGCTTCTGTTCGAGGGACCGGCCCAAGGCTCCAAACCATTCATGGCGGCTCTGAAGGGCAAGAAGGCAGGAACTCTAGTGCTGTGGGAGTCGATGGACCGCATCGTCACCGCCGGCTACGGGTCGGACGATTTCCACGATCTCATGGATACGGTCGAATCCCATTTGGCGATGGTCTTCCACCGCCTGCTTCAAGGGCCCCGCGCCAAGCTCAAACTTCTGCTCAATGGCCGCGCTGTGGCGCCGTGGGACCCCTTCATGTCGGGACATCCCGCGAAGCCTTGGTCGTCGCCGCCGAGCAACCACCCTACAGACTACGGAACGGTCACTGTGCAGGCGCACGTCCTGCCGCACCGCGACAAGCTGACGGCCAAGGAGTTCGAGGACAACGCCGGGCCTGCCGGCTGGACCGCCCAGCAAGGCTTCTATGTCTACCGCAACGAGCGTCTGCTGGTGGCGGGCGGCTGGCTGGGCCTGGGTGGCTCGCGGGCGTGGAGCCGGGAGGAGACCCACCGCCTGGCGCGCATCCGCCTGGATATTCCCAACACCGCTGACGCCGACTGGAAGATCGACGTTCGCAAATCGACGGCCCGGCCGCCAGTGTCGCTGCGCCCCTGGCTGACGCTGCTGGCCGAGAACACCCGAGAGCGCGCGCGGCGCGTGTTCGCCTACCGCGGCACGCCCGCGCCTGCGAAAGGCAACGTGCCCATCGAGCAGGCTTGGCGCGTGGAGCGAGTCAAGGCCGGCATGCGCTACCGGATCGACGAGGCGCATCCGTCCGTCTCAGCCGTCCTGGAGAGTGCGGGCGCGCTCGCGCCGCTGGTCAAGTCGATGCTGCGCGTGATCGAAGAAACCGTGCCCGTGCAGCGCATCTGGCTCGACACGGCCGAGAACAAGGAGACGCCGCGCACGGGCTTCGAGGGCGAGCCAAACGCGGCCGTGGTCGAGGTCGCCAGTGTGCTCTTCGACGACTTGGTCGAGCGCAAGGGCCTGAGCGTTGAAGAGGCGCGCAAGTCGATGGCGCGCACCGAGCCGTTCCAGAAATATCCAGCGCTTGTCGCGAAACTTGGGAGCAATAAATGACCGCAGCAGAAGAGGCCGCAGCGCAAGCGCAGTTGCTTGAAGATGTTATCGCTACCGCGCAGCGGCTGGTGAAGGCGGAAAAGGACTCCTCCAAGATCACGCCGGCCTACATCGCCGAGAAGGTGAAGCTGGCCGCCGCGATGTTCGCCAGCGATCCGCCCGTCCCGCTCGACGAAGCCAAGGCAATCTCCACGCTGATTCAGCGGTTCAGCCACCGCATGGGCAAGGCCACCACGCTTAAAGACGACGCCGGCCACATTGACTGGCTCAACGCCGCCCGCAAGAAGGACTGGCACTACTGGCGGCGCTACCGTGACTATCAGGAGTCGAAGCTCTCGGACGTGGTGGTCGATGGCCTAGACGAATCCACCAGCGACATCCTGGGCCTCCTCGAAGACCCGTTGCGGGCCGACCCTTGGGATCGGCGCGGCTTGGTCGTCGGGCATGTTCAGTCGGGCAAGACCAGCAACTACACGGGCCTTATCAACAAGGCCGCCGACGCCGGCTACAAGATCATCATCGTGCTCGCGGGCCTGCACAACAACCTGCGCTCGCAGACCCAGATTCGCCTCGAGGAAGGCTTCTTGGGCTATGAGACGACGCAAGGCGGCGACCCCGGAGCGTCCATCGGCGTGGCCGCGTTCGGCGAAGACCTCAAGACCAACTCGGCGACGACGCGTGCGGAGAACGGGGATTTCAGCAAAGCCATCGCTAAGCACTTCAACGGCATCTCACCCGAGGAGCGGCCCTGGGTGTTCGTGGTCAAGAAGCAAAAGACCGTCCTGACTGAGCTGCTCAAGTGGATCCAGAAGCGGGTGGCCGACACGTCCCACCCGCTCTCCTACTCGCTCCCTCTCCAGCACCCGATCCCGGATGGCAAGGACTGGAGGCTCGTGACCAAGCTGCCGCTGCTGGTGATCGACGACGAGGCGGACAACGCGTCGGTGGACACGGGCGAGCAGCTTTTTAACGAGGACGGCACGCCCGACGAGGAGCACTCGCCCAAGACCATCAACAGCCTCATCCGCCGGGTCCTGCACTCGTTCAGCCGCAAGGCCTATGTCGGCTACACGGCCACGCCATTCGCCAACATCTACATCCACCACAAGGGCGCGACCATCGCCGAAGGCCCGGACCTCTTCCCCAAGGCCTTCATCATCAACCTGGCGGCGCCGTCGAACTACGTCGGCCCCGCCCGCATGTTCGGCAAGCTGACCAAGGAGGGCCGCGTCGGCGCGCTGCCCCTCTCGCGCAGCATCCTCGACCACTACGACCCTGAGGCCGAGGCCGGATGGATGCCGCCCAAGCACAAGAAGACGCACGTCCCGGTCCACAACGGCCAGGAGACGATTCCCCAGTCCCTGCGCGAGGCGATCCATTCGTTCATCCTGGCCTGCGCGGTTCGCGAGCTGCGGGGCCAAGGGCTCGAGCACAGCTCCATGCTGATCCACGTTACCCGCTACGTCGCGGTGCAGGACCATGTGCGCGCGCAGGTCGAGGAGGCCGTGCGCCGGATGCGCCAGAAGATCACCCGCGGCAGCGACAATGACGAGCTGCTCGCTCAGATGCGCCAGCTCTGGGACGAGGACTTCGTCCCGACCCGCGACAATGTCGCCGAGCTCTCGACGCCCGAGGAGCTGCCGCCCCCGATGCCCTCCTGGGACGACGTGCTCACCAAGCTGCCTGACGTGCTTGACGACATCGACGTGCGCTCGATCAATGGCACCGCCAAGGACGCGCTCGACTACGCCACGCCTGGCGCCGCCCTCAAGGTCATCGCGGTCGGCGGCGACAAGCTGGCGCGGGGCCTGACGCTCGAAGGCCTCTGCACCAGCTACTTCGTCCGCACGACGAAGATGTATGACACGCTGATGCAGATGGGCCGCTGGTTCGGCTACCGGCCCGGATACCTGGACCTCTGCCGGCTCTACACGTCGCCGGACTTGGTCAAGTGGTTCGGCCACATCGCCGACGCCTCCGAGGAGCTGCGCGAAGAGTTCGACTTCATGGCCAAGGCCAAGCTCACACCCGAGCAATACGGCCTCAAGGTCATGTCGCACGAGACGCTTACGGTCACGTCCCCCTTGAAGATGCGCAACGCGCAGACGCTGTCGCTGACCTACAGCGGCACACGTCCCCAAACCATCCTCTTCCACCGCAACGCGGCTATCCAACAGGCGAACCTCGACGCGACCGGCGCGCTGGTCGCGTCCCTGGGGACGACGTACGTGGACGCGCCGAAATACCAACGCGACACTGAGGCCGACTCTTGGCCCAACGCGCGCCTCTGGGAGGACGCGGACGCGTCCCATGTTCTCGCTTTCCTCTCCGCCTACGCGACCCATCCGAACGCCACCACCGCCAAGGCCGCGGTGATCTCCGACTTCATAGCCAAGATGCTCGACATCGGCAAGCTGAAGAAGTGGAGCGTCGCCCTGCTCTCCGGCGGCGATGGCATCGGCGAGCCCTACGCCTTCCCCAATGGCTTTGAGACCAAGTCGCTGCAAACGCGCAAGATCGACGACGCGCCGGGCGCGAAGGACGCGGGCGTGTTCGCCATCGGAGTTCTGATCGACCCGAAGGACGAGGGCATCGACCTCGACGACGACGCGTGGCGCGACGCGCTCGCCCGCACCCGCGCGGCGTGGAAGCCCGACCCTGCGCGGGGCCGCGTCAACCTGCCGACGAGCCCGAGCGGCAAGGGCATCCGCGAGGCGCGCGACCGGCTCGGCGGCGACGCCGACCGCGGCTTGCTGCTGCTCTACACGCTGAGTCCCTACAAGGGCAAGGTCGAGTCCCCCGAGAGCCTCATCGTGCCCGGCTGGGACAAGCCCATCATGGCCTTCGCCATCGCCTTCCCGTCGGCCGAGCACGGCATCCGCGTCGAATACGAAGTAAACCTCCTCTACTGGATGCAGGAATATGGCCCGTCCGAGTAACGAATTTCTCATGGCTTGGTCGTCGCTCACCAGCGCCGACGCCGAGCCTGGTTGGCAGGCCATCGCCCTGCCCACCGCCGGGCCGCTGCCGCTGCGGGCTGGGCGGCGCTCGCCAGACAACGCCGAGGCGGTTCTGGTGTGCTTTCCCAGCGCGAAGCTCGCCGCTGCCGACAAGCTGCCCGAGGGCCAGGGCTTTGCCGTCGAGCGCGCGGACCCCGACGGCAGCGGCAAGCTCTGGCTCGCGCTGACGCGCAAGTCGGCCGGTAGCGCGGAGCTCTTCGCGTCGATGGCGTGCGATGTCGTGGGCTCTCTGGACGACTCGGTCGCGGCCGGCTCCGACGAAGGCAAGCTCCTGCGCGTCTTCATCGGCCGCGTCGGCGCCTGGCAGGAGTTCATGCGCAAGGGGAGCCAGGCCCTGAGCCCCGAGGCCGAGGTCGGTCTCATTGGCGAGCTCGCGCTGCTCCGGGCCATCATCGAGGCGGGCGTGGTTCCCGTCACGGCCATCGAGTCGTGGGTGGGGCCGCTCGACGGCATCCAGGACTTCGAGATTGGCGCGGGCGCCTTGGAGGTCAAGGCCACGCTGTCGGCGGCGGGATTCCCCGCGCGGATCGGGTCGCTCGAGCAGCTCGACGACTCCACGCGCCAACCCCTCTTTGTGGCCGGCGCGCGCCTTCGGCAATCGGAGGGTGGACAGAACCTGCCGGGCATCGTCGAGGCCATGCGGCAGACGATCAAGGGCGATGGAGAGGCTGAGCGGCTGCTGTCCGAGCGCCTGCTCGCGGCCGGCTACATCGACTCCCATGCCGACCGGTATTTGAGGAAGTTCGAGCAGGCCGGCACGCGCGTCGTGGAGGTCGGGGCCAACTTCCCCCGCATGACCGCGGGCTCGGTGCCTGCGGGCATCCTGAAGGCCATGTATGAAATCGACCTCGACAAGGCGCCGGGCGACAACGTCGGCGCCGTGGGCGCATTGAAGAAGCTGGGAGCGATCTAAGAATGAACTTGCCTGAATTCCTGCGCGAGACGCAGGCCGCCGTCCGCTCGCAGATGCGAGACGGCGCGCTGTATGAGGAGCTGGTGTTCTCCGGCATCGTGATGGACCACATGTCGGACATCGGCATGACGTTCGAGCCGGTCGAGTGCCACTTCGAAGGCAAGGTCGGCAACGCCAACCTGCGCCTAAGCGGCTACTCGCTGTCCGAGGAGAGCGACCAGCTCGACTTGTTCGTGAGCCTCTACGCCAACGTCGATGTCCCGACGCCCGTGCCGGACTTGGAGACCAAGACCGCCGTCGAGCAATGCCTGCGCTTTTTGACACTGTGCGCCGAGGGCAAGATGGCGCCCAAGCTCGACCCGTCAAGCGACGTGCTCTCGCTGGCCGAGACGCTGCAGGCCATCTACGACGACTTGGAGCAAATCCGTGTCTACGTCATCACCGACCGCGTCGCCAAGTCCAAGAGCTTCAAGACCCGCGACATCGGCGGCAAGGCCGTGCGCCTGGAAGTGATGGACATCGAGCGGCTGCACCGCCACTGGTCCGAGGGCAAGCCACGCGATGAGCTGGTGGTCGATTTCACGGAAGTCTCGGGCGCGCCCCTGCCTTGCGTCTTCGTGCCGGGCGAGAGCGACGACTACGACTACGCCCTCACGGCGATCCCGGCCGAGGCGCTGCGCCTGCTCTATGAAAAGTTCGGAGCTCGCCTACTCGAAGCCAACGTGCGGTCGTTCCTGAGCGTCAAGGGCAAGGGTGTCAACGCCGGCATCCAAAACACGCTGCGCTCGGCTCCCGAGCGCTTCATGGCCTACAACAACGGCATCGTCATCGTGGCCGACGAGATGCGCCTGGGCAAGCCTGGCGACGGCTTGGCCGGCATCGCCTGGCTCAAGGGCCTTCAAATCGTCAACGGTGGACAAACCACCGCGTCGATCTACTTCGCCAAGAAGAAATATCCCGACACCGACCTCAGCCGTGTGCGGGTGCCGGCCAAGATCATCGTCATGCGCGCCCAGGATTCGGCCAAGGAAGAGGCTCTCGTCTCCGACATCTCGCGCTTCGCCAACAGCCAGAACGCCGTGCGGCAATCGGACCTGTCGGCCAACAAGCCCTTCCACGTCGAGATCGAGAAGCTCTCTCGCTCGGTCTACTGCCCTGACGGCGTCGGCCAATGGTTCTATGAGCGCGCCTCGGGCAGCTACAACACGCTGCTCGCCCGCGAGGGCACCACTCCGGCCAAGCTCAAAGCCTTGAAGGAGGCGATCCCGACAGCCCGTCGCGTCACCAAGACCGACCTGGCCAAATACATCACCGCTTGGGACAAGAAGCCCGACATCGTCAGCCTCGGCTCGCAGAAGAATTTCGACAAATTCATGGCAGGCCTGACGCCGGCCGACGGCCAAGAGGCTCCGCTTCCGACCGTTGCCGACTTCAAGGCCATGATCGCCAAGGCGAAGATTTACCGTGACGCGCAGAAGCTCTTGCGGCCGATGTTCCAGGCCTTCCAGGCCAACGTGACCGCCTACACGGTGTCGCTCGTTGCCGAGAAGCTCGGCGACCGTATCGACCTCGAGCGCATCTGGGCCAGGCAGGCGGCATCCCCCGAGCTACTCGCACAAATAGCGGTGTGGGCAAAGGAGGTCAACGATGTGCTGCACTCGTCGTCCGGCGGCAAGATGGTGTCTGAATGGGCCAAGCGGCCCGAGTGCAAGGAGGCCGTGATGGGCGCGAGCTATTCCGCCCCGGCCACCAACATCCCCGAGGTGAAATAGGCCAGCAGAACTCTGGGCACAGCTCATGCATGAAGCAAAGGACGCCTCGCAGCGGGCGGTGAAGTTAGAGTTGCCTAACGACGCGCATACGCTCACAGACGTCGTCACAGAGTTCTTGTTCGCTGTCTCTTCGGGTCGTGCGTTTGCTGTTGACGTCCCGCTACCCTCTGTCGGGAGTTCGAACTCGCATTTGGATCTGGCCGATGACTTTCTGGACGCGTCTCTGATCGCTGAGCGTCTGGGGGCCCATGCGACGCGAAGATCAATGGCGTGGGCGAAGGTCGAGCATTTGAATGTGATCCGGCTTGAACTTGACAGCTACGACCCGCAGGCCATGGCGCTGGAACTTGCCCAGATGGCCGTATTTGTTGACTATCCCGAGCATGAGACCGAAGGTCTACGCGCCGAGTTCGAGCAAGTCCGGGAATCGCGATACGACTACGAGGAGCGCCTGGAACAGAGCGAGCTTCTGTTCCCTGAGATCGCTGATCACTACGTCGGCAACCTGGTCATGTCGTACGGAGAGTGGGAAGACCCCGAGGCGCTGAAAGCCCATCTTCAGCGCTATCCGGAGCGACGTTACGGGTTCTTCGTCACCAAGTCGATCCACGCAGGTGGTCAGATCGTTCTTTCGTCTGATGGGGAACTGATCCTGTCGTCGGACGCACCGCTCGCCGAAGTTCTCAATAGCATGGGTTACAGCGGTGAAGCTCTGGTGCCTGCACAGATGGTAATGACGGAGCGAGAGGCCAGTTTCATTGGCGGACCAGTCGTCGTCGGTGTGCCGTCAGAGCTCGTCACCCGGGCGATTGGCTGCGGCGACGAGTTTGTGCGACGTATGCAGCCCGAGCCCGACTCCTCCGACCTCATTGCCTTCCGAGGGCGTATCGGCGTTGGCGGTGACGAGACGTCCGCCTGGGTCGGCGACTTGTCAGGATTCGCCGCGCTGCGGTGTTCGGGATTCTCCATCGTCTTCTTTAGCGACCAACAGCGTCAGACCCCGGGGCGCGCTGCTCAGGCCGAGGTGCTGCAGTGTCTGGCAACGAGCTTGCACGACGGTGGCTCGGCTAGGTCGGCGCTTGATCTTCCGTGGGAGGCTCTGGATGATGAGCTTTTCGAGCAGCTTTGCTGGGACTACCTGTACGCATCGCCGAACTTTGATCGGGATCGGCTGGAGAAGATGGGCAAGTCACGCTCGCGCGACGGCGGACGGGACATCGTGGGCTGGACGAAACGCGTCCCCCCTTTCTATCGCTCCCCCGTCAAGTGGATCTTCCAGTGCAAACATATCCGTGCTGATGATTCGCTGACGCCGAAGCACATCAAGAACATTGGTGATGTGATCGAACAATACGACGCCGGGGGCTACGGCGTGATGACCTGTGGGTATATCGATCCCACTCTTCACGACAGGGTCGATTCGATCTGCGGAAAGCGCGGCGTGGAAGTGCGCAAGGTTGATCGCTTTCAACTTCAAGCTTTCGTGTCGGCGCGCCCACATCTCTTCGACAAGTATTTCCGGGTTCGGTAGAAGCAAATGGTTGATGTTGTCTCCTTCGCCGACCGCAGCCGGATGATGGCCGGAATCAAGGGCAAGAACACCAAGCCCGAGCTAATCGTCCGCCAGATGCTCTTCGCTTCGGGCTACCGCTTCCGACTGCATCGGCGCGATCTGCCCGGCGCGCCCGACATCGTCATGCCGGGCCGCAAGGTAGCCGTGTTCGTCCACGGCTGCTTCTGGCACATGCACCAGGGATGCCGATTCGCCAAGACGCCGGCGACGCGGCCGGAGTTCTGGAAGACCAAGCTAAACGCGAATGTGGCGCGCGACCGCCGCGCCTTCGAGAAGCTGCAAGCCCTCGGCTGGCGCGTGCTGTGCGTCTGGGAATGCGCGACGCGTGACGCCGAAGCCGTCGCTGGCCTGCAAGCTACCATGAGCTCGTGGATCGAGGGCGGCGAGTCCTATGGCGAGATCAGCGCGCCGACGCGAAGTTAGCGATGACCGAGTCAGCCGCCCAAGCGCTCCGAGCTCTGGCAGATGCCCACTTGTCGGCGATCCTGCAGCGGCTGCCGAGCGACCGCCTGGGCAAGTTCATCTTGTTCATCGAGGTGGTCCGCGCGATGGACTACTGGAGCATCACCGCCTATCCAGACAGCTTGAAGAACGCGCAAACCGGGCAGTCTCTGGACCTCATGTATTGGGGATGGAACAGAGCAGTCGCAGAGCTATTTGAGCCGCTGGATCAGCCTGGCGCGTTCCCCATGATGGAGAGCACGAGGGAGTCTCGCGGGTTCGCCGCCGGCCTCATGCAAGAGTTCGGTAAGGTGTCGCTCGCGCGCCGGCTGGCCGACATGGACGAGCGCGGCATCATGGAGATAGCCCGGGACGGCGATGACTTCCGCATGCGCATGACCGAGGACGCCCGCGCGCAACTCGCTGACTTCGCAGAGTCAGGACGCCTCAAGGCTGCCGAGGCCCATTTGCCGTCGTCGAGCGCCGGCTGGACGATGGCTTCCATGCGCGATGCCATGCGCCTTCCCGACATGCCTGGCAACTATGTGGCGTTGGCCGACGCGCCGGTGAGGCGTTGGCTCCGGCCGGACATCGAGGAGCTCGTCAAGCCGCTGGTGCGGCCATGGGACACAGGCTATGGGGTGATGGTGGCGTATGACGCCCGCATCGAGGTGGACAAGCACTACATGGGCGTGGCGCTGGCGCTGGCGACGCCTTGGCGCGAGGACTCTGGCATCCATGCCGATGCAAAGCTCGGTTCCATCACCGGCGGCGACATTGCCGGTGTCGGCGCCGCGCTCATCAGCCTCCACGCCAAGCACTTCGGTTGCGTGTCGGTCGCCAAGAAGCTCTTCTCTCAGGTGTCGGTCCCGCAGAGCTTGACCATCTGGGGGCCAAGGGATGCCCTTGAAGAATCGATCTCTCTCATGAGCGGTAGGCCTGAGCCAGTGGTCCATGCCGCCTTCAATGTTTTGGCGATGACAGCGGAACAAGCCAAGAAGCTTGCCGACCACTCGACGCCCTTGATCCCCTTGCTCTTCGACCTGGGCAATGGGTTCATCTTGCGGCCGGTTTCGTGCCTCACCCGAAACCCTTTCACTGCCGCCAAGACTCAGCATCATTGGTTGGACCCTCGGACAGAGCACGCCATCGCCGCCGACCGCGAGGAGTGGATGCGCGAGCATCTCTACGGGATGTTCGGCGGCAAGCGATACATCCGCTTCCCGGGAAACCTCAAACTCCGCCGCGGCGGCGCGGTCCTCACGGACATCGACGCGATCATCTACGACAAGCAAACTGGCGACGTGGGCCTCTTCCAGTTGAAGTGGCAGGACTATTCGACCAACAACGTGCGCCAGCTCCGCAGCAAGGCCGCCAATCTCTCCGCCGAGCTGGTGGACTGGTCGGGTAAGGTCAAGTCTTGGCTCGATGAAAACGGCGTCTCGGCGCTCGACAAGTCGCTGCGATTGAAACAAAAGCGAGGCGAGGCCGCTAGGAGCGCGCTGCTCTTCGCCATTTCAAGGTCGTCGGTCCGCACGCAAGGCTACGGCGTCAAGACGGAAGCGCCCGGTCTGGCGATGGCGACGTGGCCGCAGTTTGTCCGCGTGCGCATGGAGATTGGCCCTTCTGCGTGGTCCATGCGCGATGTTCATGAGCGCCTCATCGAAGAACACGGGCGAGTTCCCAATGTCCAGCCGCTGCCGGCCGCTCTGAGCATGACCGGCTCGACGCTCCACATTCACGATTTGTGGAATCGGACTGACGACGGCGAGAGCTCGGGCGACGGCGGCGACGGATCATTCGCGCTTTAACGGGCCATCGCGTTTTCCGACCGTATGCCCATGACGCCCACCGCCGACGCTCTCGGCCTCGAATCTAGCCAATACCTCCACGCCAGCCTGGAGCCTGGGCAGATGCAGGAAGTGGTCGAGCGCAACTGCGCGGAGACGGCGCCAGGCGTCTGCCATTCGCACGACTTCTGCGACGCGAACATGGTTTTCTACGCGGTGTTCCTGCGCCACGGCATGGACTTGGCGAGTGAGGAAAGCATGGAGCGGCACGGAGCCTTGTGGGACCAGGCGTGGAACCTGGCCAAGTCGCGCGACTTTCGAATCGAGGGCTGAGGTTGCGCTCGCCGCCTACTTGCGCGGCGACGACATGAAGGCGTAGATGATCTCGGCGATCTGCTTGGCGAGAAGCGGCGGGACCGCATTGCCGATCTGTCCGTATTGCTCGGTGCGGTTCCCCTCGAAGAAGTAGTTATCGGGGAACGTCTGCAGGCGGGCGGCCTCGCGCGCCGTCAGGCTCCGGCACTGCGCGGGGTCCGGGTGGATGTAGTAGTGCCCATCCTTCTTGATGTGGGCCACGACGGTGGATGACGGATGCTTGCCCATCTGCACGCGGAAGCGGTCCTTGAACGGGATCGTCTCCTCGTCCACGTTCACATGGTCGGGCAGCAGCTTCGGCGGGAAGTTGCGCAGGTCCGGCGCGTATTTCTGGGTCGCGGCGAAGCAGGCCGCGAACATGTAGCGGTGCAGGTCCGACCGCATGTGACTGCGCGTCTCGTGTTGCAACACGCCGCCCACCTTGGGGTCCAGATACCACTCGCGCAACGCCTTGGGCATGGCCTCGCCCGGCTCTACGGCCATGGGGATGAACGTCGAGCCGTAGGTGTCTTGCTTTTCGGCCCGCTTGATGAACTTCTCCATAGCCGTCTCGATGACGCTGCGCAGCGGAATGTGCCAACCCTTGAGAGACTTGGGCGACTCGCGCACCGCCTTCATCCACGCCTCTTGCGAGTCTGGCTCCTTCGAGAGTCGGCTGCGTAGTGGCGGCAGGCCCGCTAACGCGGCGCTCACGCCCACCTTCTTTTTAAGCTTCGTCAGCAGGAAGCGCTGGGGGTTCTCAGCAAGAGCCGGAGTCGCCCGCGCCACGTCGCAGCGGATTCCAAAGAGGATGACGCGGTGGCGGCTCTGGGGGATGCCGTGGTCGTCGGCCTCGATCACATAGTCATTGGGGTCGAGCTCCTCCCCCTCGGCTTTGTGTACCACCAGCGAGCGAACCTCGTAGCTCAGGTCGGCTCTGGGCGTTTTGAGATCGGCGAGGATTTGCTCAAAGATGCGCTTGCCAGAGTTGGTCGAGTTGAGCATCCCCTTGACGTTCTCCATGACGAAGACGGCCGGGGCGAACTGCTGAATGATCCGCAGGTATTCGGTGTAGAGGAAGTGCTTGGCGTCCGCCTCGAACTTCTTGGGGTCCTTGCTGCGCAGACGCGACCGCCCAGCCAGCGAGTAGGCCTGGCAAGGCGGGCCGCCGATGAGCACCCAGTCGGTTTCCTTGCCCAGGGCCTCCCGAATCCAGCCGTCCACCTCCTTAGCCGGCGTGGCGCCGAGCTCGGCGCAGCGCGCCTCTTTGGCGGCTCGCTCGGCCGCGTCCTTGATGTCGGGGTGGGCGAGGAACGCCTCGCGAGTGATCTTGCCGCGGATGTAGTCGTAGTAGGCGGCAGGGACCTTGCCCTTGGGGAACTTGCGGAAGATCGCCCGCAGCGTCAGCGTCCGGTGGGCGATGGGGTCCATCTCGACCGAGACCTTGACGGCGAAGCGCCGCGCGCCGGCCTCGTCAAAGATCGACGAAAAGCCTTCGCAAAGCCCCCCCGGCCCGGCGAACAGGTCGATCACCGGAATCTCACTGCGCCGCGACATTGTTCTTCTATTCGTTTTCAGTTCCAGGAGCCGCTGCAATGCCAGACAAGGGCGTCAAGTGCTCCTCAAAGATCGTTAGTGCGTCCCAAAGACAACCTGAGATTTTAGCCATCTCGATCAGAGGTGTGGGTCAGGACAGCCTACAACAACCATGCGTTGGCGATATCGCAGCGACTAACTGCGCCGTCGGGTAAGGGGAACCCAGGTTCCCCTCGCCGCAAGCGGCTTCACCCCTCCTGGTGTACAGCCGCATTTCGCCTACCTCTGCCATGGCCTACCCGGAGCATTTCCTCTTGCATTCCAGTTCCTTGCCGCAGCTTCGCTGCGGCGCTGGTGGGTAGGCCCCAGCCTCCCAAGGCAGCTCAGAGGCACCGGGACCGTCCTTCCAGCCACAGCGATCACTTGACCGCTCATGGCCCCGCCAGCCTCACGGGCGCGACTGCTGGCTTCGCCGGTCGCATGTGGAGAGATTGCCCATTCCCACGGTCTCCGTTCCCAACGCCCAGGCCCCGCCGTCACTACCCGACAGCCATGAACGCGGTACCCCAAAACGTGATGCTCACTCGACCAAGGCCCTTCCGACAAGGAGGTGCGGGGGTCGGCTTTTTCGCCAGGGTGCTTGCGAAGATGTAGAGCCGCGGCTCGAGTCTCAGCCAATGCCCCATTCGAGGCGCCGCAGGATGGACCGTCGCGGCTGGCTTGCAAGCTCGTACATCCAGTATAGGAGTGCCCTAGGCAATTCTCATGCGACGTGTGCATTGCGAAAACTGGCCGACAGTGCACAGTATTTACTGAGGCCAACGTGTCAACCTCTTCCGCGGGATGCTCAACAATCATTGATATGCGCTTTGCTCCAGTGCATGTAGCAGGCGCTACACGATCAAGCGCCGCGAGAAGGTGTCCATAAAGGCCTTGAGCTGTTCTCCGCCCGGTGCTAGGTGTCCGGTACCGAGCCAGTGCTCGAGCCACTCCGCTGGCACTGGCGGCGTGCCACAGTACGCCCCGTTGGGCGAGAACAGCACGCAGGTCGTCATAGGCACGCTGCCGGAGCGCTTCACGCGGTGTGGCATTCAGTCATCCTCCTCCTCGGTGGGTTCCGAGTCCTCGGAGTCCTGCGGGACGTCCTGACCATTCTCGCCATAGCCGGCATCGTCGAAAGTCGCCCGAAACAGGTCGAGCACGTTTACCGGGTGTTGATTGCCGCCGAATCCTGACCCACCGACCGCACTGATTTCCGTTCAAACCTGACCCACGTATGAACCCTAGCC